>NZ_JANFNY010000007.1 GCF_024437745.1 Roseomonas sp. GC11 | reverse complement strand
TCCGTGAAAACCTGATTGTCGCTGCTCTCCACCATGCCCAGAACATGGGAACAGCATTCAAGCTCTAACAGGCCTTAGCGTCCTGCCGTGCCGGGAGACGGCGGCAGCCTGAAACAAACGCCTCTCTTCTCGGCCGCCAGCACCGCCAGCGTCAGCACCGCGGCGAGGCTGGCCGCCAGGGAGCGGAAGGCACCGCTATCAGCCTCCGCCACCTCCAGCCAGGCACTGGCCAGCGGCACCAGCGGGCTGAAGGCGGAGTCCGTGATCGCCACCACCGGCACCCCGCGCTGCGCGATGGCGGCGGTGGTGTCCACCGTGCCGGGGGTATAGGGGGTGAAGCTGATGACCAGCAGCGCATCGCCCGGCCGCGCGAGATTGGCGCGCTCGGGCAGCATGCCCCCGGCATTGTCGAGCAGCACCGCGCGCAGCCCGAGCTTGCCCAGCGCATAGCCGAGATAGCTCGCCACGGCGAAGGCCCGCCGCTGGCCAAGAAGATAAATGGTCTCCGCCCCGGCCAGCAGATCCGCCGCCTTGTCCAGATCCGCCGCGCTGACCGTCTCCCGCAGCCGGGTGAGCGAGGTGATGGAGGCCTCGACAAAGCCATTGAGCAGGATGGCCGCCCCACCCTCGGCCTGGGCGGCATCGCGCAGGCCCAGAAGACGCTCGTCATAATCAGGCCAGCGGTCGCGCAGCCGGGTGCGGAAGACCTGCTGCAATTCCGAGAAGCCGCCATAACCCAGGCTCTGGGCGAAGCGCACCAGGGTGGAGGGCTGCACGCCGGCACCCTTGGCCACCTCAGCCACCGTGCCCAGCGCCATTTCATCCGGGTGGTCCAGCGCATAGCGCGCCACCTGCTGCAAACGGCGCGGCAGGCCATCATGCCGCTGCGCCAGCATCTCCCGCAGGCTTCTGAAATCCCGCGCCAGTTCCGTCACCGCCACCCCGCACACCATCAGAAGAATGGAATTTAAATTCTATATAGGGAAATTTCTGGAAATAGGTAGAATTTTTATTCCTGGCTGATCTCCCCCTCTTCCGCTCCGCCAAAGACCCAGCGCACCCGGCGCAGCCGCGCCACGATCTGCCGCTGCACTTCCACCACGCGGCGGGTGCGGTGGGTGTCGGGGTGGGTGATCATCCAGTAGCTGCGGGTGAAGCGCAGATGTGGCAGCAGGCGCCGCAGCTCCGGAAAACGCCGGGCGGCATAGTCGTGCAGGATGCCGACGCCATGGCCGGCGCGCACCGCCTCCATCTGCCCCACCACGCTGCCGCATTCGAAGCGCCGCTGCATCAGCCGCCCCAGCGCCTCCGCATAGTCCAGCGCGCGGCTATAGACGAAATCCTCCACATGCGTGACGAAGAGCCGACCGGCCAGGTCCTGCTCCGTGCCGATGGGGCCGGTCTCGGCCAGATACTGCTCCGCCGCATAGACGCCCAGCGTGTAGTCGGTGAGCTTCTGCACGATCACCCGCCCCTGCTTCGGCCGGTCCAGGGTGATGACGAGATCCGCCTCCCGCCGTGACAGGGAGAAGGTGCGCGGCAGCGGCACGAGCTGGATCACCAGCCCGGGGTAGCGTGCCGCGATACCGCCCAGCTCCCCGGCCAGGAAGTAATTGCCGAGCCCGTCCGGCGCGCCGATGCGCACCGTGCCGGTGATGGCCTCCGCCGTGCCGGAGAGCGCGGCCTCCGCCTGGAGCAGTTCGGATTCCACCCGTTCCGCCGTGGCCAGCAGCGCCTCCCCGGCGGGGGTGAGGACACAGCCCTGGGTCTGCCGCTCCACCAGCCGGGTCGCCAGCTCCTCCTCCAGCGCGCTGAGCTGGCGGCCCACCGTGGCATGGTTCAGCCCGAGCCGCCGCGCGGCCCCCAGCAACTGCCCGGTGCGCGCCACGGCGAGGAAGATGCGGATGCGGTCCCAATCCATCGGGTGACGATAAAATCCGCACAACGGAAGCGCAAATCTCGCCATTGCTGCGCAAATCCGTGCATCCCAAGCTCCCCCCGGCCATCGCGCACAGCCGCGCGGCACGGGGAGGAAACATGACCAGACCCATCCATCATTCTATCGGCGGCCAGCTCGTGGCCGGGCGCAGCGGCCGCACGGCGCCCGTCTACAACCCGGCGACCGGGGAGCAGAGCGGCACGCTCAGCCTCGCCTCCGCCGCCGAGGTGCGGGAGGCCGTCGCCATCGCCAGCGCCGCGCATCCCGCCTGGGCCGCCACGCCGCCGCTGCGCCGTGCCCGCATCCTCAACGCCTTCCTCCGCATCCTGGAGGAGCGCACCGAGGAACTCGCCGCCGTCATCACCGCCGAGCACGGCAAGGTGCTCTCCGACGCGCGCGGCGAGATCCAGCGCGGCATGGAGGTGGTGGAATTCGCGACCGCCGCGCCGCAGCTGCTCAAGACGGAGATGACCGAGAATGTCGGCACCCGCATCGACAGCTACGCGCTGCGCCAGCCGCTCGGCGTCGTCGCCGGCATCACGCCCTTCAACTTCCCGGCCATGGTGCCGATGTGGATGTTCCCCGTCGCCCTCGCCTGCGGCAACTGCTTCATCCTGAAGCCCTCGGAGCGCGACCCCTCGGCCGCCCTGCTGCTCGCCGCATGGCTGAAGGAGGCGGGGCTGCCGGATGGCGTCTTCAACGTCGTCCAGGGTGACCGGGAGGCGGTCGAGGCGCTACTGGTCGATCCGGGGATCGCCGCGGTCAGCTTCGTCGGCTCCACCCCCATCGCGCGGGCGGTCTATGAGACGGCGACGCGCCACGGCAAGCGCTGCCAGGCCCTGGGCGGCGCCAAGAACCACATGATCATCATGCCGGATGCCGACCTGGACCAGGCGGTGGACGCGCTGATGGGCGCCGCCTATGGCTCGGCCGGCGAGCGCTGCATGGCCGTCTCCGTCGCCGTGCCGGTGGGCGAGGCCACCGCCGGGGCCCTGCTGGAGCGCCTCGTGCCCAAGGTGCGCGCCCTGCGCATCGGCCCCGGCACGGACCCGGAGGCGGAGATGGGGCCGCTGGTGACGCGCCAGCATCTCGACAAGGTGCGCGGCTATGTCGATGCCGGGGTGGCGGAGGGCGCGCAGCTCGTCGTCGATGGCCGCGATTTCCGCCGCCAGGGCTATGAGCAGGGCTATTTCATCGGCGGCACGCTGTTCGACCATGTGACGACGGAGATGAAGATCTACCGGGAGGAAATCTTCGGCCCCGTCCTCTCCATCGCCCGCGCGCCGGACTACGCCACGGCGGCGGGCTGGATCAACGCGCATGAATTCGGCAATGGCACCGCCATCTTCACCCGCGATGGCGATGCGGCGCGGGACTTCGCGCACCAGATCCAGGTCGGCATGGTCGGCATCAACGTGCCCATCCCGGTGCCGATGGCCTTCCATTCCTTCGGCGGCTGGAAGGCCTCCCTGTTCGGCGACCACCACATGCACGGGCCGGAGGGGGTGCGCTTCTACACCCGCCTCAAGACCATCACCAGCCGCTGGCCCACCGGCATCCGCGCCGGGGCGGAATTCGTGATGCCCACCATGCGCTGAGGGATGCAGAGAGGCTTCTTCTGAAGGCGGGTGCAGGGGACCCCGTCCCCTGCCCAAGGGAAAGAAAGGGGGGGTGAGGGGGCAAAGCCCCCTCAAAACCAACCGGTCTTGCCAGATGCCCGCCCAGCGCCCAGCCTGCGGCGCGATGGGCGGCCGCATCCCGCGCCGCCCCAGGATACAGGACAGGGATCAACCGGGATGGAACACAAGGCCCTGGGCCGCACCGGCCTTTCGGTCGCCCCGCTCTGCTTCGGCGGCAATGTCTTCGGCTGGACGGTGGACGAGGCGCAGTCCTTCGCCCTGCTGGATGCCTTCACCGCCGGCGGCGGCAATTTCATCGACACCGCGGATGTCTATTCGCGCTGGAAGCCCGGCAACCAGGGCGGCGAGTCGGAAACCATCATCGGCAACTGGATGGCCGCCCGCGGCAACCGCGACAGGGTGGTGATCGCCACCAAGACCGGCATGGATCTCGGCGAGGGCCGGGGCGGCCTCTCCCGTGCCTGGATCGTGCAGGCGGTCGAGCATTCGCTGCGCCGGCTGCGGACGGACTATATCGATCTCTATTATTCGCACCGCGACGATGAGTCCGTGCCGCTGGACGAGACGCTGGAGGCCCATGCCACGCTGGTGAAGGCGGGCAAGGTGCGCGCCATCGCCGCCTCCAACTACTCGGCCGAGCGGCTGCGCGCCGCCCTGGCGGTGAGCGATGCCGCCGGGCTGCCGCGCTACGGCGTGCTCCAGCCCAAGTATAATCTGTATGATCGCGCGGGGTTCGAGGGCGCGCTACAGGATCTCTGCGTGGCGGAAGAGGTGGCGGTGGTGCCCTACTACGCCCTGGCCAGCGGCTTCCTCACCGGGAAATACCGCAGCGCGGCCGATACCGAGGGCAAGGCGCGCGGCGCGACGGCCTCGAAATACCTGGATGAGCGCGGGCTGCGCATCCTGGCGGCGCTCGATGCCGTGGCGGCAGAGACAGGGGCGAAGCAGGGGCAGGTGGCGGTGGCCTGGCTCGCCCGGCGCGCCTCCGTCGCGGCGCCGCTGGCCAGCGCGACCAGCCTGGCGCAGCTGGAAGAACTGCTGGCGGCGCTGCGGCTGCCGCTTGGGGAAGAGCAGCTGCGGCGGCTGGAGGAGGCCAGCGCATTCTGAAACGGGGGACGGGAGGGCGCTGCCCTCCCGCACCCACCCGCCGGGGGGACGAGGTCCCCCCGGACCCCGCTTTCAGCGGCGGACCGCCTCCAGGAAACGGCCCGCCCGCTGCTGCAGGATGCCGGACTGCTCGGCCACCGTCTCCACCACGCTGCGCATGCTCTCGGCCGCATGGCCGGTCTGGCCAGCCACCTCGCGCACCACGCCGATGCGGTGGCTCACCACCCCCGTCGCCTCGGCCATCTGCGCCGCGCTGCGGGCGATTGCATCCGTCGCCTCGCCCTGCTGGCGCACGGCCAGGGCAATGGCATTGGCGATTTCGCTGGTGCGCTCCACCGTGTTGCCAATGGTGCGGATGGCCGCCACGGCGCGGTCGGTGGAGGCCTGCATGCCGCTGATCTGCTGGGCGATTTCCTCGGTCGCGCGGGCGGTCTGGCTGGCGAGGTTCTTCACCTCCCCGGCCACCACGGCGAAGCCCTTGCCCGCCTCGCCCGCCCGTGCGGCCTCGATGGTGGCGTTGAGGGCGAGAAGGTTGGTCTGCCCGGCGATGTCGTTGATCAGCTTCACCACATCGCCGATGCGCCCCGCCGCCTCGGCGAGGCCGCGCATGGTGGTGCCGGTCTCGCGCGCCTCCATCACGGCGCGGCCGGCCACATCGGCGGACTCCGCCACCTGCCGGGCGATCTCCCGCACCGAGGCCGCCATCTGCTCGGCCGCCGTGGCCACGGTGTTCACCCCGCCATCGGCCCGCTCCGCCGCCTCGCTCACCGCCATGGCCTCGCGGCCGGAGGTGGCGGCCGCCTCGGCCAGCCGGCGCGCCGCCTCCTGCAATTCGGCGCTGCCGCCGGCCACGCGCTGCACCACGCTGCCCACATCCTGCTCAAAGGAGTCGGCCAGCCGGGCCTGCTCCGTCACCGTCCGCCAGAACAGCATCGGTGCCACATACTGCCCGTTGCGGTCGCGCAGCGGCGTGATGGTGAGGTCCATCACCTCCCCCGCCAGCCGGACACGCGCCTTGTGCGGCAGCCGCGTGCCATCGGCCAGCAGCGCCCGCACCCGGCCCGGCTCGGGGTGGAAGATGTCGATGCTGCTGCCCAGCACCTTCTCCGGCGGGCAGGGCAGGATATGCTTCAGCTCGTCCAGGATCTTCCGCATCTCGGGGTTCATGAAGCTGACGCGGAACTCGTCGCGCGGATCGGCGCGCATGACGCCAAGCGGCATCTGCTCGATCATCTGGCGCTGCTCGAAGGCCTCGGCCACCTTGCCGCGCAATTCCTCCACCGCTTCGGCGATCAGGCCGATCTCGTCGCTCCGCCCGCGATCGGGGGCGCGGGCCTCCGTCTCGCCATCGGCGATGCGGCGCAGCGCGGCGGCCAGGCGGCCGAGTGGCGCGGCGATGGCGCGCGTGGTCAGCCATGTGCTGGCCAGCAGCAGCAGCGCCACGGCCCCGGCCAGTGCCAGGGTTTCCACCTGCAAGGCCTCCATCGCCGCGGACATGCTGCTGACGGCCTCCTCCTCCAGCTCATCGAGCATGTCGTCGAAGCGGTGCAGCGCCACTTCCAGGGCCTGCCGCGCCGGGTCGATCCGGCTGGCGCGGATCTGCCCGGCCTCCTCCATCAGGGCGACCCCCTCCAGCGCGATGGCGGCGAGCTTCTCGGCCTGGGCGCCGAGGCGGCCCAGCTCGGCGCTGAAGCTTTCGCTCATGCCACTGCGCGGCAGGCCGCGGCCATAGGCGCGCTGCTGGGCCGCGCTGCGCCGCACGCGGCGGGCTTCCTCCGGCCGCTCGGTGGAGAAAAAGCGCTCGGTGCTGCGCAGCATCTCGGCCACCGCCCCGCCCAGCGCCATGAGGCGGCTGCGCACCTCCTCCTCCTGGGCGCGGTCGCGCAGCTCGAAGGAGAGGCTGCCCTGGGTGGCCTCCAGCATGCGGTCGAAATCACCAGCCGCCTCCAGCAGGCGGGTATCGCGCAGCTCCAGAAGGCGGCGGCGCAGCGCCACCCCCTCCCGCAGGACCTCGCCATAGCGGCCGATCAGCGGCGGCAGGGCGAGGGCGGCCTGCCGTGCCTCCTCCCCGCTCGCCTGGGTGGCGGCCTCCTGCAACTGGCCGCTGGCCGTGCCGAGCGCCTCGGCCATGTCCTTCACCGCCATGTCCACCGCGGCGCCGCCCTGTGCCGTGGCGGCGCGCAACCCGTGCAGGTCGGCCTTCAGGATCTCGTTGAAGGCGGCATGCAGCAGGCCGTTGGTCGCATTGGCCTGCCTCTGCTCCCCGGCGCGCTGCGCCGCGTCGTCGATGCGGCCATGCGTGCGGTAGGCCTGGCCACCCACCAGCAGCACCACCATCGCCGCCGCGAGGCCCAGTTTCAGGGCCACCGAGAGATTAAGAAAAATACGCATACCCTGTCCCGGGTCTTGAGGCCGCCGAGACTAGCCGGGCAATGGTAAAGCCCTGGACAATGCGCCCGGCGCCGGGGGCCTCCGCCCGGCGGCGATGCCGGACGGAGAGAGCCGGGCGGGGAGAGCCGGGCGGAGAGGGCCGCTCAGCCCATGCGCACCGGCGTCAGATCCTGGAACCAGGACTGCGCCTGCACAAAGCCCTGCACCTTCGGGCTCAGGGCGCGCGGGTTCATGTCATGCGCGGCGAAGAGGAACAGCGCCTCGTCCACGATCCGCTCATGCACCCGCGCCAGCAGCGCATTCTGCTGCGCCGGGTCGAAGGTGGCATAGACCTCGGCGAAGAGGGCATCGAAGGCCGGGTCGGAGAACCAGCCCCAGTTGACGCCCTTCGGCGCGTGCAGGTCCGACTTCAGCAGGCGGATGAAGGCGCTGTAGGGGTCGAAGGCGGCATAGGAGAAATTGATGCCGGTGCAGCCGCGCGCATTCGGCCCCTTGGCGCCGCCCTGCCAGACGGTGATCAGGGTGTTCCAGTCGAACACCTCGAAGCTGATCTCGATATAGGCTTCCTTCAGCGCCTGCTGGATATACTCGTTCATGGGCAGCGGCTGCATCTGGCCCGAGCCGCTGGAGGAAATGGCGATCTTCGTCCGCACCGGGTTGGCGGCGCTGAAGCCGGCCTCCGTCATCAGCTTGCGCGCGGCGGCGAGGTCGTAGCTCAGCCTGAAGGACGGCTTGCCGGCCCAGGGGTTGCCCGGCGGCACCAGCCCGTTGCCCTCCAGCATCAGGCCGCCCAGCAGTTCCTTCAGCTCGGCGCGGTTGAGCGCGAGGTTGGCCGCCTTGCGCACCCGCACATCGCGCCAGGGCGAGCCCTCCACCATGGAAAGGTGCCACGTCCAGTTATGCGGATAGGCATTGGTGACGATGGTGAACTTCGCCGCCTTCAGGCTGTCGATGGCATCGGGCGGCGGCGCCTCGATGAAATCCACCTGCCCCGAGCGCAGCGCCGCCACGCGGGTATTGGCCTCGGGCAGCGGCAGCAGCGTCAGCCGCGCGCATTTCGGCACGCGCGGCGCGTCCCAGTATTCGTCGAAGCGGGCCAGCTCGGCGCGCTCGCGCAGGCTGAAGCTGGTCAGCTTCCAGGGACCGGTGCCCACGGCCTTCAGCAGGTAATTGTCCCAGTTGCTGCCGGCCGCCTCCCAGGCGCCCTTGTGGACGATGCCGAGCCAGGTCAGCGCATAGGGGATGGTGCTGTCGGGGATCGAGGTTTCCAGCCAGAACTGCCCCGGCCCCTCGCTGCCCCAGGCGACCAGGGTGGGGAAGCGCGGCGCGATCTGCGCCCCGGCGCGCGGGTCGAACCAGGCCGCGTCGCGCTTGAAGCCGCGGTCGAAGCTGAAGATCACGTCCTCGGCCGTCAGCACATGGCCGTCATGGAACTTCACGCCCGGGCGCAGGGTGAAGCTCCAGCGCTTCGGGTTGCCCTCCTCCGTCTTCCAGGCGGTGGCCAGGCCGGGCTTCAGCACCGCCGGGGCATCGCTGCGCGAGAGGTCCCACATCACCAGCTGGTCATAGAGGGTGATGCCCATGAAGCGCTGCCCCTCGCCACCCTGGTCGGGGCAGCCATTGGAGAGCGGCACGGCGGAGGCGGTCATGCCCACACGCAGCACGCCGCCCGCCACCTGGGCGAAGGCCGGGTCCCAGCCGAGGGCGGCGGGGCCCATCCAGGCCGGCAGGGCCAGGGTGGCGGCGGCGCTGGCCGAGGCGCCGCGCAGCAGGCCGCGCCGCGACAGGCGGGGCGGGGTGTCGTCGGAAGCGGTCATGCGGATCTCCTCGCGGATCGGGCCGGAAGGGCGGGGGAGAGGAAGCGGGGCGGCGGGCTCAGTTGCGCACATCCATGGCGGCGCGCAGCCCGTCGCTGACCAGGTTGAAGGCCATGCTGGTGACGAAGATGCACAGGCCGGGCAGCATGGCGATGACGGGCTGGGAATAGATCGCGCTGCGCAGGGTGTTCAGCATCAGCCCCCATTCGGCCTCCGGCGGCTTGGTGCCGAGGCCGAGGAAGGAGAGGCCGGAGGCGATGATCATCGAGACGCTGATCAGGCTGGTGGCATAGACGAAGATCGGCCCCAGCACATTGGGCAGAACATGCACGCGCACGATGGTCAGCGCCCCGGCGCCGGAGCCGCGCGCGGCCTCCACATAGTCCAGCGCGCGGACGGAGGTGGTGGTGCTCTCCGCCACCCGGATGATCTGCGGGATGAAGACCAGCGTCAGCGACAGGATGGCGTTGAACACCCCCGCCCCCAGCGCGCCGCTGATGGCCACCGCCAGCAGCACGGAGGGGAAGGCATAGAACACATCGGTGACACGCATGATGAGCATGTTCACCCAGCCGCCGGCGAAGCCCGCGATGATGCCGAGCGTGCCGCCGATGCCGAAGGCGATGACCACCGGCGTGATGCCGAGGAACCAGGAGAGCCGCCCGCCATAGAGCAGGCGCGTCAGCATGTCGCGCCCGAGCTCGTCGGTGCCGAGCAGGTGGTTGCCGAAGCCCACCGGCTTCAGCCGGCGGATCATGCTGGTCTGGTAGGGATCGGCCGGGGCGATCAGCGGCGCGGCGAGGATGGCGAACAGCATCAGCAGCAGCACGGCGGCGCAGGCGAGCGTCACCCGGTCATGCCGCAGGCGGCGCCAGACGCCCTGCCAGTAGCCGGGGCTGGCGGCCGGGCGGCGCGGCGCGGCGGCGGGGCTGGCGCCCAGGGAGGTGGTGGTGCTCATGCCCGCTTGATCCTCGGGTCCAGCGCGGTCTGCAGCAGGTCGACCAGCAGGTTGAGGGTGACGAAGAACAGCGCCAGCACCAGGATGGTGCCCTGCAGCACCGGGATGTCGCGCTGGAAGATGGCGCTGTTCAGCAGGAAGCCGGTGCCCGGCCAGGAGAACACCGTCTCCACCAGGATGGAGCCGCCCATCAGGTAGCCGAGCTGCAGCCCCATCACCGCCAGCGTGCCGGGCGCCGCGTTCTTGGCCACATGCAGCAGGATGCCGCCGCGCCGCAGCCCCTTGCCGCGCAGCGTGTTGACGAAGTCCTGGTTCATGATCTCGGCCACGATGCCGCGCAGCGTGCGCGTCACGATGCCCATCGGGATGACGCTGAGGGTGATGGCCGGCAGCACCAGGTGGCGCATATGCGCGATGTCCCACACCCAGTCGCCCGAGCCGCCCGGCCCCGCGCCCATGGCCGGCAGGGCGGGAATCAGGACGCTGAAGAGGATGACCAGCACCATCCCCAGCCAGTAATGCGGCACGGAGACACCGGCGGCGGCGAGGCCGACGGCCAGGCGGTCCACCCAGGTGCCGCGGAACAGCCCGGCCACGGCGCCGAGCAGCGTGCCGAAGGTGAAGCCGATCAGCGCCGCCACCAGCGAGAGGCGCAGCGTGTTGCGCACGGCGATGGCGAGATCCTCGGTGACGGCGCGCCCCGTGGCGAGGGAGCGGCCGAGATCGCCCTGCACCACCTTCAGCAGCCAGAGGCCAAACTGCACCGGCAGCGGCTTGTCCAGCCCGTATTCGGCGCGGATCTGCTCCACCACCGCCTGCGGCGCGTCGGCGGGGACGATGGCGTTCACCGGGTCGCCCGGCGCGATATGCACCAGCAGGAAACAGAGCAGGCTGACGGCCAGCGCGATGGGCACGGCATAGAGCACGCGCCGCAGGATGTAGAGGAGCATGGCTCAGGAGCCTCCGCGGCGATGGGCCGGCATGGCGTTGGCGGGGCGGTGCTGCGTCATGCCGCGTCCTCCACGCGCAGGCAGCGCACCTGCCGCCCCGGCAGCGGGCTGCGCAGCGCCGGCACGGCGGGCAGGCAATCCTCCCCCACCAGCGGGCAGCGCGGCGCGAAGGCGCAGCCGCGCGGCGGGTCGCGCAGGTCGGGTGGCGCGCCGGGGATGGTGGTCAGGCGCTGGCCGCGCAGCCCGGCATGGACGGTGGCGCCCATCAGCCCGCGCGCATAGGGGTGCAGCGGGCCGCGCATCAGCGCCCCCACCGGCCCCTCCTCGATGAAGCGCCCGGCATACATGACGGCGATGCGGTCCGCGACCTCCCCCGCCACGCCGAGATCATGGGTGACGAAAATCACCCCCATGCCGAGTTCCTGCTGCAGGCGACGCAGAAGCAGGAGAATCTGGATCTGCACCGTGGCGTCCAGCGCCGTGGTCGGCTCATCGGCCAGCAGCAGCTTCGGGCGGCAGGAGAGGGCGATGGCGATCATCGCGCGCTGGCGCAGCCCGCCGGAGAGTTCATGCGGATAGGCGGCGAGGCGGCGTCTGGCGGAGGGGATCTGCACCAGTTCCAGCAGTTCCAGCGCGCGGCGGTCGGCCTCGGCGCGGCTGGTGCCCTCATGGCGCAGGATGGTCTCGGCGATCTGCCGGCCGATGGTGAAGACGGGGTCGAGCGCCGTCATCGGCTCCTGGAAGATCATGGAGACGACGCGGCCGCGCAGATCGGCCATGGCGCTCTCCGGCGCCGCCACGACATCCTGCCCGCCGACGCGCAGCGTGCCGCTCATCACCGTTTTCTTCGGCGGGTTCAGCCGCATCAGCGCGCGCAGCGTGACGGATTTGCCCGATCCGCTCTCGCCCAGGATGCACAGCGCCTCGTTCTGCGCGAGATCGAAATCCACGCCATTGACGGCGTGGACGGTGGCCTCGCGCGAGACGAAGCGGACATTCAGCCCGCGCACATGCACCAGCGGTTCGGGGGCCGATGCTGTCGCGGCGGCGGGCGCCACGAGGGTGGCGGGGGCGTCAGGCGGCATGGGCGGTGGCCTTGCTGTGGCCGCTGCCGGGGGCGTGGACGAGGCAGGCGGCGCGATGGCCGGGGCCGGCCTCGGCCAGCGGCGGCACGGTGCCGGCGCAGACCGCCTCCGCCAGGGCGCAGCGGGTGCGGAAACGGCAGCCGGAGGGCGGGTTCACCGGGTTGGGCGGATCGCCCGAGAGCGGCGGCTCACTGCGCCGCCGCTCCGGGTCCATCGAGGGGCGGCTGGCCAGCAGCGCGGCGGTGTAGGGATGCGCCGGCTTCTCATAGAGGGCGTCCACCGGCCCGAACTCGGCAACGCGGCCGAGATACATGACCAGCACGCGGTCCGAGACATAATGCACCACGTTCAGGTCGTGGCTGATGAAGAGGTAGGTGAGGCCGTATTGCTCCTTGAGGTCCATCAGCAGGTTCAGCACCTGCGCCTCGACCGATTTGTCGAGGGCGGAGACCGGCTCGTCCAGGATGATCAGGCGCGGGCGCAGGGCCAGGGCGCGGGCGATGTTGATGCGCTGGCGCTGGCCGCCGGAGAGCTCATGCGGGTAGCGGCGGGCGAACTGCGCCGGCTCCAGCCCGACGGCGGCCATCAGCTCCTGCGCGCGCTCCACCGCCGGGCGGCGCGGCAGGCCATGCACCTGCGGCGCGAAGGCGATGGATTCCTCGATGGTCAGGCGCGGGTTCAGCGAGGCGTAGCTGTCCTGGAACACCATCTGCACCTGGCGGCGGTATTCCTTCAGGGTGAGGCCGCCGGGGCCGACGCTCTGGCCGTCGAAGATCACCTCGCCGGCGGTGGGCTGCATCAGGGCCATGATGAGGCGGGAGGTGGTGGATTTGCCGCAGCCGCTCTCACCGACGATGCCGAGCGTCTCGCCCTTGCGCAGGTCGAAGCTGACATCGTCCACCGCCTGCACGCTGCCGCGCGCGCGGTTGAGCAGCCCGCCCTTGAGGGGGAAATGCTTGGTCAGCCCGCGCACCGAGAGCAGCGGCTGGGCGGGGCCGCCGAGATCCGGCATCGGGCGGGACAGTAGGGCTTGGGGCGAGGCCATGCTTGCTCCGTCCAGGGGTTCGCCCCCGGCGATGCAAGCCATGGGCCAGAAGGACAGATTTTGCCTTCCTGAAAGGCAAAGACCCCGGATGCGTCCCGGACATGCCCAGGCAAGACCCATGATTGCCCATAAAAAGGGCTGAAATCCCGCCCCAATGGTTCCATTCCCGCACCGGGTTGCGACACCCGCGATGCGCAAACCTTGGCACGCCCCTTGCTCCACCCTGACCCGCGCAAGGCCCCCCTCCCCGCCCGCAGCGCCCCGAACAGCCTCGCGCCGCTTTCAGGGAACCCCGATGATGAACCGACGCAGCCTGATGCTCTCCGCCCTGGCCGGCACCCTGCCCGCCCTGCCGGGGCTGCCCGCCCAGGCGGCCGGGCCGGGCGGGGTGCTCCGCCTCGCCACCACCCTGGCCGACCTGCCGCTGACCACCGGCCAGGCCAGCCAGGGCGCCGAGGGCCAGCGCTTCATCGGCATGACGCTCTATGACGGGCTGCTGAACTGGGACCTCTCGCGCGGCGACACGGCGGCGCAGGTCGGCCCCGGCCTTGCCCAGGACTGGAGCGTGGATGCGGAGGATCGCCGCCGCTGGACCTTCCGCCTGCGCCCGGGGGTGCGCTTCCATGACGGCTCCCCCGTCACGGCCGAGGACATCGCCTGGAATTTCGACAAGCTGCTGAAGCGCGACGCGCCGCAATTCGACCCGCAGCAGGCGGCGCAGGGCGCGCCCTATACCGCCTCGCTGGCCAGCTACCGCGCCCTCGACGCGCTGACGCTGGAGATCGTGACGAAGCAGCCGGATGCCGTGCTGCCCTACCAGCTCGCCATGATCGCCATCTCCGGCCCGCGCCGCTGGGAGGAGATGGGCCGCGACTGGAGCAAGGTGGCGCAGCGCCCCTCCGGCACCGGCCCGTGGATGCTGGAGCGCCTCGTCCCGCGGGAGCGGGCGGAACTCGTGCCCAACCCGGCCTACTGGAACCCGCAGCGCGTGCCGCGCCTCGCCCGGCTGGTGCTGCTGACGGTGCCGGATGCCAATACCCGCGTCTCCGCCCTGCTCTCCGGCCAGGCGGACTGGATCGAGGCGCCGCCGCCCGATGCCGTGCCCCAGCTCCGCGCGGCGGGGATGCAGATCGTCACCAACCTCTACCCGCATGTCTGGCCCTACCAGCTCAGCACCCTGCCCGATGCGCCGACGCGCGATGTGCGGGTGCGGCAGGCGCTCAACCTCGCCATCGACCGCGAGGGGCTGTGCCAGATGCTGGGCGGCCTCGCCGTGCCGGCGGAGGGCATGGTCAATCGCGGCCATCCCTGGTTCGGCGAGCCCGCCTTCCGCCTGCGCCACGACCCGGAGGCGGCGCGCGCCCTGCTGCGGCAGGCCGGCTATGGCCCGGGCAACCCGGTGCGGCTGAAGGTGATCATCTCGCCCTCCGGCTCGGGGCAGATGCAGCCGCAGCCGATGAACGAGTTCATCCAGGAGAGCCTGCGCGCCGTCGGCGTCGAGCTCACCTTCGAGGTGATGGAGTGGGAGGCGCTGCGCGGCCGCCGCCGCATGGGCGCGGCGGCGCCGGAAAACCGCGGCATCTCCGGCATCAACAACAGCTGGGGCTTCTGGGACCCGGATATCGCGCTGCTGCGCGTCGCCGCCTCGGCGGACCGCCCGCCCGCCGGCTATAACTGGGGCGGCTGGCAGGATGAGGAGGCGGACCGGCTGGTCGCCGCCGCCCGCACCGCCTTCACCCGCGCGGAGCAGGACCGCCTGCTGGCCGCGCTGCACACGCGCATCGTCGACCAGGCGCTGTGGCTCTGGGTGGTGCACGACCTCAACCCGCGCGCGATGAGCCCGAAGGTGCAGGGCTTCGTCCAGGCGCAATCCTGGTTCCAGGACCTGACCCCGGTGAGGATCGGCTGATGGCGGGCGCCCTGCCCCCCCTGCCCACGGCCCTGGCCGATGAGCCCTGGCGCCTGAGCGCCGCCGAGGCGGCGCGGCGCCTGCGCGAGGGCAGCCTCTCGGCCGAGGCGCTGCTGCGCGGCTGCCTCGCCCGCATCGCCGATCGCGAGCCTTTCCTGCGCGCCTGGAACCATGTGGACGAGGCCGGCGCCCTGCGCGCCGCGCGCGAGGCGGACAAGGCGATGCTGGGTGGCGCGCCGCGCGGCGTGCTGCATGGCCTGCCGCTCGGCGTGAAGGACATGATCGACGCCGCCGGCCTGCCGACGACGCACAATTCCCCGATCTACCAGGGCCATATCGCGGCGCAGGACGCCGCCTGCGTCGCCATCGCGCGGGGCGAGGGCGCGGTGGTGCTGGGCAAGACGGACACGCTGGAATTCGCCGCCGCCGGCCGCCGCCCGCTGACGCGCAACCCGCATAATGGCGCGCATTCGCCGGGCGGCTCCTCCTCCGGCTCGGCGGCGGCGGTGGCCGATGGCATGGTGCCGCTGGCCTTCGGCACGCAGACGGGCGGCTCCACCATCCGCCCCGCCTCCTTCTGCGGCGCCTATGCCATGAAGCCCTCGCATGGTCTGGTCTGCCGCGACGGCGCCAAGACCTATTCGCACAGCCTGGACACGATCGGCTGGTATGGCCGCGGCGTGGCCGACCTCGCCCTGGTGGCGGAGGCGCTGCGCCTGCCCGCGCCGCCCGTGCCGGCAGCGCCGCCCGGCCGGCCGCTGCGCATCGCGCTGTGCCGGACGCCGCATTGGGCGAAGGCGGACCCCGCCACGCAGGCCGCGCTGGAAACCGCCGCCGCCCGGCTGCGCGCCGCCGGTGCCGTGGTGGAGGAGGCGGAGCTGCCCGCCCCCTTCTCCGGCCTGGACGAGGCGCAGCAGATCATCATGCATTCCGAGGGGCGCGGCGCCTTCCTGCCGGAATATCTGCACCACCACGCCCTGCTGCACCAGGATTTCCGTGACCGCGTGGAGAATGCGCGCAACCTCTCCACCGCCGCGCTGCGCGAGGCGCATGACCTGGCCGCCGGCTGCCGCCGCATCTTCGACACGCTGGCCGGGGCGTATGACGCGGTGCTGGCCCCCGCCGCGCCGGGCGAGGCGCCGGCCGATCTGCGCGACCCCGGCAACCCGGTGTTCAACGCGATGTGGACGCTGCTGCATGTGCCCTGCATCGCGCTGCCCTGCACGCGCGGCCCGCAGGGCCTGCCGGTGGGGGTGCAGCTGATCGGCCCGCGCTACAGCGACCTCGCCCTGCTGGAGGTGGCGGCGCGCGCCGCCCTGGCCGTGGACGCCGAAAAACCCTGAAGCGGGGGCCCGGGGGAACTCAGTTCCCCCGGCGGGGGTGGGGGGGGGGCGCCCCCCCCTCGAACTGCGCCACGCTCATGGTCGGCAGGTCAAACCGCTCGCGCGTCCTGGCATAGCCCTGCCCGCCCATGCGGCCCAGCGCGTCGATCACCGCCGGATCGACATGCAGGCGCTCATCCACCGCATCGCTGCGGATATGGGCATAGACGACCTCGCCCAGCACGATCTCGCGCGAGGCGCTGATGGCGAGAAAGGAGTGCAACCGGCATTCCAGCGCCGCCGGCGCGGCCAGGATGCGCGGGGCGGAGACGGCCAGCCCTGGCGCCGTGGCCAGCCCTGCCTTTTCCAACTCATCCACCCCCGCGCCGAAGGGCGTGGCGGTGACGTTCATCGCCTCCGCCAGCGCATCCGAGACGATGTTGACGGTGAAGCACCCGGTGTCGCGGATGTTGCGCGCCGTGTCCTTGGGCGCCCCATCGGGGCGGAACTCGATGCCGAGGGCGACGATGGCCGGGTCCGCCGAAAGACAGTTGAAGAAGCTGTAGGGCGCCGCATTGGCGCGCCCGGCGGCGTCCCGCGTCGTCACCCAGGCGATGGGGCGCGGGATGACGGTGCCGATGAGGATCTTGTAGCGCTCCCGCGCCGAGAGCCGGGCGAAGTCGAAACCGGTGCTGTCGGTCATGCGCTGTCCTTCTTCCGGTGCTTTTCCGGCCGGCGGCTGGTCTTGCGGGATATTTCGTATAGTGTCGGGCCTTCTCCCCGTCCATCCGGGGCGGCCACCCCCTGGAGCGGAGGAAGCCCATGACCCAGGCGCTGCTGCTGCGCGATATCCGCCCGATGGGCGGCCCGGCCACCGACATGCTGATCCGCGGCGGCATCATCGCCGCCATCGGGCCGGGGCTGGAGGCGCCGGGCGCCGTGGTGGAGGAGGGCCGTGGCGCGCTGGCCATCCCGGGCCTGGTCGAGGCGCATACGCATCTCGACAAATCGCTGCTCGGCATGGGCTGGCGGCCGCACCAGGCCGGCCCCGCGCTGGCCGACAAGATCGAGACGGAGCGGCGGCTGAAGCGGGAATGGGGCATCGACCCGGCGCGGCAATCGGCGCGGCAGGTGGTGCAGTCGCTCAGCCACGGCACGACGCAGATCCGCACCCATGTCGATATCGACGATGCGGTGGGGCTGGCCGGGATGGAGGGGGTGCTGGCCACCCGCGCCGCCTATGCGGAGAGCATGGACATCGAGATCATCGCTTTCCCGCAATCGGGGCTGATGATCCGCCCCGGCGTGGCGGCGATGCTGGAGGAGGCGATGCGCCTCGGCGCCGATGGCGTGGGCGGGCTCGACCCCTGCGCCATAGACCGCGACCCGAAGGGGCATCTCGACATCGTCTTTGATCTGGCCGAGCGTTTCGGCAAGCCGGTGGATATCCACCTGCACGAGCCCGGCCTGCTCGGCGCCTTCAGCACGGAGCTGATCGCCGAGCGGACGCGCGCGCTCGGCCTGCGCGGGCGGGTGACGATCAGCCACGCCTTCTGCCTGGGCGATGCCGATACGGCGATGGTGGAGCGCCTGCTGGACCAGATCGCGGAGCTGGACATCGCCATCATGACCACCGGCTCCGCCAGCCGCCCGGTGCCGCCCATCGCGCGGCTGCGGGCGCGCGGCATCCGGGTCTGTTCCGGCTCCGACGGCATCCGCGACACCTGGGGCCCCTATGGCAATGCCGACATGCTGGAGCGCGCCATGCTGCTGGGCCTGCGCAACAATTTCCGCCGCGATGACGAGGTGGAGATGGCGCTCGATGTCTGCACGCGGGGCGGCGCCGCCGTGATGGGCTTCGAAGGCTACGGCCTTTCCGTCGGCTGCAACGCCGATCTCGTGCTGGTGCCGGGCGAGAGCCTGGCGGAAGCCGTGGTCTCCCACCCGCCCCGCCAACTGGTGCTGAAGCGCGGCCGACCGGTGGCCCGCGATGGCGCGGCGCTGCTCCCCACGCCCTGACTCAAACTGAAAAAAGTCTTTTTGCTTCTTTTTCTCCAGAAAAAGAAGAATCTCCTCTGGATTTTTTGATCACATGGTCGACCACGCCACTGATGTCCTTGTTCTCGGCTCCGGCGCGGCGGGGCTGACGGCGGCGCTGACGGCCGCGCGGCGTGGCCTCTCGGTCACGGTGCTGGAAAAGACGGATCGCCTCGGCGGCACCACGGCGATGTCGGGGGCCGGCACCTGGATCCCCGCCAGCCACCATGCCGCCGCCGCCGGGCTGGAGGACAGCCCGGAGGAAGCGCTGGCCTATCTCCACGCCGCCGCGCCCGAGGGCTGGGCGGAAACGGAGGCGCCGCTCTGGCACGCCTTCGTCCATGCCGCGCCGGAGATGCTGCGCTTCATCGAGGCGAACACGCCGCTGCGCTTCGCCCTGACGCCGGAGCCCGACCCGCTGCGCCACCTGCCGGGGGCGAAGCCGCGCGGGCGGATGATGTCGCCGCTGCCGCTCAGCCGCTGGCGGGCGGGGCGCTTCGCTTTCCGCATCCGGCGTTCCACCATCCCGGAGATCTTCACCTACCACGAGGCGGTGACGACCGACCTCTACCACAAGCCCTACCGCACGGCGCTGGAACTGTGGCCACGCCTGCTGTGGCGGCTGCTGACCAACACGCGCGGCAAGGGCACGGCGCTGGTGACGGGGCTGCTGCGCGGCTGCCTGGATGCCGGGGTGCGGGTGCTGCCCGAGGCCCGGGCCACGGCGCTGACGCAGGATGCGCTGGGCGCCGTGACCGGCGCCGAGGTGACATGGCGCGGGCAGCGGACGACATGGTCCGCCCGCGCGGGCGTGGTGATCGCCACCGGTGGCTTTGAATGGGATGCGGCGCTGATGGCGCGGCATTTCCCTGGCCCGCTCGATTACCGCGGCAGCCCGCCGGCGCATGGCGGCGACGGCCAGCGCCTGGCCGAGGCCGCCGGCGCGGCGCTGGCGCATATGGACCAGGCGACCTTCACCCCCTCCGTCCCCACGCGCTATGAGGGGCGCCTGCTGGCGCAGCCGGTGCCTTTCCACACCGAGCCTTACGCCATGCTGGTGAACCGGCACGGGGTGCGCTTCACCAACGAGCTGGTGTTCAATATCGGCGAGGCGCTCGACCGGCGGGACCCGCGGAGCGGCGCGCCGCTGCACCTGCCGGCCTGGGTCATCACCGATGCGCGGATGCTGGAGGATGTGCCGCCGGTGCGCTGGGCGGCCCAGGCGGACCCCGCCTGGATGCGGCAGGCGGAGAGCATCGGCGCCCTGGCCCGGCTGATCGGGGTGCCGCAGGAGGCGCTGGAAGAGAGCGTCGCCCGCTTCAACGCCGCCGCCGAGGCGGGGGAAGACCAGGAATTCGGCCGCCCGGCGCGGGCGGATGCCGCCTCGGCCGGGGATAAGCGGCGGCGGGCCGGGATCAAGCCCATCCTGCGCGCGCCCTTCCTCGCCATGCCGTTCAGCCGCGCCATCCTTGGGACCAAGGGCGGGGCCAGGACCAATGCCCAGGCCGAGGTGCTGCGGGCGGATGGCAGTGTCATCCCCGGCCTCTTCGCCGCCGGGCTGGCCATGGCCAACCCCATCGGCACCCGCAATGTCGGGACGGGCACCACCATCGGGCCGAATATGACCTGGGGCTATATCGCGGGGCAGCGGCTGGCGCGGCGAAATATTTGATTTTAAAGAAAAATATCTTCTTTTTCTGGAGAAAAAGAAGCAAAAAGACTTTTTTCTGTGGGGAGAGGCTGCATCGGGCGCGGCCTGTGGCATAAGCGCGCCGCAACTCTTTGGGCCCCCGCCTCTCCATGATCCGCCTCGACACTATCAGTAAGCAGAACGGCCAGCAGATCCTCTTCATCGAAGCCTCCGCGGCGCTTCAGAAGGGGGAGAAAATTGGCCTCGTGGGGCCGAACGGGGCCGGTAAGACCACGCTCTTCCGCATGATCACCGGGCAGGAACCGCCGGATGAAGGGCAGGTGGTGGTCGATCGCGGCGTCAGCATCGGCTTCTTCAGCCAGGATGTCGGCGAGATGGCCGGGCGCAGCGCGGTCGCCGAGGTGATGGACGGCGCCGGCGCCGTGAGCGAGGTCGCCGCCGAACTGCAAAGCCTGGAGGCCGCCATGGCGGACCCGGAGCAGGCCGAGAATCTCGACAGCATCATCGAACGCTTCGGCGAGGTGCAGGGGCGCTTCGAGGCCCTCGGGGGCTATGCGCTGGAAGGGCAGGCGCGGGAGGTTCTGGCCGGGCTGAGTTTCAGCCAGGAGATGATGGACGGGGATGTCGGGGCGCTCTCCGGCGGGTGGAAGATGCGCGTGGCGCTGGCCCGCATCCTCCTCATGCGGCCCGATGTCATGCTGCTCGACGAGCCGAGCAACCATCTCGACCTCGAAAGCCTGATCTGGCTGGAGAATTTCCTCAGGGCCTATGACGGCGCCCTGCTGATGACCTCGCACGACCGCGAATTCATGAACCGCATCATCGGCAAGGTGATCGAGATCGATGGCGGCGGGCTGACGAGCTATTCGGGGGATTACGCGTTCTACGAACAGCAGCGTGCCCTGAACGAGAAGCAGCAGCAGGCGCAGTTCGAGCGGCAGCAGGCCATGCTGGCCAAGGAGATCAGTTTCATCGAGCGGTTCAAGGCCCGCGCCTCCCACGCCGCGCAGGTGCAAAGCCGCGTCAAGAAACTGGAGAAGATCGACCGGGTGGAACCGCCGAAGCGGCGCCAGTCGGTGTCCTTCGAATTCCCGCCCGCACCGCGCTCGGGCGATGACGTCGTGAATCTTCGCGGCGTTCACAAGCGTTATGGCCAGCGTGTTATCTATGAGGGGCTGGACCTGCTGGTGCGGCGCAGGGAACGCTGCTGCGTCCTCGGCATCAATGGCGCGGGCAAGTCCACGCTGCTGAAGCTGGTGACGGGCACCACCGCGCCGGATGAGGGGACGGTCACCCTGGGCGGCAGCGTGAAGCTCGGCTATTTCGCGCAGCATGCCATGGAACTGCTCGATGGCGACCGGACGATCTTCGAATCACTGGAAGAAAACTTCCCGCGGGCCACGCAGGGCTCGCTGCGGGCGCTGGCGGGCTGCTTCGGCTTCTCGGGCGATGAGGTGGAGAAGAAATGCCGCGTGCTGTCGGGCGGCGAGAAGGCCCGGCTGGTGATGGCGATGATGCTCTACGACCCGCCGAATTTCCTCGTGCTCGACGAGCCGACCAACCACCTGGACATGGCGACGAAGGAAATGCTGATCGCGGCGCTGTCGCAGTATGAGGGCACCATGCTGTTCGTCTCGCATGACCGCCACTTCCTCGCCGCGCTGTCCAACCGGGTGCTCGAGCTGACGCCCGAGGGCATCCACCAGTATGATGGTGGATATACCGAGTATGTGGCGCGCACCGGGCAGGAGGCACCGGGGCTGCGCGGCTGAGGCAAGGGCGATGACCGCGAGGCGCCAGGTGGCGGCGCCTCGCGCCCGGCGCGTCAGGCGGCGGCCACGCTCACCCGCCCCACATCCTGGCCCGCCGCCAGTTCGCGCAGCAGGGGGATCAGCTCGCGGCCATATTGGACCGCATCCTCCAGCGGGTCCCAGCCGCGCAGGATGTAGTGGGAGACACCGATCTCGCGGTAGCGCAGCATGGCGCGCGCCACCTGCTCCGCCGTGCCGACCAGCGCCGTGCTGTTGCCGCGGCCGCCGAGAACGCCGGCCATGGCGGTCCACAGCCTGTCATCCAGCACCTCCCCCCGCTGCGAGAGGCCGACGAGGCGCTGCGAATTGATCGCCTGCCCGGCGGCGATCAGCCCGGCATCGCCATTCAGCCGCAGCTTCGCCAGGGCTCTCTCGCGGATATGGCGCGCCTTCTCCCAGGCCTGCTTTTCCGTGGCGGCGATGATCGGGCGGTTGGACCAGGAGAAGGCGAGCTTCCGCCCCTCCGGCACGCCGGCCTGCACGCGCCGCAGCATGGCCGCGGTATCGGCCAGCGGCTCGCCGAACAGCGCATAGACATCGGCATGCCGCCCGGCCACGCGGATCGCGGAATCCGAGGCGCCACCGAAGAAAACCGGCAGGCCCGGCTTCTGCAGCGGGCGCACGTCGGAATAGGCCTGCTCGACGCGGTAGAATTCGCCCGCATGGTCGAAGGGGGCGGTTTCCGTCCAGCTGCGCCGCAGCAGGGTGAGGAATTCATCCGTCCGGCGGTAGCGCGCGGCATGGTCGGCATAGTCGCCATCCTTGCGCTGGTCGGCATCCTCCCCGCCGGAAATGACATGCAGGGCGAGCCGCCCACCCGTCAGGTTCTCGAGCGTCGCGATCTTGCGGGCCGCCAGGGTGGGTGCCACGAAGCCCGGCCGGTGCGCGAGCAGGAAGTGGATGCGCCGGGCCACCGAGGCGGCATGCGCCAGCACCAGGAAGCCATCGGCCGCATTGGTCCAGTAGCCGGCCAGCACGCGGTCGAAGCCGCCCTCCTCATGGGCGCGAGTGATACGCTCGATGAAATCGGGCTGGAAGGCGGCACCGCTCTGCGGCTCAAGGTCCGAGGTCGGGCGGGCCCAGATCATGCCCGTGATGTGCAAGCTCATCATATGCGTCCCTGGCTGGAAGAAAGGCCGCCGCCCCGCTCAGAAGCGGGCGACGGAAAAGGGCGGATGGGCATCCCCCGGCATGGGCGGCGCGAGGCCGAGCAGGCGCAGCACCAGAAGGCAGCCGGCGAAGGCGAGGCCCGTGCGAAGCAGAAGCGACATGGGTGCGATCCCTCCTGGCCTTGCGGTGGGCCGCGCCTCCTGGCGGTTCCGGGGGCGGGTCCCTGGTGACATCCGGGGCGGAGATGCTCCGCCGATATAAAGCGATTCCAAATCGTGCATTATGCTGGCGAGGAATCTCCTGATCAGTCAATAGATTTTCCTTTCTCTTCTGCGCGCTTTTCGGAGCATGTCATGCTGCAAGGGCGAGGGCGCGCGGGGATCTCCCCAGCAAAATGCACGATATCATCGTGCAATTATTGACTCACTTTCGTGAAATGCCCCTAATGCCCGTCCATCCTGGCAAAGGACACGCCATGCCCCGTTCCCAGCGCAGAATCCCCGCCTTCCGGCCGGCCCTTGGCCTGCTGTGTCTGGCCCTGGGCGGGCTGTGTGGCGGTGCCATGGCGCGGGATCTCACCATCGGCGCCGCCAATCCTGTCGGCTCGCTCGATCCGCATATCGCCAACACCACATCGAATTTCGCCCTCACCGCGCATCTCTTCGACACGCTGGTGCAGCGGGATGCGAAACTCGCCCTGCGGCCCGGCCTTGCCGAGAGCTGGCGCGCGGTCTCGGACAGGGTGTGGGAGTTCCGCCTGCGCCGCGGCGTCACCTGGCATGATGGCCGGCCCTTCACGGCGGAGGATGTCGCCTTCACCATCGCCCGCGTGCCGACCATCCCGACCGGCGGCGGCTTTTCCTATGCCGTGCGGCCGATCCGGCAGGTCGAGGTGGTGGATGACCACACGCTCCGCCTGCACACCGACACGCCGAGCCCGCTGCTGCCCAACGACTTCGCCAATGTGCAGATCATCGCGCGGCATGCGGCGGAGGGCGCGCAGGCGGAGCATTTCAACAGCGGCCGCGCCGCCATCGGAACCGGGCCTTACCGCTTCGCCGCCTTCCGCCCCGGCCAGGGCGCGCAATTCACCCGCAATGAGGCCTATTGGGGCGGCACAGAGCCCTGGACGCGGGTTGACTACCGCTTTCTCGCCAATGATGGCGCGCGCAGCGCCGCCATCCTGGCTGGCGATGTCGATGTCATCGACCAGGTTCCGGCCAATGACCTCGCCCGCCTGCGCCGCGAGCCGAAACTGCGAATCAGCGAAACGCCCGGCGTGCGCGTCATCTACCTGCAGCCCGATTTTTCGCGCCAGGGCACGGTTCCCACGGTCACCGACAACCAGGGCCGCCCGCTGGAGAAGAATCCCTTCCTCGACCGCCGCGTGCGGGAGGCGCTGGATCTCGCCATCGACCGCCAGGCCCTGGCGGCGCGGGTGATGGAGGGCACAGCCATCCCCACCGCGCAGTGGCTGCCCGAGGGCGCGGCCTCCCACAATCCGGCGGTGCGCCCCCTCCCCGCCGACACCGCCACGGCGAAGCGCCTGCTGGCCGAGGCCGGCTTCCCGGAGGGCTTCCGCCTCACCCTCTCGACCCCCAATGACCGCTACCCGGGCGATGCGAAGACGGCCCAGGCCGTCGCGCAGTTCTGGACCCGCATCGGTGTGCGCACGGAGGTCGAGGCCCTGCCCTGGGCCACCTATGTGACGCGTGGCCGCAACCAGGATTTCGCCTTCCGCCTCGGCGGCTGGGGCAGCCCGACGGGCGAGGCCAGCTACCTGCTGCGCAATGTCGTCGGCACCTATGACCGCGAGAAAGGATGGGGCTCGGCGAATTTCAGCCGCTACGCCAATCCGGAGCTGGATGCGCTGACGGAGCGCGCCATCGGCACGCTGGACGATGCGGCGCGTGAGGCGCTGCTGCGCGAGGCCGTGGCGCTGGAGGCGCGCGAACGCGGCATTCTGCCGCTTTTCCTGCTGCAGAACGCCTGGGCGACGCGCCAGGGCCTGACCTACGCGGCGCGCGCCGACGAGCAGACCCTGGCCAGCGCCGTGCGTCCGGCACCGTGACTCCGCTGCGCCAGACACCAGAAAAGGAAACGTCCTATGCCTGACACGCATCAGGCCGCACCGCCGGCCGAAGCCCCTCTCTCCTGGCTCGACCTGCCGCCGCCGCCGCCACAGGGCGAGGCGGTGCAGGCCCTGCTGGCCCGCACCGAGGCCGCCCTCGGCTATGTGCGCAATGGCCAGAAGGCCCTGCTGCACCGGCCGGAGGTGCTGCTGGCGCAGGATGCCCTCAGCCGCGCCGTCAACCAGAATCCGGCGAGCGGCCTGAGCCCCGCCGAGCGGGAATTGATCGCCCTGGTGGTGAGCAGCGAAAATCGTTGCCAGCCCTGTGTGCTGGGCCATGCCGCGGCGCTGCGGGGCCATACCGGGGATGCCTTCTGGGTGGCGCAGGTGACGGTCAACCACCGCCATGCCGGGCTCTCCGCGCGCGAGCGCGCCCTGGCCGACTATGCCCTGCGCATCACCCGCGACCCCGCCGCGCTGGAGGAGGCGGACCTCGCCCCGCTGCGCGCCGCCGGGCTGCGGGACATCGACATCCTCGATGCCGCCGCCATCGCCGCTTACTTCAATTTCAGCAACCGCATCAACAGCGCCCTGGGCGTGGTGCCGAACCGCGAGGCCCATGCCGCGCACCGCGGCCCCGCCGGGCTGGAGAAGCTGACGCCATGAACCACATCCTGAGCCCCACCCTCTCGGCGGAGTCCTTCCCGCGCCTGCTGCGCGATGGCCCGCCGCTGCGCGGCCCGGAGGAGGAGCGCCTGCACCGCAAGCAGCGGCTTGCCGCCACCTTCCGCCTCTTCGCCCGCTATGGCTTCGACCAGGGCCTGGCCGGCCATGTCACCGCCCGCGATCCGGAGCGGCCGGATCATTTCTGGGTCAATCCGCTGGGCAAGCATTTCAGCCAGATCCGTGTCTCCGACCTGCTTCTCGTCAACCATGAGGGCGAGGTGGTGGAAGGCGACTGGCCGGTGAACCGCGCGGCCTTCGCCATTCATGCCGCCATCCACGCGGCGCGGCCGGACGTGGTGGCGGCGGCGCATACCCACTCGCTGCACGGCAAGGCCTGGGCCGCGCTCGGCCGCAGGCTCGATCCGCTGACCCAGGATTCCTGCGCCTTCTTCGAGGACCACGCGCTGTTCGACGACTTCACCGGCGTCGTGCTGGAAGTCTCCGAGGGCGACCGCATCGCCCAGGCCCTTGGCCCGCACAAGGCGGTCATCCTGAAGAATCACGGCCTGCTCACGGCCGGGCCGACGGTGGAGGCCGCCGCCTGGTGGTTCATCGCCTTCAACAACGCGGCGCAGGCGCAGCTGCTGGCCGAGGCCGCCGGCACGCCGCAGCCCATCGCCCCCGAAGTCGCGCGGCTGACGGCGCAGCAGGTGGGCAGCGCCAAGGGCGGGCTGCTGAGCTTCCAGCCGCTGTGGGACAAGATCATCCGCGAAGAGCCGGAGCTGCTGCAATGAGCTTTTCCTCGACCTCCCGCCGCGCCCTGCTGGGGGGCGCGGCGCTCCTCGCCACACCGGCGGTGCTGCGCGCCCAGGCGCCGGTGCTGCGCGTTGCCAATCAGCGGGGCGGCCTGCGCTCGCTGCTGGAAGCCTCCGGGCAGATCCAGGACCTGCCCTTCCGCATCGAATGGTTCGAGTTCCCCGCCGCGCAGCCTCTGCTGGAGGCGCTGAACGCCTATGCCATCGATGTCGGCTCGATGGGTGACCTGAACTTTTTTTCCGTCTTTTCCTCCGGCGCGCCGATCAAGGCGATCAGCGCGACGCGGTCGGATGGCGCCTCGCAGGCCGTGGTGGCGCGGCCGGGCGCGGGGATTGCCGATGCCGCCGGGCTGCGCGGCCGGCGCATCGCCGCCGCGCGCGGCGGCTGGACGCATTACTCCCTGCTGCGCATCCTGGAGAAGCACGGCATCGCACCGGGCGAGGTGAATATCGCCTGGCTGCTGCCGGCTGATGCGGCGCTTGCGCTGCGCAGCGGCGCGGTGGATGCCTGGTCCATCTGGGAGCCGTTCACCTCGCTGGAGATCCTGGAGTTCCAGGCCAGCCTGGTGGCCGATGCACGCGGCCTGACGCCGAGCGCCAGCTTCCTCGCCGCGCATGACACGGCGCTGCGCGAGAAGGCGCCGCTGCTGCGCGAATTGTCCGCGCGCGTCGCGCGCGGCTGGAGCTGGGCCCAGGGCCATATCCCCGACTATGCCCGCGCCACCGCGACCCTGCTGCGCCAACCCGTGCCGGTGCTGGAGCGGGCTTACCGGGTGAACGATACCCGCGCCATCGCCATCGACGACGCGGCCATCGCCGAATGGCAGGAGGCGGCGGACAAGGCGCATGGCTTCGGCGTCATCCCCCGGCCGCTCAAGGTGACGGACGCGATCCACCGCCTGTGAGGGATATGGGGCGGGGCGGAAGGCCCCGCCCCGCCCGGTGCCCCAGGCGGGCCGCGGGCAGCGCCGTCCGGGCGCGCCAGGGATTTCCACATTTTTTCCTGTTATGAAAAGACCTGACCATCTCGTCCATCTTCCCGGCGAAGGGGGCCGCCATCAGGCGCGTCAGGCCCGTTCGCGGGCGCAAAACATACAGAAAAAATCGGGAATCATTTGACATACTTTTTTTTGCTGTGATTATAGAGGGCGCGCGATGCGGCTCCGCATCCGTGGTGCCCCGGACAGCGATCCTCCCCCGCTGGCCCGGGGCGCCCCGCCCCAGAAAGGCCCGCCGATGCCAAGCATGATCCTGGCGCCCTGTCGCCCCATGAGCTGTCGCCTCTGAGCATCGCCGCGATGGAACGCGGCGCCTCGCCGCGGGCCGCAATGTCCCGCCGTCATTCTCATCCCCTGCCCATGGGGAGTCCCGCCCATGACGCGCTCCCGCCCCGTCACCCTGGATGGCCAGTTCGTCGGCATCCTGCTGCACAGCGACGGATGCTGGCGCTTCCTGGCGCGTGATCCGCGGAGCCTGGCGGCGGACGGGCTGACCTTCGCCAACCCGGCCGAGGCCGAGAGGCTGCTGCGCGCCCTGCTGCGGGGCCGCCCCGCCACGCGGCCCTCCCCTTCTTCCTCACTCGTGGAGTTCCCTGCCATGCACGGCATCGATCTCTCCCGCCAGCCCCTCACGGCCGGCACGCTGGCGCTGGCGAACAGGATGGTGGTCTCGCCCTCTCCGCTCGGCGGGCAGCGCCATGGTGGCCTGCCGCACCCGCGCAGCGCCGCGCATTACGCGGCCCAGGCCGGGGCGGGCCTCGTCATCACCGAACGCTGCTGGATCTCGCCACAGGGCGCGGGGCGGGCCTTCTCGCCTGGGATCCGCACCGCCGCGCAGGAAGAAAGCTGGCGTGAGATCACGCGCCATGTCCATGCCCATGGCGAACTCGGCGGCGGGGCGCGGACGGGGCGCATCGCGCTGCGCCTGTGGCATGCCGGGCGCCTGTCGCACAGCGCGGTGCAGCCGGGCGGCAGCTGGCCGGTCGCGCCCTCGCCCCTGGCCGGGGAAGGCACGCTGCCGACGCCGCTCGGCCAGCGGCCGCTGCCCCGCCCGCGCGCCTTGTCCCTCGATGAAATTCCTGTCGTCATCGAGGATTTCGCCCGCGCCCTGCGCCGCGCCCGCGCCGCCGGCTTCGATGCGGTGGAGCTAGATTCCTCCGGCCATGGGCTGATCGAGCAGTTCCTCGATCCCGCCAGCAACCATCGCGAGGACGATTATGGCGGCACGCCGGAAGGGCGGCTGCGCTTCCTGGCGGAAATCCTGGCCGCGCTGGTCGCCGCCTGGGAGCCGGGGCGCATCGGCCTGCGCGTCGCGCTGCGCCAGCCGCTGGATGAGGCCGCGCCCGGCCTGGCGCTGCGCGCCGCCCGCCTCGCCGAGGCCTATGGCCTCGCCTGGCTGCATATCACCCATGTCGCCGCGCCGGCGCGGGATCTTCCCCTGCTGCGCAAGGCCTATGGCGGCGCCCTGCTGCTGGGCCGGGGCGAGGGTGGCGAGGCGGCGGCCCTGGCCGCGCTGCGGCTGGGGCAGGTCGATCTCGCCGCCCTGCCCGCGCTGCCCCACCCGGCCCTGCTGCTGCCACCGCCGCAGGATCCCGCCCCGGACCAACAGCTGGACATCGCCAGCCCCACGCGCCCCGCGCTGCTGGCCCCGCTGCCTCTCTTCTGACCTTCGCCGGAACCCCGCGCCATGAGCTATCGCCTCAGCCTGCTCGACAAAAGCCCCATCCCCGCAGGCCGCCAGGCGGCGGAGGCCCTGGCCAGCACCCTGGCCCTCGCCCAGCTGGCCGAACAGCGCGGCTATCACCGCTTCTGGGTGGCCGAACATCATGGCGCCGAGGGGCTGGCGAGCGTCGCGCCGGAGGTGCTGGCGGCCTATCTCCTGGCGCGCACCAGCCGCATCCGCATCGGCTCCGGCGGCGTCATGCTGCAGCACTACGCGCCCTACAAGGTGGCGGAGGTGTTCAGCCTGCTGGCCACGCTGGCGCCGGGGCGGGTGGATCTCGGCGTCGGCAAGGGGCCGGGCGGCCTGCCCCTGTCCACCCGCGCGCTGCGGGGCGATGCGCAGGGCTTCAACGAGCGCTTCGCGGAGCTGGACGGCTTCCTCACCGGCCGCCTGCCGGAAGGGCACCCGCATGCCGGCGCCGTGCTTGCCCTGCGCCCGGCCGAGCCGGCGCAGCGCATCCTGCTCGGCGCCAGCGCCGACAGCGCCGATCTCGCCGCGCGCCATGGCTGGCAGTTCTGCTACGCCGGCCATCTGAACGGCGATGACGCCAAGCTGCGCGACAGCTTCGCCCGCTATCGCGCGGCGACGGGGCATGCGCCGCTGCTGGCGCTGCATGTGCTGGCCGCACCGAGCCGGGCGGAGGCCGAGCGCCGCGCCGCGGATCTGCGCGTCTTCAAGGTGCACCTGCCTGGCGCGCCGAGCGTGAACCTCACCAGCCGCGCCGGGGCCGAGGCCTACGCGCGCCAGTCCGGCGCCACCAGCTGGCGCATCGAGGAGACGCGCCCGAGCCTGCTCACCGGCACGCCGGACGAGATCCATGCCGCGCTCGGCGCGCTGCACCGCGAGCACGGCATCGGAGAATTCATCCTGGACACCCCGGTGACGGATTTCGCCGAGCGCCGCGCGCTGGTCGAGAGCCTCGCCGAAGCCCACCAGCCTGTCCCCGCGTGAAAGGATTTTTCCTGTGAGCAAAACGATATCGCCCGCCCCCTTTCCGCTCGGCCTCATGCTGCATGGCGCGGGCGGCCACATGAATGCCTGGCGCCACCCGAGTGGCCCGGCCGATGCCAGCGTCAACCTCCGCTTCTACACCGAGACGGCGCGCAAGGCGGAAGAGGCCGGCCTTGCCTTCGCCTTCGTCGCCGACGGGCTCTATATCAACGAGAAGTCGATCCCGCATTTCCTGAACCGCTTCGAGCCGATCTCGATCCTCTCCGCCCTGGCAACGGTGACGCAGCGCATCGGCCTCGCCGGCACCGTCTCCACCTCCTACAGCGATCCCTTCACCGTGGCGCGGCAATTCGCCTCGCTCGACCTGATCAGCGGCGGGCGGGCCGGGTGGAATGTGGTGACCTCGCCTCTGGAAGGCTCCGGGCGCAACTACAGCCGTGCCCACCCCGAGCATGCGCTGCGCTACCAGATCGCCGATGAATATCTCTCCGTCACCCAGGGCCTCTGGGATTCCTGGGAGGATGACGCCTTCCCGCGCAACCGCGAGACCGGCCAGTTCTTCGACCGCTCCAAGCTGCACCGGCTGGACCACAAGGGCCGCTTCTTCCAGGTGGAAGGGCCGCTGAACATCCAGCGCTCGCCGCAGGGGCAGCCCGTCATCTTTCAGGCGGGGTCCTCGGAGGCCGGCATCGGGCTGGCCGGGAAATACGCGGATGCGGTCTTCACCAACGCGCCCTCCTTCACGGAGACGCAGCGGTTCCGCGAACAGGTCCGCGCCAGCGCCGAGGCCCATGGCCGCTCGCCGGATCATGTGAAGGTGCTGCCCGGCATCGGCCCCATCACGGGCGCCACCCGCGCGGAGGCGGAGGAAAAATACGCCCGCATCCGCGACCTTCTCAGCATCGATGACGCGCTGGCCTATCTCGGCCGTTTCTTCGACCACCACGACTTCAGCGCCTATCCGCTGGACGCGCCCTTCCCCGAGCTGGGCGAGATCGGCGCCAACAGCTTCCGCTCGACCACCGACCGCATCAAGCGCGAGGCGCGCGAGAAGGGCCTGACCCTGCGCCAGGTGGCGCTCGCCGCCGCCACGCCGAAGCCGCATTTCATCGGCAGTGGCGAGGAGGTCGCGGCGGAGATGATCCGCTGGGTCGAGGAAGGAGCCGCCGATGGCTTCATTCTCGGCTTCCCCGTCGTGGCGGAAGGGCTGGAGGATTTCATCCGCCACGTCCTGCCGGTGCTGGAAGCGCGCGGGCGCCATCTGCCGGCGCTGGCCGGCCACACCCTGCGTGACCATCTCGGCCTGCCCTATCGCGAGAACCGTCATGCCCGGCCGCGCGCCACAGCGCCGGCCGAGCCCGCCCTGGCGGAGGCCTGATGAGCCTCCTCCTGCCCAGGACCGCGGCCCGCGCGCCGGCTGCCCGCATCGCCCGTGGCATCGAGAGCTTCGTGGCGCTGCGGCGCGACCTGCACCGCCATCCGGAACTGGCCTTCCAGGAGCACCGGACGGCCGCCGAGATCGCCAGCCTGCTGGCGCAATGGGGCTATCACGTCGAGGCCGGCATCGCCGGCACCGGCGTGGTCGGCACCCTGCAGCGCGGCGATGGCCATCGCGGCCTGGGCCTGCGCGCCGACATGGATGCGCTGCCGATCACCGAGCGCAGTGGCGCCGCGCATGCCAGCCGGCGTGCCGGCATCATGCATGCCTGCGGGCATGATGGCCACACGGCCATCCTGCTCGCCGCCGCGCAGGATCTCGCGCTGCACGGGCGCTTCGATGGCCGGCTGCATGTCATCTTCCAGCCGGCGGAAGAGGTGGGCGCCGGCGCGCGCCGCATGATCGGCGAGGGCCTGTTCCAGCGCTATCCCTGCGATGCCGTCTTCGCCCTGCACAACTGGCCGGGCGTCCCGGAGGGGCGCTTCGGCTTCGTCGAAGGCCCGGCCATGGCTGCCATCGATCAGGCGCTGATCCAGATCCATGGCCGTGGCGGCCACGGGGCCGCGCCGCACGAGACGGTGGACCCCGTGGTGGTCGCCGCCCATGCCATCACCGCGCTGCAAACCATCGTGTCCCGCAACGTCGATCCGCTGGATATGGCGGTGGTGACGGTCGGCGCCATCCAGGGCGGCGAGGCCTCCAACGTGATTCCGGACAGCGTAGCGCTGAAGCTCACCGCGCGCAGCTACCGCCCGGAGGCGCGCGCCCTGTTGCAGCGGCGTATCCCCGCGCTGGTCCAGGCACAGGCGGAAAGCTTCGGCGCCGTGGCCGAGGTGGAATACCGCCTGGGCTTCCCCAGCGTGGTCAACCACGTGGCGGAGACAGCCTTCGCGCGCGGCGTCGCGGCCGAGGCGCTCGGCGCCGCCGCCGTCCTGGCGGAATTCCGCCCCCGCACGGCGAGCGAGGATTTCGCCTTCATGCTGGAAGCCTGCCCGGGCAGCTACCTGTTCCTGGGGGCTGGCGAAGGCCCACCGCTGCACAGCCCCTCCTATGATTTCAACGACGCCCTGATCCTGCCGGGGGCCATTTTCTGGTCCGCCCTGGCGCAGGCGTTCCTCTCCCCTTCCTGACGACAAGGCATCACGCCCCATGAGCGACCTCATCGTCTCGACCTCGCCTCTCGATCCCCGCGCCAAGCCGCTGGTTGACGAGCTGATTCACGAATATGACAGCCGCTACGGCGATCTTTTCGACCGTGACGGCGCGGTCGTCGAGTTGAACCGCTACCCGCCGGAGGCCTTCGCGCCACCCTCGGGGCATTTTCTCCTGCTGATCCGCGATGGTGTGACCATCGCGGGTGGCGGCTTCAAGCGCTATGACGAGCAGACGGCCGAATTCAAGCGCATCTGGACCCGGCACGACCTGCGCCGCCAGGGCCTCGCCAGCCAGGTTCTGGTCGCGCTGGAGGAAGCGGCGCTGCGGCAGGGCTATCGGCGCATCTACCTGACCACCGGCTTCCGCCAGCCGGAGGCCGTCGGGCTTTATCTGCGCCGTGGCTATACGGCGCTGTTCGATCCGGCCGCGGATCTCGCTGCCCTGCGCCGCCTTCCTTTTGAGAAATGGCTGGCCGCGCAGGCCGAAGCCCCGCCCGCCATCGCGGCTGCCTGACGGAGCATCTTCATGTCCGGTCTGACGGAAGTGGCAGGCACGGCGGACGCCGTGCCTGGACAGGCGAGCCATGCCAAGCGCTACCGCATCATCCCCGCGCGCTATCCCCTGCGCAGCGCGGGCACGGTTTTCGGCATCCTGCTGCTGCTTGCCATCGCGCATTCCACGCTGAGCAATCCGCGCTGGGGATGGGATGTCTTCGCCCAGTGGTTCTTTGCGGAGCCCGTCCTGGTTGGACTGGGGCGGACATTGCTGCTGACGCTGCTCGGGACCTTTTTCGGCTTTATCCTCGGCACGGCCCTTGCCCTGGCGAGGGTCTCCGGGTCGCCCCTCCTGGCGGCGATCTCCTGGGGCTATATCTGGATCTTCCGCTCGACGCCGCTGATCGTCCTGCTTCTGCTGCTCAACAATCTTGGCTATCTCTACCCTGTCATCAGCCTTGGCATACCCTATACGGATCTGGAGTTCTTCAGCACCTCCACCACCCAGTTCATCACGCCCTTCGTGGCCGCGGTGCTGGGACTGACGCTGAACAAGGCGGCTTTCTCCTCGGAGATCATCCGTGGTGGCATTCTCTCTGTCGAGCAAGGGCAACTGGAGGCCGCGGCGGCGCTAGGTCTTTCGCGCCGGCGCCAGGCCTTCCGCATCATCCTGCCGCAGGCCATGCGCTCCATTCTGCCAACGGCCTTCAACGAAATCATCGCCCTCGCAAAAGGCACCTCACAGGTCTACATCCTGGCGCTGCCGGAACTGTTCTACACCATCCAGGTCATCTACCGCCGTAACCTGGAGGTGATTCCGCTGCTGATGGTGGCCACTGTCTGGTATCTCGTCATCCTGACCGTGCTCTCCGCTGTGCAGCAGCAGATCGAACGCCACTACGCCCGTGGCGCGCTGCGTGAGCCCCCGCCTTCTCTCTTCTCCCGCTGGCGTGGCCGGGCACAGGTGGCGGCACAGTCTTCCGTACCCACAGCGACATCGCCTGCCTTGGCAAGGAGCGCGTCGATCCAGGGCGGGGCCATCGAGATTCAGAATGTCTCGAAGAGCTTTGGCACGCTGCGTGTGCTGGAGGATGTGAGCCTCACCCTGCCCGCCGGCAGCGTTACCGCGATCCTCGGGCAGTCAGGCTCTGGCAAGTCAACGCTGCTGCGGACGATCAACCATCTGGAGCGCGTCGATTCCGGCTTCATCACCATCGATGGTGCCTTTGTCGGCTATCGCCAGGTGGAAGACCGCCTGTACGAACTGAAGGAAAAGGACATCCTCCTGCGTCGCGCCGAGACGGGCATGGTGTTCCAGACTTTCAACCTCTTTCCGCATCTGACGGTGCTGGAGAACATCACAGAGGCACCGGTGGCCACCGGCAGGCTCTCCGAGGCGGAGGCCGTTGCCCAGGCCCGTGAATTGCTGGCCCGCGTTGGTCTTGCGGATAAGGAAGCTGCCTATCCGCGGCAGCTTTCGGGCGGGCAGCAGCAGCGCGTGGCCATCGCCCGCGCCATGGCGCTGCGCCCCAAGGTTCTTCTGTTCGACGAGCCCACTTCCGCACTCGATCCTGAACTGGTCAAAGAAGTCCTCGATGTCATCAAGGACCTTGCCCGCTCGGGTACAACGCTGGTGATCGTTACCCACGAGATTGGCTTCGCCCGTGAGGTCGCGGACCGGATCGTCTTCATGGAAGGCGGACGTATCCTGGAGAGCGGCTCCCCTGAGCAGATCTTCAATGCACCGCGCCATCCGCGCACTGCGGCCTTCCTGGCAAAAGTGCTCTAACCGAGAAGAAACAGGAAAAACGCCATGTCCAACATGACCCGCCGCTTCGCCCTGGCCACCGGGGCAGGCCTGATCGCCCTGCCACTCCTGCCCCGGCCCCTGCGTGCGCAGGAAGAGATCGACCTGAGCCCGGCACAGGCCGGACGCATCCGCGCCAAGAAGGTGGAAGAGGCCATCCGCCTTCTGCCGGCCAATCTGCGTCTTACCACACCGGGCAAGCTGACAGTGGCCAATAATCCTGGCCGCTTCCCCTTTGGCGGCTATGCCACCGACAGCCGCACCCCCATCGGTTCGGAAATCGACATCGCGCAGCTGGTGGCTGACAGCCTCGGCCTCACGCTTGAGGTGATCCCGACCGCCTGGGCGGACTGGCCCCTCGGCCTCATCTCGGGCAAGTTTGATGCTGTGGTCAGCAACGTCACCGTCACCGAGGAGCGTAAGGAGCGCTACGATTTCTCGACCTACCGGAAGGATCTCCTGGGCTTCTATGTCGCGCTCGACAGCCGGCTGACCAGCATCGCGAAGCCCGAGGATGTGGCGGGCCTGAAGGTGATCGTCTCCTCCGGCACCAACCAGGAGCAGATCCTGCTGCGCTGGATCGAGGCCAACCGCGCCAAGGGCCTGCCCAACACCGAGGTGCAGTATTACGATGACGAGGCCGTGCTCGACCTCGCGCTGCAATCGGGCCGGGCGGATGCCTATCTCGGCCCGAATGCGACGTCTGCCTTCAAGGCCGCCCGTCAGCGCAAGACGCGGCTGGTCGGCACATTCTCCGGCGGCTGGCCGGTGACGGCGGAAATCGCCGTGGCAACGCGCAAGGGCTCGGGCCTAGCCGAACCGATCACCGTGGCGCTGAACGCGCAGATCGAAGCCGGGACCTATGCGCGCGCCCTCGCACGCTGGAATCTTTCGGCCGAGGCCATCGACCAGTCGCGGACGAATCCACCGGGCCTGCCGCGCCGCTGAGTTTTCTCCGCCAGGACAGCACGGAAAGGAAGGGCCGGCGCGCGATGCGCCGGCCCTTTTTCCATCATGCCCCCAGCAGGATCAAAGATAGCGCTCAGGGATGATGCGGAAGGCAATTTCCCTGGTGACGGCCAGAATATCACCCAGCGGCCGACGGGGCGCGCGGCAGAGCGCGCTGTTCAGCCGCCGCGCGCCAGGCGGAAAATCGCATCCATCCGCCAGTGTTCGTTCGGGTAGTGGCCCTGCCATTCATGCCATCCCGAATGCCGGCGGAACTGACCAAGCAGGCCAGACGCCAGGAGCGCGGCAGGTTCCACGGGAGTGCGCCCCTCCGCATCCGGGCTGACATAAAGGGCATCGGCGGTGCAATAGAGCTCGCACATGAAGCAGGTCTGGCAATCCTCCACGCGGGCGATGCGCGGTGGCGCACCGGGCACCGCCTCGAAAACATCGGTCGGGCAGGCTGTGACGCAGGCATTGCAGCCCGTGCATTGCTCTTCCAGCAGCAACTCGATCATGCGGCGGTCTCCGGCAGGGCAGGGACATGGTCAGGCGTGACGCGGATGGTGTCGATCCCGTCCACAAGCAGGCGATGCGCGAAATCCGGCACGATGCGCGGGATATCTTCCAGGCGGTGCAGGCCACGGCTTTCCGCGCGCGCCAGCGCGGCCGTCACCGACCAGCGCGCGGTGGCCAGCAAAGCAGCGGCCTCACGCGCGCGAAGACGCTCACGGCCCCCATGCCCGGGCAAGGCATGGTCGCGCAATTCCCCCCATGCGGTGTCCAGCACGGCGCGGGAACGCCGCAGGCCGGCCTGCGTCCGGAAGAAATTCTTGTCATAGGGCTGCATCTCGCCCAGCACGGTGGCCCGCGCGGCCTCGATCTCCACCGGCCGCACCGCACGCAGTGGCCGCAGCCCCGCCTGCCCCAGGCCGCGCAGCCGCGCCCCGGGCCGCCAGCCACGCGCAAAGCGCGCCGCGCCACGCCCGGCCCACAGGCCGGACGACAGGGCCCAGGCGGAATTCTGTGCACCGCCCCCCGAGATGGCGCCGGCGATCAATTCCCGGCTGGCGGCATCACCCGCGGCGAACAGGCCCGGAATGCCGGTGCCACACTCCGCGTCGACGATGCGCAGGCCCCCCGTGCCGCGGATGGTGCCATCCGTGTGCAGCGTGACGGGAAAGCGGTCCCGGAAGGGATCGATTCCCCAGCGCACGAAAGGCAGCATCACATTGGGCGAGACAAGGTGCAGGCGCGCGCGCACCGCCTCCGGCATGCGGTGCAGGGAACAGGTGACAGGCCCCGCCAGGAGCGCCCGCGCCAGCGTGGCGGTGTTGTCCGGCCCCGGCGGCACGACGATCTCGTGCCCGTCGGCATCATAGTAGGTGGCGAAGGCATAGGACATGCTGCGCGTCATCGTAGAGCGCGCCGGCGCCACGGTGTAGATGCCGGTGAATTCCAGGCCGGACAGCTGTGCCCCGGCCTCCGCGCCCATCAGATAGCCATCGCCGGTGTTGTTGCGCGCGCCCAGCAGGCCGGAGAGGAAGGCCGTGCCGCCCGTGGCCAGCACCGTGGCGCCTGCCTCCACCTGCCAGGGCGCATCCGCATCCTGGCGGCAGAGGCCGCGCGCACCGCCGACCCGGCCATTCTCCTCAGCCAGCAATTCCAGCGCCGGGCAATGATCGAGGATGAGAACGCCGAGTTCCTCCGCCTGGGCGCGCAGGGCGCGCATGTATTCGGGGCCACGCAGGGCGCGGTATTGCACCTGGCCCTTCTCATCGCGCGGGAAATCATAGTGCCGGGCGAGGCCGGGGAGGCTGCGCCAGGTTTCTTCGAGCACCCGCTCCATCCACTGCGGATCGGCGAGGCCGAGGGCGGCCTCGTTGCGCGCGGCGATGGCGGCGCGGCGCCCCTCGGGCGGTACCCACCAATGGCCGGGCCCCGCCGTGGCGGTGACGCCGCTGGTGCCGCAATAGCCTTTCTCGGCGAGCACAACGGACGCGCCCTGGCGCGCGGCCTCGGCGGCAGCCCAGGCCCCGGCCATGCCCCCGCCAATGACCAGCACATCCCGCCGCAGCGCAAGGCCTGGGGCGACGCTCCTCATCGCCACACCAGGCGGGGAAAAAGAACAGGGCGGGGGAGAAGAAAGGGGTCATCCGGTGCGGAGTGAGGCATGCCAAGGCTCCTGCCATATTTCACGTTTTTATAAAGCTATAAAAACACGTAACATCGCGCCAGAGCTTCCTGCGAGAGTTGAATATGATTCTTTTCTGCAAAAGGGATTTTCGGTTCATGGCGCCAATCCGCGATCATCCTGCCCGGCCTGGACGCTCCGCAGATCGAACAGGAAAGAGAAATTTTTACGTTGCAATTCGAATTACACGATTTAAAACGAATATATAATAGATTTCCGAAAGGAACGCGCATGAGCGCCACGACGGCTGGCCAGTCGCCCGCCTCCCGCGGCACCCGCCCTGGCCAGCACAACACGGCAGGCGATTGGGGCGGGCTGGGCCTGCATCTGCTCTCCTGGCTGGCACCCGTGGCGCTGCTGCTGCTGTGGGAAGGCGCGGCACGCTTCGGCGAGATCCCACCGCATCTCCTGCCCGCACCCAGCAAGGTCGCCACAACAGCCATACGCCTGATCGGCAATGGCCAGCTGATCCCGGATATGGGCGTGAGCCTGCTGCGCGCCGCCTCAGGCTTCGCTATTGGTGGCAGCATCGGCTTCCTGCTGGGCCTGGCGGTGGGCTTCTCCCGCCTCGCCGAGGCGCTGCTGGACCGCCCGGTGCAGATGATCCGCGCGGTGCCCTTCCTCGCCGTTCTGCAGCTCGTCATCGTCTGGTTCGGCGTCGGCGAGGAAGCGAAAATCTTCCTGGTCTCGCTCGGCGTGCTCTTCCCCATCTACATCAACACCGTGCTCGGCATCCGGCAGGTGGATCCGAAACTGCTGGAGATGGGGCGCGTGCGCGGCCTCAGCCGGGGGCAGCTGATCCGCCGGATCATCCTGCCCGGCGCCATGCCATCGCTGCTCGCCGGCGTGCGCTATGCACTCGCCTCGGCATGGCTGGCGCTGGTGGTAGCCGAGACCATCGCCGCCACCTCAGGAATCGGCTTCCTGGCCATGGATGCGCGGGAGTTCCTGCGCACCGATGTCATCGTCCTCGCCATTGTCATCTACGCGCTGATCGGCGTCCTGGCCGATGGGGTGGCGCGACTGCTGGAGCGGCGCCTGCTGGCCTGGCATCCGAATTATGCCCGCCGGGGGGCACGCTGATGGCCAGCCTCCCCGCCGCCCGCGTACAGGAACTGCGCCGCGCCTATGGCCCGCGCGTGATCATCGATGGCCTCAACCTCACCATCGCGCGGGGCGAATTCGTCGCGCTGCTCGGGGAAAGCGGCTGCGGCAAGACCACGCTGCTGCGCGCACTGGCCGGGCTGGACTCACCCCAGGGCGGGCGGATCGAGACGGCCGGGCGCCCCGCCATCGTCTTCCAGGAACACCGCCTGCTGCCCTGGGACACGCTGTGGCGCAATGTCGCGCTCGGCCTGTCCGGCCACGATGCCCGCGACCGTGCCGCGCGGGCCCTCGCCGAAGTCGGCCTGGGGGACCGGCTGGAGGACTGGCCGCGCAACCTCTCGGGCGGCCAGGCCCAGCGCGTGGCACTGGCGCGCGCGCTCGTCGAGGAACCGGCCCTGCTGCTGCTCGACGAACCCTTTGCCGCGCTCGATGCGCTGACACGCCTGCGCATGCATGACCTGGTGCGCGATCTTGTCGCGCGGCACCGCCCTGGCGTGCTGCTGGTCACGCATGATGTCGATGAGGCGATCGCGCTGGCGGACCGCATCCTGGTGATGCGCGATGGCGCCATCGCCGGAACCCATATCCCACCCGAGGCCACGCGCCGCGACCGCGCGCATCCGGAAGCCGCCGCCCTGCGGCGCGATCTTCTGGCGGCGCTCGGCCTGCGGGCCACGGCCGATTGAGCGGAAAACCCATGCTGTCTCTCCCCTTCCTCTCCCGCCGCGCGGTGCTGGGCACGGGCCTCGCCGCAGCCGGCACCCTGGCCGGCCACGCGGCCCTGGCGCAGGGTCGCCGCACCACGGATACCGTCCGCCTCGGCTGGGGCTTCGGCGGCCTGCCGCTGCTGGCCAAGGAACGCGGTGAATTCGCGCGCCTGCTGGCCCGCGATGGCATCAAGGTAGAATGGATCGGCCCCTTCCCCGCCCATGCCCCCTCGATCCAGGCGGTGGTCGGCGGCAGCGCGGATTTCAGCTTCGGCGGCAGCACGACGCCCGCCCTGGCCTCGATCATCGCCGGATCGCCGCTGGTCTTCACGCAATTCGCCGTGGTCGAGCCGCGCACCACCGCCATCATCGCCCGGCGGGACTCGGGCATCACCGGCATTCCAGGGCTGAAGGGGCGGAGTGTGGCCGTCAACCGCTCAGGCCTCGGCGAATTCCTGCTGATCGCCGCGCTGGAAAAGCATGGTCTCAGCCGCAACGATGTCCGCGTCGTCTATCTCAACCCGCCCGAGGCAGCGCCAGCCTTCGCCGCCGGTAAGGTCGATGCGTGGTCGATGTGGAGCCCGGGTGTGGATATCGCCCGCAGCGAATACGGCGCGCACGATATCTTCGTCGAGGGGCGTGACCTCGGTTTCCAGATCGACTTCAGCTCCTATCTCGTGACGCGCCGCTTTGCCGAGCAGAACACCGAGATCGTGCGCGCCGTGAACGCGGCCTATGCGGCCGAGGCCGCCTGGGCCAGCGAGAACCCGCGCGAGGCGGAAACCCTGGCGCAGCGCCAGGGCGCCTATAGCGACGCGATCCGGGATGCCTTCATCGAGCGCCGCCGCCGCTACGTCATCCGCCGCATCGATGACACGGATTTCCAGGCGGAACTGCAACGCGCGGCGGACTGGCTGTCCCAGCGCCGCGTCCTGCCGGAACCTGTGCGTGTCAGGGACCATCTCGCGCGGCTCTGAGCCCTTGCGCCTGGACAGCACCGCTGCCCAGGCCTGCCTGCTTCCCGCGGGAGGACGGAGCCGGGCCGCCCTTCCCCAACCTGCCAGACCTACCCTTCGGGAGAATCGCCATGAGCGTCGAATTCATTGGCTATGTCGGCCACTTCAATTCCTCCGAGACCATGCGGCGCAGCGGCCCGGCCGTGGACGTGCCGTATATCGAGGCCGTGGCCAAGGCGCATGAGCATGTCGGCTTCGATCGCGTGCTGGTCGCCTTCCACTCCAACTCGGCCGAAAGCATCCTGATCGGCCAGCACATCGCGCATGTGACGGACCGCCTGGGGCTGATGATCGCGCATCGCCCCGGCTTCACCGCGCCCACCCTGGCGGCACGGCAGCTCGCCACGCTGGACCAGTTCGCGCGCGGGCGCGCCGCCGTGCACATCATCACCGGTGGCAACGACAAGGAACTGGCCCAGGATGGCGACCATCTCACGAAGGATGAGCGCTATGCCCGCGCCAGCGAGTATATCGACATCCTCCGCCAGGAATGGACCTCGCAGAATCCCTTCGACTATGAAGGCCGCTACTACAAGGTTCTGGGCGGCTTCGGCGATGTGAAGCCCTACCGGGCCGAAGGCATCCCCGTCTTCTTCGGTGGCGCGTCCGAGGCGGCGCTGCCGGTGGCTGGTAAGCATGCCGATGTCTATGCGCTGTGGGGCGAGACGCTGGAGCAGACGCGCGACCTGCTGAACCGCGTGCGGGCCGCCGCCGCCCCGCATGGCCGCAACCCACGCTTCAGCCTCTCGCTGCGCCCCATCCTCGCCGAGACCGAGGAAGCCGCCTGGGCCAAGGCGGAGGAGATCCTGCGCCGCGCCCGTGCCCTGCGCGAGAGCGGCGGCAGCGGCCGTTCCCCGCACAATGCCCGGCAGCATGATGCCGCCGGCGCCGCGCCGCCGCCGCCGAATGAGGGCTCCCGCCGCCTCCTCGCCGCCGCTGCCCAGGGCAAGCGCCTCGACAAGCGGCTGTGGACGGAGATTGCCGCGCTGACCGGTGCTTCCGGCAATTCCACCGCGCTGGTCGGCACGCCGGACCAGGTGGCGGAAGCTCTGCTCGACTACTATGATCTTGGCATCACCACCTTCCTGATCCGCGGCTTCGATCCGCTGGTCGATGCCATCCAGTACGGGCGTGAATTGCTGCCCCGCTTCCGCGCCCTGGTGGCGGAGCGCGAGCGCAGCACCGCCCAGGCCGTCGCGGCGGAGTGACGGGGCGGCCATGCGCGTCCTCCTGCCCCCGGGTCATGCCGCGCATGACCCGGACCCCGTGATCGGCAGCGGTGCCGGCGCGCGGCCCTATTTCGAAACCCCCGCGCGTATCGCGGCTCTGCTGCGGGCCGTGCAGGCGGCAGGCCTCCCGGTGGAGGAAAACCAAGCCTGGGCGAGCGGCCAGGAAAGCCTTGGCGTCATCGCAAAGGTGCATGAGGCGGGCTATCTCGGCTTCCTGGAAGGCGGCTTCGCCGCCTGGCGCAGCAGGCCGGGGCGCGAGGCGGATCTGGCCGTGCGCCCCAGCGCCTTCGCCGTGCGACCGCTGAACCGGCGCCCCAGCGATATTGTCGGCCTTGCCGGCTGGTATCTCGGCGGCAATGGCGCGCCGCTGCTGGAAGGCAGTTGGGGCGCCATCCTGGCTTCCGCCCGGGCGGCTGAGGCAGGCGCGCGGTGCCTGCTGGCGGGTGATGCGCAGGCCTATGTCCTGACGCGCCCACCCGGACACCATGCCTATGCCGACCTCGCCGGCGGCTTCTGCTTCCTCAACAACGCCGCCATCGCCGCGGAGACACTGCGCGCGGGCGGCATCAACAAGGTTGGCATCCTCGATATCGATGTCCATCACGGCAACGGAACGCAGGCCATCTTCTACGAGCGCGAGGATGTTGCCTTCGCCTCGGTCCATGGAGATCCAGCCGGGCTCTACCCCTTCTTCGCCGGCTATGCCGATGAAACCGGCCAGGGCCGTGGCCTCGGCGCCACGCTGAACCTGCCGCTGCCGCCGGGCACGGGCAGTGCCGGATGGGTTGCCGCGGTGGAAAGGGCACTCTCCGCTTTGCGGCGGCAGGCCGTGGAGGCACTGGTCGTCTCCCTCGGCTTCGATGCGCAGGAAGGTGACCCGAGCGCCAACCTCGCTGTCCAGGCCGATGGCTTCCGCGAGGCCGGGCGGCGGATCGGGCAATTCGGCACCCCCATCCTGCTGGTGCAGGAGGGCGGCTACCTGATCACGCGGCTGGAGGACAATCTTGCCGCCTTCCTCGATGGATTCCTGGCCGCGCGCGGAATCGCCACGCGACCGCAGCTGACGGAGACACCGGCATGAGCGGCACGCCGCGCAATTCCTGGGCCGCACGCGATACGGCAAGCCTGATCCATCCCTACACCAACCTCCGCCGCCATGCCGAGGCCGGGCCGTTGGTGATACGCCGCGGCAAGGGTGTGCGTGTCCAGGACGAGCAGGGCCGCTGGTATCTGGAGGGCATGGCCGGCCTCTGGTCCGCCGCGCTGGGCTTCGACGAGCCACGCCTCGTCCGGGCGGCGACACGCCAGATGGAGGAATTGCCCTTCTACCACATCTTCAACGGCCGCTCGCATGGGCCTGCGATCGAGTTGGCGGAGACGCTGCTGGCTCTTGCCCCGCCGGGCCTGTCGCGCGTGCTGTTCAGCAATTCCGGCTCCGAGGCCAATGACGCGGCGATCAAGCTCGCCTGGCATTACAACCATGCGCGGGGCAAGCCGGAGAAGCGCAAGATCATCGGGCGGCAGCGCGGCTATCATGGAGTCACCATCGCCGCCGCCAGCGCCACAGGGCAGGCCGCCAACCACCAGGATTTCGGCCTGCCCCTGCCTGGCTTCCTGCATACCGGCAGCGCCAGCCACTGGCATGATGCCGCGCCCGGCGAGAGCGAGGCCGATTTCGTCGCCCGCCGCGCGCGGGAACTCGAAGAACTGATCCTGCGAGAGGGGCCGGAGACCATCGCCGCCTTCATCGCCGAGCCGGTCACCGGCGGCGGCGGCGTCTTCGTGCCGCCGGAGGGCTATTTCACCGCCATCCAGGCCGTGCTGCGCCGGCACGATATCCTGTTCATCGTCGATGAGGTGATCTGCGGCTTCGGCCGCACCGGCCGCCTCTTCGCCTGCGAGACCTTCGGCCTGAAGCCGGATCTGCTGACGGTGGCCAAGGCCCTTTCCGCCTCCTTCCTGCCGATCTCCGCCGTGCTGGTCTCGGAGGAGATCCATCAGGCCCTTCTGGCGGAGAGCGAGAAGCTCGGCGTCTTCGCCCATGGCGTCACCTACGCCGCGCATCCCGTCTGTGCCGCGGTCGCGCTGGAGACGCTGCGGATCTACCAGGAACGCGACATCATCGGCCATGTGCGGGCGGTCGCGCCCTTGCTGCAACAGGGCCTGCGCGATCTGGTGGGGCATCCGCTGGTGGGGCAGGCGCGTGGCATCGGGCTGATCGGCGCCGTCGAAATCGTCGCCGACAAGGAAAGCCGGCGGCATTTCCCGGCCGAACTCGGCATTGGCGCGCGCGTGCAGCAGGCGGCGCTGGAGCGCGGGCTCATTCTGCGCGGCCTGCGCGGTGATGCCATCGCCGTCTGTCCGCCCCTCATCATCCAGCCGGCCGAGATCCAGGAATTGCTCGCGGGCCTGCGCGCCGCGCTGGACGATGTGGCGGCAGCCCTGGCGCGCGAGGGCTTGTTCACGCTTGCGGAGGAACAGGTGGCATGAGCCTGCATCGTCGTACTCTGCTTTCCGCCGCGCTGGGCAGTTCCGCCGCCCTGTCATCCCCGCGCCTGGCCCAGGCGCAGGGCAAGCGCGTGCTGCGCTTCGTGCCGCAATCAGACCTCGCCATCCTCGATCCGGTGTGGACCAGCGCCTATGTCACGCGCAATCACGGCTTGATGGTTTTCGATACCCTCTATGGCATGGATGCGCAGTACCGGATCCAGCCGCAGATGGTGGAAGGCCATGTCGTCGAGCCGGATGGCCTGACCTGGACGCTGACCCTGCGCGAGGGCCTGCGCTGGCATGACGGGGAAAAGGTCCTGGCGCGGGACTGCACCGCCTCCATCCGCCGCTGGGCGGCAAGGGACGGGCTGGGGCAATCCTTGCTCGCCGCCATTGACGAATTGTCGGCGCCCGATGACCGCACCCTCCGCTTCCGCCTGAAAAAGCCTTTTCCGCTGCTCACCTATGCGCTGGGCAAGCCCGGCTCGCCGGTCTGCGTCATGATGCCGGAGCGTCTGGCGCAGACCGACCCCAACACGCAGATCCGCGAGATGGTGGGCAGCGGCCCCTTCCGCTTCGTGGCGGAGGAACGGCTGGCCGGTGCCCGCGTCGTCTACGCCCGCAACCCCGATTATGTGCCGCGCGCCGGCACGCCAAGCTTCACCGCCGGGCCAAAGGAAGTTTTCTTCGAGCGCGTGGAATGGCACGTCCTGCCCGACCCTTCCACCGCCGCCGCCGCCCTGCGCGCCGGCGAGGTGGATTGGTGGGAAGCGCCGCCCTTCGATCTGTTGCCGGCCCTGGCCAGGGACCGCGCCATCCGCACCGCCGTGCCGGACCCGACCGGCTATATCGGCACCATGCGGCTGAACCATCTGCATCCGCCCTTCAACAACCCGGCGCTGCGCCGCGCCCTGCTGCCGGCGCTGCGGCAGGCGGATTTCATGCAGGCCGTGGCCGGTGAAGTTGCGGATGGCTGGCGCGATGGCGTGGGCTTCTTCTGCCCGGACACCCCGATGGCCAGCACCGCCGGGCTGGAGGCGCTGACCGCCCCGCGCGACCTGGAGCGCGCGCGGCGTGACGTCGCCGCCTCCGGCTACAGGGGCGAGAAGGCCGTGCTGCTGGCACCCTCGGACTTCCCGACGCTGAAGGCGCTGGGCGATGTCGCGGCCGACCTCCTGCAGCGCCTCGGCATCCAGGTGGATTACCAGTCGCTCGACTGGGGCTCGACCCTCTCCCGCCTGACCAAGATGGAGCCGGTGGAGCAGGGTGGCTGGAGCGTCTTCAGCACCTATTGGGCCGGCATGGACCAGCTGGACCCGGCGGTCCACAGCTCACTGCGCGCCAATGGCCGGGCCGGGCCGCGCGGCTGGCCGAGCAGCGAGAAACTGGAAGCCCTGCGGGCCGCCTGGATGGAGCAGTCCGACCAGGGTGAGCGCATCCGCATCGCCGCCGAGATGCAGCGCCAGGCCTTCGAGGATGTGCCCTATCTCCCGCTCGGCCAGTTGCTCACCCGCACCGCATGGAAGGGGCTGACGGCGCCGCCGCATGGCTTCGCGCTGTTCTGGCAGATCCGCCCGGCATGACCCACGCGGCCCCCTCCCTTTCTCCTGACGACGGAGCCCGCCGGATGACCCTCGCACAGGCCGCCCTCGCGCCTCTTCCCGCCGCGCCCGCCGGGCGTCCCAGGCCGGATTGGCCAACCCTGCTGCCGCAGCTGCGCGAGGCCGGGGCACGGCATGACCGTGATGGCAGCTTTCCCTTTGATGCGCTCGATCTGCTGCGGCAGGCCGGGCTGCTCTCGCTCACCGTGCCGGTGGCGCTGGGCGGCCAGGGCGGGGGGCTGGCGGCCTCGGCCGAGGCGGTGGGGCTGGTGGCCCAGGGCTGTGCCTCCACGGCCCTGGTGCTGGCCATGCAATGCACGAAGCAGGCGGCGCTTGCGCGCGGCCAGGGCTATGCGGCCCCCCTGCGTGAGCGCCTCGGGCGCGAGGCCGTGCAGGAGGGCGCCCTGGTCAATGCCATCCGCGTGGAACCGGAGCTGGGCAGCCCGACCCGGGGCGGCCTGCCGGCCACCACGGCCCGCCGCGTGCCCGGTGGCTGGCGCGTCTCGGGCCGCAAGATCTATTCCACCGGCGCGCCCGGCCTCACCTGGTTCGAGACCTTCTGCCGCACGGATGAACTGAAGCCCCGCCTGGGCAATTTCCTCATCCGCGCCGGCAGCCCGGGCCTGCGCATCGTCGAGAGCTGGGACCATCTGGGCCTGCGCGCCTCGGGCAGCCATGACGTGGTGCTGGAGGATGTCTTCGTGCCGGAGGAGCAGGCGGGGCAGTTGCAGCCGGCCGGGGAAGGCCCGCCGCCACGGGATGACATCCAGGCGGCCTGGAATGCCGCGCTGCTGGGCGCGCTCTATACCGGGGTGGCCGTGGCGGCGCGGGACTGGCTGCTGGGCTTCCTGCGCGGGCGGGTGCCGGCCAATCTGGGCCAGCCCCTGGCCAGCCTGCCACGCGTGCAGGAGGCCGTGGGCGAGATCACGACGCTGCTCACCGTCAATGGGCGCCTCCTCGCCGGCCTCGCGGCCGAGACGGATGCCGGAAACGCGCCCTCCTCGACCGAGGCCGGACTGCTGAAGGTGGTGCTGACGCGGCAGGCGGTGGACGCGGTCCGGCTGGCCAATGGCCTTGCCAGCAACCATGCCCTGTCGCGGCACAATCCGCTGGAACGGCATTGGCGCGATGTCCAGTGCGGGGTGGTGCATGTGCCACAGGCCGATAGCGCGATGATCGCCGCCGGGCGTATAATTCTTTAAATTCAGTTATTTATGTTCTTTTTTGAAAAAAAGAACCAAAAAACTTTTCCAGTTGGCGTCCCGCGTATGGCCTGAGGCGGGACGCCAGACTGAAAAAGTCTTTTTGCTTCTTTTTCTTCAGAAAAGAAGATAAAATGTTGAATATAAAAGATTCCCTAAACCAAAACCTCCGCCTCCGCGCCGAAGAACTGATTGGCCGGCTCGGGCAGGCCGAGATGGCCGCGCAGGGTCTCGCTGTCATAGGCCTCGCGGAACAGGCCACGGCGGCGCAGGAGGGGAACGACCTCACTTGTGAAGGCTTCGAACTGCGCTGGCAGGATGGGCGGCATCACGTTGAAGCCGTCAGCAGCGCCGGAGCGGAACCAGGCCTCGATCACATCCGCCACCTGCTCCGGCGTGCCGGCCATGGTGTAATGGCCGCGCGCGGCGGCGAGGCGGTGCAGCAGCGCACGCAGGGTGGGCCTCTCCCGCGCCACGAGGTCGGTGATCACCTCCGCGCGGCTGCGGGCGGCCTGCACACCGGCGGGCGGCGGAAAATCATCCACGGAAAGCGCGCGGTCGAGCGGCAGGTGGGAGAAATCATGCCCGCCGAAACGCGCCGAGAGGCGTTCCAGCCCGACTTCCGGCGCGGCGCTCTCGTTCAGCTCGTCCCAGATACGCTGGGCCTCGCGCTCGGTGCCACCGATGGCGGCGCTGATGCCGGGGAGGATGACCACCCCCTCCGGGTCGCGCCCCAACCCGGCGGCCAGGGCGCGGATCTCCTGGCGGAAGGCGATGGCGGCGCCCTGCTCCAGATGGGCGGTGAAGATCACCTCGGCATGGCGGGCGGCGAAGCGCTTGCCCGTGCCGGAGGAGCCGGCCTGGACCAGCACCGGACGACCCTGTGGGCCGCGCGGCACGTTCAGCGGGCCGCTGACCTGATAGAAGGGCCCGTGGTGGTCGAAGCGCCGCACGCGATCGGGCCGGGCGAAGCGGCCGCGGGCACGGTCATCCAGCACCGCGTCACGCGCCCAGCTGTCCCAGAGCTTGGTGACGACGGCGAGAAAGTCTTCCGCCTGGGCATAGCGTTCCTCCAGCCCCGGCGGCGCGTCGCGGCCGAAATTGCGCGAGGCGGCGGCGAGCCAGGTGGTGACAATGTTCCAGCCCACCCGCCCGTGGCTGATGTGGTCGAGCGAGGCGAATTGCCGGGCGAGGTTGAAGGGCTCCGTGTAGCTGGTCGAGGCCGTGGCGACGAGGCCGATGCGGCGCGTGCCGGTGGCCAGGGCGGCGAGCAGGGTCAGCGGTTCCAGCCCGCCCTGCACGGCGTGGGCGATCTCGCTCGGCAGCAGCACGAGGTGGTCGGCGAAGAAGATGGCATCGAAGCAGGCGTCTTCCGCGCGGCGGGCGAGGTCCTGGTAATAGGCGAGGTCGGTCATCGCCAGCGGGGTGGCGGCGGGGTGGCGCCAGGCGGATTCATGATGCCCGCGCCCGTGGATGAAGAGATTGAGGTGAAGCTGCCGGCGCATCTGCGGTTCCCTTTGGGGTTCCCTTTGGGGGCGGGGCTGGGGCGAAGGGGCAAGGTGGGCCGGCGCGAGAGGCCGCGGCGGCATCGCGCCGCACGGGAAATTCACGGTAGTATCTCGTTCTGAATCACACGCGCGTGCCAGCCATCACCACCCCAGGCAGGAATATACAAGATCATTCGTTGAATCATTTGCAACACGTTTTTGAATGATATTTTATGGGCGGCGACCGCATCGGAGAGGATGCCATGCCCCCTTCCCCACCCTCCGCCCCACCCTCCGCCCCACCCTCTGCCTCACCCTCTGCCTCACCCTCCGCCCCTGCCGGCCGGCGCCGCGTGCTGGCATCCCTGCTGGCCTCCGTCATGGGCACCGGGCTGGCGGCGTGGCCCTTCGCCCGGCCCGCCGCCGCGCAGGAAGGCTGGCCGGACCGGCCGATCCGCCTGATCGTGCCCGTGGCGCCGGGCGGCAGCCTGGACCCGCTGGCGCGCCTCCTCGCCCGCCACCTCCAGGCCAGCCTGGGGCAGCCGGTGGTGGTGGAGAATCATGCCGGCGCTGGCGGCAACATCGCTTTTGAACTGGTGGCGCGCGCACGGCCGGACGGGCTCACTCTGCTCGTCGGCTGGGACAGCCTGGCGATCAACCCGGCGCTTTATCCGCGCCCCGGCTATGACCCGCTGCGCGACTTCGCGCCCATCCTGCAAACCGTCTCGGCGGCGCAGCTTCTCGTGGTGCGGCCGGGGCTGCCGGCCGATACGATGGAGGCCTTCGTCAGCCTCTCGCGCAGCCGTGCGCTGACGCTGGGCTCGCCCGGCAATGGCAGCATCGGCCATCTGGCGGCCGAGCTGCTGAAGGCGCGCAGCGGCGCGGAATGGGCGCACGCGCCCTATCGCGGCGGCGGCCCGGCGCTGCAGGACCTGATGGCGGGGCATATCGACGCGGTCTTCCTCACCCTGCCGGCGGCGACGGCGCATGTGCGGGCGGGGCGGCTGCGGCCGCTGCTGGTCACCAGCCCCGGGCGGGCCCGCGCCCTGCCGGAGGTGCCGGCCGCGCGGGAGAGCGGCCTGCCGGAGGTCGAGGTGGTGTCCTGGCAGGGGCTGCTGGCCCCGGCGGGGACACCGCCCGCCATCATTGCCCGGCTGCGGGCCGAGGCCGCCCGCATCCTGGCGCTGGACGAGGTGGCGGGGCCGCTGCTGGAGCAGGGCTTCGAGCCCAGCCCCGGCACGCCGGAGGCCCTGGCCGCGCGGCTTGCCGCCGATGTGCCCCGCTGGCGCGATGTGGTGCGCCAGGCGGGGGTCCGGCTCGACTGATCGCTGTTCCCCGCACCGACGAGGCCCGCCATGCCGCCCTTCGCCCTGCCCCGCCGCGGCCTGCTGGCCGTGCCCTTCCTGCTGCCCGCCGCCGCCCGCGCGGTGGAATTCCCGGACCGCAATATCCGGCTGATCGTGCCCTTCACCCCGGCCGGGCAGACCGACATCCTCGCCCGGCTGCTGGCGCAGCGGTTGCAGGAAGGGTGGGGCCGCCCCGTGCTGGTGGAGAACCGCCCTGGCGGCAATGCCATGCTGGGGGCCGATATCGCCGCGAAGGCGGCACCGGACGGACATACGCTGCTCGCCATCACGCTGGCGCATGCGGTGAATGCCTCGCTCTTCCCGCAGGCGCCCTATGATTTCCTGCGCGACCTGACGACGCTCACCGTGCTGGGCTCGCTGCCGCTGGTGGTGGTGGTGCGGGCCGGGGCTCCCTGGCCGGACCTCGCCGCGCTCCTGGCCACGGCGCGGACGGAGCGGCTGAATGGCGGCTCCTCCGGCACGGGCACGCCGCCGCATATCGGGCTGGAGCTGCTGCGCCGCGCCGCCGGGGCGGGGGATCTGCTGCAACACGCGCCCTATCGTGGCGGCGCGCCCTCGATCACCGATCTGGTGGCGGGCACGCTGGATGTGGTGGTCTCCAACCTTCCCGAGTGCCTGCCGCAGATCCAGGCCGGGCGGCTGCGCGCCCTGGCGGTGACGGGCCCGGCGCGCCACCCGCTGCTGCCCACCGTGCCGACGGCGGCCGAACTCGGGGTGCCGCAACTGTCGATCACGAGCTGGACGGCGGTGCAGGCCCCGGCCGGCCTGCCTGCCCCCCTGGCGGAGCGGCTGGCCGGTGACCTGCGCAGGGCGCTGGCGGAGCCGGTGCTGGTGCGCAAGGCGGAGGAGCTGGGCTTCACCCTGTCCGGGCTGGGGCTGGAGGAGTCCCGGCGCTTCGTGGCGGCGGAGACGGCGCGCTATGCCGCGCTGGTCGAGGAGGCGGGGATCCGGCCGGATCAATAATACCTATATTTTAAGCGTAATTAAAATTACACATTGACCATTCGCGTGATTCTTCCCCATGCTGCCAGGCAGGACGGGCGCCCGCATCGGCCGCCCCCGTCCCTGCCCCGCCACCCCTTGGGGAATGCCACATGTCGAGCCTGACCGAGTATCTCGCGCAGAAGCGCGAGGCCCTGTTCCGCCTCCGCGAGAAGGCCGCCCGGCCGGAGACGAAGCCGCAGCCGCTGCGGGCCACGGTGCGAGCGGAGGGGCGCAGCGGCGTCCGCCGCATCCGCATCCGCGATTTCCAGGTGCTGAGCGACAGCCCGGAGAGCTTCGCGGGCTATGACCTTGGCCCCAGTTCTCCGGAACTACAGCTCGGCGTGCTGGGCAGCTGCCTGACGCACACCTTCCTGATCCAGGCGGCTCTGCTGCAGATCCCGCTGGAGCATGTGGAAGTGGCGGTGGAAGGGGAAATCGATGGCCGCAGCGGCCAGCCCGGCTTCGAGGCGGTGCCGCGCCATCCCTACGGGCTGCGCTACACGGTCTCCATCGCCTCTCCCGCCGGGGAGGCGGAGCTGGCGCGGCTGCACGAGGCTGTCGAGAAGAATTGCCCCATCCTGCATCTCCTGCGCGCCCCACAGGAGATTTCCGGCGCCATCGCGCGCCTGCCGGCGCTGTCGCAGGCCGCCGAATAGGCACTGGTCCGACACAGCGCCCGCCCCCGACGGAAAGCCCCAGCCATGAAACGACGCCACCTGATGCTCAGCGGCCTGGGCCTCGCCGGCCTGCCCGCGCTGGCCCAGGCCCAGGGCCAGACGCCGCCGCATGCCGGCCACGCGCCCGCCGACCCCGAGGCCCCGGTGCGCGGCGGCACCGCGCGCATCGTCGTGCAGGAACCGCCCATCCTCACCTCGGCCTTCATCACCACGATGAACATCGGCATGGTGTCGTCGAAGATCCTGGAGGGGCTGGTCAGCTACGATCTCGACCTGAAGCCGGTGCCGGCGCTGGCGCAGTCCTGGGAGGTGAGCGCGGACGGGTTGCGCATCACCTTCCACCTGCGCCGCAACGCGCGCTGGCATGACGGGCAGCCCTTCACCAGCGCCGATGTGCGCTTCACCCTGCTGGAGGTGTCGAAGAAGCTGCACCCCTTCGGCCGCGCCGTCTTCGCCAATGTGACGGCGGTGGAAACGCCGGACCCGCACAGCGTCACCATCGTGCTCTCCGCGCCGGCACCCTACCTCTTCAACTACATCAACACCTACGGGGCGCAGATCCTGCCGCGCCACATCTACGAGGGCACGGATATCCTGCAGAACCCGGCGAACAGCGCGCCGATCGGCACCGGGCCCTTCCGCTTCAAGGAATGGGTGCGCGGCAGCCATGTGGCGCTGGAGCGCAACGCGGATTACTGGCAGGAGGGCAAGCCCTATCTCGATGGCATCCTGTTCCGCTTCATCCCCGATCCCGTGGCGCGCAGCGTGGCGCTGGAGGCGGGGGAGATCGATGTCACCATCGGCTCGCTGATTCCCGTCACCAGCCTGCGGCGCTTCTCTGATGCGCGGAAATACACGATCAACACCGAGGATGGGCGCTTCCTCGCCTCCATCTTCCTGGCGCAGATCAATGTCCGCCGGCCCTATCTCGGCGACCGGCGGGTGCGGCAGGCGCTGTCCCACGCGATCGACCGCGCGGCGCTGGTGCGGCTGGTCTGGCAGGGCTATGGCAAGCCCGCCACGGGGCCCATCCCCTCCTCCGTCAGCCAGTATTACGCGCGCGGCAACCCGCAGGAATTCGACCCGCGCAGGGCCGAGCAATTGCTGGACGAGGCCGGCTACCGGCGCGGCGCGGATGGCCGGCGCTTCCGCATCAACCTGGTCTCCGGCGATGGCGGCAGCCTGGAATCCAACCGCGCCGGCGAGTTCATCAAGCAGGCCTTCGCGCGCATCGGCGTCGATCTGGAGCTGGTGGTGGAGGACCCGGCCGCCTTCCTGCGCCGCGTCTACACCGATGCCGATTATGACATCATGACCTCCAGCCTGCACCGCCTGCCAGACCCGACGCTCGGCGTGCAGCGCCTGTACTGGACGAAGAACATCATCAAGGGCGCGCCCTGGACCAATGGTTCCGGCTATTCCAACCCGGAACTGGACGGGATCATGGAAGCCGCCGCGGGCGAGGGCGATGTGGCGAAGCGCAAGGCGCTGATCACCCGCTGGCAGGAGATCGCGCAGGAGGATTCGCCCATCCTCGATCTGGTGGAACTGACCTGGACCACCGTCTCCACCGCGCGCTTCCGCAAGGAGCGGGCGCAGGGGGATGGCATGTTCGCCGGGCTGGAGGATGCATGGCTGGCCCCGGCGCGCTGAGCGGCGCCGGCGTCCGGCGGCCGCTCTTCCGGGCCTGGCTTCCCTGGACATGGACTCCCTGGAGATGGATTCCCTGGACATGGATTCCCTGGGGCCGGCTGGCACAGCTGGCGCCGGTGCTGTTCGGCATCGCCACGCTGAACTTCCTGATCCTGCAACTGGCGCCGGGCGACGTGGTCGATGTGCTGTCCGGCGAGGCCGGCGCCGCCACGCCGGAGACCATGGCCGAGCTGCGCCGCAGCTTCGGCCTGGACCAGCCCCTGCCGGTGCAATACCTGCGCTATCTCGGGCATCTGGCGAGCTTCGACCTCGGCCATTCCTACCGCCTCAACATGCCGGTGCGGGAGCTGATCCTCACGCGCCTGCCGCCGACGCTGCTGCTGATGCTCTCGGCCCTGGTGCTGGCGGTGTCGCTCGGCGCCCTGGCCGGGCTGCTGGCGGCGCGCCATGCCGGGCGCTGGCCGGACCTGCTGCTCTCCGGCCTGACCCTGCTCAGCTACGCGCTGCCCACCTTCTGGCTCGGCCTCATGGCCATCGTGCTGTTCTCGGCGCGGCTGGGCTGGCTGCCCTCGGGCGGCATGCTGACGATCGGCGCGGGCCATGCCGGCCTTGCCTGGCTGCGCGACCTGCTGGCCCATCTCGTCCTGCCGGCGCTGACGCTCAGCACCTTCTACCTCGCCGTCTATGCGCGGCTGGTGCGCAGCGCCATGCTGGAGTTGCACGGCGCCGACTTCATCCGCACCGCGCGGGCCAAGGGCGCGGGGGAATGGCGCATTACGCTGCGCCACGCCTTCCGCAACGCGCTGCTGCCGATGGTCACCATGGCGGGCTATCAGGCGGCCTCGCTGCTCAGCGGCGCGGTGCTGGTGGAAACCGTCTTCTCCTGGCCTGGCCTCGGCCGCCTCGCCTATGAGGCCATCCGCACGCGCGACCTGAATCTTCTGCTTGGCATCCTCTTCTTCAGCTCGATCCTTGTCGTCATCGTCAATCTTGGCATTGACGGGCTGTACCGCCTGGTGGACCCGCGCGTCACGACCGGGGCGCGGCGGATATGAGCGCCGCCCCCGGCCTCGCGCGGCGGCTGCTGGCGCACCGCCAGGGCGGGCCCGGCCTGCTGCTGCTGCTCGCCGTGCTGCTGCTGGCGCTGTTCGGCCCCTGGCTCTGGCCCGGCGATCCCTGGGAAATGGCGGCGCCCCCCATGCTCTGGCCGGCGGAGGAGGCCGCCAACCCGCTCGGCTCCGATGTGATGGGGCGCGACATGCTCACCGGCCTCGTCTCGGGCGCGCGCGTCTCGCTGCTGGTCGGCTTCGTCAGCACGCTGATCGCCGCCGGGCTGGGCATCCTGGTCGGCGCCCTGGGGGGCTTCCATGGCGGGCGCGCTGATGCCGCGCTGATGCGCGTCACGGAACTGTTCCAGACGGTGCCGACCTTCGTCCTCGCCGTTGTGCTGGTGGCGGTGTTCCGCCCTTCCGTGGCCACGGCGGTGCTCGCCATCGGCCTCGTCTCCTGGCCGGCCACGGCGCGGCTGGTGCGGGCGCAGGTGCTCGCCCTGCGCGGGCGTGATTTCGTGCTGGCGGCGGAAACCTTCGGCATGGGCACGGCGCGGCTGCTCTGCACGCAGATCCTGCCCAATGCCCTGCCGCCGGTGGTGGCCATCTCCAGCCTGACCATCGCCCATGCCATCCAGACCGAGGCCGCGCTCGCCTTCCTCGGCCTCGGCGACCCCAATGTGATGAGCTGGGGCACCATGATCGGCAGCGGGCGGGAGCAGCTGGTGGAGGCCTGGTACATCTGCGGCCTGCCCGGCCTTGCCCTCGTCGTCACCGTGCTGGCCTTCAATCTTCTTGCCGAGGGGCTGAATGACTGCCTCAACCCGCATCTCCGCCGTCGCTGAGGGGCCTGCCCCGCCCCTGCTCCAGGTCTCTGGCCTGTGCACCACCTTCACCACCCATGCGGGGCCGCTGCCCGTGCTGCGCGATGTCAGCTTCACCCTGGCGCGCGGCGAGACGCTGGCGCTGGTGGGCGAGAGCGGCAGCGGAAAATCCGTCACCGCCGCCTCGCTGCTGCGGCTGGTCGAGGCGGCGGGGGGCCGCATCACCGGCGGGCGCGCGCTGTTCGATGGGGTGGACCTGCTCGCCCTGCCGCCCGCCGCGCTGCGCGCCATCCGCGGCGGGCGCATCGGCATGGTCTTCCAGGAACCGCTCTCCGCCCTCAACCCCGTGCAGCGGATCGGCGCGCAGATCGCCGAGGCGATCCGCCTGCATCGCCCGCTCAGCCGCCGCGCCGCCTGGGCGCGCGCGGTGGAGCTGCTGGCGCTGGTGCAGATCCCCGCGCCGGAGCTGCGCGCGCGCGACTATCCGCACCAGCTCTCCGGCGGCCAGCGACAGCGGGCGATGATCGCCATGGCGCTGGCCTGCGAGCCGGAACTGCTGATCGCCGACGAGCCGACCACCGCGCTCGACGTCACCACCCAGGCGCAGATCATGGCGCTGCTGGAGGATCTGCGCCGGCGCCTCGGCATGGCGCTGCTGCTGATCACCCATGACCTCGGCGTGGTCGCCGGCGTGGCGGACCGGGTGGTGGTGCTCTATGCCGGGCGGGTGGTCGAGCAGGGGCCGGTGGAGCGCATCTTCGCCGCGCCGCTGCATCCCTATACGCGCGGCCTGCTCGATGCGGTGCGGCTGGAAGCCTTGCCGCCCGGCAGCGCCTTGCCGGAAATTCCGGGGCTGGTGCCGGCCCTCCACGACCTGCCGGCGGGCTGCGCCTTCGCCCCGCGCTGCCCGCGCGCCGACGCGCGTTGCCACGCCACGCCGCCGCCCTGGCGGGAAGGCGCGCCCCACCAGGGCGCCGCCTGCTTCCATCCGCTCCCGGCCGGGACGGGGCGGCACGCCGCATGAGCACACCGATCTTGGAACTCCGCAGCGTGGTACGGCATTTCGACACACCGGCCGGCCGCGTCCGCGCGGTGGATGATGTCAGCCTGACGGTGCGGGCGGGGGAAACCCTCGGCCTTGTCGGTGAAAGCGGCTGCGGCAAATCCACCCTGGCGCGGCTGGCCATGCGGCTGCTGCCGCCGGACTCGGGCGCCATTCTGTTCGAGGGCACCGACCTCGCGAAGGCAGGGCGCGGGGATCTCGCCCGCTACCGCGCGCGCATGCAGATGGTGTTCCAGGACCCGCTCTCCGCCCTGAACCCGCGCGAGACCATCGGGCGCATCCTGGAGCAGCCGCTGCTGGTGCACCGGCGCGGTGGCCGTGCCGAGCGCCGCGCCCGCGTCGCGCAGCTGCTGGCCCATGTCGGGCTCCGGGGGGATATCGCCGCGCGCTTTCCACATGAACTGTCGGGGGGACAGCGGCAGCGTGTCGGCATCGCCCGCGCCCTGGCGCTGGAGCCGCGCCTGCTGCTCTGCGACGAAGCCGTCTCCGCGCTCGATGTCTCGGTGCGGGCACAGGTGCTGAATCTGCTGCTGCGGCTGCGCGGCGAATTCGGGCTGGCGGCGCTGTTCATCTCGCACGACCTCGCCGTGGTGCGTCACGTCGCGGACCGCGTGGCGGTGATGTATCTGGGGCAGGTGGTGGAGCAGGCCCCGCGCGATGCGCTGTGGCGGCAGCCGCGCCATCCCTATACCCGCGCCCTGATGGCGGCGACACCGGTGGCCGACCCGGCCGAGGCGCGGGCACGCCCTCCCCTGCCGTTGACAGGAGAATTGCCGAGCCCGATCGACCCGCCATCGGGCTGCCGCTTTCATCCGCGATGCCCGCTCGCCCTGCCGCGCTGCCGGGAGGATGTGCCGGCTTTACGGTTGGCCGGGCCGGAGCACACCGTGGCCTGCCATCTCGCATGAGCGTCGATGTTCCGGGAGGGCTCCGCCCTCCCGGACCCTCCCGCCGGGGTAGCAGGGCTACCCCGGACCCCGCCATCAGGCGCGGCGGATATTCCAGAAGATCGGCAGGCCCTCCACGCGGTCGCGCAAGGTCCTGCGCAGCGCGGTGCGGAAGTAATAGGTGCCGGTCGGGATATAGGCGACTTCGTCGATGACGGTGCGCTGGATGTCCTCCGCGATGGCCTTGCGGGAAGCCTCGTCCGCCGCCTCGAACCACGCATCGCGCAATTCCTCCAGCTTCGGGATATCGGGCCAGCCGAACCAGCCCTGCGACCCGTTGCCGCGCACCAGCGGATGCGAGGCCGGGCTGGCGAAATCGAAGCTGGAAAAGCCGGAGGTGATGGCCGACCAGCCGCCCTTCTCGACCGCTTCCTGGCTCGCCCGGCGTTGCAGCACAGTGCCCCAGTCCGATGTCGCATAGTCGAGGTTGAAGCCGAGGCGGCGGAACAGGTCGGCCGCGACCTGGCTCCAGGCCGAGGCGGCGGGTATGTCGGTGGGGCCGAGGATGCGCGTCAGCTGGCCATCATACCCTGCTTCCTTGAGCAGGGAGCGCGCTTTCTCAAGGCTGCGCGGCGTAAGCAGGGGCTCCAGGCCGGCACGGCTGGCAGAAGGCGAGCCAGGGGTGAAGACACCGGTGTCATCGCGCCAGTGCGCACGGTCAGGGCCAGCATTGGCCGCCATGAAGTCGGCCTGCGAGACGGCGTGCAGCAGCGCCTGACGCACGGCCTTGTTGTTGAAGGGCGGGTGCAGGTGGTTGAGGCGGAGGAAGCCGTTATTGCCACCCGTATCCAGGACCTCCACTGACAGGTTGCGATCGCGCGCGAAGAGTTCGAGCAATTCGTATTCCGGCATCTCGAACCAGTCGATTTCGCCCGACTGCAACGCGGCCGAGGCGGTCCCGCCATCGTTGATGATGCGCCATTCGATGCGGTCAAAATGCGCGACCTTCGGACCCGCCGTCAGGCTCGGTGTCCCCGCCGTGATGGGGCGGTAGCCGTCGAAACGCGCATAGGCAGCGAGCGACCCGCTGTTGTATTCATCAGCCAGGAATCGATAGGGGCCGGATCCGGTGGCATCCTGGATCTGCCGGAAGGGATCGGTCTCGGCCACGCGCTCAGGCATGATGAAAGCGGGCTGTCCGGCAAAGGCCAGGGCATGCGCCAGCAGGGGAAAGGGTTTGCGCAGGCGGAATTGCAGGCGGCGATCATCCAGGGCGCTCAGTTCCTCGGTCGCCGCCAGGAGTTTCTGCCCGAAGGCATTGCGGCGCCCCCAGCGCCGGATGCTGGCCACCGCATCGCGCGCGCGGATCGGCTCGCCATCATGGAAGCGGATGCCCTCACGCAGCGTGATAACCCAGCGCCGCCCGTCCTCCTCCACCAGATGGCCCGCGGCCAGCTGCGGCTGAGGGGCATAGGCACGGTCGGAGCCATACAGTGTGTCATAGACGAGATAGCCGTGGTTGCGGCTGACATTCGCCGTGGTCCAGACAGGGTCGATCGAGCTGAGGTTGGATTGCGGGACGAAGCGCAGCACCGTGCCCTGCGCCGCGCGCGCGGGCCTCGCAAGCGGCGCCAGGACAGCGGCGCCAGCAGCACCCAGGAAGCTTCTTCTTTGCATCACGCCAGCCTTGATGGTGAAGCCGGCGCCACAGGAGTGGCACCGGCAGGCACCGTCTATATCATATGAATTTATGTGAAATACAATGTTGCACGTATATTTTTTGTTTTATGGCCTGTTGGCTGCCACTCCCTGTCCTGGTTGCCGGGTCATGCTTCTTCACCCAAAGACGCGGATTGGCGTGCCGGACAGCCTGCATACCGCGAAGATTCCGGCATCTTCAGGGTGCTGGACACCCCCGTGACAAAGAGGTCAGGCGGGCTGGAGACACCCGCCCGCACGACAGGCGGCCCGCTTTCGGAAAGGGCGGCATTCCCGGCAAGGGCCGCCCGGCAATCAGGCCCTTGAACACGGCAACAGGCCACCTGCTTCCTTCGATGCACGGCGACCCGGTATTCCGCATATGCAACCGGGAAAAAGGATCGGCAGACCCCTCAGCCCCTACACCAGCGAACTCTGCCGGTAGAAAGGCTGGTGGCGTGACGGATCGAAATAGCCGGAATAGAAGCGCTGCACATGCGGCAGCAACGCCTTGGAGAGCTTGCGGCGCTCCACCTCGTCATCCGCCAGGGCCTTGGAGAGATCCTCGTGCAGCGCCTTCAGCACGGCATCCTGGTCCAGGCGGGTGAAGCGGCCTTCCTGGTAGAGCACTTCACCCGCCACCATGGTGGCCCGCACACCACCGGTCTTGGCACGCTGCAAAACGGCATCCAGCACCGGCATCTCGTCATCGAGGAAAGGCCAGGCAACCTGATGCCAGTCGATCATGACGAGATCAGCGGCACGGCCCACCTCCAGCGTGCCGATGCGGCCCTCGAATGCCGTGGTGCGGGCACCACCGGCGGTGGCCATGCGCAGCACCTGCTGCATGGTGGGCACTTCATCGCCGATGCCGGGCGTGCGATGTGCGCGCAGCACCATGCGCATTTCCTGCAGCATGTCGCGATCGTCATTGATGCCTGCTTCATCTGTCCCGATGGCCGTGGTGACGCCGCGCGCCTCCAGCCGGTTGAGCGGCGCGATCCCGCTGCGCAGGCGGAAATTGGACGAGCAGTTGTGGCAGACGCAGGCCCCCGCCTCGGCCAGGCGATCGATATCCTTCTCGCTGAGCCAGACGCCATGGCCGAGGGTGAGGTTCTTCGTCACCAGGCCGAAGCGGTCGATATACTCCACCGCCGTGCAGCCACCGCGGCGGGCGGCATATTCCTTCTGGAAAGCCGTCTCCAGAAGATGCATGTGCATGGGAATATTCTCGCTGGCGCTCATCTCGCCAAGGCGCGCCAGCGCGGCATCCGAACACCAGTGGAGATTGGCCGGCGCAAGCTGGACCCGCACCCGCTCCTTCCCCAGATGCCGGCTCCGCAGATGCCGGAAGAGGTCGAAATTGTCATCGAGGCTCATGTGGAAGCGCGCGAAATGCCGCGCCATCGGCTCGCGCAGCGGCTCCGGCAGGCTGGCGACGAAATCCTGATCGGCCTGATAGACAAGGCGGTTCTGGTCGCGCAGCGCGAAGGAATAGGAAACACGCATGCCGATTTCCTCATAGGCGCCGATCACCGCATTCGCGGCGTTCTCGACATCCTGGAGGCCACCCGGAATCCAGCCATGGATATGCTGCACCGTGGTCACGCCCGAGGCCAGCATCTCGAAGGCCGAATAGAGCGTATCGAGGCGCAGGTTGACGTTGCGGCAGACGAGGCGGGTGATGAACCACAGTTCCAGCGGCATGTCCGGGCTGCCAAGCTGCACCGGCGTCAGCCCGACATGATGGTGGCTGTTGACGAAGCCCGGCAGCACCACCTGCCCGCCATCGCCGAGCACCGCCATATCCGGGTAGCGGCGGCGGAGATCCTCGAAGGCACCGATGGCGGTGATGACGCCATCTTCCTGGACCAGCGCGGCATCGTCGATCTGCTCATGCGTGTGGCGATCGAGCGTCCGGGTGATGAGGTGGCGCGCGCGCACCATCGTCGCGGTCATGGCTGATCTTCCTTATCGTATCCGGAGGGGGTCAGGCGGAGGCGAGCGCTTCCTGTTCAGCGAAGGCGCGATCCACCTCGTCGCGCAGCAGCCCGCTCAGCTGCTGGCGGAGAGCCTCCGCCGCACGCGAGAACATGTCGCGCGGGCGGGGCAGATCGACCGGCACGATGGCCTTGATGCGGCCAGGCCGTGCGGTGAAGACGACAATGCGGTCCGCCAGCGCCACGGCCTCGTCAATGCCGTGGGTGACGAAGAGGACCGAGGCGCCCGAGCTGTGCCAGACATCGAGGAGGAAATCCTGCATCTTGGCGCGGGTCTGCACGTCGAGCGCGGCGAAGGGTTCGTCCATCAACAGCACGCGCGGCCGCATGGCCAGCGCCCGCGCCACGGCGACACGCTGGCGCATGCCGCCCGAAAGCTCGTCGGGCCGCTTGTCCATGGCATCGGCGAGGCCGACGCGGGAGAGCGCTTCCCGCGCCACGGCACGGCGCTGCGCCGCGCCATCGCCACGCAGGGAAAGGCCGAAGGTGACATTCTGCCAGACCGTCAGCCAGGGAAAGAGCGAGGTCTGCTGAAAAATCAGGCTGCGATCCGGCGAAGGGCCGGTGACGGCCTCACCAAAGGCCCGCAGCGTGCCGGCATTGTGCTGCTCCAGCCCGGCGATGAGGTAGAGCAGCGAGGATTTGCCGCAGCCCGAGGGGCCAAGTAGCACCACGAATTCGCCAGGGCGCACGGCAAGGTCGATGTTGCGCAGCGCCTCATGCGCGCGCGCCGTGCCGGCATTCCAGGTCTTGCCGAGGCCCTGGCAGAGGATGGCGGGGTCAGACACCGGCGATCACCTTCGTCTCGGGAATCCAGTAGAGGAGGCGGGCCTGGAGCTGGCGCAGCAGCCAGTCGAAGCCGAAGCCCAGCAGGCCGATCAGCGCGATGGTGAAGAAGACGAGCGAGGGGTTGAAGGTATTGCGCGCCAGCATGATCACCTGGCCGAGCCCGTAGCCCACGCCCGTTGCCTCCGCCACCAGCACCACCATCCAGGCCCCGAAGAGGTTGAGCCGCAGCACCACCAGCAGGCCGGGCAGGATGGCGGGGATGACAACGCGGGTATAGATCTGCCGCTTCGTCGCCCCCATCGTGCGCGCGACGTTGATGAAATTCCTGTCCACCGCGTCGATCTGGGCGATGGTGGAAATGGTCATGGTGAAAAACAGCGCAATGAACACCATGAACACCGCCGGCCCGTTGCCGATGCCGAAGAGAAAGATGGCGACCGGCAGCCAGGCGATGGGCGAGACAGGAGCAAGCAGCGTCACCGTCGGCAGGACCAGCCGCTCCGCCCAGCGCGAATAGCGGATGCCGACACCGACGAGGATGCTGGCCGCGCCGGCCAGCAGCAGCCCGGCGAAGACGCGGGCGGTGGAGGAGAGGATGGTGATCCCCACCGCCTCCCACGGCGTTGGCCCGCTGCCGCCATTGCCGATCTGCCAGCGCTGCGCGGTGTTGAAGTTGCGCGCCTGCTCCGCGACATTGCCCAGGAAGATATGCGGCGGCGGCAGGAGCTTCTGGTCCGCCCAGCCGATCAGCCAGAGGAATTCCCAGAGCAGGGCGAACAGCCCGACCGAGAGCAACGACCAGCCAAGCCGGACACCCCAGCCCCGTAGCAGGGCGAGGCGCCGGCCGGGGAGCAGGGGCGCGGGCGGCGCCATGCTCCGGGCGAGCCCCCCGCTCACGCGGCCGATTTCCACTTCAGGCTGTCATACAGCGCCTTGTTCTCGGCGATCACCTGTTCCAGCAGGCGCCAGTCGAGGATCGAGGCGCTCGGCGCCTTCTTGGCATAGCCCATCTCGATCAGGCTCTGCACGCGGCCCAGGATGAAATCCGACTGGCTGCGGGCATCGACAACGCTCGGCTGCTTGCTGGAGGCGAGGCGCGCATTCTCCATCGAGGTCTTGTAGTAGCTGCCGACCAGTTTCGGCAGCGCTTCCTCGGGGTGCTGCTCGAACATCGCCTGGGCCTGCATCATCGCCTTGATGATGGCCTTCACACCCTGCGGGTTGCGCTCGATCACCTCGCTGCGGGCGGCGAGGACGCAATCCGTATAGCCACGGCCATAGAGATCCGTGCCATCGGAGAGCTTCACCGCGCCGGGCACGTCGTTGAGCAGGGCCGTGCCATAGGGCTCGATGGTGGCGATCCAGTCCAGCGCGCCGGCGCGGAAAGCCTCGGCCGCCTCGGGCGTGGAGCCCATGTAGCGGACATTCACGTCGCGCAGGGAGACGCCGTTCTTCTTCAGCCAGTCATAGGGCAGCACTTCCAGCGTATCGAGCTGGAAGGTGCCGAGCGTCTTGCCACGCAGCTTGGCGGCGCTGTCCAGCCCCTTCTGCGCCACCAGCACGCAGCCTTCGACGCCGCCGCCGGCAATGATCCTGATCGGCGCGCCACCATCGATGAGGGAGAGCGCGCTGGTATAGGGCAGCACGCCGATATTGGACTGGCCCATGCCGAGGAAGGTGACCTGCTCGGCGAAGGTGGGTGCGTTGACGAACTCCAGCGCCACGCCGTCCTGCCGCGAGAACTGCATGGCATGGGCGAGGAAGAGGTTGAGGTTGCAGAAGCCGGTGCCCCGGCTGGAGATCATGGCGCCGCCCTGGGCCAAGGCCTGTTGCGCGGGCCCGAGGGCCATGGTCAGGGTGGTGGCCGCCGCGGTGGCCAGGAAGCCGCGCCGGGCCAGGCGGGGCTTGTGCAGGACAAGGTCACAGCCGAAGCGATCGCACATCGCCGGAAACCTCCTGTCAGGATCAAGGCGGACCCTGCTGGGCCGCCGGGCGATCCTAGGCAGCCCTTCCCGGCGAGAAGCAGCACCATTAATGTGCATTTGCGGGAAGATGCGTTCAGAAATGCACAGTGAAAAACCAAAAAGACTTTTTTGAGTGCATTTTTTCACACCCCAGCCCAATCCCTGGGCGGAATGACCTACCCCAGCGCAGCGCGAAAGGCCCGGGCGATCTCTCCCCGCCGCGCCAGCCAGACCTGCCCCCGCAGCGCCGCCAGCCGCTCCAGCACGCCCTCAAAGGCGCGGAACCGCCCCGGCCGGCCGGCAATGCGCAGGTGATAGCCAATATTCAGCAGGCGCGGCCGCCCCCGCTCCGCCTCGGCCAGCAGCACGGCCAGCGCATCCCCGACATAATCGACCATCTCCCCGGCGCGAACGAAGCCATTCGGGTGGAAGAACTTCATGTCGTTGCTGTCGAGCGCGTAGGGCACCACCAACAGGCCGGGATGCGCCGGATCCTCATAGGGCAGATCGTCATCGAAGGCGTTGGAGGTATAGCGGAAGCCCTGCTCCAGCAGCAGGCCGCGCGTCCACACGCTTTCCGAGCCGCGGCAGAAAAACCCCTCCGGCCGCCGCCCCGTCGCCAGCGTGATGGCCTCCACGCAGCGCGCGAGATCGGCGGCCTCCTCGGCCCGGCTGGCGTAATCGGCATGCGGCCGCCAGAGCCAGCCATGCGCCGCCGCCTCATGCCCCGCCGCCGCCACGGCGCGGGCCAGCGCGGGGGCGCGCTGCACGGCGCGGCCGCACATCAGGAAGGTGGCGGGCACGGCATGGCGCTCCAGCGCCTCCAGCATGCGCCACAGCCCCGCGCGCGTGCCATAGGCGAAGATCTGCTCCTGCCCCATATCCCGCACGCCGGGCGGCACGACGCTCAGCACCTCGCCCATGCGCTCGGAATGCGGGTCGCCATCGCCGACCTGCTGCTCCGCCCCCTCCTCCAGATTGACCACCACCGAGACGGCCAGCCGCGCGCCATTGGGCCAGCGCAGATCCGGCCAGGCACCGCCATAGCCGATCAGGTCACGTGTCATGCCGAGACTCCTTCCCATCATGCCACGCAAGGGCCACGCCAGTGTCACGCACCCCCTGGCACGGTGTTTGCTGCACCGGAAGAAATGCTGACACAGCCGGCCCCCGCCTCCCATGCCGCCGCGCCGCCGCCTTCCGGGCACCGCCTGGACATGGATGGCATCCGCGTGCGCTATGGCCAGTCCATCGCCGTCGAGAATGTCACGCTCTCGGTCGAGCCCGGGGAAATCCTCGCGCTGCTCGGCCCCTCCGGCTGCGGCAAGACGACGCTGCTGCGCACGGTCGCCGGCTTCATCCGGCCGGAGGCGGGGCAGGTGCTGGTGGATGGCGCCCCGGTGCAGCATCTGCCGCCCGGGCGGCGCGGTGTCGGCATCGTCTTCCAGTCCTACGCGCTCTTCCCGCATATGACGGCGGCGGAAAATGTCGCCTATGGGCTGGAGGCGCGCCGCCGCCCGCGCGCCGAGATCCAGCGCCGCGTCGAGGCAGCGCTGGCCGCCGTGCGGATGGAAGCCTATGCGCAGCGCCGCCCCGCCGCCCTCTCGGGCGGGCAGCAGCAGCGCGTGGCCCTGGCGCGCGCCCTCGCCATCGAACCCGCCATCCTGCTGCTGGACGAGCCCTTCGCCGCGCTGGACCGCGCGCTGCGGCTGGACCTGCAGATGGAGATCAAGCGCATCCAGCGGCGCTTCGGCGTCACCACCGTGCTCGTCACCCATGACCAGGACGAGGCGATGAGCATGGCCGACCGCATGGCGGTGATGCGCAGCGGCCGGGTGGAGCAGGTCGCCGCCCCCGCCACGGTGTATGACGCGCCGGCCAGCCCCTTCGTCGCCGGCTTCGTCGGCACCAGCAACCGGCTGCATGGCCGGGTGGAGGCGCGGCAGGGCGCGGAATACCGCATCCGGCTCGATGTCGGCGCCAGCATCCTGCTGCCCGGCGCGCGCGGCTTCGCAGTGGGGGAACGCGTCCTGGTCTGTGCCCGGCCCGAGCATCTGGTGCTGTGCGACGCCGCCATGGAAACCCCGGAGAGCTGGCCGGCGCGGCTGCGCCTCTCCCTGCCGATCGGCCCGGCGCTGGTGCATGATGTCGAGGCCGGCGCCACCGAGATGAAGCTGCACGCCGCGCGCCAGGGCGCCCCGCCGCCGCCCGGCCCCGTGCGCGTCGCGCTGCTGCCCACCGCCCGCCCTGCCCTCTTCCCTGCCGGAGACGAAGCATGACCGCCTTCACGCGCCGCCGCCTGATGGGTGCCGCCCTCGGCTCGCTGGGTGCCGCCGCCCTGCCCTTCCGCCCGGCAGAGGCCGCCGGCAGCATGACCGCCGCCGTCTATCCCGGCGGCTGGGACGAAGCCCTGCGCGGCGTGCTCGCGCCGGCGCTGAAGCAGGCGCATGGCGTGGAGGTGGCCTTCGAGCCGCTCTTCGCCGTGGACCAGATCGCCAAGGCCCGCGCCGCGCGCGGCGTGGCGCCCTTCGATGTCTTCGTGCTGGACCCCGGCCCGCGCGTCAGCGGCATCGAGCTGAAGCTGTTCGAGCCCTTCGACCCCACGCGCCTGAGCAACCGCGACAGGCTGCCGGCCGGCTATGCGGATGAGGCCGGGGCGGGTGTTGCGGCGCAGGTGGTGGGCATCGCCTATAACCCGAAGAAGGTGGCCAGGCCCGCCGGCTGGCGCGACCTGTTCAAGCCCGATTTCGCGAAGCATCTCGGCCTCACCGGCTTCGGCACCACCTTCGGCACCATCTCCCTGATCGAGATGGCCAAGACCGTCGGCGGCTCGGCGGAGGATATGGAACCCCTCTTCACCGAACTGAGAAAAATCCTGCCGCTGGTGCCGGCCGTGGCACAGCCCGCGGCGATGCCGGGCCTGTTCCAGCAGGGGCAGATCGACATCATGTACACCAACACCTACACGGTGACGCTGCTGAAGTCGCGTGGTGTGGACATCGAATTCGCTGTGCCAGAGACGGGCGCGGCAGCCTTCGGCACCACCATGCACATCGCGAAAGGCAGCCGGAACATCGAGGCCGCCTACCAGTATATCGACACCATGATCAGCACGCCGGTGCAGGCTGCCCTCTCCCAGGCGCCTTATTTCTTCGTGCCAGTCAACACCGGCGTGACGCCGGGCGCCGATGTGCCGATGAAGTCCATCGACGACCTGAAGAATTTCGTCACGCATGACTGGACGAAGATCAACCCGCAGCGCCCGCGCTGGATCGACCGCTTCAACCGCGAGATGGCGAAGTGAGCGAACAGGGCGCGTGGCGGCTGGCGCTGCCGCTCGCCCTGGCGCAGGCCGCCTTTTTCCTGGCGCCGCTGCTGCTGCTGGCGGCGACCTCCTTCGCCACGGATGAAAACCTCACCGCCTTCAGCCCCGCCGCCTGGGCCGATGTGCTGGGCGATGCCTTCCACCGCCAGGCACTGCTGAACACGCTGCGCCTCGGCGCCCTGGCGGTGCTCGCCACGCTGCTGCTGGCGGTGCCGCTGGCGCTGCTGCATCTGGTGGCGGGGCCGGTGGTGAAGCGCCTCATCCTCATCGCCGCCGTGCTGCCGCTGCTCACCTCCGTGGTGGTGCGGACCTTCGCCTGGATCGTCATCCTGGGGCGGGAGGGCGTCATCAACGGCGCTCTGCTGGCCACGGGCGCCATCAGCGCCCCCATCCCGCTGCTGCAGACGGAACATGGCCTGATCCTGGCGCTGACGCAGATCGAGATGCCGCTGATGCTGCTGCCGCTGATCTCCGCGCTGGGGCGGATCGACCCGGCCCTGCTCGATGCCTCGGCCGCGCTCGGCGCCTCGCTCGCGCGCACGCTGCGGCGGGTGGTGCTGCCCATGGCCATGCCGGGGCTGCTGGCCGGCTGCACGCTGGTCTTCGCCAGTGCCTCCACCGCCTTCATCTCGCAATCCGTCATCGGCGGTGGACGGCTGGCCTATCTGCCGATGCTGGTCTGGCAGCAGGCCATGGTGGTGTTCAACTGGCCCCTGGCCGCGGCGCTGGCGCTGACGCTGATGGGCTCGGTGCTGACGGTCGCCGCGGCGCTCTCCCTGCTCGGGCGGAGAGCGGCGCATGCATAGGTTCGGCGCCTCCGACCGCGCGCTGGCGCTGCTCCTCCTGGCCCTGGCCTTGCTGGCCCTGCTCGTCCTCGTGGGGCCGGTGCTGATCGTGCTGCTCACCTCCTTCACCACCTCCCAGGCGCTGCGCTTTCCGCCGCCGGGGCTGACGCTGCGCTGGTATGCGGAACTTTTCGATCCGCTGCGTTCGGCGCAGATCCACAAGGCCGCGGGCAATTCGCTACTGGTCGCCGCCTGCACGGCGCTGCTCTCCACCGCCCTGGCCACGGGCGCGGCGCTGGCCATCGCGCGCTCCCGCGCTGCCTGGGCGCGCTTCGCGGAAGGCGCCTTCCTGGCACCGCTGGTGCTGCCTGGCATCGCCTTCGGCCTCGCGGCGCTAATGTTCTTCTCCTGGCTGCGCCAGCCGCCTTCCTTCGCGCTGCTGGTGGCCGGCCATGCGATGATCGCCACGCCCTTCGCGCTGCGCACGGTGGGCGCCTCCGCCGCCGGCCTGGACCCCGCCCTTCTGGAGAGCAGCGCCATCCTCGGAGCCTCGCCCTGGCGCGGCTTCCGCCGCGTGGTGCTGCCGCTCATCCTGCCGGGCCTCGCCTCGGGGGCCTTCCTGGCCTTTATTTCCTCGCTCGACAATGTGCCGGTCTCGCTCTTCCTCTCCTCGGCCGAGACCGACATGCTGCCCATCCGCCTCTGGGGGATGATGGAAACCGCGCTGGATGTCCGCGTCGCCGCCGCCTCGGGCGTGCTGGTGGCGGTGGCCTTCCTGCTGTTGCTGGTGATGGACCGCGCCGTGGGGCTGGTCCGAAGGATGGCTGGATGACAATGCTGCACGCCCGCCCGCTGACGGCCGAGGCTTTCGCGCCCTATGGCGAGGTCCTGGAGGTCCCGGCGGAGCCTGGCCGCCTCTACTACGAACGCGGCCTCGCCACGCTGCGGCCGGGCGCATGGCCCAGCCTCTCCCTGGCGATGAAGGAGCCACACCCGCCCGGGCCGCTGCGCGTGCAGCAGATGGAGCGGCATGAATTTTCCTCGCAGAGTTTCGTGCCGCTCGGCGCCGCGCGCTGGCTGGTGCTGGTGGCACCGCATGCGGAAACCGGCGGGCCAGACATGGCGCGGGCGCAGGCCTTCATCGCCGGCCCCGGCCAGGGTGTCACCTACGGCACCAATGTCTGGCACCATCCGCTGACGGTCTTCGATACACCGGCCCGCTTCGCCATCATGATGTGGCGCGATGGCACGGCAACGGATGAGGAATTCTTTTCCGTGACGCCCTTCCTGCTCGATCCCGGCTGAGGAGTCCGCGCATGCGCTATACCGTGACGCGCGATTTCATCGGCTACGGTGCCAATCCGCCCGATCCGCGCTGGCCGGGCGGGGCACGCCTTGCCGTCAATTTCGTCATGAACTACGAGGAAGGCTCGGAACCCTCGGTACAGGATGGCGAGGGCTATAGCGAGCATGGCCTCACCGAGGCGCCGGGCCTGGCCCATATTCCACGCGGACGCGACCTCGCCGCCGAAAGCATGTTCGAATATGGCAGCCGCGTTGGCTTCTGGCGGCTGATGCGGCTGTTCCAGGAACGTGGCCTGCCGATGACGGTCTTCGGCTGCGCCCTGGCGCTGGAGCGCAACCCGGAGGCCGCCGCCGCCATCCGTGACAGTGGCTTCGATGTCTGCTGCCACGGCTGGCGCTGGGTGAAGCATTTCGAGCTGAGCGAGGAGCAGGAGCGCGAACATATCCGCCTCGCCGTGGAGTCGCTCCGCCGCACCATCGGCAACCGCCCGCTCGGCTGGTATTGCCGCTATGGGCCCAGTGTGAACACGCGCCGCCTCGTCGCCGAGGAAGGTGGCTTCCTCTATGACAGCGATTCCTACGCCGATGAACTGCCCTGGTGGGTAACGGTGGAGGGCAGGCCGCACCTCGTCATCCCTTATTCCCTCACCAACAATGATGGGAAATATGCCGGTGCCATTGGCACCTCAGACCAATGGTTTTCCTTCATCCGCGATGCCTTTGACATGCTCTATGCCGAAGGCGCCCGCACGCCGAAGATGATGTCCATCGGCCTGCATATGCGGCTGATCGGCCACCCCGCACGGGCTGCCGGCCTGGCCCGTCTGCTGGACCATATCCAGAAGCATGCGGGGGTCTGGGTGACGCGGCGCCTGGACATCGCGCAGCACTGGATGAAGGAGCATCCCTACCCAGGCTGCGGGCTGAACGAGTAAGCGAGGGGCACCACGCCGCATCCTCAGGGCACTGGGAAAAACTTGTCCAGCCATCCCTTGATCAGGGCCTTGGTGCGCGGCGCATCGTCCCGCGACAGGGGGAAGTGCGAGGTTCCCGTCACCAGCATCAACTCCGCCGGCTGCGCCGCCTTCTCGAAGAGCCGGATGGATTGTTCGGTCGGCGTGATGCCGTCATTGGCGGTGTGGAAAAACAGGATCGGCCGGGGCGCGATATCGGCCACCACATCCTCCGCCCGGAAATTGTACATGCTGAGCGCGGTTTCCACCGGAATTTCCAGGATCGCCTTCGGGGAAAGATTTTTGCGCAGCGCCTCGGGAATCGGCACGGCATCGAATCGCGAAATCCATTTGCTCTGCCCTGTCTCCTGCTTGTGCCGGCGCCCTTCCTCCAAAAGCCCGGTGAAACGGGCCCAGGCTTCGGGCGTCGGGTGCTGGCCACGGAATTTGCGCTCTCCATCGCCCCATCCACAGGAGGAAATGACGCAGGCGAAGCGCTGGTCCACCCCGGCGGCATAGACCGCGACCGCCGCGCCGAAGCTGTGGCCCACAACACCAATCCGCGCCGGATCGACCTCCTCGCGCTGGGCGAGGAAGGTCATCGCGTTCTTGGCATCGGCCACCTGGTCGAAACAGCGCACCTGTGCACGCTCGCCCTCGCTCTCCCCACAGCAGCGGAAGTCGAAGCGCAGCGCGACATAGCCGAACTCCTCCATCATCTGTGCCTGGATCTCGGCATGGGATTCGTCCTTGGATCCCACGAAACCATGCAGCACGATGAAGGCGGGCAGCTTCTGCCCTGGCTTTCGGCTGTCCGGGACATGCAGCACGGCCGAAATCTTCAGGCCATCCGAAAGGAAGGTCAGTTTTTCCTGCATCGATCTTGCTCCTTTCTCAGGCTCAGGAAATGGTGGCAAAGGGGAAGTGGTGCGTCCGCCATTCCAGCGGCGCCGGCGTGCCCCAGACATTCATGACGCGCACATTGCCTGGCCTCTCGAGCTGGGTGATGACATTCGGCGTGAAGGCCTCGTCATCGGCGATGACGGCCATGGCACTCGCGCATTCGATCATCGCACCGCTGGAATCCGTGTAGTAGGCATAGGTGTTATCGCCAGGGCGATGACGGCCAGGGCCCCAGACCATCTGCTTGCCGAAGCGGTCCAGCGTGTCACCCAGGCGCAGATACTGGTTGAATTCGAGGAACTCGAAGGAATAGTGGTGCAGACCGACCACGCCCTTCACCAACCCCAGGATGTGATGCTGGCGGTTGCCGCCATACATCCAGCTCAGGCTGTCATCCACCAGCCGCTCCGACAGCTTCAGCCCGCCAATGGCCTCAAGCTGCCGCCGCGTGGCCACCGGGTCGGGCGACATGACATTGATGTGGTCCATCCGGTTGGGCCCAACACCCGTGCTGGCATGGCGGCGGCCATAGAGTTCATCGCGGATGGGCGTATGAATTTCGAAGCGTAGGCCTTCAGGCGTGGCGAATGTGACTCCAGCGGCGACGCCTTCAAGACTCGGTTCCGTCGAGAGGATGCGGCAACCGGCGGCGGCCACGCGCGCCTCCGCCGCGCGGACCGCATCGACGGTCAGCGCCTCAAGGCCGACCGTATGCGCGGCATTCTCCGCCGCGTGTAGCAGCACCAGTTCAACGGCACGCCCATTTGAGCTGAGCCAGGTCTGCCCCACCTCGCGGCGCGTCACATGCAGGCCGAGAATATCCGTGGCTTCCGCGATCACGGCGTCCGGATCGGTCACGTTGAGTTTCAGATGCCCGATGGCATGGACGAGATGCGTCATGATTTTCTCTCCCGGATTTTGGTTCTGGATTTAAATTCTCGTCGTCAGGATAACACACCCTGCCCAGGCAGCGGTTCCGGCATGGCAAGCCCGGCGGCGGCAGCAGCAGCAGCCAGTTGCTTCCAGACTGCGGCAGGCAGCGGAATGCCTTCCTCCTGGCGCAGGACGCGCACGACATCACCGCGTTCCCCAGGCAGCAGCAGCCGCTCCACGCCGGGTGCGGGCGGTTGCGCCAGAACGACCTCAGCCAGTGCATCCACTTCCGCCGCGAAAGCACCGGGTTCGCCAAAGGCGGTGACGTCAAGCGCCACGGCCGTGCCATTCATCCGCGTGCCCTTCCGTCCCGACAGCGCCGGCGCCAGCACCGGATTCCCCGCCACAAGGCTCGCCAGACACTCGATCATCAGCGACAGGCCGGAGCCCTTGGCGCCCGCCATCGGCAGCAGCGTGGCAATGGCGGCAGCATCGGTGGTGGGCAGGCCCTGCGCATCCACCCCCCAGCCCTCCGGTACCGGGCGGCCGGACTGCCGCGCCTGCTGGATCTTGCCCAGCGCCACCGTCGCCGTCGCCATGTCGAGCACCAGCGGCGGGCGGTCGCGCGCCGGGATGCCGATGGCGATGGGGTTGGTCGAGACCACCGGCCCCTGGCTGCCGTGATAGGCCATCAGCGGCCCGGAGGCTGTCATCACCAGCCCCACCATGCCGGCTTCCGCTGCCTGCAGCACATATTGCCCCACCGCGCCGGCATGGGTGATATCGCGCGCCACGCACCAGCCGACATGCACCTCCCGCGCGCGGGCGATGGCGATCTCCATCGCCCGCGCCATGCCAACCGGGCCTGGGGCGCGGTCCGCATCCAGCAGGGCGATCGCGCCACTCTCGCGCAGCAGGCGCATCTCCGGCCGCGCCTTGATCTCGCCCGAGGCCAGCCATTCCAGGTAGCGCGGCACGCGCAGGACACCATGGCTGTCCACCCCGCGCAGATTGGCCGTGACAAGGCTGCGCGCCCAGAAGAGCGCATCGCCCTCAGCCACGCCGGCATGGCGGAAGATCCCGGCCACCAGCGCCTCCAGCGCCATCGGCTCCATCCGCAGCACACCGCTCACGGCCGCACCGCCATGGGCAGAACAGACGGGAAGAACCCTGTTCCTGTCATCATGATTCCACACTCTCCTTCAGACGAAGCTGCTGCATGGGGCGCTATTCCAGCACGATCCGGCGAGCCTGGATGAGTTCGCGCCAGCGCGTGATCTCCTGCGCCATCAGCGCCCGCAGCGCCGCCGGCGTACCAGGCACCGCCTCACCATCGAGCAGATCCGCCAGCCGCGTCTGCACGGCCTTGTCGTGCAGCGCCGCCGCCGCCGCCGCATTCAGCCGCGCCACCACCGCCGGCTGCGTCCCGCGCGGCGCCAGCAACCCCGCCCAGCTCGATGCGTCATAGCCAGGCAGTGCCACCTCGGCGACCGTCGGCACCTCCGGCAGCCGCGCCGAACGCACCGGGCCCGTCGTCGCGAGCAGCCGGATCTGCCCGCCCTGCACCAGCGGAATCGCGACATTGGCGGCGGTGATGGCCAAGGGAATTTCCCCGCCCAGCACGCCGGTGATACTGGCTGCATCACCACGATAGGGCACATGCATCATCTGCAGGCCGGACATGGCATTCAGCAACTCGCCTGCCAGATGCTGCGTTGTTCCGCTACCAGCCGAGCCGAACTGCCAGCCACGCGGCGCGCTGGCCGCCATGCGCAGCGCGGCCTTCAGATCCAGCGCCGGATGATCCGCCCGCACCGCCAGCACAAAGGCATAGCGCGCCACCTGCGACACCGCCTCAAACCCATCCAGCGGATCATAATTCTGGTTGCGGCCAAAGGCGGCGGTGACAGCATGCCCACCGGTGACAAGCCCGATCACCGAGCCATCCGGCACCGCGCGCGACAGGGCGGCGGCGGCGATATTTCCGCCCGCGCCGGGGCGCGGCTCCACCACCACGACCTGCCCCAGCGCCTTGCCCATCGGCAGCGCCACCAGCCGCGCGATGGCATCCGCCGGGCCGCCCGGCGCGAAGCCATGCATCAGGGTGATGGCGTGGCCGGGCGCCTCCTGGGCCGAGGCAAGGCTCGCCCATGACCCGCCGGCGGCCATCGCCGCGGCGAGCAGATTGCGTCTGTTCATTCCTGGTCGTCCCCTTCCGGCGGCGGACTCTACGGCCCGCTTCCGCCTCGTCATCACGGATGCCGCCCGCCCCCACCCCTGCGTGGCGGCGGCGGGCGGAGCCTCAGCCCGCGCCGGGCATGAATTGCGGCGCGTGGCGCAGAACGGTCTGCGTCGTTTCCTCCAGATGCTGGCGCAGCAATTCGCCCACCTCCTCCGCGCGCCGTGACAGCGCGGCCTCACGGATCAGTTCATGCTCCCGCCGCTTGTGCATGCTGAGCGGCCGGTGCTTCTGCGAGAGCAGGCGATAGCGTTCCATGTGATCATAAAGCGGCGCGCGCAGCCGCAGCAGCCAGCGCGAGCGGCAGCCGGACACCAGCGCGTCATGAAAGGCACGATGGCAGAGCAGCCATTCGCTGCTACGCTGGATGCGCTCCTCGCGCGGCAGCGCCTCGATGCGGGCCAGGCGGTGGAAGCTGGTGAGCACATCGGTCTCCCAGGCGTCGCCGCCATGGCGCACGGAATCCACCGCCGCGCGTTCCTCGAACTCGATGTAGAGCGCGGAGACATCGCGCAGATCCTCGGCCGAGACAGGCGCGACGCGGAAGCCCCGCCCCGCCTCCATCTCCACCAGCCCCTCCGAGCGCAGATGCGACAGCGCCTCGCGCAGCGTGCCGACGCTGGCCTCGTAGGTCTCCTGCAGCAGTGCGGTGCCGAGCTTGCTGCCGGGCGGGAAGCGGCCGTCGAGGATGTCGCCCTTCAGGCGCGACTGCACGTCATGGCTCACCAGCGCGGCGCTGGATGTCACCTTGCGGCGGGACGATGCTGCGGCCACCTCGGCGCCTCCTTCTGCTCCCCCCCCAGTTTCCTGGTTATTTTTCGAAACGCAACAGAGTTTCGAAAGTTTTTTAAAGAGAGCTGGCGCGCCCATCCTTTTGAGGCCCGAGCAGGCGCCACGGCAAGCTCAGGCGCCTTCCAGACCAAGTTTCGAATATCTTAAAAATTTCGATAGACGGCCCACACCCTGCCCCATATCGTCGCCCTGGCACCATCAACGATCCCAGGGAGAGCGCCCGATGAACGGGGCAGTCACCGAGTCCCTCATCCTCGAACTGGAGGACCGACGCTTCCAGGCCACGATCGGCGCCGACATGCCCACACTGAATGCCCTGATCGCCGAGGATCTGCGCTACGTTCACTCCAACGGCGAAAGCGAGGACAAGGCCGAGTTCCTGCGCAAGCTTGCCTCGGGGGAGCGCCGCTACAGCCACTATGAGGCCCTCTCGCGCGGACTGCGGCGCGAGGGGGGCTTCGCCTTCGTCCATGGGCTGGCCCGCGTCGGCCTGCTCCGCGCCACCGGGCCGCTGGAGATGCGCCTGGCCTATACCGCCATCTACCGCGAGGCCCCCGCCCCGCGCCTCATGGCCTGGCATTCGACGAAGGCGGCCTGAGCCGCGGGGCCGCCCCGTCTGACCGCCCCATCTGGCCAGCGCCGCCACCACAGTGGTATTGCCGCTCTCCAGACAGCACCGGACAGACAGGTCGGCCCGCACATGCATGGCGAATACAAGGTACAGGGCGGCAAGCTCGTCGTCGTCGATCTCGAACTCAGCGAAGGCCGCATCACGGCCGTGCAGATTGCCGGCGACTTCTTCCTGGAACCCGCCGAGGCGCTGGACGATATCCGCGCCGCCGTCGAGGGCCTGCCCGCCACGGCCAGTTTCGAGGAAATCGCCGCGGCCGTGAGGGCTGGGCTGCGCCCGGACGCCGCGCTGATCGGCTTCAGCGCCGAGGCCGTCGCCGTCGCCGTCCGCCGCGCCCTCGGCCAGAGCGGCTCCTGGCGTGACTATGACTGGCAGATCATCGAGGCGCCGCCCGTCTCCCCGGCCATGCATCTGGCGCTGGACGAAGTCCTCGCCCGCGAGGTCGCCGCCGGCCGCCGCGGCCCTACCCTGCGCTTCTGGGAATGGGAACGCCCTGCCATCATCATCGGTGCCTTCCAGTCGCTGCGCAACGAGGTGGACCTGGAGGCCGCGGCGGCACATGGCATCGAGACGGTCCGCCGCGTCACCGGCGGCGGCGCCATGCTGGTCGAGCCCGGCAGCACCGTCACCTATTCGCTCTACGCGCCGGGCGAACTCGTGCGCGACATGAACTTCGCCGATTCCTACGCTTTTCTCGACGCCTGGGTGTTGCAGGCCCTGATCTCGCTCGGCATCGATGCCTTCTACAAGCCGCTGAACGACATCTCCAGTTCCAAGGGCAAGATCGGCGGCGCGGCGCAGAAGCGTTTCTCCGCCGGCACCGTCCTGCACCACGTCACCATGGCCTATGACATGGACGCGGAGAAAATGGTCAAGGTGCTGCGCATCGGCCGCGAAAAGCTCAGCGACAAGGGCACCACCAGCGCTGTCAAGCGCGTTGACCCCCTGCGCAGCCAGACCGGCCTGCCGCGTGAGGCGATCATCCGCCATATGCGGGAGACCTTCGTCTCCCTGCACGGCGGCAGTGCCGGCGCCATCACCCCGGAGGAATATGCGGCGGCGGAAAAAATCGCGGCGGAGAAATTCATGTCGCCGGAATGGCTGCGCCACATTCCCTGAAAAGCGCGGGGACCGGAACAACAAGGCCCGACGGCACAGGCCCCTTCCCTCCAGGCATCAGGCGCGCAATGGTGTTTGAAATGACCATTTGTGCCCTGGAGCCTGATGGATTGCCCGTTCCACCCGCAACCCTGAAGCCCTGCCCGCCCCGGCGGATGGCCACCCCGAGGAGCGCCGCATGCCCGTGAAGGCACGGACAAAAGGCGGCACCCGGGCGGCCGGCATGCCGGAGACCGCCGCGCGCATCCTGACCGCCGCACTGGAGGCCTTCGCCGAGCGCGGCTTCGACGGCGCCTCGGTGAAGGAGATCACCGAGCGCGCCGGTGCCAACATCGCCGCGGTGAACTATCATTTCCGCTCGAAGGACGACCTGATCCGCGCCGTGCTGGAGCATTTCCTGGGCGAGATCAATGCCGCGCGACTGGCCGCACTCGAACATTGCGAGGCCGTGGCGGGGCCGGGCGGGCCAACGCTGGAAGCCCTGGCCGAGGCCCTGATCCGCCCGATGGTGCGCCTCAGCCGCGACCGGCAGGATGGCCGCGCCATCGTGCGGCTGTTGTTACAGGCCCGCGCCCTGCCACGGGGCAGCACCAACAGCGTGCTGGCGGCGCAGTTCGACCCCGTGCATCTGCGTTTCCTCGCAGCCTTGCAGGGCGCGGCGCCCTGGCTGGCACACGAGGACATCGTCTGGCGCTACGATTTCGCACGCGGCGCCATGATGCAGATCCTGGCCGACCTGGATCGCGGCACGAACCGGCTCGCCAGTATTTCCCCGCAGGTGGCGGGGGCGGATGACGATGCCGTGGTGCGGCAGCTCGTCACCTTCATCGCAGCGGGCTTCCGCGCGCCGCCAGCCCCGCGCTGAAGGCACCGGGCTGGCGGAGGCAGAGTTACTCGGCGGCCAGCGGCACGCCCTCGCCCGGCAGGGTCCAGCCATATTGCCGGTCCAGGCCCAGCTTGCGCACCACGGCGAGGCCGCGCGCCAGATGCTCCGGCGGCAGACCCTTCAGCGGCCGACGCAGATCGCCGGCCGGCAGCCCCACCGCCTTCATCAGCGACTTCACCGCCACGGGGTTGATCGCCGAATAGGTGAAGTGCAGCAGCGGCAGCAGCCGCAGATAGGTCTCCCGGAACACCACCGACTGCTCCGGCGTCGTCCAGGGGGTGGACAGGCGCGCAATGCCGGCGGGGTCGATATTGCCCGTCATGTTGGCGGTGCCATGGCCGCCGAGCGACATGGTGGGCACGACGAGGCCGAGATTGGGGCTGTCGCAGCACATGATCGAGGCATCCGGCTGCGCGGCGCAGACCTGCGCCACCTGGCCGACACGCGTGGTGCTTTCCTTCAGCACGACGATGTTCGGGTGCTTCAGCAGCCGCAGCAGGTTGTCCCAGTGCAGATCCGTCTTCACGCGCGGCGGATTGTTGTAGATGCCGATGGGAAGTTCGACGGCATCAGCGCATTCGGCGAAGAATTCTTCGATATCGGCTTCCGGCGCGCAGATATAGGCGGGCGCGGCCAGGATGGCGCCATCCGCCCCGGCGGCCTTGGCGTGCTTCAGATAGGCGATGCTCGCCGCCGTGCTGGTGCCGGTGCACCCGTAAAAGAGCTTCATCCGGCCCGTCTTCATCGCCGCCGTCTTCTCGACGATCTCACGCCGCTCCTCGGGCGTCAGCATGCTGACCTCGCCCGTGGAGCCCATGATCAGCACGGCGGAGGTGCCAGACTTCTCATGCCAGTCGAGCAGCGTGCGGAATGCGCCGAAATCGACCGTGCCATCGGCGTTGAAAGGCGTGATGAGGGCGACGAAGGACCCCTCGATGCGCATCTTGGCCATGTTGAATGCTCCAGCTTTCAGGCTGGCCGGAGGCTATCCCTGCGCCGGGCGGGATGGCAATGATAATTCAATCGTTCATTTGAAAATACCTGCCCGTTTTTTGCATTGCTTCAGTGGCTCGATCAGGCCGGGCACCTGGGCCTGCTGGCACATGGCCCGGCCGGCCAGATAACAGCCATTCCGGGGGTTATTGCGGATTCCGCTCTTCTGCCTTGACCGTCCGGTCAGTCAGCAGCAATCTTCAAGACCATCACGGAAGCGACGCAGAGCGCTCCATGCCTCTGGAGGAACACATCATGACAGCATGCAGCGTCCCGCGCCGGCGCCTGCTCACGGGCATGGCTGGCCTCAGCCTGGCTTCCACCGCGCAGGCCCAGGATTTCCCAAGCCGCCCGATCCGGATCGTGGTTGCTTTCGCCGCCGGTTCCGAGCCCGACATCCTCGCGCGCCGTCTGGCGAGCGCGATGGAGAAAAACCTCGGCAGCCCTGTGGTGGTTGATAACAGGCCGGGGGCCAATACCGTGATCGCCGCCGGCCATGTGGCGCAATCCCGGCCAGATGGCTACACCATCCTCCTGACCTCCTCGACGACCTTCTCGGTCCTGCCGCATCTCTACGAGATCCAGCGCGCGCCACTGGAGCAGTTCACGCCGATTTCCCTGCTGCTGCGCGCCCAGATGGCACTTTACTGTAACCCCCGCCTACCCGTGCGCTCGGTGGCCGAGCTGGTCGCCTGGGTGAGAGCACAGCCACACCCCGTCCCTTACGGCGCCAACCCAGGCGCGATAGGCCATCTCTGCGGTGAATTGCTCAGGCAGGCCACAGGCATCAAGCTCACCGATGTTTCCTTCCGAGGCACCACCGACGCCCAGCAGATGATGATCAGGGGCGATATCGCTTTTGCCTTTGATGGCGTCGCGGCATATCCGGAACTGATCAAGGGTGGAGAATTGCGCTGCCTGGGTGTCACCGGTGAGAAGCCTGTCCCCTACCTTCAGGGTACTCCAAACTTCCGCGACACAGGCTTCCCCGATATCGCAATGCCTTATTGGTATGGCATGTTCGCGCCTGCCAACATACCCCGTATCCTTGCCAACAGGCTGGCCTCGGCGATTCACGAGGCCCAGAAAAGCCCTGATCTGGCATCGCAGTTCTTTGCGCAAGGCGCCGAACTCATCGGCAACGATCCGGATTCCTTTGCCCGGATGATCGCCATGGAAAGGGAAAAATGGGGAAGCTTGATTCGCAGCATTGGCCTCAGGCTAGGATAAGAACGCATGTCTCTCTCGATTACGCGCGTCTCCGACACGAAGGATCGCCTGGGCGAGAGTCCTGTTTGGGATGCAGCGGAACAGACACTGTTATGGCTCGATTCCCTGGAAGGCACTCTACACAGGCTGGAATGGTCCAGCGGATTCCGGCAGGACTTCGTGGTTCCTGCACCTGTTGGGTCCTGCGCCCTGTCCAGCAAGGGCGATATCATCCTGGCCCTACGAACGGGCTTCAGCCGCTGCGATCTCATAAGTCAGAAGGTTACCCCAATCGTTGAGCTGGATATCTCCCACCCCGATATCCGTTTGAATGATGGCAAGGTTGACCGCCGAGGGCGTTTCCTGTCAGGCACCATGCACGGCAATCGGGAACCCACAGAGCGCGTTATCGGTGGATTATACCGGCTTGATCCTGATACGGCAGTCACATGCATCGTCGGAGACCTGGCCACCACCAACGGCCCCTGCTTCAGTCCGGAAGGAACAACCCTGTACTGCGCGGACAGCACGCGGCAGGTGATTTGGGCCTTTGATTATGATCTTACGACGGGCACACCGTCGAATCAGCGTCTCTTCGTCGACTTCAGAGCCATGGGCACAGCGCCTGATGGTGCCACGATCGATTCGGAAGGATGCCTGTGGACCGCATTGGTTCGCAGCGGTCAGATCGCGCGCTTTTCGCCGGAAGGGCAGTTGCTGCGGCTGATCGACATGCCAGTCACCCATCCCACCAGCGTTGCGTTTGGTGGTCCAGGACTCGATATCCTTTTCGTTACGTCGATTTCCGCCAGTCACCGGCTGCGGGCAGTGGAAAAAGAAGCAGGGTGGCTTTTTGCCATTGAAGGTCTCGGCGTGACAGGGATTGCCGAGCCACGCTTTGCCGGGTGATCTCCTTCTCCTATTCGAGCCGCGAGCCCATTCGCCGGATCAACGCCTCACAGGATACGGTTTCCTCGACAAGAAGGCCCGCGAATTGCCCGGTCGTGTTGGTTTCGATCATGCCACCCTCATAGGCCAGATCATTCCAGAGCGCGGCATCCTGGATCGTGGCGATCGTTGCCGCATAAATGCGTGACAATTCAGCCGCAGGCTATTCCTCTCCTGACCGATCGGTCAGCGCTGATATCTCACTCTGAAATATCAGTCCAGGAAGGAACTCAGCCATGAAATCCAGGAAAGCCCGCGTCTTGGCTGGCAGCATCTTCGCCGGATGAAAGACCGCATAGATTCCGGAGCCAAAATGCACCGTATTGCTGACCCGCCATTCAGGCAGAAGGCGCACCAGGCGACCGGCCGCACGGTCATGCTCGACCGTGTAGTCATCGAGCAGAGCGATTCCGTGACCGGCAATGGCAAGCTGGCGCAGAACCTCACCGCTATTGCTGCTGAACCCATCGGAGATGGAAATCTCCTCACAAGATTCTTCCTTCCTGAAGCGCCATACAACCGCTTCTGGATCGATCCAGTAGGTCAGGCAACGATGCCGTACCAGATCGCGCGGAGCAGAGATGGCAGGCCCTGCCGCGAGGTAACGAGAGCTGGCAACCAGGATCCGTTCGCTGCGCAGCAGGAGCCGCTGCTTCAGGCCTGAATCGGGAGAAGGACCGATGCGCAAATCCACATCGAATTCCTGCTCCGGCAGCTGCGCCGCCTGTTCGGACAGGCGCAGTTCGACCCGCAGATCCGGATAACGCGCCTGGAAGGCCGGAATCAGCGGTGAGACAACCCGCATGCCGAACATCATGCGCGAATGCACGCGCAGCAAGCCTCGCGGCGTGCTTTGCAAAGCACGGACGGCGTCGTCGGTATCCTGGATCTCGCGGAGGATCGCCTCGACGCGGGTGAGATAGATCTGCCCCGCTTCCGTCAGGGAAAGGCTTCGGCTGGTGCGATTGAGCAGCTGCACACCCAGATCGGACTCCAGCATCGAGACATGCCGTGCCACGGAAGCCGGCGACAGGCCAGCTCTCCGTCCGGCGGCGGAGAAACTCCCTTCCCGCACCGCAGCAACAAACAACTCCATCGCCTGCAGGCGACTCATCACCAGATCACCTTTTCAAAATCCGATCAGGTCCTGATCGATCATATCCTATGGTCGCCGCGCGAGGCCAGCACCTAGCCTTCTCCAACCAAGGGAAGGAAACCGGGATATGGAATTCGGCATCTTCATCCTGATGTCGCAGCGCGGCTACCACCAGACCTCTGATCAGGTGATCCGCAACGCGGTGGAGCAGACAGTCGCCGCGGATCAGGCCGGCTTCAACACCGCATGGTATGCCGAGCATCACTTCTCCAATTATGGCCTCTGCCCTTCGCCGCTGATGATGGTGGCGCATATGGCAGCGCAGACAAAGCGCATCCGCCTGGGCAGCGCCGTCTGTGTCCTGCCGATGTATCATCCTGCGCGGCTCCTGGCGGAGGCCGGCTTTGCCGATTCCGTCTCCAATGGCCGCCTGGAATTCGGTGTTGGCTCGGGCTACCAGAAATTCGAGTTCGACCGCTTCGGCGTGAAGATCGAGGAAGCCCCGGAAATCTTCAACGAGTTCCTCGATATCCTCCAGCTCGGCATGCGGGAGAAGAGCTTCCAGTATGGCGGCAGACATCTGCGGATGCCGGAAACCTCCATCAGCATCCGCACCCGGCAGAGTCCCATGCCGCCGATCTGGCTGGCCACCGGCAATCCCGAGACGCAGGCGCGTGCCATCCGTGAGGGTCACAACCTCTTCGTCACCGCGCTGCTGAACGGCACCGACAAGCTGCAACAGCTTCGTGATGGCCTGGTGAAGGTGGCCGCTGGCGAGGGCCGCGATATCGACGACACCAAGGTGGGCCTGCTGCGCTGCGCCTATGCCAGCGACAATGAGGCGGAGATCATGAGCTATGTCGAGAATGCCCGCTATCAGCGCCGCGTCTCGGAAGGGCTGAAGCTGCGCCGCGCCCGCTCCGATGACGGCTTCCTGGTGCAGGAGGAGCCGGGCCTCAATGAACCGTCGCTGGATCAGATCCGCGCCAACCTTCCCGTGGGCAGCGTGGATTACGTGGTCGAACGGCTCGTCGAGGAAATCCGCATCCTCAGGCCGAAGCATGTGGCCATCCAGACCCAGGTCGGTGATTTCGACCAGAAGACCATGTTGAGGCAGATCGAGCTGTGGGGCAGCCGCATCATTCCCGCGATCCGGCGCGAACTGGGCGTGAGCGCCGCGCAGGCGGCGGCCTGATGCGGATCCGGATCGGCGCGGACGGCATGGTGGTGCTGGAGGAGCCGGGGGATTTCCGGCGCTTCGGCATCCTGGCGGCCCCCGGCGCGCCGCTGGAGAGTGCCCTGGCCGGTCTCGCGCGGGTGGAGGGGCAGCATGCCTGGGTCTCGCCCCAGGCCCTGCGCCGCCTCGCACCACAGGCCGGCCTGCCGGACTGGGAAGAGGGGTTCGGCGCCATGCTCGGCTATGCCGGCCGCAAGGGTTGGACCGACCCCACGGGCGCGGTGCGCGCCCATATCGAAATCGGCTGAGACTGCCTGAAAGCCTGGCGCCTCCCCTTGGGAAAGGCGGGGGCCCCCTCCCCTGCCCAAAGGAAAGAATGGGGGGAGTTTGAGGGGGCAACCCCCTCACCCCCACAGGCCCCGGCCTTTTCAGACAGCCAATGAGAACCGCCCCCATGCAGAGGGGCGGCAGGCGGGAGAGGAACACGCATGACGACATCGCACATCGCCGCGCCGGGCTTGGGCCGGCGTGGCTTCGCCGCCACCCTGGCCGCGCTGACCACAACCACGACAGCCAGGGCAGAGAGCTTCCCCGGCCGCCCGCTGCGGCTGGTCATGCCCTATGGCCCTGGCAGCGAACCGGATACGGTCGGCCGCCTGCTGGCACAGGGCATGGGGGCGGCGCTCGGACAGCCCGTGGTGGTGGAGAACCGCAATGGCGGCTCCAGCATGATCGGCGCGGAGGCCGTGGCCAATGCGAAGCCCGATGGCTATACGCTGCTCTTCGGCGGCTCCACCGTCTTCGCCGCCAATCCCCACCTGTTCCGCAACATCCGCTACAGCTTCGAGCAGTTCCAGCCGATCACCCTGCTGATGCGCGGGCGCATCGTGCTCTATACCCATGCCGCGCGCGGCTATACCGGCGTGCAGGATCTCGTGGCGCGCATCCGCGCCGCACCGGGCCGCTTCCGTTTCGGCAGCGCCGGGCATGGCAATGGCACGCATCTGTCGGCCGAGCAGTTCCGCGCCCAGGCCGGGCTGGATGTCAGCGACATCAGCTATACCAACAGCAGCGGCATGCAGCAGGCCCTGCTGCGCGACGATGTCGATTTCGTCTTCGATGGCGTCGGCGCCTATCTGCCGCTGGTGCAGGAGGGGCGGCTGCGCCCGCTGGGCATTGCCGGGCCGAACCGCATCGCCGTGCTGCCCAATCTGCCCACCTTCGCCGAGCAGGGCTTCCCGGAACTCGGCATGCCCTACTGGTATGGCCTCTACGCCCCGGCGGGGCTGCCGCCCGCGGTGCTGGCGCGGCTGCACGAGGCCGCGCTGCGCGGCGCCGCCGACCCCACCCTGCTCGCCCGCGCCGAGCAGCAGGGCGCCACGGTCGAAACCCTGGATGTCGAGCGCTTCACGGCGATGAACCGCAGCGAACACGCCGCCTGGGGCCAGCTGATCCGCGCCCTGAACATCCGCCTCGACTGACAGGAGAACGGCGCGGGGTCAGCCCCGCGCCGCCATCGCCTCCATCAGCGCCGGCACCCCGGCGGCGCAGGCATGGACGCCCAGATGCGCCGTCATCTGGAGCACCTGCAGAATTTCCGCGGCACTCGCGCCGAGGCCCAGCGCGCGGCGGATCTGCCGCCGCGTGGCCTCTCGGTCCAGCGCGGTGAAGCAGGCGGAGAGCGCCAGGGAGAGCAGGCAGCGCGCCTTGTCATCCAGCCCCTCCCCCGCCTCGCGGCAGGCGAGGAGGTCGAGCATCACGGCGAAGAATTCCGGGTCCAGCCCCAGCAGGGCGTCGCAGAAGGCCGGCCAGTCGCCAAACAGGGCGAGGTAGCGCGCCTTCAGCGCCTGCCGCAGCGCATCGGGCGGCACCGGGGGCGGGGCCTGGCCCGCCGCCGCCAGCTCCTCGGCCAGCAGGGTGACGCCCATGGCCAGCCCATCCAGCCCCTGCGCCGTGGCGAGGTGCAGCGTCTCCACCACCTGCAACGGCGTCGCGCCGCGCTCCAGCGCCAGGGCGACATGCAGCCGCAGCCCGCTCTCGAAGAGATGCGTGGCCGAGCCATCCAGCGCCACATAGACCAGCTCGCACATCGCCGGGGAAAGCGGGCCCTGCGCCGCCGGGTGCCCGGCATAGCGCGCATAGGCGGTGAGGAAATTCGGGCTGAGGCGCAACAGCCCTTCCGTCCAGGGCCGCCAATAGCCACGGGCACGGATATATTCGGCCTTCATCGCCTCCTGCGCGGGGGTCAGCGCGGTGTCGGTCATGCGTCGGGGTCCAGTCCGCCATAGGCGCCCAGGCCGCCATCCACCGGCACGACGGCGCCACTGATAAAGCCCGCCGCCGGCGACAGCAGGAAATCCGCCACGGCCGCGATCTCGCCGGGCCGGGCCATGCGGCGCAGCGGCACGCGGGGCAGCAGGGCGGGGTCATCGCCCTCCACCAGCCCGGCGGCCAGCGCATTGACGCGCACCCCGCTGCCGCCCCACTCGCAGGCCATGCTGCGCGCCAGCATGGCAACGGCCGCCGCCTCCGGCCCTGGCCCCTCCGCGCCACCCAGCGCGGCCTGCCCGGCGATGCCGGTGAGGGTGACGATCGCGCCATGGCCCTGGCGCAGCATCACGCGCCCCGCCGCCTGGGCCTGGAGAAAGACACGCTCCAGATGGCCAGGCCGCTCCGGCACCGCATCGGTGCAGAACAGCCCGTCCAGCCGGGGCTGCCGTTGCAGCGCCGCCGCCGGCACCACGCGGGCGCCGCGCGCCACCAGCCGGGTGGCCAGGGCCTCGGCCACCCGCCCCTCCCCCACGGCGATGACCGGCGGCCCGGGCGCCACCACCACCGGCAGGGCGCCGCGCGGCAGATTGGCGTCCTCGCTGCCGCCAAAGGCGTTGGAGCCGCCATCCGCCACCAGCAGCGCCCCGGCCATATAGGCGGCGTCGGGGGAAGCCAGGTGCAGGATGGCCGCGGCGATCTCCTCCGGCTGCCCCATGCGGCCAAGGGGGATGCGGCGCGCCACCTTCTCCGGGTCCACCCGGCCGGAGGCGATCAGCGCCTCCACCAGTTCGGTGCGCGTATAGCCGGGGGCGACGGCGTTGACGCGGATGCCATGGCGCGCCCAGGCACAGCCCTGGTCGCGTGCCAGCGCCACCACCCCGGCCTTGGAGGCGCTATAGCCATTGCGCAGCGGAATGGCGCGCAGCGCGGCACCGGAGGCGACATGGATGATCGCCCCGCCGCCCTGCCGCCGCATCAGCGCCGCCGCCTCGCCCGAGACCACGGCAGCGCCGCCGAGATTGAGGGCCAGCAAAGCGCGGAAGGCCTCCGGCGCCTGCTCCGCGAGGCCGGTGCCACCCTCGATGCGGCCGGCATTGCTCACCAGCACATCCAGCCGGCCATGCCGCGCGGCGATGCCGGCGACCAGTGCGCGCACCTGCGCCGCATCGGCCATGTCCACCGCCACGGCCTCATGCCCCGCGCCCAGCGCGGCGGCGCGCGCCCCGGCGCGCGGGCCGTCGATATCGGCCAGCACCACGCGGTCCCCCAGCGCGGCGAAGGCCCGCGCCGTGGCCCAGCCAATGCCGGCGGCGGCCCCCGTCACCAGCACGATGCGCCCGCACCGCACCGGCGCAGGGGCCAAAGCCGAGGCCGAGGCCGAAGCCGGGGCCGGGGCCGGGGCCGGGGCCGTCTCCGGGCCGCTCGCCACGGGGCTCACAGGATGCTGGTGGTGATGCCGCCATCCACCGCCAGCACCTGCCCCGTGACAAAACCCGCCTGATCAGAGGCCAGGAAGCCGATGGCCCTGGCGATATCCTCCACCGTGCCGAGACGGCCAAGCGGGGTGCGGGCGATGCGCTTCTGGTCCTTCTCCTCCGTCCGGTGCTTCGCCGTGCCCTCCGTCGGCACGGCGGAGGGAGCGATGGCGTTGACGCGGATGCCGCGCCCGCCAAGATCCACCGCCGCCGCGCGGGTGATGCCCATCACCGCCGCCTTGATGCCGCTATAGACGATGCTGGAGGGGGTGGAGCGCAGCCCCGCCGTCGAGGCGATGTTGATGATGGAGCCGCCCTCGCGCATCACCTCCGCCGCCGCCTGGATGCCCCAGATGACGGATTTGAAGCCGACCTCCAGCATCCGGTCCACCGTCTCCGGCTGGATGTCGGCCACGGCCTGGTAACGCACCCAGGCGGCGTTGTTGACGAGGATGTCAAAGCGCCCGGCGGCCTCCGCGAGGCCGAGCACGGCGGCGCGCATCCCCTCGCGCGAGGCGATGTTCTGCACCACGGGCAGCGCCCGGCCCCCCGCCGCCTCGATCTCGGCCACCGCCTCAGCGACGAATTCCGGCTTCAGGTCGTTGATGCCGACGGTCGCCCCCATGGCGGCCATGTGGCGCGCCGTGGCGCGGCCAATGCCATGCCCGGCCCCCGTGATCAGCGCCACACGCCCGGCCAGCATGCCGGCCCCCGGCCCTTCCTCGATCGCCATGCCTGTCATTTCCTCCGGTCTTGTCGTGCGGGTCTTGTCTTGCGGGGCGCCATGGCCGTGGGGGGCCTTGAGGGGGCTTTGCCCCCTTGCCCCCCTTTCTTTTCCTTGGGCAGGGGACAGGGTCCCCTGCACCCGCCTTCAGAAAGGGTTTTCAGGGGCTCTCAGGCCGCCGCGATGAAGGCCGTGGCCACGGCCTCACGCAGGCGGGCCACCTGGCCCTGCGCCTCCAGCGCGCGGATGCGCCGCAAATAGCGGTGCAGCGGCACCTCCGTGGTGAAGCCCATGCCGCCGAAGAGCTGGATGGCGCCCTCGGCGATCAGCGGCCCATGCGTGGCGGCGGCGAGGAAGGCAGCCTGGCGCGGCAGCAGCCCCGCCCCCTCCCAGCCGGCACGGGTGATGGCGCCGCGGATGCCCTCCAGCCCCAGCTTGTGCCGCGCCATCAGGTGGCGCACCGCCTGATAGGCCACCAGCGGCTTGCCGAACTGGCGGCGATGGGCGATGTGCGCCGCCGCCAGCTCCAGGCAGCGTTCCGCCGCGCCCAGGATGAGGGCGGCCCGCAGCGGCAGGGCCTCCTCCTCCAGCGCCGCCCAGGCCGGGGGGGAGAGCAGCAGCGCGGGCGCCACGCCCTCCAGTTCCAGCTCCTCCTCCGGGACGGAGACATCCAGCGTCACCGCCGGGCGCGGCCGCGCCGCCGTGGCCGCCACCAGCGCGGCGCCCCCCTCGCGGAGCGGCACCAGCACCCAGTCCGCCCCGCCGGCCAGGGGCGCGCGGCCTGCCATGC
>NZ_JANFNY010000079.1 GCF_024437745.1 Roseomonas sp. GC11 | reverse complement strand
GCACCACCTGGACGCGGCGCGGCGGCAGGGCGAAGGCGGCCTCCAGCCGCGCCGCGATGGGGGCGGAGACGGCGGCCCACAGCCCGGGCAGGGCGGCGGCGGCCTGGCGCGCCGCGTCATCGATGCCGGGCGGCGCCTCGGGCGGGGCGAGGTGGCCCACCACCAGCGTGGGCAGCCCCGCCGCCGCCAGCGCCGCCATCAGCCCGATGCCGGCATTGGGCCAGGGCAGCGGCAGCAGGGCGGCATCGGCGGGGTTGTGCTCCAGCACCGCCCCCAGCGCCTGGCGCTGGCGGCGGATATTCTCGGCCGGCGGGCTGTCCGCGTCCCAGCCGATGCGGGCGCCGCGCAGGCAGCGGGCCAGGGCCTCCCCCGCATCGCGCGCCAGGGCGGGGTGGCGCGCCGGGTCGGCGGCGATGGTGACGGTGACGCCGGCGGCGTGCAGCATCCGCGCCAGGGCCAGGGCATGGCGTTCCGTCCCGCCATGCGCCATCGAGGGCAGGGCGATCAGCAGCCGGCGCAGCTGCCGCTGGGCGAGGCCGCGCGGCGCGCCGGGGCGCAGCCAGCCGGGCAGGCTGGCCTGGATCAGGTTGGCCTGGATCAGGTTGGCCTGGATCAGGCTGGCCTGGACCATGGGGGCGGGGGCCGCGCCTGCCGGGGCGGGGGGAGAGGCAGGGGCGGGGAAGGGGGGGCTGGGCATGGCCGTGCTCCGCGGCGGGGCCGCGAGAAGGGCCGCGCCCCCGGCGGCACCCGCGCGGGGTGGCGCGGGCACGCGGCGGCGCGGGAAAGGCTCAGAGGCGATGGGGCACGCCGTTGCGGTCGAGATAGGCCTTCATCGCCGCGTAGCGCTTCTTGTAGGTGCGCTGGAAGGGGGCGAAGGCCTCGGGCGTGTAGATGTCGCGCCAGGAGGCCTTGGCCAGGCTCTCCTCCTCGACCAGGGGGATGTCGAAGGTCTCGGCCAGCTCGGCGCTGCGCTCGTCGTAATTGACCAGCATGCCGGGCACGCCATTGGCCAGCGCCGGCAGCACGCCATGGACGCGGTAGCCCACGGCGAAGTCCTGCGTGCGGATGAACTCGTCATACTGCGCGACGCTGGTGTTGAAGAAGAGCTGGCTGTCGTAGATGCGCAGCATCTGCGCCGCGTTCTCGTCGGTGAGCCAGCCCTGCTGGCGCAGCGACGCGATGGCCTCCGCCCGGCGCTCCACATCGCGGAAGAAAAAGGCTTTTTCCTCGCGCTCGCCATGCAGCGTCACGGTCATGCGGCTTTCCTGGTCGAGGCGCAGCATGAAGTCGCGCTGGATCTCGAGGTAGCGCGCGATGTGGCGGGCATAATTGCCGCTGGTTTCGCGCCGCAGGCTGAAGGCGATGTTGCGGATGTCGAAGGCCGGCTTCAGGTTCAGCTCGAGCGCCGGCTGGCAGCGGCGGAACACCGAGGGGCAGCCCACCACCTCGGCATTGCGGATGCCGTTATGGGCCAGCACCTCCGCCGAATAGGCGCCGCGCACGCCGATGGCGCCGCAATGGTCGGCGATGGCCTGCCAGACGCGCAGGCCCTGGGCGGGCAGGGTGATCATGCGCTTCGTCTCGGCCTGGGCGCCGACGCCGATGGCGAAGACCGGGATCTTCAGCCGCTCGATCAGCTCGCCCGCGCGCTCCCACTCCATATACTCGTGGATGAAGTTGGAACCGCGCAGGAAGGCGAAGTCGAATTCGCTATTGTAACGGTCAACGTCCTTGTCGGTGAAGGTCGTGATGTTGCCGACCTCCACGGTCTCGAAGCCGAGCATCTTCAGCGTCGAGTCATAGACCATCAGGTCGCCGATGTTGGAGTAGGTGTCGATGATGCGCGACACCGGCCAGTTGTGCAGCCGGATCTTGTCGTGATCATAGCGCGAGCCGGCGGGGATCAGCACCAGGGCGCGGGCGCGGCGGGTGCCGGGCAATGGTTTGCGCAGGCCATTCGGGATCAATTCGCCCGTGCTGCGCAGGCGCAATTCCACATCGGGGCGGTTGGCCGCCTCGCTGATCTCGGTCGGGATGCGGATCTTGAAGTAGGAGCGCTCCCCGCCCGCCTGCGGCGCCACGGCCAGGAAAGCCGCGGGGGAGAGGGTGGCGAAGCGGCGGCCGCCGATGGAGAGGACGATGTTCTCCTTCGACAGGCCGGTCGCATGGGCGGCGGCGGAGAGGATGACATGGTCGCAGGTGATCGCTTCCACCCGGAAATCGGCCTGGGAAGCCTCCGCGGCCGGGAGCGGCGCCGCGGAGGTCTCGCCGGCAATGGCGGGCTGGGGATGCACCATGAAGGCCTCTCTGAGATGATTCCGGCCATGCATCGCGCGCTGGCCTGCCGCCGGCCGGAAGGTGGCCGTCACTTACGGCTTTGCATTATATGGCAGAGCGCCGGGCTTGCCAGCCTGCCCCGGCAAAAGGCCGCGTGAGGCCCGGCAGGGAAAGCGCGGCGGGACAGGGTGTGATAAGGTGGCGTAAAGGTTTCGCTCTTTCTCTTTTGTGGGACAGAAGGCCTTTTCAGACGGCTGGCTCTCCTCCATGTCAGGGGCTCTACTCTTGCCAAGCCTCTGTGATGATTGCTTGGATATACCCAATTGTGTAAATGTTTCGATCATTTGCCGGGCTGTGCGCCAGATGGCCCGCGGCACGGCGATGGAGCTTCCGGATGACGCTGACTGCTGAGGTCAAATTCACGCGGGACCATGTGATGGCGTCCTGCAAAGCCGGGCCGGGCAGCCGTCTCCAGCTCACCATCGGCCATACCCGGGTGGTTTCCCTCCCCGTCGCCCCTGACGAGGAGACGGCCAGCCTCGCCATGCCGCTCGACCTGCTCTATGGCCAGGCGACGCTGCCGCATGAGCTGCGCCTGCTGCCGGCCGATGGGGGCGCCGAGCTGGTGCTGCCGCAGGATGCCCTGCTGGAAGCTGTCGATATCCGCTCCAACCGCCAGTTCTTCGCCCGCGTGCAGTCCAATACCGCCCGCATGGACGATACCGAGGCCGCGCGCTTCTGCTGCCGCCGCCTGCTGCGCAATGAGCGCGAGGATCTCAGCGCGCGCAGCGCCGCGCTCTGTGTGCTCGGCTACCGCATCCTGGAGCTGGGCGACAGCACCGACAGCGATATCGCCGAGCTGTGCGAGGAGGTCGAGCCCACCCTGGCGGAGCGCGACGAGAGCGAGAACGGTATCCGCTGGCGCACTTCCGTCACCATGATGATGAGCTACATTTCCATGCTGCAGCACGACCCGCTGCAGGCGGAAGAAATGCTGAAGATCACGCTGTCCTATCGCAGCAGCGCCTCGCGCCTGCTCTCGCCCAATTATGCGCGGGCGGAGCTGCTGATGGCCTCGCTGAAGCTTGCGCAGGGCCGCAAGGAAGACGCGCTCGACCTGCTCTCCGATGTGGAGACGGTGTTCCGCAGCGGCGTGCGTGGTAGCGCGGTGGAAATCGCCGGGCGCGGCTACTACCAGTATACCGAGATCCAGGCCTCGCTGCGGGTCGTGCGCATGGCGTTCCTGTTGCGGCAGCGCATTGAGCGCGCGGCGGACCGCAAGGCGCTGCTCGCCCTGGCGCGCGACCCCGGCTACCGCAACCTCTCCACCATCATGCGGGTGCTGGTGGAGAAGGGGCATCTCGATGCCACCATCGATGCGATGGCCGCGGCCTCGGAATTGCAGGCTGGCCAGCCGGATGCGGGCCGCTTCGCCGCCGATGCCGCGGCCTTGCAGGAGGAACTGGCCAGCGCTGTGCTCGAGGAGCGCACCGAGCCCGCCGAAGCCGCCCTGCCGCGCCTGCTGGCGCTGATGGCGGCGGCCGACCAGCTGCGCGAGGACCATGTCTTCCCCTGGACTGCCCTGGCCGATCTGGCGCGGGCGCGCTTCTATCTGGGCCTGCTGCTCACCAGCGCGGGGCGGGAGGATGAGGCGGCCGCTCTGCTGGGCGAGACGTCTCCCTGGGCCAAGACGCTGCTGAGCCAGGTCTCCTTCGGCCAGGAGGCTGATTTCGTGCCGATGAACCAGTTCATCAGCATTGTGATGATGTGCTACCTGATGGCGCATAGTCAGGTCCGCCCGGTGAAGTCCTATCTGGAGGGCGGTTCGCGCTTCACGGCGCAGCTGCTTGGGCTGGTGCGGCAGAATTTCGGCCCCAGGACGCCGCTGCATGATGCGGTGACGGCCTTCACCCACCGCTGCGTCTCCCGCCGCAAGGCGGCGCTGGCCGCCGTGGCGGGCTGAGGCGCGGGGGAACCCGCCCCGCCCTTTCCCGGAGCGGCCCCCTCCCTTCCTGAAAAAGGTTTTTTGGTTCTTTTTTCCTAAAAAAGAACCCTTCCTCAGGCCACGCCGGCGCGCAGCAGGTCGTGCATGTGCAGGATGCCGCCCGGCCGTCCATCCTCGACGACGAAGAGGCTGGTGATGCGCAGGCGGTTCATCAGCGCCAGGGCTTCCTGGGCCAGCATGTCGGGCGGGATGGTGCGCGGGCCGCGGTTCATCACCTCGCGCACCGGGCGGTCGACGAAGGCGGCCTCGAAGGCGCGGCGGACATCGCCATCGGTGATGGCGCCGACGAGGCGGCCTTCGGCATCGACCACGGCGGTGACGCCGAAGCGCTTGCCCGTCATTTCGACGATGGCCTGGGAGAGGGTGGCGTCCTGCGGCACCATGGGGACGGCGGTGCCGTCATGCATCAGGTCGCGGGCGCGGCGGAGCTGGGCGCCGAGCTTGCCGCCCGGGTGGAACTGGCGGAAATCCTTGGCCGAGAAGCCGCGCAGCGAGAGCAGGGCGACCGCCAGCGCATCGCCGAGGGCGATCTGCATGGTGGTGGAGGTGGTGGGGGCGAGGCCGTTCGGGCAGGCTTCCGGCATGGCCGGCAGGATCAGCGGCACATCCGAGGCCTGGGCCAGGGTGCTGCCGGCGCGGGAGGTGATGGCGATCAGCGTCACCCCGAAGCGGCGGGTATAGGCGACGATATCGGAGAGTTCCGGCGCCTCGCCCGACCAGGAGAGGGCGATCACCACATCCTCGCTGCGGATCATGCCGAGATCGCCGTGGCTGGCCTCGCCGGGATGGACGAAATAGGCGGGCGTGCCGGTGGAGGCGAGGGTGGCGGCGATCTTGCGCCCGACATGGCCGGACTTGCCCATGCCGGTCAGGATGACGCGGCCCTGCTCGGCGGCGCGGATGGCGGCGATGGCTTTTTGCAGGGGTTCGGCCAGGCTGCCATCCAGCGCGGCGCGCAGGGCCTGCAGCCCCTCGGTCTCCAGCTCCAGCGTGCGGCGTGCCGAGGCCAGGCCGTTCTCCGGGGTATCGGCCATCACATCCATCCACTCTCTCCTTGCTGGCGCCGGGGCGTCGTGCCGGGCCAGGATATTCCCCCGCCGCAAAAGGCCGTCCGCCGCCCGGGGGGCAGGGCGGGGCCGGTGCGCCCTGTCGGCCAGGGCGCACCGTCCGTCAAGGCTTTGGGCCCGCCGCGGGCTGCCTCCGCTCAGCCGAGGCGGAAGACGCGGATCACCACGGCGGCGCGTGCCGGCCGCAGGCTGTCGAGCGTGCCGACATAGACACCCTGGTTCAGCCAGCCATGCGGCCCGTCGGGCGCCGCGATCTCCAGCGTCGAGAAGGCGTAGCGCGGCTGTCCGGGCGGATCGTTCACCAGCACCTTGTTGTGCACGGTGATGATGGCGCCATCCTCGGTCTCCATTTCGTAAATCGCGTTGAGCAGGCGGGCACCGTCGCGCCGCACCAGCTGGCGGTCCGCGCCGCCGGGCAGCACCCTGCCGCGCAGGCGCGGGCCCTCGAAGCTGCCGCCGGTGATCGGCACCATGCGCCGCTCGCCGAGTGGCGAGGGGCCGAGGGGCATGACCGGCGCGATATCCACCACGGCCTCGTAGATGAACTCCAGGCGTGGCGTCACCAGGGGGACCGCCTCGGCCATGGGGGGCGCATAGGCCGCGGGCGCTGCCGCGGGGGCCGCCATCTGCGCCTGCGCGGCCGGTGTCACGGTTGCCATGGCCATCAATCCTCCCGCCATCGCCTGGCGCCGCGTCGGCGCCGGTCCTGCCTGTTGCATCATATCCCCCCTGTTCCTCCCGGCGCGTGTCAGTGGCCGGGTTGCCTCTTAGGATACAGTGAAAACATCCGCCGTCGATCCAAAGCGGATTCGCGGCGCCAGGAAGGAGAATAAGGCCTTGGCATCCTATCCGCGTCTGGCCGGCACAGTGCTTGGGGTGGCGGGGCTGTTGCTCCAGGCCACCGGCGCCGCCGCCCAGCAGGCCTGCGCCGATCTGCTCGCCGCCGCGCCCCAGGCGCTGCATCTCAGCCGGGCCGAGGCCGTGCCCGCCGGCACCCTGCCCGCCGAGAACCCCGCCCGCGCGGCGCTGACCGGGGCGGCGCGCGCGCGTTCCGCCCTGCCGGCGCATTGCGTGGTCGAGGGGGAGCTGAACCCGCGACAGGGCGCGGAGGGCGTGCGCTACGCCACCCGCTTCCAGCTCCGCCTGCCGGAGGCGTGGAATGGCCGCTTCCTCTTCCAGGGCGGCGGCGGCATGGATGGCGTGGTGAACGAGGCGGTGGGCGCCACCCCCGTCAGCGGTTCCACCGCCGCGCCGGCGCTGAACCGCGGCTATGCGGTTGTTTCCACCGATTCCGGCCACCAGGGGCGGGACAATTCGGATGCCAGCTTCGGCCTCGACCAGCAGGCGCGGCTCGACTACGCCTATGCCGCCATCGGCACGGTGAACGACGCGGCCCGGCAGCTCATCCAGGCGCGCTATGGCCGCGCGCCGGAGCGCAGCTATTTCATGGGCTGTTCCAATGGCGGCCGCGCCGCGCTGATGGCGGCGCAGCGCTACCCCACCGCCTTTGACGGCATCGTGGCGGGCAATCCCGGCTTCCGCCTCAGCCGCGCCGCCCTGGCCCAGGCCTGGGACACCCAGGCCCTGGTTGCCGCCGCGCCGCGCGACGATGCCGGCCGGCCCATCCTCGCCGCCGCGCTCTCCCCGGCCGATATGAAGCTGGTGGCGGAGAAGGTGCTGGCCACCTGCGACGCCGCCGATGGCCTGGCCGATGGCAGCGTGGACGCCATGGCCGCCTGCCGCTTCGCGCCCGCCACTCTGCGCTGCACGGGGGAGAAAACGGCGGACTGCCTCTCCGCCGCGCAGGTGACGGCGCTGGAGCGTGTCTTCGGCGGCGCGAAGGACAGCGCCGGGCGGGCGCTTTACGCGGGCTGGTCGTGGGATCCCGGTATCGCCGCGCCGGGCTGGCGGGCCTGGAAGCTTGGCACTTCGCCGACGGCGCAGTCCAATGCGCGCAACGCCGTGCTGGCGCCGGCCTCGCTCGGCTACTACTTCCTGACGCCGCCGGTGCGGAACCTCGACCTGCTGCGCTTCGACTTCGACCGTGACACGCCGCGCCTGGCGCAGACCGCCGCCATCAACGATACCACGGCCACGCTCTTCTCCAGCTTCACGGCGCGGGGCGGGCGGATGCTGGTGTTCCACGGCAATGCCGACCCGGTCTTCTCGCCCGAGGATCTGCGCCAGTGGTGGCAGGAACTCGCGGCGGACAATGGCGGCCCGGCGAAGCTGGCCGAATGGGCGCGGCTGTTCATCGTGCCGGGCATGACCCATTGCGGCGGCGGCCCCGCCCTGGATGATTTCGACCCGCTCACCGCCATCGAGGGCTGGGTGGAGCGCGGCGAGGCGCCGCAGCGGCTGGTGGCGCGCGGGGCTTCCTTCCCCGGCCGCGCCCGCCCGATCTGCCCGGCGCCGCTGGAAGCGCGCTACAAGGGGGGCGATCCGCAGCAGGAGAGCAGCTTCAGCTGCGAGCAGCCGTAAGACAGCGTTCTTTTTTGGAAAAAAGAACCAAAAAACCTTTTTCAGTGAGCGTCCCGCCTCGGGCTTGAGGCGGGACGCCAAACTGAAAGAGTCTTTTTGCTTCTTTTTCTTCAGAAAAAGAAGATATCTCTCTAATTCACCGTCACCTTGGCTTTGGTGACCACCCGGCTCCACTTCGCGCTTTCGCTGGCGATATAGCTGGCCAGCTCCTGCGGGGTGGAGCCGCGCGCATCGGCCCCGGCGAGGCCCAGCCGCGTGAAATCCCCGTCATGCGGCGGCGCTGGGCGCGCCCCGATGGCGTGTGCGGTGTTGCGCTGCGGGCGATCCGGCGCATCATGGAAGTTTGCACTCGGGAGACCATGGGATGGCGCTTTTCCGCACCCTGCTGGAACTGGCGGGGGCCGTGGCCCTGCTGATCTGGGGCGTCCACATGGTGCAGACGGGCGTGCAGCGGGCCTTCGGCGCGCGGCTGCGCGCGCTGCTGGGGCAGGCGCTGCGCAACCGCGCCGCCGCCTTCGCCGCCGGGCTCGGTGTCACCGCCATCCTGCAAAGCAGCACGGCCACCGGGCTGATGGTCACCGGCTTCGCCGCCTCCGGCCTGGTGGAGCTGGTGCCGGCCCTGGCCGTCATGCTCGGCGCCAATGTCGGCACCACGCTGATCGTGCAGCTCCTCTCCTTCGACGTGGCGGCCCTCGCCCCCGTGCTGATCCTGGCCGGCGTGCTGCTCTTCCGCCGCAGCCAGGCGGCCCTGCGCGACTTCAGCCGCGTGCTGATCGGGCTCGGCCTGCTGCTGATGGCGCTGCACCACTTCGTCACCCTGCTGGAGCAGATGGGCCACGCCCCCGCCCTGCGCGCCGTGCTCGCGCTGGTGGCGGCGCAGCCGCTGCCCTGCCTGCTGCTCGGCGCCCTGGCCGCCTGGGCGGCGCATTCCTCGGCCGCCATCGTGCTGCTGGCCATGAGCTTCGCCGCCCAGGGCCTGCTGCCGGCGGAAGGCGCCTTCGCCCTCGTCCTCGGCGCCAATCTCGGCACCGCGCTGAACCCCGTGCTGGAAGGCGGCGCGGGGGCGGACCCGGCGGCGCGCCGCGTGCCGCTCGGCAACCTCGCCACCCGGCTGCTCGGCGCCATGGCCCTGCTGCCGCTGCTGCCCTGGCTCGCCGCCCTGCCCGCCGCGCTGGACACCGAGCCGGCGCGCGCCGTGGCCAATTTCCACACCGTGTTCAATCTCGGGCTGGCGCTGCTGCTCTTTCCCCTGCTGCCGCCCTATGCCCGGCTGCTGGAGCGCCTGCTGCCCGCGCGCGTGGATCAGGCGGACCCGGCCCGGCCGCGCTACCTCAACGCGGCGGCGGCGGAGACGCCGGTGGTCGCCCTCGGCGCCGCCGCGCGCGAGGTGCTGCGCCTCGCCGATGTGCTGGAGGCCATGCTGGGCGGCCTGCGCGGCGTGCTGGAACAGGGCGACCGCCGCCGCATCACCGGGCTGCGCCGCATGGATGATATCCTCGACAGGCTCAACGCCGCCATCAAGGCCTACCTCACCGGCCTCGATGCCGAGGCGATGAGCCAGGCCGACCACCAGCGCGTCATGAGCATCCTCGCCTTCGCCACCCACATGGAGCAGGCCGGCGATGTGATCGACCGCGGCCTGCTCGCCCTGGTGGCGCGCCAGCACAAGCGCGGCCTCGCCTTCTCGCCCGAGGAACGGGCGGAACTGCTGGAACTGGTGGACCGGCTGCTGGAGAATCTCCATGCCGCTGCCGCGCTCTTCCTCACCGAGGATCTGCGCGCCGCCCGCCGCCTCGCCGCCGAGAAGGAGGAATTCCGCCGCCACGAGGCCCAGGCCGTGGCCGCCCATTTCCAGCGCCTGCGCGACGGCCGGCTGGATGCGGTGGAAACCAGCGCCCTGCACCTCGACGCCCTGCGTGACATCAAGCTGGTGAACGGCCACCTGATCGCCGCCGCCGCCTACCCGGTGCTGGAACATGCGGGGGAATTGCTGCCCAGCCGCCTGCGGCCGGAAGGGGAGTGAGGCAGGCAGGCGGGAGGGAAAGGAAAATAAAAATAAAAAAGAAAGGAAGTAAGGGTTCTTTTTTGGAAAAAAGAACCAAAAAACTTTTTCAGGAAAGGGTCAGTTTTCCAGGCGGTGGAGAGGAATCTCGATCGTCAGGCGCAGGCCCTCCGGATGCGTCCAGTCGAATTCCACCCGGCCGCCCAGCTGGCCGCAGGCCGTGCGCCGCACCAGCGTGGTGCCGAAGCCTCGCCGCGTAGGGGGGGCCAGCACCGGTGGCCCGCCCTGCTCCCGCCAGTGCAGGCGCAGCCGGCCGCCAGACGCGCTCCAGTGGATCTCGACAAGGCCGGAGGGCTGGCGCAGCGCGCCATGGCGGGCGGCGTTGGTGACCATCTCATGCAGCAGCAGCGCCAGCGCGGCAGCGGCCGTGGGGCCTACCGCCTGCTCCGGCCCCTGTAGCCGCAGCCGCTCCTCCGCCGCCAGCCCGCCCGTGGCGAAGGGGCCCAGCACCGCGCCCATCAGCAGGTCCAGCCGCGTCGGCCGCAACCCGCGCGCCACGCCGCTGCCGGCGGATTCCCGCACCAGATCATGCGCGGCGCCCAGCGCGCGCAGCCGCCCGCGCAGCGTCTCCGCCATCGCCGCCGGGTCCGCCGCCCCCCGCGCCGTGAACTGCACGAGGCTGTCGAACACGGCGAACTGGTTCTTCACCCGGTGGTCCAGCTCCCGCACCAGGAGTTCCAGCGCGCGCTCATCCTCCTTGCGGGCGGTGATGTCCTCGACGATGCCGCCATAGCGGCAGGCGCCGGCGCTGCCCTCGGGCAGCGGCGCGCCGCGGCAGCGGATCCAGCGCTCCGCCCCGTCATCGGCGCGGTGGATGCGGCATTCCAGCTCCCATTCCCGCCGCCGCCCGACCGCCACGCGCAGCCGCCGGGCGACACGGCGCCGGTCCTCCGGCGCCACATGGCGCAGCAGATCCTCCCACCCCCAGCGCGGCAGCGGCAGGGCATGGCCAAAAATGGCATCATGCCGGGGGGAGCGCTGGCTGGCACCGGAGGCCAGGTCAATCTCCCAGGTGCCGAGGCCGGTGCCCTCCGTCGCCAGGCGCAGCCGCGCGGCGCCGGCCCGCAGCGCGCTCTCCCGCCCGCGCAGCGCGGCGACCAGCGCGGCCAGCGCGGTGGCCAGCGCCGTCACCTCGCGCGGGCCATGCAGCGGCGTGGTGATGGCGGCCGCCGGGTCGCGCTGCAGCCGGGCCGCGGACTCGCACAGCCGTGCCAGCGGGGAACTGATCATCCCCGCCAGCAGCCAGCCCAGCAGCGCGGCCAGCGTGGCCGCGCCCAGGCCCCAGAACATCACATCGCGCGCCAGCGCGCGGGCGGGGGCGAAGGCCGCCCCCGCCTCCCGCCGCACCACCACCCGCCAGCCCAGGCCGGGGGATTCGCGATAGCCGCCGGTGGAGGCATAGCCCACCAGATAATCCCGCCCGTCGCCATCCGGCGCATGCTCCACCAGGCTGCCCTGCTCCCCGCCGGCACCGCCCGCCGCCAGCGCCCGCGCCGCGCCGGGAGAGAGCAGGGCCAGCGGCCGCCGCCGCAGCGCCGGCGGCCCGATCAGCACCACGCCATCCTGCGAGAAGACCAGCGCCTCCGCCCCCGGATGGCGGCGCAGCACGGCGCCCATCACATGCCGCTCGATATCCTCCGCCCATTCCCAGAAGAGATGCGCCGCCAGCACGCCGGCCGGGTGGCCGCGCTGCCCCGGCAGAGGTGCCGCGAGATCGACGAAGCGCGCCGGGTTCTCCGGCGGGCGGCCGAGCAGCGGGCTCATCAGCAGCGCCTCATGGACATCGACCAGGACCGGCCCTTCCTGGCCGTGCCGGAAATAGTCGCGCTGCGAGACGTCGAGCCCCGCCAGCCCCTCGCGGCTGGCGGCGCGGATGCGGCCATCGGCGCCGATCAGGAAGAAGGCGGCATATTCCGGGTAGATGTCATGCAGCCAGCGCAGCGTCGCCTGGGTCTCGGCCGGGTTGGCGGTGGGGTCGCGCAGCGGCGCCAGGGTGGCGGCCAGCCGCACCTCGCGCAGCCGGTCATGCAGGCCACGGTCCAGCAGATCGGCCGCGCGCCCGGCGGCGGCGGCGAGCTCGGCGCCGATATCGGCGCGCAACCTCTGCGTGGCGAGCTGCCCGATCGCCGCCGAGGACACCAGCGCGACCAGCACGCCGAGCGCGCCGAAGGCCGCCGCCAGCACGCCGCGCAGGCCGGGCTGCCAGGGCGCCCGCCGCGCCAGGGCCGCGCCCGCCGGCGGCTGGGCCGCGGCCATGGCCCAGCCCGGATGTCCCGGCAGGGCCTCGGAGGATGCATCAGGGCCGTTCATGGTCGGGCCGGTGCGCCTTCAGCGGCGGGCAGGGGAATGGCCAGGCCCGGCATGGGTTTCGTGCATGGGTGGAATCATGTCGGTGTCATTTCTATCGGGCCCATGAGAACCCAGGAATTCACAAGAAAGCGCCAAGAGCCGACCCGGCGCGGAAGGGGCGGGGGTGTGGTGCGGCCGCCACGCCGCGCCGGCCCCGGCCGGGGAAGGGGGCCGGGGAAGGGTGCCGGGGAAGGGTGCCGGGGAAGGGTGCCGGGGAAGGATGATTGACCGCCCGGCGCCTTGCCGCCTAGATCCTTGCGCAGAGCAAGAATCGTCCAGGGCCATGCTACACCCCCCGCGCACCCGCCGGCAGACCCGCGCCGCCATCCTCGGCCGCCTTCTGGCGGAGGAAGGGCTGTTCCGCCCCATGCTGGCGCGCGAATGCCAGGTGACGGAGGGCAGCCTCTCCCGCATCCTCGCCGAGCTGCGCGCCGAGGGGCTGGTGGAGGAATTGCGGCGCCCGGTGCCTTATCCCGGCGGCCCCTCCACCCTGGTTGCGCTGGGCAAGAATCCCCGCGTCGCCGCCCTGGAATTCGTGCATGACCGGCTGGGCTTCGGCCTCGGCCCCCTCGGCGGCGGCACCGACATGGCCGGCCGCCTGCCCCTGCCGCCCGCCGCCACCCCCGCCGCGCTGGAGGCCATCGCCGCCGAGGCGGTGGACAGCCTCGCCGCCTGGTGCGCCCGCGCCGGCCTGCGGCCCTGGCAGGTCGCGGTGTCCATCCCCGGCCATGTGGCGGCGCCCCCTGCCGCCCTGGCCGCCGCCCTGGCCGCCGCTCCGGCCGCAGCCATGGCCGCTTCGCCCGGCGCGGGGCGCCCCAACCCCATCCTGCCGCTGGACCCCGCCCGCCTTGAGGCGCGGCTGCGCCGCGCCTTCCCCGGCGTGCCGCTGGTGCTGGCCAATACCGCCACGGCCCTCGCCGCCATGCATCTGCACGGGCCGGGCGCGCCGCCGCTGCGCGGGCGGCATCTCTTCCTCGCCTTCGGCCATGGCGTCGGCGGCGCCTGGGTGGACCCGGTGACCGACCGCGACCCCATCCGCCCCATCGAGATCGGCCATGTCGTGCTCGACCCGCAGGGCCCGGCCTGCCGCTGCGGCCATCGCGGCTGCCTGGAGGCGGTGGCCTCCACCGTCGCCCTGGCCGGGCTCTGCGGCGTGGCGGAGGCGGAGCTGGTGGCGGCCGGGGCGGAGTGGCCGCGCCTCGCCCGGCTGACGCCGCGGCGGGAGGCGGCGCTGCGCGGCGTGCTGGGCGCCATCGGCCTCGTGCTGGGCAATGCGCTGAACCTGCAGCCCGTGGCGCGGGTGGTGCTGTGCGGCTGGCCCGCCGCCCTGCCGCCGCCCCTGCGCGCCGCCGTGGCGGAGGGTATGGCGCGCAGCCTCTTCGGCGGCGGCGGCCCCGGCGGGCCGGATCTCCTGTTCCTGCCCGCCGCGCCCCCGGCCCCGCCCGCCGCCGCGCTGGCCCTGGCCGCCCATGCGCTGATCCGCCGGGGCGGCCTCGCCGCCCTGGAAGAGCCGGCCCTGTCCTGACGATGCCCCCCCCAAGGAGGAAACCCGATGAAAAAGAACTGGAAAAAGACCCTGGTGCCACTGGCCGCGCTGCTGGCGGCGGCGCTCGCCACCCCCGCCGCCGCGCAGAGCGTGCTGCGCGTCAAGCCCTCCGGCGATGTGCGGGTGACGGACCCGCATCTCGGCTCGGACTCCATGGCCCGCAACCTGGGCTACATGGTCTATGACACGCTCTTCGCCGTCGATGCCGGGCTGCGCATCCGGCCGCAGATGGTGGAGAGCTGGTCCGCCGAGGAAGGCGGGCGCCTCTGGCGCTTCCGTCTGCGCGAGGGCCTGCGCTTCTCCGACGGCACGCCGGTGACGGCGGCGGATGTCATCGCCTCGCTGCGCCGCTGGGCGCAGAATGACGGGCTGGGCCAGCAGCTCATGGCGCGCGGCGCCGTCTTCACCGCCGAGGATGCCCGCAGCTTCACCCTGGCGCTCAACGCCCCCTGGGGCCTGGTGCTGGAGGCGCTCGGCAAGCCCGGCGCGCCGGTGCCCTTCATCATGCCCGAGCGCCTGGCGCAGACCCCGGCCAACCGCGCCGTGCCCGAGGTGCTGGGCTCCGGGCCCTACCGCTTCGTCGTCGCCGAGTGGCGCGCGGGGGACCGCATCGTCTTCGAGCGCAACCCCGCCTACCAGCCGCGCCCCGAGCCGGCGGATGGCTTCTCCGGCGGCAAGGTGGCGCGCTTCGACCGCGTCGAATGGCTGATCATGCCGGACCAGCAGACCGCCATCGACGCGCTGCGCAAGGGCGAGATCGACATCGCCGAGGATATCCCGGCCGACCTGCTGCCCATCCTGCGCCGCGCGCGCGACATCACCGTGGCGCGGCAGGATGAGATCGGCGTGGCGCAGCAGATCCGCCTCAACACCACCCAGCCGCCCTTCGACAACCCGAAGCTGCGCCAGGCGCTGCTCGCCGCCGTCGATGGCGCGGAATTCCTCAAGGCGGTGACGGACGACCCCGCCCAGGGCCGCGCCTGCCAGAGCTTCTATGCCTGCTCCTCCCCCTGGCACACCACCGCCGGCTGGCCGCGCCCGGACCTGGAGCGCGCCCGCCAGCTGGTGCGCGAGAGCGGCTATGACGGCACCCCCGCCGTGCTGCTGAACGCGGCGGAGAACACCAACATCAACGCCTTCACCCTGGTGGCGGATGCCCTGCTGCGCGGCATCGGCATCCGCACCGACCTGCAGTCGATGGACTGGGCCAGCGTCGTCTCCCGCCGCCAGAGCCGCGAGCCGGTGGGCCGGGGGGGCTGGTCCATCTTCATCTCCGGCCCCGGCGGGCTCGACTATATGGAGCCGGTGAGCCATCTCGGCCTGCGCTCGAACTGCGAGAAGGCGTGGTTCGGCTGGCCCTGTGACGCGGAGATCGAGCGCCTGCGCGCCGCCTTCGCCGACACGACGGATGAGGCGGCGCGGCGCGACATCACCGCGCGCATCCAGGCCCGCGCGCTGGAGACGGTGCCCTATGTGCCGATCGGCATCCAGTACCAGCTGCGCGCGCACCGGGCGAACCTGGACGGGCTGCTGAACCCGCCCGCGCCGGTCTACTGGAACGTCAGCCGGCGCTGAGGCGCCCCCTCCGCGGTGCGCCGGCGGGCATCCCGCCCGCCGGGGTGGAAGGCGCCGGGGAGGCGCCGGGGAAGGAGGTTGGGGAGGAAGGCCGGGGCGGGCGCGCGCCGCCACCCGGCCTTGCCCCTGGAAAGGGATACCCTACGATCCGGCCCTCCAGAGCGTAGGGTTATTCCGCAATGTCCAGCAGCGACCAGCCCCCGGCGACCGCGACGGCTCCGGGGGTGGTGATGCTTCGCCCCGGTGACCGCCATGTCTTCGCGGTCCCGTATGACCGGCGGCAGGGCGCCGCCTGTATCACCTATGCCGCCGAGGGGGGCGGCCCGCTTCTCTCCCTGCGGCTCGAAGCCGGCGCGCTCTGGATCAACCGGGTGCGCCGCGACCTGCGCGGCCTGCCGCGCCCCCTGGCCGGAAGGGCGGAGGCGACGGCGCCGGACCACCTCGTCGTCGAATGGCCGGCCGGGCTGCTGCGGGTCGTGCTGAACGGCGCGCTGGTCTTCCATGCGCCCTCTTCCCTGCTTGCCCCGGAGATGTCCCCCGGCCTTCCTGCCGCCGGGGCCGGGGGGCGGGCGCTGCGGCTGGACCTGCCGCCCGGCGTCACGGTGAGCCTGCCCGCCCTGCCGGCCGCACCCTTCGCCCTGCCCTATGGCGGCGCCATGGACCATGTCAGCGCCGAGCAGGGGCTGATGGGCTGGGCGCTGGACCGCGGTGCCATCGGCCACCCGCTGCGCATCGAGCTGGTGGCGCAGGGCCAGTGCCTGGGTCATACCCATACCGTCCTGCCGCGCCCCGACCTGGACCGGGCCTTCAACGCCACGACCCGCTGCGGCTTCGCCCTCCCCTGGCACCGGATGGAGGCCGAGGCCATCGCCGCCCTGGCCGCCACGGCGCCGGAGGCCGGGGTCGAGCTGCGCATCGCCGTGACGGGCGCGGCCCTGCCGGTGGTGGGGGTGGACGCGGCGCCGCTGACGCTCGGCTGGCTGGCCGGGCAGCTGGCGCAGCGGCAGGGCCTGCCCCCCGCCACGCCGGACCGCGCCCAGGCCCTGGCCGAGGCCTATGGCCGGCTGGCGGAAAGCGGCCTGCTGGACGCCGCCTGGTACCAGGAGCGCCACGGCGCCACCGGCGACCCGCTCCTGCACTACCTGACCGAGGGCGAGGCCGCCGGCCACTGGCCCAACCCCTATTTCGACCCGGTGCGCGCCGCCGCCTGGCTGCGGCTGGAGGAGCCGGCCGGCGCCCTCGCCCTCTACGCCGCCGCGCCGCGCCGGGTGAAGCAGCCGAGCCTGCATTTCCACCAGGCCTGGTACCTGCTGACCCATGCCGTGCCGCCCGGCCTCACGCCGCTGGCCGACCACCTGCTGCACCGGCGCGAGCGCGCGCCCAACCCTTTCTTCGACCCCGCCACCTATCGCGAGAACTGCCCGCAGGCCGCCGCCGCGCCGGACCCCTACCGGCACTACCTGGAGAACCCGGAGCAGGCCGGGGTGGCGGCCGCCGCCAGCTTCGATGCCGCCGCCTACCTCGCCACGGCGGAGGACCCGGCCGCCGCCGCCGCCCCCTTCGCGCATTTCCTGCAGCGCCTCGCGGCGATGGAGGCCACCAGCCTGCCGCGCCGCCCGGCCGGCGCGGCCGCCGCGGCGGCGGAGGAGGGCATCTCCGTCGTCGTCCCCAACTACAATTACGGGCGTTTCCTCTATCAGCGGCTTGACACCATCTTCCGCCAGACCTGGCCGGTGCTCGAGGTGATCGTGATCGACGACGCCTCGACCGATGACAGCATCGACGTGGCGCGCAGCATCGCCCTGCACCACAAGCGCGACATCGAGCTGGTCCTGCAGGCACGGCGCGGCGGCAATGTCTTCCGCCAGTGGCTGCGCGCGGCGGAGCGGGCGCGCGGCCGCTATCTCTGGATCGCCGAGGCGGATGACAGCAGCAACCCCGCCTTCCTCGCCAACCAGATGGCCAGCCTCGCGCAGGATGAGGGCGCGCTCTTCTCCTTCTGTGACTCGCGCGCCATCGACGAGGCGGGGCGCCTGCTGCAGGCGGACCACCAGGCCTATTACGCGGCCATGGGCGCCTCCCCCCTGGCGGAGGACCGCAGCTTCACCCCGCAGGAATTCCTGCGCGGCGTGCTGGCGCCGCGCAACCTCGTGCTGAATGTCAGCGCCGTGCTGTGGCGGCGCGAGGCGCTGCTGGAGGCCTTCCGCAGCCTGGGCAGCGCCGCCTTCGCCTTCACCTGCGCCGGGGACTGGCGGATCTATGTGGAGGCCTGCCGCCAGCCCGGCCGCATCCACTACAGCGCCGCGCCGCTGAACGACCACCGCAGGCACCGCGCCAGCGTGGGCGAGCGGCTGGACCGCCATGTCCATCTGGCCGAGGTGAAGGCGGTGCAGGCCGCCATCCTGCAGCAGACCGGCGCCGATGCGGCGCTGGAGGGAAAGATGGCCCGCCACATCGCCGATCTGGAAAAGGCCTGGGGCCTGCGCAGCGCCGGCTGAGGCGCCGCCCCCGCGCATGAAAAAGGGCGCTGCCCCTGGGGGGGGCGGCGCCCGTTTCGTCCCGGCCCGTCCCTCCCCCCGGGGCGCGGGTGCCCGGGGGGGGAGAGGAGGCCGGCGGAGAGGCCGGGGGCGGTGCCTTACTCGGCCGCCGCCGCCTGGGTGATGGCGGTCTTGCGCAGCACCCACATCGGCGCCCAGTCGAGCTGCGAGGAGCGGCTGAAATAGACCGGCGTCTCGCGCAGCACGAAGCCGGCGGCGGCCATGCTGGCCTCGAACTCCGGCGGCGCGCCCTGGAGGCGCAGCGGGTTCTCACCCTCCGCCGGCTGCACCAGCAGCGTCCCCTCCGGCACCATCAGGCGCCAGGCCTCGGCCAGCACGAGGCCGAGCGTCTCCGGGTTCTCCGGCAGGCCGCGCAGGCCGATGATATGCAGGCTGGCCGGGCGGTTGGGCAGCTTCTTGTTGCGCTGGAGGGTATCGAGGAACTCCTCCCACGACAGGCGCGGGCCCTGGAACTGCTCGGCCCAGACCGCCTGCATCTTGCCCGTCAGCCCGACGCAGAGGGCCGGCAGGCGGCGATGCAGCAGCACGCTCGGCGCCATCCAGCGCATCAGGCTGCGGTCGGCGCGGGTCGAGTGGCAGGAGGGGCAATGCGCCTCCTGGCCCACGCGCTCGAAGGCCTCGCCATTCCAGCCGCAGACATTGCAGTTGAAGCGGCGGCCGGAGGCGATGGCGTCGAACACCTCGAGTTCCGACAGCGCCGGCGGGTGCGTGGCGCCGATGGTCTCGTCGAAGCGCGCGATCAGCGGCGGGCGGCTCTTGTTGAACAGCGCCATCAGGCCCGGCACCTCGCCCAGGCGCCAGCCGCGGCTCTCCGCGTAGTAGTTGTACTCGACATCGGTGTAGTCGTGCGGCACGGCCTCGCTGAAGCCGCCGATCTCGTCATACATGCGCCGGCGGATGCCGAAGAAGCCGCCCTGGGTGTGGTAGAAGAGGCGCGTCGGGTTGGCGGCGGCGAAGTCCTGGTTGCGGAAGCGGGCGAATTCCCGCACGCCCTTCGGATATTCGGCGCCCGTCATGTAGGTGGGCGAATGGCACAGCGTGCCGGCCAGGCCCACATCCGCGTTCTCGGCGAAGTGGTGGATGAAGGACAGCTCCCAGCCGGAGCGCAGGACCATGCCCTCCTTGCCGCAGACATAGATGGCGACGTCGGAATTGCCGGCATCCATCGCCGTGTTCGTGCCGGGGCCGACGAAGGAGTTGTAGCCCTTGTAGATCAGCGTGAAGTTGTCGTGCTGGGCGTGGTAGCTCTCCAGCAGCTCCACCACCTCCGGGTCCTCGTCGTAGTTGGCGCAGACGATCACGTGGAAGGGCAGGGCGGTGTACTTGTAGAGGCGCCGCAGGACCTCGCGGTGCTCCTCGATGTTCTTCCAGGTGACGAGCAGCAGGTCCACCGTCTCGTTGTTCCAGGTGCGCAGGAGCACGCGGCAGAGGCGGGTGACGTCATGCTGCTCGCGCACGCGGCGGCGGGCGGCCTCGATCATCGAGTCCACGCGCGTGGCCGGCATGGCGTAGTAGCGGCGGATGCCGTCGGCGATGGATTCCGGCGTGGGCTCGACCATGATGCCGGTGATCTCATCCACCACCAGGCTCGGGATGCCCGAGATGTTGGTGGTGATCACCGGCATGCCGGCCGCCATCGCCTCGGCCACCGAGGTCGGGATGCCGTCCATGTCGCCATTCTCGATGCGCACCGAGGGGCAGGCGAAGAGGTCGTAGCTGCGCAGCACCTCGAGCAGCCCCTCGCGGTTCGAGGTGCGGCCCTTGATGTGCACGTTGGTGAGCTGCAGCTCCTCGATCAGCTTGCGGTAGCTCTCCTCGAGGTCGCCATAGCCGTAGAGGTCGATGGTGATGCCATCGTCGCGCAGCAGGGCGGCGGCGCGGATCAGCAGGTCGAGGCCCTTCTTCGGCGCGAAGCGGTGCACCGCGCAGATGGAGCGGAACTTGCGGGCCGAGCGGTCCGGGATCGAGGCCTGGGAGAAATACTCGGCATCGATCGCGTTCGGGTTGATCACCACCTTGCTGGCCGGCACGCCGCGCTCGATCAGGAAGTTCCGGTGGAACTCGGACAGCACGAAGACGCGGCGGCAGAGCGGCGCGCGGCCGATCTCGCCCACGCGGTTCTTGGCGTCGTTGTCGTAGCGGAAGATGTCCTGCGCGTGGGCGATGAAGGTGAAGGGGATGTTCGCCTTCTCGCAGGCCGGCCACAGGAAGTCGGTGACGGTCGGGTAGACGAAGTGGCCATGCGCCACGGTGCGGCCGGTCTTGACCAGCGCCTCCGCCAGGTCGTCCGGCGAGGCCACGCGCTGCCACTGGATCGGGAAGTCGGGGACGAAGTCCTTGTAGGGCGTCTGGCGGCAGAAGACCCGCACGTCATAGCCCTGCGAGACGAGGTAGCGCAGCTCGTTGAGGACGAAGGTCTCCGACGGCACGGGGAAGTGCCAGCAGAAATAGGCGATGCGCGGCCGCTCACCCGGCTTGCGGTCGAAGTCGATGCCGCGCGCCCGCTTGATGACCTCCGGCTTGGTGGCGCTGGCGCGGCTCGCGGCCAGCATCGGGTGCACGTCCTGCGCCTCCGTGGCCGGGCGCGGCTCCTGCAGGCCGAGGATGGTGCGGTAGGCGGCGCTCAGCTTGGCGGCATACTGGATGGTGGAGTAGTCCTGCACCGCGATGGCGCGGGCCGCCTCGCCCAGGCTCTGCACCAGGCCCTTCTCGCTGCACAGCCGGATGACGGCGGGCAGCGCGTCGAGCGGCTTGAGGAAGGGGATGAGGAAGCCGGTCTTGCCATCGGAGACCAGCTCCGGCAGCGCGCCCCAGTCATAGGCGATCACCGGGCGGCGGGCCGACATCGCCTCCAGCACCGTGCGGCCGAAGGATTCGGCGAAGTGCGAGAAGTTGATGACGACATTGACCTGCTCGATCGCCGCGCGCGGGCTTTCGGCATAGCCGGCGAAGATGACGTGCGGGGAGATCTTGCCCGCCTTCTGGTCCGCCTGCAGCTCGGCCGTCAGCGGCGTCTCGGGGCCGATCAGAACGAAGCGCGCATTGGGCGCCACGTGCTGCGCGGCGCCGGCCAGCTCGACGAAGTCCAGCACGCCCTTCTTGGGCAGGTTGCTGGAGATCAGGCCGAACTTGACGATCTCGCCTTCCACCTCGTTGGCCATGTCCATGATGGTCATGTCCATGGTGTTCGGCACGACGAAGCTGCGGCCCTCGACGGCGAAGCTCTGCGCCGTGGCGCGCGAGTTGGAGATCAGCCAGGAGGCATTGCTGCGCACCTTCTGGATGATCTGCGCCGGGGTCTCGCCGATCAGCTTGATCAGCGCCTCGTCCTTCTCGATCAGCTCCCGGATATGCACGACCGAGGCGATCTTCTTGTTGTTGGCGGCGATCAGCGGCTCGCGCAGCATGATCGTGTTGGCGTGCACTGCGTCGATCTTCTTCTCGGCGATGATCTGCTCGAAGAGGGCGACATGCTCCTCCGAGACAGGGTTGGCGCGCCACCAGCCATAGGAGCAGATCGCCACCTCATGCGTCAGCTCGGCGACGGCCTGGGTATAGACCGGGTTGTTCTGCGGCAGCACGGCGATGACGTTGACGTTCATCGTCGTGAAGCCGGTCAGGATGTCGAGGAAGCTGCGCTCGCTGCCGAAGAGGAACTTGCCGGCGATATGCGCGACCACGAGGATGGTCTTGCCGCCATCAATCCACGGCCGGCGGCCGCGGTGGTAGCTGACCTTGGGGCGCGCCGGCGCGGCGGGCGCGGCGGCGGGCGCCGGCTCGTTCTGCGGCAGCGTCGGCAGGCCGAGATCCTGGCCGAACAGGGCATAGTGCACCAGCGGGTTGATCGCGTTGCTGATGTTATGCTTGCTCTGGTAGAACTTGGTGTTGAAGGTGGCGCTCGGGTTGCGCCCCTCCTTGCCGCCATAGAGCAGGTAATGCGACAGCGGGTTGAGCTTCAGCCGCGCGACGTCGGAGTGCTTCTCCATATAGTAGCGGCTGTCGAACAGCGGGTGCGGGCTGAAGACGAAGGCCGAGGGCACGCCGAGGATGAAGTCCGCCAGCGGGTTCTCGTGTACGAAGGCGGTGCCTTCATGCTGGCCGCGGTAGAAGGCGGCGTCGAAGAGCGGGTGCGGGTTGATGAAGCTCTCCGGCTTCGCCGCCAGGAAATGCAGCACCGGGTGCTGGCCGCGCAGCGCGGTGCCCACCGCCAGCAGGTAGTGGCCCACCTCGTAGAAGGGCGAGGGGGAGGTGAAGGCGTTGAGCCCCTGCTCCAGGTAGAAGGCCAGCGGCGTCTGCCCCGCGGTGACGCGCACCGGCAGCAGCTGCGCCATGGCGAATTTGGCGCTGAACAGCCAGTGCGTGGACTGCACGCCCTTGTCGCCCAGGATGATGTAGTGCAGCAGCGCCTTGCCCGCCGCCGGCGCCTCGGCCTCGGCGAACTGGGCGCGGTAGAAGGCGGGATCGAAGAGCGGGTTGGGCCGCAGCCCGGCCGCCTCGCCCTCCACCAGATAGTGCTGCAGGGCATCGAGCGGGATCGCGCCCTGCGCCTGGGCCTGCTGGCGGTAGTAGCGCACATCGAAAAGGGCGTGCGGCGCGATGCCCTCGGCCGCGCCATAGAGCAGGAAATGCAGGTAGGGCTCGGTGCCCTGCGTCCCCTCCTGGTCGAGCTGCGACAGGTAGTGGTCGATGTCGAAGATCGCCGAGGGGCTCAGCCCCTTGCGCCAGCCCTCGGTGGCGTAGTGCAGCAGCGCGGCATGGGCGCTGCCCTGCTCCAGCTTGGCGCGGCGGGCATAGCCCGGCGCGTCGAAGGCCGGGTGCGGCGAGGCCTCGCCGGTCTTGCCCGCCAGGAAGGCGGCGAAGAGGCCGGCCAGGGGCGCGCCGCCCGCCTGCGCCGCCAGCCAGGGCAGCGACAGCAGCGGGTGCGGGCTGTTGCCCTTGGCTTCGCCTTCCAGCAGGAAGTGGCCGAAGGGCTCCAGCCCCGCCGCCTCGGGATAGGCGGCCTGATAGTAGGCGACGGAGAAGAGCGGGTGCGGGTCCAGCCCGGCCTGCCAGCCGAAGGCCAGGTAATGCGCGAGCAGGTCGGCATCCTGCGGCAGCGCCTCGGTGAAATGGCCGCGGTAATGCGCGGCGTCGAAGAGGGCCGCGACGGCCTTGCGCGCCTCGCTCTCCGGCGTCTCGGCCGGGGCGGCGGGCAGGTTGGCACCGCCCTGGCGCAGGACCCAGAGGGCGCTGCGCTCCTTGGGCAGGGCCTTCAGCCGCGTGGCCAGGCGCGCGGCCTGGCGCGTCGCCGCGGTCTGCGCCGCCTTCTGCCGGCGGGCCTGCAGGGCGTTCTTATAATCCTCGCGCGCCGCCTCGACCGCGGAATCCTGCAGCTTGCCCAGGAAGTCCAGCTTGGCGCTGATCACGCCGCGCAGCTGATCCTCGCTCTGGGCGATATACTGGCGGATTTCCTTGTGCAGCGCCCGCATGTCGCGCATGCGCTGGTCGAGATGGCGCAGATGCGCGCGCTCCCCGGCCTTGGCCAGCGGTGAGGCGACCGGCGGCAGCGTCAGCTTCTGCTGCAGCGCGGTGCTGAGGCCCTCGGTCTCGCGCAGGAAGGCGTTCCACTGGGTGGTGGCGTCCTTCAGCAGCTGCGGGAATTTCTGCTCGGGCAGCGGCGCGGCATTGGGCACCAGCGGCGTATGGGCCGGGCCGGCATCGGCGGCGGCAGCCGTGCTGCCGAGGTCGATGCCATCCTGCTGCACCATGTAGATGTTCGAGGAGAAGCGCGCCGTGTCGAGCGATTCAAGCCGCCCGCAGCGCGAGAAAATGACCTTCTCGCCGCCGCTGACGCTGATCTCCACATGGTCCTCGCCATTGACCAGGTGCACCTCGACGCTGTTGGCCATGTCGAGGCCCGGCACCGGCAGGCGGATTTCCGAGCGCCAGGAGCCGCGCACATTGTCGTTGATCGTCAGGCGGCCGGCGGCGGCGTTGAACTTCAGGTGCAGGGCGATGTCGTCGCCGCGCGGGAAGTTGACGCTGTGGCCCTGGGTGATCGCCTTGCGGGAGAAGACGAAGCGCCGCCATTCGCGCGGCGGGCCGCTGGCCTCGCCCGCGGCGGCTTCCTGCGCGTCGACGCGCTGATAGGCGGCGCCGGTGGTGTTGCTGACCACGGCCGCGCCGCCCGCCGCCGGGGCGCTGCCGCCGGCCGGCGCCAGTTCCGTATCGGCCGGCAGGGTTTCCGTCGCCTCCATCGCGTGCTGGATGGAGCGCGGGATGCGCACCTTGTCGGCGCGCGTCAGGTCACCGCAGCGCTCGAAGCGGGCGGTCTCGCCACCCGCCAGCAGGCTCACGCCCTGCGCATCCTGGCGCAGTTCGATCTGGAAGCCCTCGGCATCGAGCGGGCCGATGAGGGGCAGGCGGATTTCCTTGCCCCACTTGCCGCCCTGCCTGTCGTTGATCTTCAGGCGCGGCGGGTCGTTGACCACCTTGAGGTGCAGGAGCACGTCGTCGCGCAGCATGAAATCCACGCTGTGGCCGGAGACGATCGACTTCTCGGTGAAGAAGAGGATGTGCTTCTTGAAGTTGATCATATCGACTTCCTCACCTGGCCGATGGGGGCATGAAACGAGGCATGGGGCAGGTCTGGCTCACGGACGTCCGATGGAGGAATAGGAGAAGCCGGCCTCGCGCATGGTGGCGGGATCCCAGACGTTGCGGAGGTCGCAGACGACGGACCCGGCCAT
>NZ_JANFNY010000078.1 GCF_024437745.1 Roseomonas sp. GC11 | reverse complement strand
GGATGCGGGCGGGGGAGGGGAGTGCGTTGTCATGCCGGTCTCCGTTGTGTCCGGGCATGAGGGCGCTGCGGGGGCGGGGAGGGTAGGCAAACCTCTCCCCAGTCGCGGGCCTGCGCGGCGTCGCGGGCGTATTCCTCCGCTGTGTGGCGGCGCAGCCGCAGCAGGATGTCGCATGACGACATCTCGCCGCACGCCAGCCTCTCTGGCAGAATACAGCCATGTCGACCCGATCCTTCGATGCTGAGCCGTTCCTGTTCAGTTTTGCAGAACTGCGGAGAGCCTTCCCTGGGGGGACCTTCGAGAGTGGCCTTGCCTATGCGCGCCTGGGGCGCGTGCTGAGCATTGGCCGCGGCGATGATGAAGGCGCGATCGAAGCGCAGACCAAGGGTTCGCGCCCGAAACCCTATCGCCAGTCGATCCGCCGCCTTCCGGCCCGTGCCGGAAAGCTGGCCTTCATGGGGGAATGCACCTGCCCTGTGGGCTGGAATTGCAAGCATGTCGCCGCGGTCCTGGCCAAGCTGGCGCTGGAATACGAGACTGCTGATCGGCTGGCGCCGCCTGCCACGCTTCAGGCCCCTCGCGGGGTGGCTCCGGCGCCATCGAGCCAGGGGGCTATTCTCCCACCCCTGGTGGCAGCCTGGTTGCAGGAGTTTCCAGCGGATGGATCTGAACAGCCAGAGCGGGCTGCTCGCGAACGCCTGGTCTATGTTCTGGAGGCGCGGGCATTGCCACGCAGCGCCCGGCAGATTGCTGTGGCCTGCTGCACGCAGAGCATCCGCAAGGATGGCAGTTTTGGCACTGCCAAAAAATACGACCCGCAGCGCGTCGAGACACCAGCCCGCTATTTGACAGCCGGGGATCGAATCATCCTGCGCCGTCTGGCGCGGCTTGCGCACCGGTATGGTGGCCTGACAGAGGATGATGATCCGCCAGAACTGATCGAACGCATCGTCGCGACGGGGCGCGCCTATTGGGGCACGCCCGATGGGATGCCGCTGCGCCGTGGCGAATCCCGCCCAGGAAGACTGACCTGGGAACTGACGCCTGATGGCGAGCAGATCCCCGCCCTGGCGCTCGAGGCTGGGGCAATGGGCTTTTCCGTCCCGCAGCCCTGGTATGCCGACCCTGCGACGGGTGAGATCGGCCCGGTCACGACCGGTGATGTGCCACTGCCCCTCGCCACACGCCTGCTGGCCGCGCCGGCCATTCCGCCGGAAGCTGTGGCCGCCGTGGGTGCGGAACTGCGCCGGCGCCTGCCGACGCTGCCACCGCCCCTGGAGATTGCAGCGCCGGAGATCCTCTCAGGGCCACCAATCTGCCGGTTGGCCCTGATGGTCGTGACCTATGGCGGGAGCACATGGCAGCGGGCCGAGACCATGCCGATTGCCCGGCTGCGCTTTGGCTATGGGCCATTCGAGTTGCCTCCCGGCGTTGCCAGTCTCTCGCGGCGGATGTCGCATGCCGGGCGCGTCTACGAGGTGCGGCGCGACCATGACGCCGAGACCGATGCGGTCCGTGCGTTGCTGGCTGAGGGTCTGGAACATCTGGCTGACATCGCGCCCGTAAGGCTCGGCAGGGTCGAACCCGGAGACTTCGTGTTGGCGCCAGGGAGCGACAGCACGGCGTGGTTGGATGTGGTTCTCGACACTCTGCCGGTGCTTTCGGCAAGAGGCTGGGAAATCACGGTGGCACCGGATTTTCCGGTGCAACTCGTCATGCCAGAGGGGGAGGTCGAAGCCCAACTGCGCGAGAGCAGCGGCATCGACTGGTTCGAACTTGACCTGGGCGTGATGGTCGATGGCGCGCGGGTGGATCTGGTGCCGGCCCTGGTCGAACTGATCGCGCGCGAGGGCGGGCGCGAGGGGATCGCGTTGCATCCGGATGTGGAGCCTTTTCTGGTTCCCTTGCCGGATGGGCGCTTGTTGCAGCTTCCAGTGGATCACCTTCGGCCAATCTTGCTGATGCTGGCGGACCTGTTCTCGGAGGGAAGGTTGGATGCCGGTGACGAGAGGCTGCGCTTTACACAGCAGGATGCCGCCGAACTGGTGGCGCTGGAGGAAGCCTCCGGGCTGACCTGGCAGGGGGCGGAGCGTCTGCGCAGCCTGGGCTGGCAACTCCGCGCGGTGGATGGCGGCCTGCCGCCGATCAGCCTGCCGCCGCGCTTCCAGGGACAACTGCGCCCCTATCAGGCGGACGGCGTGGCATGGCTGCAATTCCTCCGTGGCGCCGGGCTCGGGGGCGTGCTGGCGGATGATATGGGGCTGGGCAAGACGGTGCAGACCCTGGCCCATCTCGCCATCGAGCAGGCAGAAGGGCGTCTTGATCGGCCCGCCCTGCTGGTTTGCCCGACCAGCCTGATTCCGAACTGGACGCGTGAGGCCGCGCGCTTTGCCCCGGACCTGCGCGTGCTGCCGCTGCATGGCAAGCAGCGCAAGGAACGCTTCGGCGAGGTCGCCGCGCATGACCTCGTGCTGACCACCTACCCGTTGCTGGCGCGCGATCAGGCGGTTCTCACGGCGCAGCCCTGGCACGCGGTGATCCTCGACGAGGCGCAGGCGATCCGGAACCCGAAGACGGAGACCAGCCGCATGGCCGCGCGCCTTGAGGCCGGCCAGCGTCTTTGCCTGACGGGCACACCGCTCCAGAACCATTTGGGCGAGCTCTGGGCGCTGTTCGACTTCCTGAGCCCGGGTTTCCTGGGCGCGGAGAGCGCCTTCCGCAAACTGTACCGAACGCCGATCGAGAAGCATGGCGACACGCTTCGTCAGGAGGCGCTGCGGCGCCGTGTGCGGCCCTTCCTGCTGCGCCGAAGCAAGGAAGAGGTGGTGCGCGACCTTCCGCCCAAGACAGAGATCATCGAGCCGGTGGAGATGGAGGCAGGCCAGCGCGCGATCTATGAGGGGATCCGGCTGGCCATGCACGCCAAGGTCAAGGCGGCGATCGCGTCGCGTGGCTTGGCGCGCTCGGGGATCGTCATCCTCGATGCGCTGCTGAAGCTGCGGCAGGCCTGCTGTGATTCTCGGCTGGTGAAGGTTCCCGCGGCGCAGAAGGCAAAGGCCGGCTCGGCCAAGCTGGATCGGCTGCTGGAACTGCTCGGCGTGTTGATGGAGGAAGGGCGGCGCGCGCTGGTGTTCTCGCAGTTCACCGAGATGCTGGCGCTGATCGAGGCGCGGCTGCGCGTGGCGGAGATTCCCTATCTGCTGTTGACGGGCGAGACCAGGGATCGCGAGACGCCGGTGCGTCGCTTCCAGGCGGGCGAGGTTCCTGTCTTCCTGATCAGCCTGAAGGCCGGCGGCGTCGGACTGAACCTGACCGCGGCGGATACAGTGATCCACTACGACCCCTGGTGGAACCCTGCGGCCGAGGATCAAGCGACAGACCGGGCTCATCGCATTGGCCAGGAGAAGCCTGTCTTCGTGCATCGGTTGGTGGCGCTGCACAGCATCGAGGAAAAGATGGAAGTCTTGAAGGATCGCAAGCGTGCTTTGACGGAGATGGTGCTGGGCGGCGAGGAAGGTGGCGCCCTGCGTCTGACCGAGTCCGATATCGAGGAACTCTTTGCGCCGATGTGAGCGACAGACAAAGAAGCGCACGTTGTCGGTGTTGGAGGAATCCGCCAGGGAATGGTGAGTCACTCGCAGATGCGGTGATGCGCATGCGTACCTGCCTCCTCGGAATGAAATGTAGAGGACCAAGGCAGAACGGAGACGTACTGAGTAGAGCGAGGTTCCCAGCAATGGGAATCTCGACAGTCCGGCCTCTTTTGGAGGCCGGTATCAGCATTGTAGCCGAATGAACCGATGGGCCGCTGCGCACCACGGGCGTGAAACCCTATCCGCTGTCGGTGACGCCGGGGGGGGCGTGCTGTTCGGCGGGCGATACCGCTGCGAGGCCTCCAGGGCCGCGGGCATCTATGCCGAGATGGTGTGGCGGAAGCAGGCTGCCGACGTCACCTAGAAGACGATCGCCGAGAAACTCGGCTGGAGCCACGAGAAGGTTCGAGACTTAGCGACGCTCGCGAAGATTGACCGACGCGCATGGGAGGTGGTTGGCGCAGCTTTCCGCGTCAGCGCCCTGGCGCAGGATGAGGAGGTTGCGCCAAGCTTTGGCGCAACTGCGCCATCACCGAGGGGCTGGTGCGGAACATCCTCTACCTCACCGCCGAGCAGCAGCTGGACCTGGTGCAGGACCTCGCCAGCGGGCGGATCAACAAGAACAAGTTCAAGGTGCAGGTCGAAGCCTACCGCACCCGCAAGGCCGCGCTGGACTGGCTGCGAAGCCAGCTCGGCGACATCGATACCGAGATTGTCGCCAACCTTGTGACCTGAGCAGGGGTTTCGCATCTCATCCGCCTGGGCAAGTGAAAGAGCGAAATCCTTCGTATAAGCGCGAGCAATCATCGGCATTGAATGAGAATCATAAAATGCCTATTTCTTCCACGTGAAAAAGTGCGTTCAGCGCGTCAGCGCTGCGTTGTTCACGCACCCCTCTGACAGACAGGACGATCCCCGCATGTGCGCATCGTCGCCTTCTGCTCTCTCCCTCTGTGCCGATTTGCGCGAGCTCCGTCTCGCGCTCATCGCCAACTGGCCCGCCCTGCTGACAGCGATGCTCGGCCAACCCAGCCGGCGCAGCGCACGGCACTGGCGGTGGAACCGCCGTGGCAGCTTCTCGGCCGTCATCACAGGCGCCAAGGCCGGCACCTGGTTCGACCACGAGGCCGGCATCGGCGGTGGCCCTTTGGAGTTCATCGCGCGCGAGCGCGGCGGTGACTGGCGCGACGCGGCCGATTGGGCGCGCCACTGGCTCGGCATGCCCGCATGGGAACGTCGTGGCCGCGCCGTGGCCGCAACGCCGGCCCAGGCCGCGCCGCCGCCCCTGCCGGAGCGGGCAGAGGAATGGGCCGCACAGAGGCGCCTCGTCGCTCAGCGGGCGGCCACGGCCACCTGGGAGCATGCCGGCCCGGTCGATCTCACGCAGGCCTATCTGCAGCGCAAGGGCGTCCTGCCACACGGCATCCGCATGGAAGGCCTCGACGTGCTCATCGTCCCGCTCGTCGACATCGAGGGCACGCTCCACACCATCCAGCGCATCGATGCCGATGGCACCAAGCGTTTTCTCACCGGTGGCGCCAAGGCCGGGCACTTTGCGCCGATCGGCGGCCCTCTGGCCGGTGCTGCCACCATTCTGCTCTGCGAGGGCTGGGCCACCGGCGCCACGGCGCATGAGGCCACTGGATTGCCGGTGGTGGCCGCGATGGATGCCGGCAATCTGCGCGCTGTTGCCCTGCAACTCCGCGCGCGCTACCCGGCGGCCACGCTGATTCTGCTCGCCGACAATGACGCCAAGCCCAACAGGATCAGCAATCCGGGCGTCGCCGCCGCGACAGCGGTTGCCCGCGCGGTGGAGGGTTGGCTGGCTCTTCCGCCTGAGCCCGGCGACTTCAACGATCTCGCCCTGTCCCAAGGCCTCGACGCGGTGCGCGCTGTGATCGCCGCAGCGGCGCCATTGCCGCCCCTTGCACCCACTTATTCCCGTGCGGTGCTGTCCGTGGCGCAGGCGCGCAGCGTTCTGGAAGACGAACTCGGCCGCCTGATCGATGCGGTGGCCCTGCACTGGGCCAATCTGGATGCAGCGAACGAGGAGGATCCTGACCGGCCGATGGTGGCGCTGCCACCGCTCTGGGCTGCCAACCAGACGATGGAACAGGCCGCGCCATGCTAGACTTCAACGACGTCATGGCCCCCATGCCACCGCAGCGCGCGCTCACGGTGGGGGTGGGTCTCGGCAAGACGACCGCCATGCACCGCCACATGCGGCGTCTGCTCGACGATCCGCGCTTCAGCGGGCGCAAGGTGGTGATCGGTGTGCCCCGCCATGACCTCGCCGAGGAGCAATGCCACGCCCTCACGACGCTCGGCCTGCGCGTCATGGTCTGGAAGGGGCGCAGCGCCCCGGACCCCACGCCCGAAACCCCGGATCGGCGCATGTGCCTTGACCTGGAGGCGCCTTTCGATGCCCTGGCGGTGGAACGGGTGGTCGAGCAGACCGCCTGCAAAGTGGTACGCCGTGGCAAGCTGCATGCCTGTCCTTTTCTGCATCAATGCGGCTACCAGGCACAGAAGCTCCGCGCGGCGCAGGCGCAGATCATCCTGACGGCGCATGACACGCTGTTCCACGAGGCGCCGGCGGTGATCGGCGCCGTGGGCCTGCTCGTCCTGGATGAAGGCTTTTGGGCCGCCGGACTGCGCGGCACGGATGGCAAGGCTTGCCTGACCCTGGATGGGTTGCGCGTCCGCGGCAGCACCGTGCAGTGCTACGATGCGCACAACCAGCCGCATTGGGACAATACGGCTGATCTCGCCGCCGCGCGTGGCCTGCTGCAACGTGTTCTGGACAGTGCCCCGAACGGGCCGCTCCCCATCGCGGCCCTGGCGGCCACGGGCCTCACGCCGCCACAGTGCCGCCGCGCCGCAGGGTTGGAGCACCGGCGGCTGCGCAATCCAGGGCTGCTGCCCGGCATGGACGCCACCGAGCGGGCGCGGCGTATCGCCGGTGTGCTGCCGGAACCGGGCGCGCCCTGGGCGCCGCCGGGCCGCGCGGCCGCAATGTGGCACCTGATCGCCGAGGCGCTGGAGGCACAGCACGATGTCGCCGGGGCTGTGCTCTGCGACATGCTGACAGAGCACGGCACGGTGCAGGCTCTGCGCCTCGCCTGGCGCATGCCAGTGTGCGAGGGCTGGGGCGGTGACGGCCCGATCCTGCATCTCGATGCGACGATGCGGCCCGAACTGGTGCGCTGCTTTCTGCCCTCGACCAGCTTCGCGGCGCCGCTGATGGCAGTGGAGCCGCATGTGACGTTGCGCCAGATCCTCGGCGCGCCCACCACGGCCCATAGCCTCACGCCGGCCCGGGAGGCGCTGCAGCGCGAGCAGGAGGCGGCCGCACGCCATCTGCGCCAACTCGCCACCCTGATCGCGCTGCGGGCTGCCTCGCTGCGCGGGCGCAACCCGTCCGGGCCTGACCTGCTGGTGGTTGGCCAGAAGGGCGCTCTGGATGCGCTGCGCCAGAGCGGCCTTCCGGCCAATGTTGAAGCGGTGCACTTCAATGCCCTGAGCGGCCTGGATCGCTGGCGCGATGTGGCCGGACTGATGATCCTCGGCCGCACCCTGCCAGCGCCGGCGAGTGTCGAAGCCCTGGCGGCGGCCTTGACCAATACGCCGCCGCTGGCCAGCCGGGGCACGGTGTCATGGTGGTACGAAGGCGTGGAGCGGCGCATCGCGCTGGCCGATGGCGGCGTGCACCCGGTGCGCGGGGAGGCGCATGCGGATCCGATGGCCGAGGCCCTGCGCTGGACGATCTGCGAGGGCGAACTGATCCAGGCGCTCGGCCGTGGCCGTGGCGTGAATCGCACAGCGGAGACGCCGCTCGAGATCGACCTGCTGACGGATGTGGTGCTGCCGGTCACCGTGCATGCCGTGCTGGCCTGGGAAGATGTCCGGCCGAGCCGCCACGACATGATGGCCGCTGCCGGAGTGGAATTGGAAAATGCGGCGGACATGGCGCGGTGCTTCCCGGATCTCTGGGAGACGCCGGATGCCGTTCGGGCCCAGAAGGCGAGGAGTGTGACGTTCTGCTATTATAGGGATATCTCTAATAGCAGAACGTCACACTCCTCGACGGTTGTGCGCTACCGCCCGGCCGGGGCGGGGCAGAAGGAGCGCGCGGCGAAATTCGATCTCGCGCTGATCCCGGATCCCCGCGCCTGGCTCGAGGCCCGTATTGGTGCGCTCGCCTATTTCGAGTTGATCGGTGACGCGGAGCCTGTCCTGTCCTCACTGGCGCCTGAGCGTGTCGGGGAGCCACTGGCATCGCTCAGCGCCCGGCTGGAGGCCGCGATCCAGCAGCGCCTGGCCAGTGTCCGCGCGCGCCTGGCCAGGCTTTCAGCCGGCCTTGACGCCCGCAAGCCCGACACAGCCGCGGCCTGACTGGCCCTGCCAGGATAGCCTGCATCCTCATCAGGCGGCTGCTGGCCGAGCGTGAGGGCATCCTCGCCTGGGCGTTGCAGGGCTGCCTGGAATGGCAGCGGAGCGGCCTGCAGCCGCCCGCCACGGTCCTGGCCGCAACCGGCGAGTACTTCGAGGCCGAGGACGCGCTCGGGCGCTGGCTGGAAGAATGCTGCGAGCGCGGCACCAATCATGTCGAGGCCACCGCAGCGCTCTTCGCCAGCTGGAAAGCCTGGGCCGAGACCAGCGGCGAATATGTCGGCTCGGCCCGGCGCCTCTCCGAAAATCTCATCAACCGTGGCTTCGAACTGCACCGCAAAGGCTCCGCACGGCAGATGCGCGGGCTGCGGCTGTGCCAGCCGGCGGCATCCGCCGGCCCCATCCAATTCTGATAGGGATGCTGGCAATGAAGGCGAATAAAATCAATGAGGTGGATGTGCCAGTGACGCAGATGACGCAGTCCTCCCAAATACCCGTACGCGCGTGCGCGCGCACGCGGGTAACGGGTTTTACCGAACCATGCGTCATCTGCGTCACTGGTGGCGCGGCGGCACCGGCTTCCAGCCTGCTTGCCCTGGATTTGGGGAGCCGCCTCGGCTGGGCGGTGCGGCTGGCGGACGGCACCATCACCTCCGGCACGGCCACCTTCCGGCCTGGGCGCTTCGAGGGCGGCGGCATGGGGTGGCTGCGCTTCCGGCACTGGCTCGACGAGATGGCCGGCACAGCAGGCCCGCTGGGCCGCGTTGTGTTCGAGGAAGTGCGGCGCCATGCCGGCACCACCGCAGCCCATGTCTATGGCGGCTTCCTGGCGCATCTGAGCGCCTGGTGCGAGGGGGCGGGCGTGCCCTACCAGGGCGTGCCAGTCGCCACCATCAAGCGCCACGCTACGGGCAAGGGCAATGCCAGCAAGGAGGCGGTCATCGCCGCCATGCAGGCCCGTGGCTTTGCGCCAGCGGATGACAACGAGGCGGATGCCCTGGCTCTGCTGCTGTGGGCGCTGGATGCCCGGGGCGGTGCGCTGTGAGCCTGCCAGGAGCCCCGCGCCCGCCACGCTGCGCCCTCGGGCGGGGCCGCAGCCCGACCAGCAGCCCCGAGATGGAGGCCCTGCGTCGCCGCGTCTGGCACGAGCAGGGCGTGGCCTCGCTGGCCATCGAGGACATCACCGATCCCTGGCTGCGCCAGGCGCTGATCAACGAAGCCACGCGGCGCTGGGGGCCGCGTCATGGAGGAAGCCAGCATGGCCGGTAAGCGGATGACGAAACGCGTGGCAAAGCCGCGTGAGGATCTGTCAAAGCCCTCGCAGTGGCGGTTGCAGCATGGCGGCTTCTCGGAGCCGATGCGGGAGGCGGATCCGGAGACGGGCACGCCGATTGCGCATCGGCGGGCGGTGGACACGCTGGGGCTGATGCTGGCCCATGGCACGATCACGTCGCCGATGCACGAGGCAGGCGAGATTTTCCGCGGGCTGTTCCGCGCCGCCTGCTTCGACAGCATGGCGACGTCGCAGATCCTGCGCGTGCCTGGCCTGCGCGTTGACACGTTGTCGACGCTGCAACTCGATGCCCGGCGCCGCGTGGCGGCGGCGCTGGATGCGCTGGGTGGGCATGACAGTCCCTGCGGCTCCTGCGCGTGGTTTGTGCTCGGCCTGGAGTTCTCGGTGCGGGAATGGGCCATGCGCCAGGGCTGGGCGGGCCGGACGATGCATGGCCCGGTGGGGCAGGGCATCCTGGTGGGCACGCTCGGCATTCTCGCGTTGCATTTCGGGCTGACGCCGCGGTCGCGGGCGGCATGATTCGGTGTGGCCGGGGTGGTCTGCCCGCCCCGGCCACACTGTTACAATTCACCCTATGGCGACCCCGGAATCGAAGAGGCTAGACTCAAGGCACATCGAGAAGGCGCGTGAGCGCCCCGCGATGGAGCATCGATTGGCCTGACGAGAATGCGCTGGCGCGGGGGAAGGGAAAAGTAAATCGCGAAGGGCCTGCAAGTCATTCTTCAGATGCTCTGAAGAACAGAGTAAATAAAAATCCAGGGTCCTTCCTGCGAATACTGTATGCGGGGAGCGGAAGCGCGCAAACCCCCTAGCGCCAGGCCAAAAACAAGGTTCGCGGTGCGCGATTGCGCCCACGCGATGCCGATCCTCTCCTGATCCGGATGATCCCATGACGCTTCCCTGGCTGGCGGCGACGATCCTGCTGCGCCCGGCGGCGGAGTTGCGCGCGCATCCCGGCAATGCGCGGCGGCATGCGCCGGCGCAGATCGCGCAGATCCAGGCCAGCATGCGCGCCTTTGGCTTCACCAACCCGCTGCTGGTGGACGAGGCGGGGGTGCTGATTGCCGGCCATGGCCGGCTTGAGGCGGCGCTGGCGCTGGGGCTGGAGACGGTGCCGACGATCGTGCTGCGGCATTTGTCGCCGGCGCAGAAGGAGGCGCTGCGGCTGGCCGACAACCGCATTGCGGAGAATGCCAGCTGGGATCAGGCGCTGCTGCGCGAGGCGCTGGCGGTGGTGCAGGGGGCGCCGGAGTTGGATCTGGCGGCGCTGGGCTTCTCGGCGGCGGAACTCGACGACATCCTCGCGGCGGCTGGAGAGGCCGTGTCCGACGGCGACGCGCCCGAGGCTCTGTCGGCGCCCGCCGTCCAGGAGGGCGCGGCGGAGGAGGATCCCGCGGACGCCACGCCCGATCCGCCGCGCCAGCCTGTCACCCGGCCCGGCGATCTCTGGCTTCTGGGCGAGCATCGGCTGCTCTGCGGCGACAGCACTGACGCCGCGGCCGTGGCGCGCGTGCTGGGCGAGGATCGCGCGGCGCTGCTCTTCACCAGCCCGCCCTATGGCAACCAGCGCGATTACACCACCGGCGGCGTCGGCGATTGGGAGGCGCTGATGCGGGGCGTGTTTGACGCAGCGGCCGGCGCCATGCGCCCGGACGGGCAGGTGCTGGTCAATCTCGGCCTGATCCACCGCGAGGGCGAGTGGCAGCCCTACTGGCAGGGCTGGCTGGATTGGATGCGCGGGCAGGGCTGGCGGCGCTTTGGCCTCTATGCCTGGGATCAGGGGCCCGGCCTGCCGGGCGATTGGAATGGCCGCCTGGCGCCGGCCTTCGAACTGGTGTTCCACTTCAACCGCCAGCCGCGCCAGCCGAACAAGATCGTGCCCTGCAAATGGGCGGGCACGCCGAACAAGGGCAGCGGTCTGCGGGCCGCCGATGGCGCGGTGAAGGCCTATACCCATATCGGCCTGCCGGTGCAGGAGATGCGCATCCCGGACAGCGTGCTGCGCATCACCCGGCACAAGGGACGGGGGATCGAGACGGAGCATCCGGCGGTCTTCCCGGTCGCGCTGCCGGAATTCCTGATGCGGGCCTACACCGACGAGGGCGAGGCGGTGTTCGAGCCCTTCGCCGGCTCCGGCACCACGCTCCTGGCTGGCCAGCGGACGGGCCGTCTGGTGCGGGCGATCGAGTTGGCGCCGGCCTATGTCGATCTGGCGATTGCCCGTTGGCGCCTGCTGCATCCTGACTTGCCGGTGACGCTGGCGGAGGATGGACGGGACTATGACAGCATCACCGCGGAGCGGAGCGAGGTCCTGGCCGATGCAGGCTGAACTCCGGGTAGCCTCCATGGCGGTGGCAGCGTTGGTTCCCTACGCCGAGAACGCGCGCACCCATTCGGACGCGCAGGTGGCGCAGATCGCCGCCTCGATCGCCGAGTTCGGCTTCGTCAACCCGGTGCTGGTGGATGCCGCCGGCGTTCTGGTGGCCGGCCATGGCCGCGTGCTGGCCGCCCAGCGCCTCGGCCTGGCGATGGTGCCGGCGATCCGTCTGGCGCATCTGACAGAGGCACAGGCCCGCGCCCTGCGGCTGGCGGACAACCAGATCGCGTTGAACTCCGGCTGGGATGAAGCACTGCTGGCCGCGGAGATCGCCCGCATCCGCGACGAGGCGGTGGTGGATCTTGATGGGCTGGGCTTCTCGTGCGTGGAGATCGATCGCCTGCTGGCCAGCCTGGATTCTTTCTCGGGCGGCGAACAGATCTCCGGCGATCCAGACGCGCCGGCGCCGGAGCCGCCGGCACAGCCTGTGACGCGGCCTGGCGATCTGTGGCGCCTCGGGCGGCATCGCCTGCTCTGTGGCGACAGCACCCAGGCGCGCGACGTGGCGCGTCTGCTGGCGGGCGCGCAGCCGCATCTGATGGTCACAGACCCGCCCTACGGGGTGAATTACGATCCGCAATGGCGGAACGAGGCTGGCCTCTCGGTGACGATGCGCACCGGCAAGGTGGCCAATGATGATCGCGCCGATTGGCGTGCGGCCTGGGCGCTGTTTCCCGGCGATGTCGCCTATGTCTGGCATGCCGGCGTGCATGCGCGCACCGTGATCGAGAGCCTGGAGGCGGCGGGCTTCGTGATCCGCAGCCAGATCATCTGGGCCAAGCCGCGGCTTGTGCTCGGCCGCGGCGACTACCACTGGCAGCACGAGCCCTGCCAACCCGCCGGCACGATGGTGCAGAAGGTAGTCGACCGCGGCACTGGCTCCCAGCCGGCCAGGATCGCCGAAGTCCCCATCGAGACGCTCAGCGCCGGCGATTACGTCGTCTCCTACAATTCCTTCGAGAGTGTTATTCGCCGGCGTGGCCGGCAGATCACCCGATTTGGTGAACGCCAGTTCGACGGGTTCATGCATACGATCTCGGCTGCAGGACGGGTTACCCGAGCGACGCCCGAGCACCGCTTCTCAGCACGCCTGAACCCCGATGCTGCGGATAAGCAGGTGGTCTATCTCATGCGCCGCGGAGATTGGTGGCGCGTCGGGCGGGTGCGTCTGTTCAACTCGCGTGGCTTCGGACTCGCCACGCGCCTCGTGGACAACCGAGCCGAAGAGGCCTGGATCGTCTCTGTGCATGACAACGCCGTCGAAGCGCAGTGCGCCGAACAGGTTCTGTCGTGCAAGTACGGCATCCCGACGACCCATTGGGAAGTCGACAACTGGGTCGAAGCGCCCGAACGAAATAGGTCGGCGGAGATGATCGCCAGCATCTATGCAAGCCTCAATCTGAGTGGCCTTTCGGCGCGTACGACGCTCCTGCTTCGCGAGCATCGTCTCGAGCGGGAACAACCCTTCATCGCGGCAAATGATCAGCTGATGTTCTCTCGACGGGCAACGCGGCTTGTGCGCGCGTGCAACTTGCACGCAAAGATCATGCAGATCCCGAAGCCGTCCGCGGGCGACGACTTCGAGTGGGTCACGGTCACCGGAAATGACGCAGCCCCATTCAGTGGTCTCGTCTATTCGATGGATGTCGACAAGGACCTGCACTACGTGGCGGACGGGCTTGTTACCCACAACTGCTGGTACGCCGTCCGCAAAGGCGCGACTGGGCACTGGCAGGGTGCGCGGGATCAGACGACGCTGTGGTCGATTGGCGCCGGGGCAGAGGATCTGGCGACGGTGCATGGCACGCAGAAGCCGGTGGAGTGCATGCGCCGGCCGATGCTGAACAACAGCGAGGCGGGGGAGGCGATCTATGAGCCCTTCTGCGGCAGTGGCACCGCCATCATCGCCGCCGAGACAAGCGGGCGGGTCTGCTTGGCGATGGAGATTGATCCTTCCTACTGTGACGTCACGCTCCAGCGCTGGGAGGCGATGACGGGTGAGGTGGCCGTGCTGGACGGAGAAGACCGCACATTCTCCGACATTGCAGCCCAGCGCTGCGCTGTCGAGACAGCATCGTCATAGGCGCTCTATCGGCTTGGCTGGTGCGCGCCACAGCGGGAATGGTCCGTCACGCGCAGGGGAGAGGCTCCTGCGCCGGAGGACGGAGACGATGATGACCCAAAAGACCCAGCGCAGCAGCCGCAACCAGGAAAAGAGCCTGGCCGCCTTTCTGGCGAAGAAGGCGGAGTTTGATGCCCTGCTCGACGAACTCCAGCAGGCCAGCGCGGATCATTTCGGCGCCAGCCCCGACGCCATCCTCTGGGGCGAAGCCGCCTGGCTGGCGGAGGCGACGGCGACGCTGAAGCGCCTCGCGGATCAGCATTTCCGCCGCGGCGAATATGCCGTCTGAGCCGGGCCCCACCCGCACCGCGCCCCGATCGGGTTCTGCCCGGCGGGGCTTGGGGTGGTAGCACCCGGCGGATCGGGTGCGTGAGCGAGGAGCCCGAGGATGACACTCTCCGATACCCAGCGCGCCATTCTGGCGGCCGCTGCGCAGCACCCCATGCATCTGGCGCAGGTGCCGGCGCGGTTGCCGGCGGGGGCGCGGCAGAAAGTGGCGCAGGCGCTGCTGAAGCAGGCGCTGGTGCGGACGCAGCCGAGCCCGGAGGGGGAGGCGGCCACGGCCTGGACGATCGCCGGCGCGACGATGGCGTTGCAGATCACCGAGGCGGGGCTGCGGGCCTTGGGGGAGGAGAGCGCGGCAGAGGAGCCCGCCACGGGCGCGAACACGGCGCCGCCAGAGGCGGAGGAGGCCACGCCGCAGGGTGAGGAGCCCCCGGCCGTGGAATCCGCCCCAGCGGCGCCTGTGACGCCAGACGACGCCACCTGCGACGAGGACGCGGTGCCCACACCCGCCCCAGGCGGCCGCCTGCGCGCCGCGGCCGCGGCGGTGCTCGCCGCCTGGGAGGCGGAGGCTTCGCTGGAAGCGCCGATGGCGGCCCTGCGGCTGGCCCTGGCGGGGCCGGCCTCTCCCGCGCCCCGCAAGCCCCGCGAGGGCACCAAGCAGGAGGCGGTGCTGGCGCTGCTGCGCCGGCCGGAGGGGGCCACCATCGCGCAGATCTGTGAGGCCACGGGCTGGCAGCAACACACCGTCCGCGGCTTTTTTGCTGGCCTCAAGCGGCGTCAGGGCATCACCGTGATCGCGGCCGAGCGCATCCGCCAGGTCGGCCCGAACAAGGAAGGCGCACGCGGTTCCTACTCGGTCTATCGCATCGCCGATTGAGCGATCCCCCCGGCATCGCGAGGCCCGCCGCGACGTCGTGGCGGGCTTTGTCTGTCATACCCAGGGATGAGGCCCGCCTGCGCGCCGGCCACGGCGGGAGGTCGCCGCCATGCCGGAACTGACGCTCTCCACCCGCGAGGCGGCGCGTCGCATCGGTGTCAGCGAGACGGCGCTGCGCAAAGCCGAGAGCAGCGGCCGCATCGAGCGCGAGCCCGACGGACAATGGGATATCGCCAAGACCCGCCGCCGGCTGGTGGAAACAGCGGATCCGCACCGCTCGCCGCTGGCGGCGGGGGGAACGGCCGAGGCCACGCCCTATGCGCGGCTGAAAGTGGCGCAGCTGGCGCTGAAGGTGGAGGCGCAGCGCCTCGCGCTGGATGAAAGCAAGCGGCGCCTGATTGATGTGGTCGAGGCCAATGCGACGATCGACGAGATGGCCGGCGCCATGCGCGATACGCTGCTGAACTGGCCCGCGCGTGTCTCCGGCCTGATTGCCGCCGAACTCGGCGTGGAGCCGCATTTGCTGCAGACCATTCTGCAGAGCCACATCACCGATCTGCTGACGGAGGCCGCCGATCGCTTCGATCCCCCAGGCCTCGGAGATCGGCCCGCGGACGCGTGAGCATGTGCGCCGGCGGGCCGGGAGCATGCTGCGCCTGCCGCCGCAGCTCACCGTCTCGCAATGGGCCGAGCAGCACCGCATCCTCGGCAGCCGCGCCTCCTCCGAGCCGGGGCCGTGGCGGACCAGCCGCACCCCGTATCTGCGGGAGGTGATGAATGCGCTGTCAGCGGTGCATCCCGCGCGGCGCGTGGTGTTCATGAAGGGCGCCCAGGTCGGCGCCACCGAGAGCGGCAATTGCTGGCTGGGCTACATCCTGCATCACGTGCCGGCGCCGGTGCTGGCAGTGCAGCCCACCGTCGAACTGGCCAAGCGCTTTTCGCGCCAGGGCATCGATCCGCTGCTGGAGGAGACGCCGGCGCTCAAGGATCGGGTGGCACCGGCACGGGCGCGGGACAGTGGCAACACGCTGCTGTCGAAGGAATTCCCCGGTGGCATCCTGGTGCTGACGGGGGCGAACAGCGCGGTCGGGCTGCGCTCGATGACGGCGCGGTTTCTCTTCCTCGACGAGATCGACGCCTATCCGGGCGATGTCGAGGGGGAGGGGGACCCGATCGCGCTCGCCGAGGCGCGGGCGCGCACCTTTGGCTGGCGGCGCAAGGCCTTCCTCGTCTCGACGCCGACGATTGCCGGCCGCAGCCGGATCGAGCGGGAGTACCAGGCCTCTGATCAGCGGCGCTACTTCGTGCCCTGTCCGCATTGCGGCGAAATGCAGAGGCTGCATTTCGAGCGGCTGCGCTGGGAGAAGGGTAATCCGCGCTCGGTCCGCTATCATTGCGAATCCTGTGACGCCGGCATCGAAGAGCATCACAAGACGGCGATGCTGGCCGGCGGGGAATGGCGCGCGACGGTGCAGGCTGAAGATCCGCACACGGTGGGCTTCCACATTTCGGCGCTCTACTCGCCGGTGGGCTGGCTGTCCTGGGAGCAGATTGCGCGCGATTGGGAGGCGGCGCAGGGCAAGGCTGAGGATCTGAAGACCTTCAAGAACACGGTGCTGGGAGAGACTTGGCAGGAGCAGGGCGAGGCGCCGGATTGGGAGCGGCTGCTCGAGCGCCGGGAGGACTTCCGGATGGGCGTGGTGCCGGCCGGCGCGCTCTGCCTCACCGCCGGCGTCGACGTGCAGGAGGACCGCCTCGAATGCGATATCTGGGGCTGGGCCGAGGGTTTCTCGTCGTGGCTGGTGGATCATGTGGTGATCCCCGGCAGCCCGCGTGAGCGCGCGCCCTGGACGGCGCTGGCCACGTTGCTGGCGCGAGACTGGCCGCGCGAAGGCAGCGGCACGATGCGGCTTGCCAAGATCTGCGTCGACACGGGCGGGCGGGACACGGCGGCGGTCTATGGGCATCTGCGGCATTTGCGGGATCCGCGGATTGCGCCGACGAAGGGTGTGGATGGCTGGAACCGGGCGCAGCCGGTGCAGGGTCCTACGCCGGTGGATGCGCTGGTGGATGGGCGCAAGCTCCGCCACGGCCTGAAGCTGTGGACGGTGTCGGTCTCGCCCTGGAAGGCGGATCTCTATCGCCGGCTCTGGCTGGGCCGTGGCGATGCCGAGGCCTTCCCGCCGGGCTGGGTGCATCTGCCGCAGGGGATCGAGGCGGAGTGGGTGAAGCAGCTGGTGGCGGAGCAGCTGCGGACGGCGAAGGATCGGCGCGGCTTCGCCCGGCAGGAATGGGCGAAGCTGCGGGAGCGCAATGAAGCACTGGACTGCGCGGTGCTGGCGCGGGCGGCGTTGTGGCTGCTGGGTGCCGATCGCTACGGGGAGCGGTTCTGGCAGCAGTTGCGCGAGCAGGTGGCGAATGCGCCGCTGCAAGCGAGCGACATTCCCGCCGGTGGGAAGATCGCTCCGCCGCCCGTGGCAGCGGAACCGCTGCGGCCACGCGGCTGGCTGACATCGCGTGGTGGTTGGCTGCGGTGAGACGATCGGTCATCAGGTCGAGGGTGCGATGAGCGAAGCGCAGTGGGTGGTGCCGGCAAAATCTCGGAGGGGGGCCATCCAGATCTGGATGACCTTTCTGATCAATCGGTTAGCGGATGGTTCCGGCCGGTGCTGGGGTGGAACGAGGAAGCGCAGCGGCAGACACGCTCGTTCGATCTGACCCGTGACGGCTTCATCCTCCTGGTGATGGGCTGGACGGGTGAACGGGCCATGCGGTTCAAGGTCGCCTACATCCAGGCGTTCAACGCCATGGAGGCCGCCCTCAAAGCGCAGGGTCCGGATGATCGCTTTCTTGCAGCCGTGCGGGAAATCGTCGCCCCCCTGGCCGTCCGCTTCGTCGGACAGGACCAAGCGATTGACCGTGTCGCGGCCCGTGTCGATGTCATCGCGGAGGACGTCGCATACCTCAAGCATATGGCGCATGCGAGACGGCGTGTTCTCAATGAAGCGACGAAGCGCGGGCACGTCGAGGACACTCGACGCATGGGTGGTCGCTGCCCCTGCTGCAACATGGCCGAGGTGGTGAGCGCGGACGGCATGCGCTCACCCTTCGCAGAGTTCGACCATTTCTATGCCAACAGCCAGCCCAACGGTGCCCACACCTGGCTGATCTGCAAACCTTGCCATACGGATCTCACCTCCGGCCGCGTGCCGCGGGAGCAGCGCGAGGCTGAGTTCCGTGCCTATCAGGGGCACCGCCGCCGTCTGCCTGGACGGCAGCAGACGTTCTTCGGCTGATCGGCCATGAGCCCCGATACCCTCGCCTGGGCGCTGGCGCAGCCCGCTGGCAGCCGTGCCGCCGCGCTCGCCGCTGCCTATACGGGCGGCACGACGCGCGTCACCTTCGATGGCCGCACCGTGGAATACCGCAGCCTCGACGAGCTCGGCCGCGCGCCGCCCGCGCCTCGCTTGGCCGGCAGAACTCTGCTCGATGCGCATCCCGAGCCGTGTCGAGGGCCCGCTATGCATCGCCGTCTCCGTGCAGGCCGATGGCCCCTTTCGTCGGAGGGCGGCGATATCTGCTTGCTGGAACTCGGGGAATGGGAGGTTGCCATACCTCTCAGAGAGGCAGGCTCGGCGCGCATGCTCGGGCTGATCAGCCAGTGCAACAATTTCCGCTCCGTCCGCGGGTGTGAGGATACAATGGTCCCCGGCTATGACATACCCATGGGCGTAGAAAGCATGCGCCTGAGGCGCCACATGAGCGACTGGCAGGCCTAGAAATGGGGCCTGACCGTAGATCAGCGCTATGAAAAGCTATTGCGGGAGAAGGCACCGAAGGGCGCGCATGCAGCCAGAAATGCGCCTGGAAACTCTTCCGGGAATTCGCGGGCCGCCCACGCGCCATCACGGGGCTGAGAGGCCGTTTGATAGAATGGCGCGTGATCTTGAGAGGATCTTCGCCTCTCTCCTGGCACTCACGCCGCATGGAAAGAAAGAGAGGAGTTTGAGGGGGCAAGGCCCCCCAGGCCATGAGCGGTCCGTCTTCCCAAACAGCCGCTGCGCGGGCTGTGGGGCCGCCGGTTCCCGTGGCTACCCACGCCAATCCCCGCGATCATCGTTGGTATCGGGCCGGTCTTGCAAACGTTGTACAAACCCCCAGCGTTCATTTCGGTATTGATATTTCTCTGATGGCGTCTCACAGTCCGCCAGACTACGCGTGACCGACCCTTCGCAAGGCCCAGCGCCATGACCGTGCGTGATACATATTCCGAAGAGTTGGATTCATGCGTCCGGCAGCCGCTGCATCTGCCGGGGGCGATACAACCCTGGGGTGCCCTTGTTGCCTTCGAGCAACCGCAGGGGCGTGTGACACATGTCAGCGCCAACATGCCGCCCGAATGGCTGCGCCTGCCGGGGCGAGGCCTGCTGGCGAAATTCCTGCCGCCCGAGGCCTGGGCGGCGATCCAGCAGGGCATGCCGCTCGCCGGGGATGGGCGCCTTGTGCTGGAGCCGGCGTTGCCCTGGCCCGCGCCACTGTACGGGCATCATGTGGTGCTGCACCGCGCCGGGGAAAAGATCTGGGTGCTGGAAATCGAATGGCGCGCCCCGCAGGACGGCGCCGTGCCCGTGCTCTTGCCGGCAGTGCAGGCAGCCTGCGACCAGATCCACGCCGCGCCCTCGCCCGAGGCCATGTGCGCGGCGGCGGCGGCGGCGCTTCGCCGCATCACCGGCTTCGATCGCGTGCTGGTCTACGAGTTCGACGCTGAGGGCACCGGTACAGTCTTGGCGGAGGACCGCAATGACAGCCTGCCCTCCTATGTTGGGCTGAGCTTCCCCGCCTCCGATATTCCGCCGCCGGCGCGGCGCCTCTATGAGCGCAACGTGATGCGCCTCATTCCCGATGCCGGTTATGAGGCCGTGCCGCTCTGCGCCGCGCCGGGCAGCGCGCCGCTCGACCTCAGCTTCTCGGCGCTGCGCAGCGTGGCCGATGTGCACCGCACCTATATGCGTAACATGGGCACGGCCGCCTCCATGTCCTTTTCCCTGTTGCGGCAGCAGCGGCTGGCGGGGATGATTAGCTGCCACGCCGCGCGTCCGCTGCATCCCCCGGCGGAAAGCCGCTCCGCCGCCCTGCTGGTGTCGCAGATCCTGGCGGCGCGGCTTAACACTTGGCACGAGGTCTCCCACACCCGCGAGATCTCGCGGCTGACGCGCGTGCTGCACCAGCTCTTGCTGAAGCTGACCGAGGCGGAGCATTTCATCTTTGGCCTGCGCGAGACGCCGGATCTCCTGCTGGGCCTCTGTGAGGCCTCAGGTGCGGTGCTGCATTTCGATGGCAGCAGCCACGCCATAGGCCGCGGGCCACCGCCGGAGGTGGTGGCGGGCATCATCGCGTGGCTCTGGGAAGGGCGGGAGCAGACTGTCTTCCATTCCGACCGGCTCGGCCAAGCCTGCCTCGCCGCCGCCGGCTGCGCCGAGGCCTGTGGCCTCATCGCCCTCTCCCTCTCCAGCCTGCGCCCGGCCTACCTGCTGTGGTTCCGCCCGGAATGGCCGATGCTGCTGCACTGGAGCGGCGAGCCGGTGAAGCAGCCCGGTGCCACGCCGGGGGAGGGCCCCTCGCCCCGCCATTCCTTCGAGACCTGGCGCGAGATGGTGCGCGGCCGGGCGCGCCCCTGGAGCGATGCTCAGATCGAAATCGCGCAGGAATGCCGCCACGCCCTGCTGCGCATCATCTTCCGCCATGCCGAGGAAAGGGCCGCCCTGGCCGAGGAACTGGCTGAGGAGAACCGTGAGCTGACGGCCTTCTCCTACTCGATCTCGCATGATCTGCGCGCGCCCTTCCGCCACATCTCTGGCTTCGCCTCGCTGCTGGAGGATGAGGAGCGGGAGCGGATGAGCCCGCGCAGCGCGCAGTATGTGGCCACCATCCGGCGGGCGGCACATCACGCGGGACAGCTGGTCGATGCGCTGCTGCGCTTCGCGCAGATCGGCCACATGCAGATGAGCCGCATGGAGGTATCGATGGCCGCCCTGGTCGAGGAAGCGCGGCAGGATCTGGAGATGGCCACCCCGCCGCTGGGCGCGCCCCAGAGGCTACTCCAGCGACCACCCCAGCCGCCGCCCCCGCCCGTGCAGTGGAGCATCGGCCCGCTGCCGAGCCTGGCGGTGGACCCCATCCTGTTCCGCCAGGTCTGGGCAAACCTGCTGGCCAATGCCCTCAAATACAGCGCCCAGGCGGGGCAGCCGCGCATCACGGTGCACCACACCACCGCCAGGGCCGAGCATGTTTTCCGGGTCAGCGACAATGGCGTGGGCTTCGACATGCGCTATGCCGGCAAGCTGTTCAATGTCTTCCAGCGCCTGCACCGGGCCGACGAGTATGAAGGCATCGGCATCGGCCTCGCCATTGTACGGCGCATTCTGGAGCGGCATGGCGGCCGCATCTGGGCGGAGAGCCAGCCGGGCGGCGGCGCCTCCTTTTTCTTCGCCTTGCCGCTGGACCAGGAGCCGCCGGCATGAATCGCAGGCGCCATATTCTCCTCGCCGAGGATGACGAGAACGACGTGGCCCTTACCACCCTGGCGCTGCGGCGCGGCGGCCTACGGCACGAGATCGTCGTGGTGCGCGACGGGGTCGAGGTAATGGAGCATTTTGGCATACACCCGCATGGCGGCAAGGGTGAGGCCATGGCCGGGGAGATGCCCGGCGTGCTACTGCTCGACCTGCGCATGCCGCGGCTCGACGGTCTGGAGGTGCTGGAGCGCTTGCGCGCCCAGCCCCGCACGCGCAACCTGCCGGTGGTGATGCTGACATCCTCCCGTCAGGAACAGGATCTTCTGCGGAGCTATGACCTCCGTGTGAATGCCTTTGTGGTCAAGCCTGTTGAATACGATGATTTTCTCCGGGCGGTCGGGGAAACTGGCCTGTTCTGGTGCACAGTCAACGAACCGCCGCCGGAACCGGGCCGATGAAAGCCTTTTCCAACACCGCCACCGAGGCGCAGCAGAAGCTCCGCATCCTCTATCTGGAGGATAACGAGATCGACCAGGAACTGGTCTGCGCCTACCTGGCCCGCAGCGGCTATGACTGCATGGTGCTGCGCTGCGAGACGCGGGAGGATTTCATCCGTAACCTGCAGGACCCGCTGCCGGACATCATCCTGGCCGATTATACGCTGCCGCATTTCGACGGGCTGGAGGCGCTGAGCCTCGCCACGCGTTCTGCCCCCGCCGTGCCCTTCATCTTTGTCACCGGCACCTTCACGGAAGAGGCGGCGGTGCAGGCTATGCGCGGCGGCGCCGTCGATTACGTGGTCAAGCAGCGGCTGCACCGCCTGCCCGCCACACTGCAGGCCGCGCTGGCCGACCGCGACGCGGCGCGGCGCCTGATGGGCACGCTGGATGCGCGGCTGCGCCTCGACATCACGGCGCGGATCGATGTGCTGTCCGAGGAGGCGGATGGCATGGCCCTGCCTCTCGACTATGAGGGCTTTCTGCGCATGGTCCTGCCGGAGGATCGCGGTGTCGTCCATGCCGCGCTGGAGAAGGCGCTGAATACCGGCATGCCCTGGGTCGTGCATTGCCGGCTGCGCAACCATCGCGGCCTGTTACAGGGCGGCTATCTGCGCGGTGACGCGCCCCGCCAGAGGAATCCCGGCAGCCACCCGGCAGCCCTGCATGCGGGCGGTGGCCAGGCGGGCAGCCAGGATGATGGCATGCAGGTGAGCGCCGTCTGGCGGCCCCTCTCGGAGAAATGGTCCGTCCATGCCCATCTCCAGGCAGCGATGCCGCAATTGTCGCGGACAGCCTTCAGCACCCATTGGGCGCAGCTGCTGATGGACCCCTGCGGTCATGTGCTGGAGGCTAACGAGGCCGGACGCGTGCTGCTCGCCGCCAGCCCGGCGGCGGCGCGGCAGGAGAACGCGCCCCTGGTGCTGCGCGTTCATACCGATGACCTGCTGCTCTGGCGGGGCGCCCTGGCCGAGGCCGCGCGCATCGGCCGGCTTTATGGCCAGGAATGTCGCGCCCTGAATGCCGAGGGCCGCTGGCGGCGCATCGTCTGGGACCTGACGGCGCAGGGAAACTATCTGCACGCCGTCGGCCGCGACGTGACGGAGGACCGCGCCGCCATGGCCCGGCTGGCCGCCGCCCATGCCGAACTGGTCGACGAGATCCACGAGCGCGAGGCGATGGCCGAGCGCGCGCGGCGCAGCCAGCAGCTTGGCATGGTGGGCCAGCTGACGGCCGGCGTCGCGCATGACTTCAATAACCTGCTGATGGTTGTGCTGGGCCAGCTCGACCTGCTGCGGGCCACGGTGCTGCTGCCCGAACAGGCGGCGCGGCTCGAGCAGATTTCCCAGGCCAGCCTGCGCGGCCAGCGCCTGACGACGCAGCTCCTGGCCTTCGCCCGCCGCCAGACCCTGGCGCCGCGCTGCGTCGCGCTGAACGACATGCTCCGCACCCTGCTGCCGCTGCTGCAGGTGAGCCTGGGGGCGAGGGTCGAGCTGCGCCTGGAGCTGGAGCCGGGCCTGCCCGCCGCCTTCGTCGACCCGACGCAGGTGGAGATGGTGGTCGTCAACCTCGCCATCAACGCGCGTGACGCCATGGAGCGGGGCGGGCGCCTGCTGCTCGGCACGGCGCTGGAATGGCGCGCCGAGCCACCGCTCCGCCCGGAGCATCCGGAGCCGGGCGAATACGTCACCATCACCGTGCAGGATGATGGCTGCGGCATGGATGCGCGCACCGTGGCCCAGGCCTGCGAGCCGTTCTTCACCACCAAGGCCACCGGCAAGGGCTCGGGCCTCGGCCTCAGCCAGGTGCTGGGCTTCGTGCGCCAGTCGGGCGGCGGGCTGGAGATCGAGAGCTGGCCGGGGCAGGGGACGCGCATCCGCATCTTCCTCCCCCCGGCGCAGGCCGGCCTCGTGCAGCATCCCGCAGCGGTGTCCGGTGCCCCGGCGCTGCGCCGGGAGGCGCCGCGGCAGCGGATCCTGCTGGTCGATGACGACCCGGCCGTCCGCTCCACCGTGGCCGACATGCTCGACGCCATGGGCCATGCGGTAGAGGAGGCGGAGGATGCCGAGGCGGCGCTCTCCCTGCTCCGCCGACATGGCGCCTATGACCTGCTGCTGACGGACCACGCCATGCCCGGCATGAGCGGGACGGAGCTCGCGGCGCAGGCGGCCGGGCAATGGCCGGGCATGGGCATCCTGCTCATGACCGGCTATGCGGAGAACATCACCCTGAAGAAATTCCCCATCCTCCCGAAGCCCTTCCAAAAGGAGGATCTCCAGGAACTGCTCGGCAGGGTCGGCCACCCCCTCCAGTGAGGGAGCGGGTTAGGTTCAGGACACATTGCCCGAGCCAGAAGGTGACGGCGGCGGCGAGGGTGATGGCGCTGAAGAAGGTGTGGGCACAGCGGTCATAGCGCATGGCGATGCGCCGCCAATCTTTGAGCGTGCCGAACATGTTTTCGATGCGGTTGCGCTGGTGGTAGAGCGTGGCGTCATGCGGGATCGACACCTTGCGGCTGCGCATTGAAGGAATGCAGGGGCTGATGCCTTGTTTTGCAGGGCCAGGCGGAAGCGCCCGCAGTCATAGCCGCGGTCGCCTATGAGTTCTCGGGCGGGCGGCAGGTGGGGTAGCATCAAGGCGGCGCCGCGGTGATCACTAACCTGCCCCTCGGTCAGCAGCATAAGGACAGGGCGGCCCTGGCCGTCGCAGACGGCGTGGAGCTTGGAGTTCAGCCCGCCCTTGGTGCGGCCGATACAGCGGGGAAAAGCCTCTTTTTGAGCAGGCTGGCTGTGGTGCGGTGGGCCTTCAGATGTGTGCTGTCGATCATTAGCCGATCAGGCGGTCCAGCCTCGGCGGCCAGTGCCGCGAAGACGCGGTCGAACACGCCGAGGCGGCTCCAGCGCACGAAGCGGTTGTAAAGTGTCCTGTGCGGCCCGTAGGCGGCAGGGGCATCGCGCCACTGCAATCCATGGCGGATGCCATAGATGATGCCGCTGACCACGCGGCGGTCATCCACCCGCGGCACGCCGTGCGAGCGCGGGAAGTGCGGCGACAGGCGGCGCATCTGTGTGGCTGTAAGCGCGCCCGACGATGTTACGGGCGCGCTGGAGAACCGGGTCGAAAGGATGGGTATGCTTGCGGTCAGCTTGACTCGGGATGTTGGCAGAAGCGCCTTGGCGTTCGGCGGCCTAGCGAACGGCACGGCTGTCATAGGCCTTGTCGGCCAACAAGGTTGAGCCAGGCAGCTAGAGCGTTTTTCGATCAGTCTACATCATATCCGCAGTTGGCGAAGTAGTTTGCGCATTCCTGTGGCGAGTAGAGGTCGAGGATGCGGCCGATGGCGTTC
>NZ_JANFNY010000077.1 GCF_024437745.1 Roseomonas sp. GC11 | reverse complement strand
GCGCTCTACCGCCGGCTGGCGCCGCTGCCATGACGCCGGGCCAGCCCGCCAGCCCCGCCGGCGCCGGGGGCCGCGTCACGCCACCCGCCGCCGCGCCGGAGGCGGTGGCGGGTGGCCCGGTGCCGGCCCCAACCCCGGCCAACCGCAACACGCCGCCGGAAACATTGTCCAAGGGAGAACTGCCCACGGGAGAACTGCCCACGGGAGAACTGCCCACGGGAGAACTGCCTGGGGGGGAGCCGTCCGGCGCTGGGGCGGTACCGGGCCTTTCCCCGCTGGGCAGTTCCCCCCTGGGCATTTCTTCCGGCGGCATTTCTTCCAGCGGTCTTTCTTCCAGCGGCTCCTCTGCCGGCGGGCTGTCCTCCGGTGGCATGCCGCCCCTGCTGGACGCAGCGGACATGGCCGCCCTGGCCGCCGCCATGGCCCTGGCCGGGCGCCCCATCCTGCCGCCCGGCGGCTTCGCCGAGGCGCGCGCCGCATGGGGCGGGCCGGGGGAGGAGGACTCGCCGGTGGACCTCGCCGCGCTGGGGTTTTCCTCCGCGGGGTTTTCCATCGGGGGTTCCCCGGGAAGTTCCCTGGGGAGTTCCCTGGGGAGTCCGCTGGCGGATCTCGCCCGGGCTGCCGGGCCGCGCGTGGCCGCCGGCCTGGCCGGCGCGGGGCCCGACACCGCCACGCACCCGCCCCGCATGCCGCCACGCACGCCCGCACGGGGGCCGCATGGCGCAGCCGCGCCGGGGCTTCATGGCGCAGCCGCGCCGGGGCTGCGCGGCCTGCGCGCTTCACCCGCCTTCGGGGGGGGCCTATACGCGGCGGTCATGGCCCTCACCCGCATCCTGTTGAACACCAGCCTGGACTCGGCCCTCGCCGCCCTGGCCCTGCCGCTCGCTGTCTGGATGGCCGACCCGGCCGGATGGCCCCCGCCGGCGACATGGTGGCTGGGCGCCGTGCCCGGCGCCGTCGCCGCGCTGCTGGCCGCCGGGCTGCCGGTGCGCCTGCCGCAGCAATACTGGCGCTTCGCCGCGCTGCGCGACCTGGTGGGCGTGCTCGGGGCCGGCATCGGCGGCGCCGCGCTGTTCGATCTCGGGCTGCATCTGCTCTCGGAATGGCAGCCGGGCAACATGGCCTTCCCGCTGATCCATGCCGGCACCCTCTCCGCCGCGCTGCTCACCCCGCGCGTCATCGGGCGGCTGAAGCAGGCCCACCGCGTCGGCGCCAGCAGCGACGAGCCGGCCCAGCCCGTGCTGCTGGTCGGCACCGGCGACGCGGCGGACCTCTTCATCCGTGCCCTGCTGCAACAGCGCGCGCCGGGCTACCGGGTGGTGGGCATCCTGGCCCGCCGGCCGCGCGCGGCCGGGCGGCGCATCCATGGCTACCCCATCCTGGGCGGCTTCGAGGAAGCCTCCGAGGTGCTGGACCGCCTGCGCGCCGAGCGCCGCCTGCCCGCCGCCCTGGTGCTCGCCGACCCGGACCTCCAGGGGCCGGAGCTGGAGGAAATGCTCGACGTGGCGGACCGCCATGGCGTGATGGTCAAGCGCGCGCCGCGGCTGACGGCGCTCGACCCCGCGCCGCGCGCCGGGGAGCGCACCCGCCGCTTCGACCTGCGCCCCGTCGCCATCGAGGAGTTGCTGGACCGCCCGCAGGTGCCGCTGGACCGCGAGGGCATGGCGCGGCTGGTGCAGGGGCGGCGCGTGCTCGTCACCGGCGCGGGCGGCACCATCGGCGGCGAGCTGGCGCGGCAGGTGGCGGCCCTCGGCCCGGCGCAGCTGACGCTGCTCGACCACGGTGAATTCGCCCTCTACGGCATCGACCTGGAACTGGCCGAGAGCCACCCCGGAATCCCCCGCCGCGCCGTGCTGGCCGATGTGCGCGACGCGGCGCGCATCGCCCGGCTGATGGAGGAGGTGCAGCCCGAGCTGGTCTTCCACGCCGCCGCGCTGAAGCACGTGCCGATGGTGGAGCGCGACCCGCTGGAGGGGCTGCAGACCAATGCCCTCGGCACCCGCGTCATCGCCGATGCGGCGCGCGCCGTCGGCTGCCGCGCCATGGTGTTCATCAGTACCGACAAGGCGGTGAACCCGACCAGCGTCATGGGCGCCTCGAAGCGGCTGGCGGAGATGTATTGCCAGGCGCTGGATAAGCAGGCGCGGCAGGGGTTGGGCGGCATGCGCTGCGTCACCGTGCGCTTCGGCAATGTGCTGGGCTCCACCGGCTCGGTGGTGCCGCTGTTCCGCCGGCAGCTGGAGCGCGGCGGGCCGCTCACCGTCACCCACCCGGATATGCGCCGCTACTTCATGACGGTGCGCGAGGCGGTGGGGCTGGTGCTCCAGGCCAGCGTCATCGGCGCCGAGGACCGCCAGGACCAGCCGCCGGAACTGGCCGATGGCGGCATTTTCGTGCTCGACATGGGCAAGCCGGTGAAGATCGTGGACATGGCGCGGCGGATGGTGCGCCTCGCCGGGCTGCGGCCGGATGAGGATGTGGAGATCCGCTTCACCGGCCTGCGCCCAGGCGAGAAGCTGTTTGAGGAACTGTTCCACGGGCAGGAGCCGCCGCGGCCGACGCAGTTCGCCGGGCTGCTGGTGGCCACCCCGCGCACCACGGATGCGGGGCAGGTGGGGCAGGCCATCGACGAGATCGCCGCCGCGGCGCGCAACGGGCAGGTCAAGGCCGCCCTCGCCCAGCTCGGCCGGCTGGTGCCGGAATTCGACCATAACCCGGAGGGGAAGACGTGACGCATCACGCACCGGGGGGCGCGCCGCCCCTCCCGCGCAAGCGCGCGCGCTTGCGGCAGGCGGAGGGGCCAGGCGCCCCCCGCCCCCACCCCGCCGCCGAGGCCGACCGGCTGATGCGGGGGCAGCTCCTGGCCCGGCTGCACGGCCGGCAGGCGCGGATCGGGGTGGTCGGCCTCGGCTATGCCGGCCTGCCCCTGGCGCTGCGCTTCGCCGAACAGGGCTTCACCGTCACCGGCTTCGACATCGACCCCGCCAAGACCACCGCCATCAATGCCGGGCGCAGCCCGGTGCACGGCATCGCGCATGAGCGCGTCTCCGCCGCCGGCATCGCCGCCCATGCCGACATGGCCGCCGCCGCCCATTGCGACGCGCTGGTCATCTGCGTGCCCACCCCCGTCGGGCCGCACAAGGAGCCGGATCTCGGCCCGGTGCGCGACAGCGTGGCCGCCCTCACCCCCTATCTGCGGCGCGGCCACATCCTCTCCCTGGAGAGCACGACCTATCCCGGCACGACCGAGGAATTCCTGCTGCCGGCGCTGGCCGCGCAGGGGCTGGCGGCGGGGCGGGATGCCTTCGTCCTCTACAGCCCGGAGCGCGAGGACCCCGGCAACCCGGAGGGCACCGTCCACCGCGTGCCGAAGCTGCTGGCCGGCGCCACGGCGGAATGCCTGGAGGTGGGCATGGCGCTCTACGGCCCGGTGGCGGGGCGGCTGGTGCCCGTCACCTCGCTGCGCGCGGCGGAGCTGGCCAAGCTCTACGAGAATGTCTTCCGCGCCGTGAATATCGGCCTGGTGAACGAGCTGAAGCGCATCAGCCACGCGCTCGGCCTCGATGTGCAGGAGGTGATCGACGCCGCCGCCACCAAGCCCTTCGGCTTCATGCCCTTCCGCCCCGGGCCGGGTCTCGGCGGCCACTGCATCCCGGTGGACCCCTATTACCTCGCCTGGAAGGCGCGCGAGCTGGGCGTGCCAAGTGATTTCGTCGAGCTGGCCGGGCGGGTGAACGATGCCATGCCGGGCTATGTCGTCGGCCGGCTGCGCGATGCGCTGGATGCGCGCGGGCGCTCGCTGCGCGGGGCGCGCATCCTGCTGCTCGGCCTCGCCTACAAGAGCGGCGTGCCGGACACGCGGGAAAGCCCGGCCATCGAGATCTTCCGCCTGCTGGCCGAGCGCGGGGCGGAGCTGAGCTACCACGACCCGCTGGTGCCGCGCTTCCCGGCGACGCGGCGGCTGCACGGCGCCGCGCCGCCGCTGGAGAGCCGCGCGCTGACGCCGGAATTCATCGCCGGCCAGGATGCCGTGCTGCTGGTGACGCCACAGCCGGGAATGGATTTCGCCCTGCTGCGCGCCCATGCGCGGCTGATCGTCGATACCCGCGGTGTCTACCGCGACGCGGCGGTGGACACGGCGGCGCCGCTGCACCTGCCCACCGGCCAGCCGGGCGGCATGGCGGCGGGGGCGATGCCCTGCGGCGGGCTGGGCGCGGGCCTCTTCACGCCGGGCACATTGCCCGCTGAAACGCGCGGTGATTTTCCTCCGGGCGGTGGGATGGCCTATCACCCCGTCATCCAGGCCTGAGGCACCCCCTCCGGCCCCGCGACGCACGGAGCGACCGAGCCGACCATGACCGCCGACACCACCACACGCCCCATCGGCCTGTTCGACATGAAGGCGCAGCAGGCGCTGATCCGCCCGGAGATCGACCGCCGCATCGCCGCCATCCTCGACAGCGGCGCCTTCATCAACGGCCCCGATGTGCGCGAGCTGGAAGAAAAGCTGGCGGAATTCGCCGGCTGCGCCCATGCCGTCGGCGTCTCCTCCGGCACGGATGCGCTGCAGATCGCCATGATGGCGGAGGGGATCGGGCGCGGCGATGCCGTGTTCCTGCCCGCCTTCACCTACACCGCCACCGCCGAGGTGCCGCTGGTGCTGGGCGCCACGCCCGTCTTCGTCGATGTGGCGGAGGATGGCTTCAACATCGACCTGGCCGATCTGGAGCGGCGCATCGCGCTGGTGAAGGCGGAAGGCCGGCTGCGCCCGCGCGCCGTGGTGGGCGTGGACCTCTTCGGCCGCCCCGCCGACTGGCCGGCCCTGCAAGACATCTGCGCGCGGGAGGGGATGTTCGCCCTCGATGACGCGGCGCAGGCCTTCGGCGCGGCGCTGCATGGCCAGCGGCTGGGCAACTGGGCCGATGCCACGGCGCTCAGCTTCTACCCCACCAAGACCCTCGGCTGCTATGGCGATGGCGGCGCCATCCTGACCAACGACCCGGCGCGGGCCGAGCTGTATCGCAGCCTGCGCACCCATGGCGAGGGCAAGACGCGCTACGAGGTGGAGCGCACCGGCATGAATGGCCGGCTGGACACCCTCCAGGCCGCCATCCTGCTGTGCAAGCTGCCGCTGCTGGAGCAGGAGCTGAAGGACCGCACCCGCGTCGCGCGCCATTATGCCGCGCGGCTCTCCGGCCATGTCACCGTGCCGGGCGAGATGGCGGGGGCGGAAAGCGCCTGGGGCCTCTACTCCATCCTGCTGCCGGACGCGGAGACGCGGGCGCGGGTGCAGGCGGCGATGCAGGCGCGCGGCGTGCCCTCGGCCATCTACTACCCGAAGCCGCTGCACCGGCAGCCGGCCTATGCCCAGGCCCATGCCGAGGGGTTGCGCCAGTCGCCGCCGCTGGCGGTGTCCGAGTCGGTGAGCCAGCGCATCCTGTCGCTGCCGATGCACCCCTATCTGGACGCGGCGCAGCTCGACCGCGTGGCGGAGGCCGTTCTCGCCGGGCTTTGACGGCCCGCTGTCCTGAGAGGGGCTTCGCCCCTCTCAGACTCTCCCGACCAAAGGCCTGAGGCCTTTGGAAACCCGACAGAAGGCGGGTGCAGGGGACCCTGTCCCCTGCCCAAGGGAAGAAGGGGGGGGGAGTTTGAGGGGGCAAAGCCCCCTCAAACCTGTCAGCCCTGCGGCATCACGCTCCAGGTGAAATCCCGCTTTTCCCCTGGCTTCAGCAGGGTGATCCCCGGCTTCTCCAGGAATTCCCCATCCCAGCCCACCGGGCTGGAAAAGCCGCACCAGGGTTCGATGCAGAGGAAATCCGCCCCCTCCGGCTTCGACCACAGGCCGAGGTCGCGGTAGCCCTCCCAGGCCATGTCCAGCGCCACCCCGCCCTCGGCGACGTAGCGCAGGGCACGGCTGGCGACCCCGGGCAGGATGGCCGCGTCCCGCGCGAAGAGCGCCGGCGAGAGCGGCAGTTCCCGCCCCCGCAGCGGCAGGCTGTCCTCAAAGGCGACCAGCCCGCCCTCCAGCCGCAGCACCGGCCCCGGCTCGGGCTGGGCGAAGACCAGGCGGTGCGTCTCCTTCGCCGCGTCACCTGCCCCTGCCCCGGGCAGCGGCCAGGCGAAGGCCGGATGCGCCCCGAAGGCGAAAGGCAGCACCGCCCGCCCGGGGTTGGAGACGGTGGCCCGCGCCACCAGCCGCCCGCCGGCCAGGGCGAAATCGAGGTCCAGGGTGAAGGCGAAGGGGTAGAGGGCGCGGCTTTCCGCGTCGTCGGAGAGGCGCAGGCGGCAGCGGTCCGGCTCCTGGCTGACCCAGGTGAAGCGGCGGTCGCGGGCGAAGCCGTGCTGGGTCATGCGGTAATCCCGCCCCTGGTGGCGCAGCCTGTCCCCCGCCAGCCGCCCGACGATGGGAAAGAGCCAGGGCGTATGCCGCCGCCATTCCGGCCCGGCCTGCCAGAGCCATTCCCGCCCCTGCGCGTCGCGCAGGCTCACCACCTCTCCGCCGCGGGCCTGGATGGTGGCGGAGAGGCCATCGCGCTGGATGCGGTGGCGGTCGGTGGTCATCTGGCCCTTCTCCCTGTGCCGCGTGGAATCCTGGCATGGCCCCAGGATGTGGCCCCTTCCCCACCGCGCGCCAGCCCCCTCCGCCAGGGGGGCCAAAGCCCCCGCCCCGCCGCGCAAAAAAACGACTTTTCTTTTTCCACCGGAAGTTTCGCCCGGCATGCGCCGAGTTGCCGCCCGCGCGTCAGCGTGGCAGGGTCCGCCCCGCATGCTGTCCATCCCGGCTTCCCGACCCAACGCCTATACCGGCAGCCCCCTCGACCGCGCCTCCGGCCGGCGGGAGGATGCGGAATTCATCGCCGCCGCGCTGGCCGCGCCCGAGGCGCTCTTCGTTCCCGTCTGGCGCAGCCGCAGCCTGATGCGGGGCGTCGAGGAAGGCCGGCCCGAGGCCCTGCTGCTGACCCCCGGGGCGGCCGAGGCCGTCCGCATGGCGGGTGGGCCATGGGCCTTCCTCGGCCTGTGGGACGGGCGCCCGGTCTTCGCCGTGGACTGCTCCGCCACCGAGGACCCGCTGCCCCTGCTGCCCGAGGGCTTCGGCGGCTTCGCCGACCTGCGCGCGGTGGCCGGGCTGCTGCCCGCCGGCGAGGCCAGCATCCTCGCCCATGCCCGCGGCCTGATGCACTGGCGCACCCGCCACCGCTTCTGCGGCGTCTGCGGCGGCCCCTGCGAGCCGCGCAGCGCCGGCAACGCCATGGCCTGCGCCGCCTGCGGCGCCCAGCACTTCCCGCGCACCGACCCGGCGGTGATCATGCTCGTCACCGATGGCGCGCGCGCCCTGCTCGGCCATTCCACGCGCTTCCCCAACAGCACCATGTATTCGACCCTCGCCGGCTTCGTGGAGCCGGGCGAGAGCCTGGAGGAAGCCGTCCGCCGCGAGGTGATGGAGGAGGCCGGCATCGAGGTCGGCGCCGTGCATTACCACTCCTCGCAGCCCTGGCCCTTCCCCGCCTCCATCATGCTGGGCTTCCACGCCGAGGCGCTCTCCCACGACATCACCATCGACCCGGAGGAACTGCGCGACGCGCGCTGGTTCAGCCGCGACGAGATCCGCAACCATGAGCGCCACGGCTTCGGCCTGCCGCGCGCCGATTCCATCGCGCGCCGGCTGATCGAGGACTGGCTGGAGTCCGCATGATGCGATCCTCCCTCCTCCTCCTGGCCCTGCTGCCGCTGGCCGCCTGCGCCGGCCGCCCCGCCCCGGCCGAGGACGCGCCCCCCACCCCCGCCCATGCCGCCTGCCGCACCGAATCCCGCAACGACCCGGCGGTGCTCGCCCTGCGCCAGCAGGCCAATCCGGGCAGCTTCGCCAACCAGACCCGCATCGAATACGACACCCGCGTGGCCGAGCTGCGCGCCTATCGCGACTGCCTCCGCCGCAACGGGCTGGCCGCCCCCGGCGGGGTGGAAGCCCCCCGCCTCTGAACGACCCCGAAGGGGAGGCTCCGGCCTCCCCTTTTTCATTGCCGCCCCGCCGAGAGAACCAGGGAAACCCGGACATGGCCATCATCCGCGACATCGCCGCACTGGAAGCCATCTACGGCGCCCTGGACAAGGTGGGGGAGGCCTCCACCGCCAAGGTGGCGGACCATGTGACGCCCGAATATGCCCGCTTCATCCAGGCCTCGCCCTTCCTCGCCCTGGCGACGGTGGGGCCGGAAGGGCTGGACTGCTCGCCGCGCGGCGACCGCGGCCAGGCCGTGACCATCCGCGACCCGCACACCCTGCTGCTGCCCGACCGGCGCGGCAACAACCGCATCGACAGCCTGCGCAACATCGTGCGCGACCCGCGCGTGGCGCTGATGTTCCTGGTGCCGGGCAGCGGCAATGCCGTGCGCGTCAATGGCCGCGCCGTGCTGGAGGATGACCCCGCCCTGCTCGACAGCCTCGCCATCGAGGGCAAGGCGCCGCGCTGCGTCATCGTCGTCCAGGTCGGGGAAATCTATTTCCAGTGCGCCCGCGCCATCCTCCGCGCCGGGCTGTGGAAGCCGGAAAGCCTCGTCGACCCCGCCACCCTGCCCACGCCAGGGCAGATTCTCGCGCGCATGAGCCAGGGGCGGGTGGGGGGGGAAAGCTATGACCGGGAATGGCCGGAACGGGCGAAGGCCAGCATGTGGTGAGATGGCCCGGGCGTCCTGAGAGGGGCTTCGCCCCTCTCAAACTCTCCCGACCAAAGGCCTGAGGCCTTTGGAAACCCATCAGCCGCCGGCGACGCCCTGGGCGTTGACATAGACGGCGTAGAGCGAGCGCGAGGAGGCCATGAACAGGCGGTTGCGGTGCCGGCCGCCGAAGCAGAGATTGGCGCAGCGCTCCGGCAGGTCGATATGGCCCAGCGGCCTGCCCTCGGCATTGAAGACGCGCACGCCATCGCGCTCCGCATCGCCCATGCCCCAGCCGCACCAGAGATTGCCCTCGGTATCGACGCGGAAGCCATCCGGCGTATCGCCCGGCTCGCCCTGCACCACCACGCGCTGGTTGGAGACGCGGCCATCCTCCGCCACGTCGAAGCCGACGATGCGGCGCGGCTCCGCCCGGCTCTCCACCACGTAGAGGATTGTCTCGTCCGGGCTGAAGGCCAGGCCATTCGGGCCGGCCAGGGCATCCGTCACCCTGGTGATGGCGCCGCTCTGGCCATCGACGCGGTAGACCGCCTGAGGCAGTTCGGACTCGGCCTTCTCCCCCTCGACCCAGCCGGCGATGCCAAAGGGCGGGTCGGTGAACCAGATGGAGCCATCGGACTTCACCACCACGTCGTTCGGCGAGTTCAGCCGCTTGCCCTCGAAGCGGTCGGCCAGGACGGTGATGCTGCCATCATATTCGGTGCGGGTGACGCGGCGGGTCAGGTGCTCGCAGGTGACGAGGCGGCCCTGGCGGTCCCGCGTGTTGCCATTGGCGAAGTTGGAGGATTTGCGGAAGGTCGCCACCTGCGCCGTGGCTTCGTCCCAGCGTAGGATGCGGTCATTCGGGATGTCGGACCAGTAGAGCGCGCGCTGATCGCCGAACCACACCGGCCCTTCCGCCCAGGCGCAGCCGCCGGCCAGTTTCTGCACCGCGCTGTTCATCACGCGGAAGCGCAGGAAGCCGGGGGCGAAGGCGCGGAAGCGTGGTTCCGGGTAACGCTGGCTGGGTTCCCAGGGCGTTTCGTTGGCGATCTCGCTCATGGCGCGCTCCCTTCTTGTCAGACAATCAGACTACCCATGCTTTCCTGACAGGACCACCCCCTGATGGCGGGTGCAGGGGGACCCTGTCCCCCTGCCGGGGAGGTCAGGAGGGGCGGAGCCCCTCCTGCGCGATGTCGCTGAGGAGATGCTCGATTCGCTCCTCCCGCGAATCCCAGGCGAACATGAAGCGCGCCCCGCCGCCAATGAAGGTATAGAATCGCCACCCCTTGCCGCGCAGGGCTTCCAGCCTCTCCTCCGGCATCTTCAGGAAGACGGCATTGGCCTGCACCGGGAACATGATCTCCACCCCCGGCAGGCGCGCCGCCGCCGCCGCGAAGTCCCGCGCGCAGCGGTTGCCATGGGCGGCGTTGCGCAGCCAGGCGCCGCTTTCCAGCATCCCCACCCAGGGCGCGGCGAGGAAGCGCATCTTGGAAGCCAGCTGCCCCGCCTGCTTGCAGCGGTAGTCGAAATCCTCTGCCAGCGGCGTGGTGAAGAAGATCACCGCCTCCCCCACCGCCATGCCGTTCTTGGTGCCGCCGAAGCAGAGCACATCCACCCCGGCCTGCCAGGTCATCTCCCCCGGCGAGCAGCCCAGGCTGGCGCAGGCATTGGCGAAGCGCGCGCCATCCATGTGCAGCCGCAGCCCCAGCGCCCGGCACTCCGCCGCGATGGCGCGGATTTCCGCCAGCGTATAGACCTCGCCCGTCTCGGTCGGCTGGGTGATGGTGACGGCGCGCGGCTTGGGATAATGGATATCGCCCCGCGCCGTGGCGAGGCGGCGGATGGCCTCCGGCGTCAGCTTGCCGCCGCTGCCCGGCGCCACCAGCAGCTTCAGCCCGTTCGAGAAGAATTCCGGCGCGCCGCATTCATCCGTCTCGACATGCGCGGCCTCGGCGCAGATGACGCTGTGGTAGCTCTGGCAGAGCGAGGCCAGCGCCAGCGAATTCGCCGCCGTGCCGTTGAAGACGAAGAACACCTCGCAGGCCGTGCCGAACAGGGTGCGGAAGGCATCGGCGGCGCGCTGCGTCCAGGCATCATCGCCATAGGCCGGGGCATGGCCGCCATTGGCCTGCTCCATGGCGCGCAGCGCCTCGGGGCAGATGCCCGCATAATTGTCACTGGCGAATTGCTGGTCCATCCGGGGCACCCTTTTTCCTCAACACGCAGGCATCAAGGTGGGCGCCGTTGGATTGCCGGTGCGGCCACATCCCCCGTCTCCAGGGTGCCACCTTGCCACGGTCAGGGCAGGTTGGCGCCGGGGCGGGGTTGGCCCCCCCACGGCTCTTGATGCGGCACCGATTTTAAAAGGAAAACACAAAAAGACCAGGGGGCTCCGCCCCCTGACCCCCGCCGGGGGGACAGGGTCCCCCCAAACTTTCCTTGGGGGACCCCGCCATCAGGGGCGGGTCCACAGGGCGGCGATGGCGTCGTAGGGCAGGGCGAAGGCCTCGCGCAGGCGCCAGCGCCAGCGCTCCAGGAAACGGTGCGCGGCCTCCGGCGGCGGCGCGGCCCGCGCCGGCAGGCCATGCAGGCGCAGCAGCATGACACAGCGCGGCAGGTGGTAGCCGCTGGTGGCCGCGTAGATCGGGCCACCATGACCCCGCAGCAGGGCAGCGCAGGCGCGGGCGGAGGAAAGCGTGTCCGTCCCCGTGCGCTCCTGGCGGATATCGGCGGCGGGGACGCCCAGATCCTGGAGCAGGCGCGCCATCACCTCGGCCTCGGGCGGGCCGTGGCGGCCCTGCGCGCCGGTGGGGAGGTAGAGGGGCGGCGCCTCCAGCGTGGCGCCAAAGGCGGCGGCGGCCATCACCCGGCGGCGCAGCGTCAGGCTCGGCGAGCCATCCGCCCGCACCGCCGCGCCGAAGATGACGATCGCCGCGCGCGTCACACGCATCCCGACAGGTTCATGCGGGCGGGGCGGCCAGCAGCAGGCGGTTCAGCGGCTCCAGCGCCGCGCGCAGCGCCGCGAAGTCACGCGCGAAGGCCTCCCGCGCGATGCCATTCGCCGCCAGCGCATCGCCGATCTCGCCGATGCTGCGCGTGCCATCGATGCGCGCCAGGATGGCGGCGGCCAGGCGCGGCAGCGGCACCCCCAGCCCGATCCCGTCGAAGGTGACGCGCAGCACGCCATCCCGCGGCAGGCCCTTGGCCAGCGCCGGCCCGTCCAGCTCGCGCAGCACGGGGATGGCGGCCGGGTCGTCCCAGGCGGGGGCGGGAGCCTCCTCGCGCGTCACATAGGCGATGTGGATGCCCATATTGCCGCACATCGCCTCGGCCAGGGCGGCACGGCCCAGCGGGTCCAGCCCCGCCGTGCGGGCACGCAGCTTCGGGTCCGGCAGATAGCGGTCCGGGTCGTAGCGGAAGGGCTCGACGAAGCAGCGCAGCCGCAGCCCCGCCCCGGCGATCAGCGCGGCCAGCTGCGGCACACTGAAAGAAACATCGCGCGGGTTGAGCAGCAGGTCATAGAGCCCGGCATCCCCGCCCTCCAGATGGTCGGTGATCCAGGGGTTGCGGCGCAGCCAGGCGGTGTCCGGCAGGTGCTTCCACAGGCGGCGGGCGGCCTCGACGCGGGCGGCGGGGGCCTCGCTGTCCGGCGCCAGCAGGCGCAGCGCGTCCTGGAGCATATACACCCCGGTGCGGCCATGCGGGGCATAGACCATCAGCCCGATGCCGCCCCCTGGCGCCAGCGCCCCGGCCAGGGCGGCCAGCCCCGCCGCCGGGTCCGGCAGGTGGTGCAGCACGCCGCAGCAGTCGATGTAGTCGAAGGCGCCGAGCCCCAGTTCCGGCAGATCGAGCAGCGAGCCGGAGACGAAGCGGATATTGGCCAGGCCCCGCTGCTTCGCGCGCGCCTCCGCCACCGCCCGCGCGGCGGTGGAGCGGTCCAGCCACACCACCTCGCCGGGCCGCCCGGCCCAGGCCATCTGCTGGGCGAGCATCATCGTGCCATCGCCGCTGCCACCGCCGGCCATCAGGGCGCGGAAGGGCTGGCTGGCCGGGCGGCGGGCGCCGAAGATCCAGTGGTCCACCTCCCGCAAATGGCTCGGGCTGCCGACGATCAGGCGCTTCGCCTCATCGCGCGGGTCGCGCTCGGGGTAGGGATAGGCCTCGTACTGCGCGGCGAGGCGGGCATCAGTGGCGTCCATGCCCCACCGGATAGGCGAACACGCCCGGCAACACCATATCCCCCGCCATGCCCTCGATGAGCACCCTCTCCCGCATCCTCCTGATCGTGCTGGTGGTGAGCGCCCTGGTGCGCATCGCCCTCCTCGCCCTTTGATTTTTTTTCAGGCTGCCGCCGTCTCCTTCAACGGCGGGACGCGAAACGGTGATGGCCGCGCCCCGCGGAAGTGTGGCGGCCCGCCTCCCCACAGGACGGCGGCAGCCTGAAAGAAAAGCGGCCTGAAAAAATTAAAGGAGGAGAAATTTGTCGGGGTGGAGGGGGGCGGGCAGGTCGGTTTCGCCCAGGGCCTCGCGCAGGTCGATTTCCACCAGGCGCGCCAGGGCATCGAGGGGCAGGTCGTTGGCGGCGCGGCCGAAGGGTTCTTCCAGTTCGTCTGCCAGTTCGTCGAGGCCGAAGAAGGTATAGGCCAGGATCGCCACCACCACCGGCGTCGCCAGCCCCAGCGTGCCGACGAAGCCGAAGGGCAGCAGCAGGCAGAACAGCCATGCCGTGCGGTTCAGCAGCAGCCAGTAGGCGAAGGGCGCCGGGGTGTTGCGGATGCGCTCGCATCCTGTCTGCGCCTCGGTCAGGGCGGCGAGATGGCCATCCAGCCGGGCATAGAGCACCTCGCCGATCTGGCCCGCCGCGCGGCGGGCGGCGAGATCGGCGGCGCAGGCGCGCAGCACGGCCTGGAGCGGGTTGCGCAGCGCCGGCAGGGCCGCGGCCTCCTCCGGCGGCAGCCAGGGGCGCAGGGCGGCGGCCACATCCTCCCCGCGCAGCTGCGCCGCGAGGCCGCGGGCGAAGCCGGCCAGGCGGTAGAGCAGCCGCCGGCGCAGCGCGGCATCCTGCGGGAAGAGGGCGGTGGCCTCCCGCGCCATGTCCCGCGCGGCGATGACCAGCCGGCCCCAGAGGCCGCGCGCCTCCCACCACCGCGCGTAACAGGTGTTGGTGCGGAAGCCGAGGAAGATGGACAGCGCCAGCCCCATGAAGGTGAAGGGCACCGCCGTGACCTGCGGAAACAGCTGCGGGAAGCGCAGATCGGCCAGGGTGAGCAGCGTGGCGAGGCCGGTGATGACGGCCAGCCGCCCGGCGATGCGCGGCACGATGGAGCCACGCAGGACGAAGAGCAGGCCCAGCGGGCCAGGACGGGGGCGCAGGATCATGGTGCCCCCCACTTTCCTCCCCCCGCGCCCGGTGGGAAACAGGGCAATTCCCGATATCTGGACGTGGCGCGATGCAGGTTCTCGTTCTGGAAAACTCTCCCCTGGCCCCGGTGGGGCATTTCGGTGCCTGGCTGGAGGCCGCGCGCGGCGCCACGCTGCGCCTCCAGCCCGGGCCGGAAATGCCGGCGGACTGGGCAGAAGGCCCGCTGCCGGAGGCGGACCTCATCGTCTCGCTCGGCTCGCCCAAGGCGGCCTATGACGCGGATGCGTGGATCGCCACGCAGCGCCGCCTGCTCACGCGCTGGATCGCGGCGGAGCGGCCGGTGGTGGGCATCTGCTTCGGCGCGCAGATGATCGCCAGCGCCATCGGCGGCAGCGTCGCCCCCATCGGCACCTTCCACGAGGGCTGGATGGAAACGCAGGAAGCCCCCTCCGCCCTCTGGCGCGGCCCCTGGGTGCGCTGGCACGGCGACCATGTGGCGGTGCCGGAGGGGACGGAGGTGCTGGCCCGCTCCGAGGACACCATCCAGGCCTTCCGCCACCGCCGCGCGCTGGGGGTGCAGTTCCACCCCGAGGCCAATGCCGGCTGCGTCGGCGCCTGGCTGGGCTTCACCCCGGCCGAGCGCCTCGCCGCCAAGGGCCTCTCGCCCGAGGCCATCCTGGCGCAGACGCGGGAGCGCGATGGCAGCGACGCAACCCGGCGCGAGGCCCTCTTCACCGAAATGCTCACCCTCATCGGCCTTTAATTTTTCAGGCTGCCGCCGTCCCGTGGGAAGGCGGGCCGCCACACTGCGCCGGGGGGCCGCCATCGCCGTTTCGCGTCCCGCTGCTGAAGGAGACGGCGGCAGCCTGGAAGAAAAGGAAGAAAAATTGACAGGGAGGGGTGGGGGGGGCATCTGCGGGCGGAATTCTGGCGGAGAAGTGGGTTATGCGTCCTTCCGGTCGTGCGTCTGACGCGCTGCGCAGCGTGTCCCTGCAACCTGGCGTCGCGCGCCACGCGGAAGGCTCCTGCCTGATCCGCATGGGCATCACCGAGGTGCTGTGCACCGCCAGCGTCGAGGGGCGGGTGCCGCCCTTCCTGCGCGGCAAGGGCGAGGGCTGGGTGACGGCGGAATACGGCATGCTGCCGCGCGCCACCCACACCCGCGGCGACCGCGAGGCCGCGCGCGGCAAGCAGTCCGGCCGCACGCAGGAAATCCAGCGGCTGATCGGCCGCAGCCTGCGCGCCGTGGTGGACCGCAAGGCGATGGGCGAGATTTCCATCGTGCTGGACTGCGATGTCATCACCGCCGATGGCGGCACGCGCTGCGCCGCCATCACCGGCGCCTGGGTCGCGCTGCATCAGGCGCTGGAATACTGCGTGACGCAGAAGATGATCGCCGCCAACCCGCTGCGCGACCAGGTGGCCGCCATCTCCTGCGGGCTGTGGGAGGGCGAGCCGATCCTGGATCTCGAATATGTCGAGGACAGCGCCGCCCAGGCGGATGCCAATTTCGTGCTGACCGGGCGGGGCGGCATCGTCGAGATCCAGGGCACGGCCGAGGGCGAGCCCTTCTCCGACGCGCAGTTCCTCGGGCTGATGGCGCTGGCCCGCAAGGGCACGGCGGAACTCTTCGCCGCGCAGCGCCGCGCCATCGGGGCCGCCTGATGCCGGCCCTCCCGCACCGGCGCCTGACGGAGCGCCGCATCGTCATGGCCAGCCACAATGCCGGCAAGGTGCGGGAGAACGCCGCCCTGCTGGCGGAATACGGCATCGCGATCGTCAGCGCCAAGGAACTCGGCCTGCCGGAGCCGGCGGAGACGGAAACCAGCTTCCTCGGCAATGCCACGATCAAGGCCCTGGCGGCGGCGCGCGCCTCCGGGCTGGTGGCGCTGGCTGATGACAGCGGCTTCTCCGTGGCGTCGCTGAACGGCGACCCCGGCGTCTATACCGCCGACTGGGCGGAGCAGCCGGGCGGCGGGCGCGACTACGCCCAGGCCATGGCCAGGGTGGAAGCCCTGGCCCGCCCGCAGGCGGACCGCACGGCGTGGTTCACCTGCGCCCTCGTCCTCGCCTGGCCGGATGGGCATGTGGAGGGCTTCGAGGGCAAGGCCATGGGCGAATGGGTCTGGCCGCCGCGCGGGGAGAAGGGCTTCGGCTATGACCCGATGTTCGTCCCCGCCGGGCATGCCGAAACCTTCGCGGAGATGGACCCGGCGGTGAAGCACGCCATCAGCCACCGCGCGGCGGCGTTCCGGATGCTGGCGGAAGCCTGCCTGGAAAAATAAATTTTAAGAGAATAAATTTTACGTTCTTTTTTGAAAAAAAAGAAACCAAAAAACTTTTTCTAGTTTAGCGTCCCGCCTCGGGCCTGAGGCGGGGCGCTAACTGAAAGAGTCTTTTTGCTTCTTTTTCTTCAGAAAAAGAAGATTCTTCACAAAAAATATTAATTAACATCAGACTGATAAAAGCGCCGCAGATCGCGCTGCACTGCCTCCAGCACCGGCCCCCACTGGCGCGGCGCCGGCTGGCGATAGATGCGCATGGTAGGATACCAGGGGCTGTCCGCCCGGCCTTCCAGCCAGCGCCAGTCCGGCGCGAAGCGGTCCAGCATCCAGACCGGCTTGCCCAGCGCCCCGGCGAGATGCGCCACCGCCGTATCCACCGAGATGATGAGGTCGAGCGAGGCCATCAGCGCGGCGGTCTCGGCGAAATCCTGCACCTCGGGCATCAGGTCGGTCAGCGGGGCCTCGGCGGGGGCGGGGGTGCCGCCCTTTTGCAGGTTGATGAAATGCAGCCCGGGCATGTTCAGCAGGGGCACCAGCAGGGCGGGGTCGATCGAGCGCAGGCGGTCCCGCGCCAGCTTCGGGCTGCCGGCCCAGGCGATGCCGATGCGCGGCCCCTTCTTGCCCCGCGCCTCCAGCCGCTGGCGCCAGAGCAGCACCTCCGCCGCCTCGGCGCGCAGATAGGGCACGCGCTGGGGGATGGTGTGCGGCAGGGTGCCGAAGGCCAGGGGCAGGCTCAGCAGGGGGCAATGCAGGTCGAATTCCGGCAGGGGCTCGCCGCGGGCCAGCACGGCCTCGGTGCCCGGCAGGCCCTGCAACAGGCGGCGCAGGGAGGGCTGCACCTCCATCACCACGCGCAGGCCACGCTCCGCCGCCAGTTCGGCATAGCGGCAGAACTGGAGGGTATCGCCCAGCCCCTGCTCGGCATGCAACAGCAGGCGGCGGCCGGCGGCGTGCTCGCCGCGCCAGCGCGGCTGGGGGAAGTCGCGCGGCGTCTGGGCGCAGCGCCAGCGCCATTCATATTCGGTCCAGCCCTTGGGGAAGTCCCCCCGCCCCAGCAGCGCCATGCCAAGATGCAGATGCGCCACCGCATGGTCCGGCCGCAGCGCGATGGCCTGCCGGAAGCAGGCCATGGCCTCCGCCAGCCGCCCGCATTCGGTCTGGGCGGAGCCAAGATTGCTGAGGAAATCCGGGTGGTTGGGCTGGAGTTCGAGGGCCTTGCGCAGGCTCTCCACCGCCTCCTCCGGCTGGCCGATGACCTGGAGCGCGGTGCCAAGGTTGCTATGCGCCCCGGCCAGCCCGGGCGAGAGGGCCAGCGCCTGCCGGTAGCTGGCCACGGCCTCCTCCAGCTGCCCCTGGTGCTGCTGGGCGAGGCCGAGGAGGTTGTAGGTCACCCCATCGCGCGGTTGCAGGGCGAGGGCCTGGCGATGGTGGCGGATGGCCTCCTCCACCCGCCCCTGCTCGCGCAGCGCATCGCCCAGGGCATTGTGCGCGGTGGGCGAGGCCGGATGCAGGCGCAGCGCCTGGCGGAAGGCGGCCTCGGCCGCGTCCATCTGCCCCATCTGGCGCAGCGCATTGCCCAGATTGCCATGCGCCCCGGCATCCTGCGGCGACAGGGCGATCACACGCTGATAGCAGGCAACCGCCTCCTCCAGCCTGCCCTGCTGCCGCAGCGCCACCCCGAGGTTGTTCTGGATGCCAGGATGCGAGGGGTCCAGCCCCGCGGCCTGCCGGTAGGCCGCCACCGCCTCGTCCAGCCGGCCAGCCTGATGATGCCGGGTGGCCTGCTCCACCAGCGAGACAAGTCGGGGTGAGGCAGGCATGGCCTGCCTTCTACCCGGTCGTTTTGGTGGCAGCCCCGGCGTATTCATCGCAAAATCCTTTTCGCGATAAAGTAAATCGAAGCTTTTCTAGGGCTTGGAAGTGAATATTCTCTTCCTGGATGGGGCAGGAATCGGCATGCCCGGGCGAACCGCTTCACGCTTCCGGGAGCGGTCCCACCCCCTCGCCCACCCCCTTTCCTTTATTTTTATCGTGGAATTTTAATCGCACGCCATTGCATCGTGTGATGCGCCGCAGCATCCTCCTCCTCCTCCGGAGGTGGACCATGGCTTCACGCAGAGCGTTCCTCGTTTCCCTCGCGGCCCTGCCGCTCGCCACGGGCGCCAACGCCCTGGTCAGCGCCCCGGCCGGCGCCGCCGTGCCGCCGGGCCTGCTCGCCATCGCCCGGCAGATCGACGACATCACCAGCCTCGACCCGCACGAGGCCTTCGAGGCTTCCGGCGGCGAGATCGTCGGCAATCTCTATGACCGCCTCGTGGTGGTGGACCCGGCGGACCGCAGCCGCGTCACCGGCGACCTCGCCGAAAGCTGGACCGTCTCCGAGGATGGCCGCGAATTCCGCTTCACCCTGCGCGAGGGGCGCAGCTTCGCCTCCGGCGCGCCGGTCACGGCGGAGGATGTCGCCTTCTCCCTCCAGCGCGCGGTGCGGCTGGCCAAGGCGCCGGCCTTCATCATCGGCCAGTTCGGCCTGACCCCGGCCAATGTGGCGGAGGCCATCACCACCGAGGGGCCGCGCGGCGTCGTGCTGCGCCTGCCCAGCCGCTGGGCCACCAGCTTCGTGCTCTACTGCCTCGCCGCCAATGCCGCGAGCATCGTGGAAAAGGCCGCCGTGCTGGCCCGCGCCCAGGGCGAGGACCAGGGCAATGGCTGGCTGCGCGGCAACAGCGCCGGCTCCGGCCCCTATGTGCTGCGCGCCTGGCGCGCCTCGGAAAGCGTGGTGCTGGAGGCCAATCCGCGCCACCCGCGCCCGCCCGCCATCAGCCGCGTCATCCTCCGCCATGTGCCGGACCCGACGACGCAGTTCCTCCAGCTGCGCCAGGGGGATATCGACATCGCCCGCAACCTCGGCCCGGAGCAGATCGCCCAGGCCGAGGCCGACCCGGAACTGCGCGTGCTGCGGCAGGAACGCGCCTTCGTCATGTATATCGCCCTGAACCGCGCCCATCCCGCGCTGGCGAAGCCGCAGGTGGCGCAGGCGATCAAATGGGCGGTGGACTACGGCGCCATCGAGCGCAACCTGGTGCGCGGCATCTGGCGGGTGCACCAGGACGCGCTGCCGGCCGGCATCCCCGGCGCGCTCACCGACACGCCCTTCCGCCGCGACCTGCCGCGCGCCCGCGCCCTGCTGGCCGAGGCCGGGCTGGCCGATGGCTTCGAGATCACCCTCGACCACCCCGCCGCCCAGCCCTATGCCGATGTCGCCCAGGCGCTCCAGGCGGACCTCGCCGCCATCGGCATCCGCCTGAGGCTCCAGTCCGGCGAGCAGCGGCAGATCATCACCAAGACCCGCGCCCGCCAGCATGAGGCCGCGCTGCTCTACTGGGGCTCGGACTACTATGACCCCAATTCCAACGCCCAGGCCTTCGCCGCCAACCCGGATGACGGGGACAATGCCAGCCTGCGCACCGTCGCCTGGCGCAACCACTTCCACGACCCGGCGCTGAGCCAGGCCGTGCAGGACGCCGCGCGCGAGACCGACACCGCGAAGCGCCTCGCCGCCTATGCGGCCATCCAGCACAGGCTGCGCGAGACCTCGCCCTTCCCCATCCTGCTCCAGCAGCAGGAGGTGGCGGTGGTGCGGCGCGGGGTGGAGGGCTTCGCCCTCGGCGGGCCGGCCTATCGGACGCTCTATTCGGGGGTGAAGAAGGTTTCTTGAAGATCTTCTTTTTCTGAAGAAAAAGACTTTTTTCAGGCTGCCGCCGTCTCCCGGCACGGCGGGACGCCAAACTGAAAAAGGTTTTTTGGTTCTTTTTTTCCAAAAAAGAACATTCTCTGACTTTAGAAGCAGATTCTGCCGCCCGGCCGGGCGTGGGCGGTGGAATCCTTCATCTGTCATGGCGGAGGCGGGAAGGCCCTCGCCTTCCGGCCGCAACGGGCCTAGCCTTCGCGGCCGTTCGCCCCCGGCTGCGCAGGATGGCCATGAACCAGATTTCCGTCTCGCGTCCGAACGACCTCGATGCGTTCTGGATGCCCTATTCCGACAACCGCTATTTCAAGTCCAACCCGCGCCTGCTGGCCCGCGCCGAGGGCATGTCCTACTTCACCGCCGATGGGCGGGAAGTGATCGACGGCACCGCCGGGCTGTGGTGCTGCAATGCCGGCCATGGCCGGCGCGAGATCACCGAGGCCATCCAGAAGCAGGCGGCGGTGATGGATTTCGCGCCGACCTTCCAGCTCGGCCACCCCATCGCCTTCGAGGCCGCGGCGCGCGTCGCCGCCATGACGCCGGAGGGGATGGACCGCATCTTCTTCACCAATTCCGGCAGCGAGAGCGCGGACACGGCGCTGAAGATCGCCCTGGCCTACCAGAAGGCGCGCGGGCAGAGCCAGCGCGTCCGCCTGGTGGGGCGTGAGCGCGGCTATCACGGCGTCGGCTTCGGCGGCATGTCGGTGGGCGGCATCGGCGGCAACCGCAAGCAGTTCGGCGCCATGCTGCCCTATGTGGACCACCTGCCCCACACCCACCTGCCGGAGAAGAACGCCTTCTCCAAGGGCCTGCCGCAGCACGGCGCCGAGCTGGCGGATGCGCTGGAAAACCTCGTCGCCCTGCATGGCGACACCATCGCCGCCGTCATGGTCGAGCCGATGGCCGGCTCCACCGGCGTGCTGGTGCCGCCCGTGGGCTATCTCCAGCGCCTGCGCGACCTCTGCGACAAGCACGGCATCCTGCTGATCTTCGACGAGGTCATCACCGGCTTCGGCCGCCTCGGCACCAATTTCGGCGCCGAGCGCCTGGGCGTCGTCCCCGACATCATGACCATGGCCAAGGGGCTGACCAACGCCGCCGTGCCGATGGGCGGCGTCGCGGTGAAGAACTTCATCTACGACACGGTGGTGAACGGCGCGCCGGACGGGATCGAGCTGTTCCACGGCTACACCTATTCCGGCCACCCGCTGGCCGCCGCCGCCGCCATCGCCACGCTCGACCTGCACAAGAGCGAGGACCTGCCGGGCCGCGCCCGCGCCATGGAGCCCTATTTCGAGGCGGCGGCGCACTCGCTGCGCGACCTGCCGAACGTGATCGACATCCGCTCGATCGGCCTCGTCACCGGCATCGAGCTGTCGTCGCGCCCGGGCAAGCCGACCGCCCGCGCCGTCGAGGTCTTCCGCCAGTGCTTCGACGAGGGGGTGCTGATCCGCACCACCGGCGACATCATCGCCCTCTCGCCGCCGCTCATCGCCGAGAAGAGCCATATCGACCGCATCTTCGGCACCCTCTCGGACGCCATCAAGAAGGCCGCCTGAGACTTTCCGGCGCGCCAGGGCAAGGCCAGCCCTGGCGCCAACGGAGGGGTTTCCAAAGGCCTCAGGCCTTTGGTCGGGCGCGTTTGAGAGGGGCTTCGCCCCTCTCAAACGCGCCCGTCCTCCTAGGAGACGGCTTCTCAGCGGGAGAGCAGCAGGCGCAGGCCGAGCGCCGCCATCACCGCGCCGGCCAGCCGGTCCAGCCAGCCCTTGCCGCGCAGATAGGCGGCCCGCGGGGCGGCGGCGGAAAAGGCCAGGGCCACCAGCCCATACCACCCGGCCTCCACCAGCAGCACCAGCGGCGGCAGCACGACGGGCAGCCAGGCGGGCATCGCCTCCGGCAGCAGCGCGGCGAAGATGCCGGCATAGACCAGCGCCGTCTTCGGGTTGCTCAGCTGCGTCACCAGGGCCAGCAGGAAGGCGCGGCCCAGCCCGCCGCGCGCCGCCACACCAGCCGCCGCACCAGTCGCCGCACCGGCCACCACTGGCCCCTCCTGCGCCAGCGGGGCATCCGCGCCGCGCCAGATGCGCCAGCCGAGCCAGAGGAGATAAAGCCCGCCCGCCACGCGGACCAGGAGGGCGAGCGCCTCCACCCGCATCAGCAGGGCGACGAGGCCGAGCAGGGCGAGGGTGGCGAAGAGGGCGCCCCCCACCCCCATGCCCAGCGCCGCCGCCAGCCCGCGCGCGCGGGACTGCGTGACGGCGGTGCGGCTGACCAGGACGAAGCTCGGGCCGGGGCTGATCGCCCCCAGCAGGAGCGCCCCCAGGATGGCGATCAGGGCTGTGGTCGCGGACATGGCAATCTCTCCTGACGATCAGGGTGGATTGCCCAGGCGAGCGGCAAGCGGCATGGCCCCGCGCTCCCCGATGGTGCTCCATCTCTCTCGCCAGTCACGCGGGAGGGCAGGCTAGGACAGGCGTGCGCCCCGCGTCCAGCACAGGCTTGCGGTGCTCTGCGCAGGGACCCCGTGACCTTCGTGGGGAAGCGTATCATATAACACCCTGAACGCCGCCCCCCGGCAGGAGAGACCTCCATGAGCGACACCGCCACCATCCCCGTCACCGTGCTGACCGGCTATCTCGGCGCCGGCAAGACCACGCTGCTGAACCGCATCCTCACCGAGAACCACGGCAAGAAATTCGCCGTGGTGATCAACGAGTTCGGTGAGCTCGGCGTGGACAACGACCTCGTCATCGATGCGGACGAGGAAGTCTTCGAGATGAACAACGGCTGCATCTGCTGCACCGTGCGCGGCGACCTCGTCCGCATCCTGGGCGGGCTGATGCGGCGGCGCGACCGTTTCGACGGCATCATCGTAGAGACCACCGGCCTCGCCAACCCCGCCCCCGTCGCCCAGACCTTCTTCATGGACGAGGATGTGAAGCGCGCCACCCGGCTCGACGCCATCGTCACCGTGGTGGATGCCAAGAACCTGCTCGCCCGGCTGGAGGACAGTTCCGAGGCGGAGGAGCAGATCGCCTTCGCCGACCTCATCGTGCTCAACAAGATGGATCTGGTGAGCGAGGCGGAGGCCGCCGAGGTCGAGCGCCGCATCCGCGCCATCAACCCCTATGCCGAGCTACAGCGCGCCACCAAATCCGCCGTGCCGGTGGAGAGCGTGATCGGGCGCGAGGCCTTCAGCCTGGAGCGCATCCTGGAGCGCGAGCCGGACTTCCTGACGTCGGACGAGCATGAGCACAACGAGGACGTGATGAGCATGTCCTTCGAGGTGTCCAAGCCGATCGACCCGGAGAAGTTCAATACCTGGATCGGCAACCTGCTGCAGAGCAAGGGGCAGGACCTGCTGCGCACCAAGGGCATCCTGGCCTACCAGGGCGAGGAGCGGCGCTTCGCCTTCCAGGCGGTGCACATGATCGCCGATGGCGATTTCGTTGGCGCCTGGAAGGAGGGCGAGCCGCGCAAGTCGAAGATCGTCTTCATCGGCCGCAACCTGAACCGGCCGCAGCTGCGCCGTGGCTTCGAAGGCTGCGTGGCGGAATGAGCGAGACGATGAGCGGCACCGTCTCGGATGCCGATTTCCTGCTGCAGACGCGCGGCGCTTCGCGGGAGTTGGGCGCCTGGGTGGTGTCGGTGGCCTTCGCCGCCGATGCCGCCGGCCCGGCCTTCGCCCTGGGCGATGGCACGCTGCGCCTCGCCAGCACCGAGCCGGGGGGCGGGCCGGGGGCCGGGCCGGGCGCGGAATGGCGGAGCGTCGCCGCGCATGACGGTGCCTGCCTCTCGCTGGTGGCCGATATCGCGGGCGGTTTTCTCTCCGGTGGCGATGACGGCAAGCTGAACCACGTCACCGCCGGGGGCGAGCTCCGCACCCTCGCCGATTTCGGCATGATGAAGTGGGTGGAGCACCTGGCCACCCATCCCTCCGGCCTGCGCGCCGCGGCGGTGGGCAAGGTGGTGCATCTGCTCGACAAGGCGGGGGCGAAGCTCAAGGCGCTCTCCCACCCCTCGACGGTGGGGGGCGTGGCCTTCGACGCCAAGGGCAAGCGCATCGCCGCCGGGCATTACAACGGCGCCAGCCTGTGGTTCGTCAACAGCAAGGACGACAAGCCGCGGGTGCTGCCCTGGAAGGGCAGCCACCAGATGGTCGCCTTCAGCCCGGATGGCACCCATGTGGTGACGACGATGCAGGAAAATGCCCTGCATGGCTGGCGCCTGACGGATCAGCAGGACATGCGGATGTCCGGCTACCCCGGCAAGATCAAGAGTTTTTCCTTCAGCGGTGGCAAGGGGCGCTGGCTCGCCACGGCGGGGGCGGATTGCGTGGTGCTGTGGCCCTTCTTCGCCGGCGGGCCGATGGGCAAGCCGCCGATCGAACTGGCCGGGGGGGATGGCGTGCTCTGCACCCAGGTTGCCTGCCACCCGCAGCATGAGGTGGTGGCCGCCGGCTTCCAGGATGGCCTCGTGCTGATGGCCGAGATCGGCAGCGGCAAGATCGTGCCCATCGCCGCGCCGGGCCGGGGCGCCATTTCCGCCCTGGCCTGGAATGCCAGCGGCACGCAGCTCGCCTTCGGCACGGAGACGGGCTTCGCGGGTGTGGTAGATCTGTCGAAGCGTTAAATGAAGAATCTTCTTTTTCTAAAGAAAAAGAAGCAAAAAGACTTTTTTCAGTCTGGCGTCCCGCTTCAGGCCTGAGGCGGGGCGCTGACTGAAAAAGTTTTTTGGTTCTTTTTTTTAAAAAAGAACCTCTTCGCTTCAGAATTCTTTCCTCAGGGTGCCGGGCTTCGTGCCAGTTCCGCGAGGCAGGCCGCCTCGGTGCGGCGTTCCGTCCCGGCGGCGCGGGCGGCGGCGTAGCTGACGCGCAGCGGGCTGCCGGCCCGGTCCTCGCGGTCCATCACCACGTCGAGGTGGCAGAAGGGCCCCTGGTAGAGCCAGACCTGGGCATTGCCTTCCTGGCGGCGCAGGCGCGGCTCGCCCAGCCAGCGGCGCACCGCCTCGGGCGGCTGGCCGAGCAGCTGGCTGGCGCTCTGCGGCGCGCCGGAGAGGCGGGGCAGGACGGGGGCGCTGGTCGGCTGCATCCCGGCGAGGCTGGCGCGGTAGCTGTCCAGCACGTCCTGCAGCACCGCCTGCTTGTCGAGCTCCGGCTGCGGCGCGGCGCAGGCGCCGAGCAGCAGCAGGAGAAGGGCAGGCACGGCACCGCGCATGGGCGTGGCCGCGTCCTGGCTCAGAGCTCGCCGGCGGGGGCCAGCGCCTGCTGCGGGTTGTAGGAGGTGGCGGGGGCAGGGTTGTCGCTCAGCATCTCCATCTTGCCGGAGAGCTGGCCGCCTTCCTCCACCTGCAGGCGGCGGCAGCGGGCGACGCCCAGCACCTTGCCGGTGCCGCGGATGATCAGCGTGTTGCGCGCCGTCAGCGTGCCGTCGAAGGTGCCGGCGATCTCGGCGTCATCCACCTCGACCTCGCCCTTGAAGACGCCGCTGTGGCTGATCTGGAGTTCGGCGGCGTGGAGCATCTGGCTCTCCACCGTGCCCTCGACCACCAGGCGCTCGGCATCGGTCACCGTGCCCTGGAGGCTGATGCCCTTGCCCACCACCATGGTGCGGCGCTCCGCCGGCTGCGGCGCGGGCGCGGGGCGCGGGCCGGCCG
>NZ_JANFNY010000076.1 GCF_024437745.1 Roseomonas sp. GC11 | reverse complement strand
GAGGCGGGGCGCGCGGGCGCCTCTGCGCGCGGCGGCGCCTCGGGCGGGGGCTCCGGCGCGGGCGCCACGGGCGGGGCGGCATCGGACCGTGTCTCCGGCGGCGCCACCGTCTCGGGCTGCGGCACCGGTGGAGACTCCGGCGGAGTCTCCGGGGCGGGCGACGGCGCGGGGGCGGGGCTGCGCGTCTCGGCCGGGGCGGGGGCGCTCATCGCCGCCGCCGCCGGGGAAGGCAGGGGGGCGGGCGGCGTCTCCGGCGGGGCGGGCAGGGGGGCTTCGGGGGCGGGGGTCTCGGCCGGCTTCTCGCGGCCGGTCAGCTTCGCCCAGAGGTCGCGCAGCGCCATGGCGTCAGCCCTCCGCCGCCATGGGGGTGGGCGCCAGGGGGGGCGCCAGGGGGGCGGCCACCAGACCGGCGGGGCTGGCACCCGTCACGCGCAGGCGCAGCAGGCGGCCGCGCTCGCCCGTGACCCCCTCCAGCCGGACGGGGCAGAAATGTTCGCTATGGCCTCGGTCGGGGCGTTCGAGCAGCACGGTTTCCTCCAGCCCCAGGCGGGACTCGTAGAAGCGAAGGGCGGCGGCGGCGCCGGCCTCGCGCAGGCGCGCCGCCCGCGCGCGGCGCAGGGGCGGCGGCAGTTGCGGCATGCGCGCCGCCGGCGTGCCGGGACGCTCCGAATAGGGGAAGACGTGCAGGAAGTGGAGCCCCGCCTCCTCCACCAGATCCAGGGTGTCCTGGAACTGCGCCTCCGTCTCGGTCGGGAAGCCGGCGATCAGGTCCGCCCCCAGCGCCACCTCCGGGCGCAGGGCGCGGGCGCGGCGGGCGCAGGCCAGCGCCCCGGCCCGGCTGTGGCGGCGCTTCATCCGCTTCAGGATCAGGTCCGCCCCGTGCTGCACGGAGAGGTGCAGATGCGGCATCAGCCGGGGTTCCTCGGCCAGCAGGCGCCACAGATCCTCGTCGATCTCCTCCGGGTCGAGGGAGGAGAGGCGCAGCCGCGGCAATTCCGGCACCAGCGCCAGCAGCCGCCGCGCCAGCTGCCCGAGCCGGGGCCGCCCCGGCAGGTCGCCGCCATAGCTGGTGATATCGACGCCGGTCAGCACCACCTCGCGATAGCCGGCGGCGGCCAGGGCGCGCACCTGCTGCACCACCGCCCCGGCCGGGACGGAGCGCGACGGCCCCCGCCCATAGGGAATGACGCAGAAGGTGCAGCGGTGGTCGCAGCCCTGCTGCACCTGGACGAAGGCGCGCGCCCGCCCGGCGAATTCGGTGACGGGCTGCGCCGGCGCCACGCCGCGTTCGGCCATGATGTCGCGGATGGGGGGGGCGGCGGTGCCGGGGGCCCAGGCGGCGGCGTCCCACGCCTCGGGGCGCAGCTTGTCGGCATTGCCGAGCACGCGCGCCACGCCGGGCAGTGCCGCCCAGCGCTCCGGCGCGATCTGCGCCGCGCAGCCGGTGACGATGATGCGCGCCGCCGGGCTCTCCCGCCGGGCGCGGCGGATGGCCTGGCGGGCCTGGTGCTCCGCCTCGGCGGTGACGGCGCAGGTATTGACCAGGATGGTCTCGCGGTGCCCGGCGCGCAGCGCGAGGTCGCGCATCACCGCGCTCTCATAGGTGTTGAGGCGGCAGCCGAAGCTCAGCACCCGCACCGGCCCGTCATCGAGCCGCCCGCCCGCCGGGAGGGCGGGGCCGGCCTCCGGTGCCGGCGGGGCGTCCTGCGGCAGGGGGGGCGGGACCTGCCGCGTGGCGCTCATGCCGGCCAGGCCTCGGGGTCGAACTGGCCGAGGAAGGCGGTGGCGACGGGCCCGGCCATCAGCACGTGGTTGTCGGCGACGCGCCATTCCATGTCCAGTGTGCCGCCGGGCAGGTCGATGCGGGCGCGGCGGCCGGTCAGGCCCCGGCGGTGGGTGTTGACCAGCGTGGCGCAGGCGCCGGAGCCGCAGGCCAGGGTGGGGCCGGCGCCGCGTTCCCAGATGCCGAGGCGGATATGGTCCGGCGCCAGCACCTGGGCGAAGCCGATATTGGCGCGCTGCGGCAGCAGCGGGTGGTGTTCCGCCACCGGGCCGAGGGCCTTCCAGTCCAGCGCGTCCAGATCCTCGACGAAGAAGGTGGCGTGCGGGTTGCCCATGGAGCAGGCGGCGGGGTCCTTCACCGGGCCGAGATCCATCGGCAGGTGGGCGGTGTCCATCGGGCCGGAGAGCGGCACCTCCTGCCAGCCGAGCAGGGGCGGCCCCATATCGGCGCGGATGGTGCCATCCGCCAGCTTTTCGCAGGGCAGGTCGCCACGGATGGTGCGGACCACGATGCGGTCCCGTCCCGTCTCGGCCATCAGCAGCCAGGCGACGCAGCGCGTGGCGTTGCCGCAGGCGCCGGCCTCGCTGCCATCGGGGTTGTGGATGCGCATGAAGACATCGGCGCCCTCGCCGGGCGGTTCCAGCGTGATGAACTGGTCGCAGCCGATGCCCCGGTTGCGGTCCGCCAGGGCGGCGATCCGGGTGGGGGTGAGGGGCAGCGGGGCGGGGCGGGCATCGACGATGACGAAGTCATTGCCCAGCCCGTGCATCTTCCGGAACGGGATCATGCCCAGGGATATGCCTCCTCACGCCCGCCAAATGAAGGGGGAGACTGACGGCGGGGTCCGGGGGGACCCTGTCCCCCCGGCGGAGGGGGGCTGGGGGAGGCAGCGCCTCCCCCAGAAAGAGGAGGCCTTGCCCCCTCAAACTCCCCCCCTTTCTTTCCCTTGGGCAGGCGACAGGGTCCCCTGCACCCGCCTTCAGACAGCGCCCGGCAGGGCTGCCCTGCTTTCTCCTTGCCGTCGCGGCATGACTCCCGCTATAGGCGCGCTCCTTCCCGCGCGTCCGGGCCTGTAGGGCATGCCCGGCCGCGGTTTCGTGCCCGCCATGCGAATGGCGGGGACCTCGATGACCAGGAGACCGAAATGCCCAAGATGAAGACCAAGTCGAGCGTCAAGAAGCGCTTCCGGCTTACCGCCACCGGCAAGGTGAAGGCTGGCGTGGGCAACAAGCGCCACATGCTGACCGCCAAGACCAACAAGATGAAGCGGCAGAACCGCGGCACCTTCGTGCTGGACAAGCAGGATGGTGACACGGTGAAGCAGTGGATGCCGTACGGTTCGGCCCGGTAAGTCAGAGGAACTGAACCATGGCTCGTGTTAAGCGCGGCGTTGCCGCCCATGCCCGCCACAAGAAGGTCCTGAAGCTCGCCAAGGGCTATGTGGGCCGTTCTTCCAAGGCTTATCGTCCCGCGCTCGAGCGCGTCGAGAAGGCCCTGCAGTATGCCTACCGCGACCGCCGCGTTAAGAAGCGCGAGTTCCGCGGCCTGTGGATCCAGCGCATCAACGCGGCCGTCCGCGAGCATGGGCTGACCTACTCGAAGTTCATCGCCGGCCTGAAGGCGGCGAATATCGAGCTGGACCGCAAGGTGCTGGCCGCGATCGCCTTCGAGGACGCGACCGCCTTTGGCGCCCTGGTCGAGAAGGCCAAGGCGGCGCTGCCGGCTTCGGCCGAGGCGTAATGTCCGCTCCCCCCTGGTGCGAACCGGGGGGATGACGGATAGAGCAAGCCGCCGCCGCCCCGGGCTTCCGGGGCGTCCGGCGGCTTTTTTCGTATCGGGCCACCGATGCGACCTGCCACGGACGGGACGAACCGATGACGGATGACCTCGCCACCCTGCAGGCGGAGACCGAGGCCGCGCTGGCCGCCGCCGCCGATCTGCGCGCGCTGGATGCGGTGCGGGTGGGCGTTCTGGGCAAGAACGGCCAGCTCACCGCGCTGCTGAAGGGGCTGGGCGGCGTGCCCGCCGAGCAGCGCAAGGAGCGCGGCGCCGCGCTCAACCGGCTGAAGACCGCGCTGGAAGCCGCCATCGAGGCGCGCCGCGTGGCGCTCGACGCCGCCGCGCTGGAGGCCCGCCTGGCCGCCGAGCGGCTGGACGTGACCCTGCCGCCGCGCCCCTTCCCGCCCGCCGGGCCGGAGCAGGGCGCCATCCACCCCATCGCCCGCACCATCGAGGAGATCGTGGCGATCTTCGGCGCCATGGGCTTCTCCCTGGCCGAGGGGCCGGATGTGGAGGGCGACTGGTACAATTTCGGCGCGCTGAACATCCCCGACCACCACCCCGCCCGGCAGGACCACGACACCTTCTACCTGCCCGCCGGCCCGGATGGCCGCCGCCCGGTGCTGCGCACCCACACCAGCCCGGTGCAGATCCGCACCATGCTGGGCGAGGCGCCGCCGATCCGCGTCATCGTCCCCGGCCGCACCTACCGCGCCGACCATGACGCGACGCACAGCCCGATGTTCCATCAGGTGGAAGGGCTGGTGATCGACCGCAATATTTCTCTCAGTCACCTGAAGGGCTGCCTGATCGACTTCCTGCGGGCTTTCTTCGGCATCAGCGACCTGCCGGTGCGCTTCCGCTCCTCCTACTTCCCCTTCACCGAGCCCTCCATGGAGGTCGATATCGGCTGGAACCGCAAGACCGGGGAGTTGGGCAAGGGCGGCGACTGGCTGGAGATCCTGGGCAGCGGCATGGTCCACCCCAAGGTGCTGGCCAATTGCGGCATCGACCCGCGCGAGTGGCAGGGCTTCGCCTTCGGCATGGGCATCGAGCGCATCACCATGCTGAAGCACGGCATCCCCGATCTGCGCCCCTTCTATGAGAGCGATGTCCGCTGGCTGCGCCATTACGGCGCCCCCGTCCTCTCTCCCGCCACCCTGGCCGAAGGGGTCTGAGCGATGAAGTTCTCTGTCAGCTGGCTGAAGCAGCATCTGGAGACGGATGCGACGCTGGAGCAGATCACCGCCACCCTCAACACCATCGGCCTGGAGGTCGAGGGGGTGGAGGATCGCGGCGCGGCGCTCGCGCCCTTCCGCATCGCCCATGTGATCGAGGCGGTGCAGCACCCGAATGCCGACCGCCTGCGCGCCTGCAAGGTGGATGTGGGGGATGGGGTGATCCGCTCCGTCGTCTGCGGCGCGCCCAATGCGCGCACCGGCATGAAGGCCGTGCTCGGCCTGCCCGGCGCCTATGTCCCCGGCACCGGCATCACGCTGAAGGTCGGCGAGATCCGCGGCGTGAAGAGCGAGGGCATGATGTGCTCCTCGCGCGAGTTGGGCCTGGGCGACGATCATGAGGGCATCATCGACCTGCCGGCCGATGCGCCGGTGGGCATGCCCTATGCCGCCTGGGCCGGGCTGGACGACCCTGTCGTGGAAATCTCCGTCACGCCGAACCGGGGCGATGCGCTGTCCATCCGCGGCATCGCGCGCGACCTGGCGGCGGCGGGCCTCGGTACGCTGAAGCCCTTCGCCCCGGCGCGGATCGAGGGTGTCTATCCCGCCCCGCTCGCCTGGGTGCTGGAGGATGCGGCCGCCTGCCCCTGGGTGCTGGGCCGGGCGGTGCGCGGGGTGAAGAACGGCCCCTCGCCCAAGTGGCTGCAGGACCGGCTGGTCTCCATCGGCCTGCGCCCGATCAATGCGCTGGTGGACATCACCAACTTCTTCACCTTCGACCTCGGCCGCCCGCTGCATGTCTTCGACGTGGCCAAGGTGACGGGTTCCTCCCTGTTCCTCCGCCGTGGGCGCGAGGGCGAAAGCTTCCTGGCGCTGAACGGCAAGGAGGTCGCCGTCACGCCGGAGGATCTGGTGATCGCCGATGCGGCGGCCGTCGAGTCGCTGGCCGGCATCATGGGCGGCGAGCATTCCGGCTCGGATGAGGGCACCACGGAGGTGTTCATCGAATGCGCGCTGTTCGACCCGGTGCGGATCGCGCTCTCCGGCCGGCGGCATGAGCTGCGCTCCGACGCCCGCGCCCGCTTCGAGCGCGGCATCGACCCGGCGCTGCTGCCCGCCGCGCTGGACGCGGCCACGGCGATGGTGCTGGAGATCTGCGGCGGCGAGCCTTCCACGGTGACCGAGGCCGGGGCCGAGCCCGCCTGGCGGCGTGAGGCGCGGCTGCGCTTCGGGCGCATCGCCGGGCTGGGCGGCAGCGACCTCGGCGCGGAGGAGGCGGTGGCCATCCTGGAGCGCCTGGGCTTCGGCGTGGTGGCGCGCGATGCCGAGGGGGTGACGGTCTCCGTCCCCTCCTGGCGCAACGACATCGCCGGGCAGGGCGCGCTGGCGCAGCAGCCGGGGATGGACCCCGCCCGCGCCGCCGCCGCCGCCGAGGGCTGCGCCGCCATCGAGCCGGAATGCGACCTGCTGGAGGAGGTGCTGCGCATCCCCGGGCTGGACCGCATCGCGCCGGTCTCGCTGCCGGTCGCCTCGCCGGTGCCGCGCCCGGCGCTCTCGGCGAAGCAGTCCCGCGCCGTGCTGGCCCGCCGGGTGATGGCGGCGCGCGGCATGCTGGACTGTGTTTCCTTCGGCTTCCTGGACAGCCGGGTGGCGGCGAAGTTCGGCGAGACCCCGGCGGCGCTGCGGCTGGAGAACCCGATCGCCGCTGATCTCGACCAGATGCGGCCGACGCCGGTGGCCAGCCTGCTCCAGGCGGCGGCGCGCAATGTGGCGCGCGGCTATCCGGATGTGGCGCTGAGCGAGCTGGGCGCCGCCTATACGGACATCACCCCCGCCGGGCAGCAGGCGGTGGCCGCCGGCCTGCGCGTGGGCGAGACGCCGCGCCACTGGGCCGAGCCTGCCCGCGCGGTGGATGCGATGGACGCCAAGGGCGATGCGCTGGCGGTGCTGGCGGCGCTGGGCGTGCCGATGGCGGCGCTGTCCGTCACCACGGACGCGCCGGGCTTCTACCATCCCGGCCGCTCCGGCGTGGTGCGGCAGGGGCCGAAGACGGTGCTGGCGCGCTTCGGCGAGATCCACCCGAAGCTGCGGGAGGAGCTGGGCCTGCCCGGCGCCGCCGTGGCCTTCGAGGTGTTCCTGGACGCCATCCCGGAGCCGAAGCGCAAGAAGAAGGCGGTGCCCGACCTGCCTGCCTTCCAGCCGCTGAAGCGCGACTTCGCCTTCCTGGTGGATGCGGGGGTGGCGGCGGAGTCGCTGCTGCGCGCCGCGCGCGGCGCCGAGCGGGCGCTGATCGTCGATGTGGCGCTGTTCGACCGCTATGCCGGTGAGAAGCTGCCGGAGGGCAAGGTCTCCCTGGCCCTGGAGGTGACGCTGCAGCCGCGCGAGGCGAGCCTGACGGATGCCGAGATCGAGGCGGTGGGCGCCAGGATCGTCGCCGCCGTCACCAAGGCGACGGGCGCCACGCTGCGCTGAAAACGAGGGATCTGAGGGGGCTTTGCCCCCTCACCCCCAGCAGGGGACAGGGTCCCCTGCACCCGCCTTCAGTTTGAAAATTTAAACAAATGGGTTTCCAAAGGCCTCAGGCCTTTGGTGGGGAGAGTTTGAGAGGGGCGAAGCCCCTCTCAAGAGCATGAGCCCAGCTTTCAGCGCCGCCCGAACAGTTTTTCCAGTTCGGCCTTGCCCATGCGCAGCCAGGTGGGCCGCCCGTGGGAGCAGGTGGCGGCGCGTGGCGTGGCCTCCATCTGGCGCAGCAGGGCGCTCATCTCCGCCGGGTTCAGCCGCCGCCCGGCGCGGATCGAGCCGTGGCAGGCCAGCCGGGCGATGGCGGCATCCAGGCGGCGCTCCAGCGCCGTGGTTTCCTCCCATTCCGCCAGTTCGGCGCAGAGGTCGCGCAGCAGCGGCGCCGGGTCCGGGTTGCCGAGCAGGGCGGGCAGGGCGCGCACCAGCAGGGTGCCGGCGCCGAAATCCTCGATTTCCAGCCCGAGCCGGGCCAGGGTGGGGGCGGCCTCCAGCAGCCGGGCGGCATCGGTGGCGGGAAGCTCGACCACGGCGGGGATGAGCAGCGCCTGCCGCCGCACCTCACCATCCAGATACTGCGCCTTCAGCGCCTCATGGGTGAGGCGTTCATGCGCCGCGTGCTGGTCCACCAGCACCAGGGCGCCATCCGGCGCCTCGGCCAGGATATAGGTCTCCAGAAGCTGGGCGACGGGCCGCCCGAGCGGGCCTTCCTCCCCCATCTCCGGCAGGGGCGCGGGGGCGGGGTTGGCCGGGCGGGGCGGCGGCGTGGGCAGGCGCAGGCCGGGCTGCCAGGAGAAGCCATGCAGGCGGGGGGATGTCAGGGGCGGCGTCAGCGGCGGCAGGGCTTCGGCGAAGCCGGCGCGGGGGCTTTGGCCCGGCAGGCCCTGGCCGGCCACGAGATCCTGTGCCCCGTCCTCCTCTTCCCCGCCACCGGGCGCCGTGGGGTGCAGGCTGGGCGCGGGCGGGGCCCAGCCCCGCGCCCAGGCGGATGACCCGCCGGATGACCCGCCGGATGACCCGCCGGATGACCCGCCGGGCGACCAGCCGGACGAGGCCACCGCTTCCTCCCCCGGCAGGCCCGGGGCGGCGGTGGGGGAGTCGGCGGCGCCCACCGCCAGCCCCCGGCGCAGCGCCGAGATCAGCGCGCCCCGCACCGCATTGGCATCGCGGAAGCGCAGCTCCGTCTTCATCGGGTGGACATTCACATCCACCAGATCCGGCGGCAGGTCGATGAACAGCGCGGCCACCGGGTGCCGCCCCGGCGCGATCAGGTCGCGATAGGCGACGCGCAGGGCGGCGCGCAGCAGCGGGTCCCGCACCGGGCGGCGGTTGACGACGAGGTGCTGGTCCGCCGCCGTGGCGCGGGTCAGGGTGGGCAGGGCGGCGAGGCCATCCAGGGTGAGGTCGCTCCAGGCGCCGGCCACCGGCACGGCGGCGCGGGCGAAATCCGGCCCGAGCAGGGCGCCGAGGCGCGTGGCCCGCTCCGCCGGGGCGAGGTTGAGGACGATGCGCCCCTCCACCTCCACCTGGAAGGCGACCTCGGGCCAGGCCAGCGCCAGGCGGCGCACCGCCTCCACCGCGTGCCCGGCCTCGGTGGCCGGGGACTTCAGGAATTTCCGCCGCGCCGGGGTGGCGAAGAAGAGGTCCCGCACCTCCACCCGCGTGCCGGGGGCGCCGGAGGCGGGGCGGATCTCGCCCTTCAGCCCGCCCTCGACGGCGATGCTGTGCGCCTCCCCGCCCGCGGTGCGGCTGGTGAGGGTCAGCCGCGCCACGGCGCCGATGGAGGGCAGGGCCTCCCCCCGGAAGCCCAGGGTCGCGATGCGGAAGAGGGTCTCTTCCTCCGGCAGCTTGGAGGTGGCATGCCGCTCGACGCAGAGGGCGAGGTCGGCCGGGCTCATGCCCTGGCCGTCATCCTCGACGAGGATGCGCGTGGTGCCGCCCCCCTCCAGCGCCACGGCGATGCGGGTGGCCCCGGCATCGAGCGCGTTCTCGACCAGTTCCTTCACCGCGGCGGCGGGGCGTTCCACCACCTCGCCGGCGGCGATGCGGTCGGCGGTGGTGGAGGAAAGCAGGCGGATGCGGTCCATGCGGCTCCTCTAGCGCGCCGGAGGGGGAAGATGCAGCCTGATGTGGGGCGGCGCCGGGGAATCTGACAGAGGGGTTGCCAAAGGCCTCAGGCCTTTGGTGGCTGCGCGGCACTGCCGCGCAGGGGCAGAGAGGGGCGAAGCCCCTCTCAAGGCCCAGAAAGTGCCTCTTACTCCGCCGCCGCCGCCTGGAGGTCGCGGAGGCGCGCGATCAGCCCGCCGGTCGAGGGGTCATGCGCCCCCGGCGTGCCGGCCGGGTCCAGCTCCGGCAGGATCGACTTGGCGAGCTGCTTGCCGAGTTCCACGCCCCACTGGTCGAAGGCATCGATATCCCACAGCGCGCCGAGGCAGAACACCTTGTGCTCGTAGAGCGCGACCAGCGCGCCGAGCGAGAAGGGGTCGAGCTTGTCGAGCAGCAGCGTGGTGCTCGGCCGGTCGCCGGGGAAGAGGCGGTGCGGCAGCAGCCGGGCGATCTCCGCATCGGGCAGGCCGGCGGCGCGCATCTCGGCCTCCACCTCCGCCGGGGTGCGGCCGCGCAGCAGCGCCTCCGCCTGGGCCAGGCCGTTGGAGAGCAGCAGGCGGTGATTCTCGGCGAAGGGGTGGTCCGGGTTGGCCACCAGCACGAAATCCGCCGGCACCGGGGTGGTGCCCTGGTGCAGCAGCTGCATGAAGGAATGCTGCGCGTTGGTGCCCGGCTCGCCGAAGATCACCGGCCCCGTCTCGCGCGCCACCGGGCTGCCATCCAGCGTCACGCTCTTGCCCAGGCTCTCCATCTCCAGCTGCTGGAGATGGGCGGGGAAGCGCGAGAGGCGGTGGTCATAGGGCAGGATGGCCTGGCTGCGCAGGCCCAGGCCATTGACGTGCCAGACGGAGGTCAGCGCCAGCAGCAGGGGCAGGTTCTGCTCCGGCGGGGCGGTCATGAAATGCTCGTCCATCGCCCGCGCGCCGGCGAGAAGCTGGGAAAACGCCGTCCAGCCGCAGGAGAGCGCGATGGACAGGCCAATGGCCGACCACAGCGAGAAACGCCCGCCCACCCAGTCATGGAAGCCGAAGACGCGCTCCGGCGCCACGCCGAAGGCCGCCGTGGCCTCGTGGTTGGTGGAGAGCGCCACGAGGTGCCGCCGCGCGCCGACCTCGCCCAGATTCTGCTCCAGCCAGCCGCGCACGATGCGCGCATTGGCCATGGTCTCGGCCGTGGTGAAGGTCTTGGAAGCCACCAGCACCAGGGTGCGGTGCGGGTTCAGCCGGGGGCGGATGGCCTCCCAGTTATGCGCATCGGCATTGGCGAGGTAGAGCGGGCGCATGGGCGAACGCGCCGTCCACAGCGCCCGGCCCACCATGTAGGGGCCGAGGTCGGAGCCGCCGATGCCGATATTCACCACATCGGTGAAGGTCTCCCCCGTCGCGCCGCGGATCTCGCCGCGATGGATGGCGCGGGTGAAGCGCTTCATGGCCGAGAGCGTCTCGTCCACCGAGGCGGAGGCATCCTCCGTCTCGCCGCTCGCCATGCGGGCACGGTACCCGGCGCCGCGCGGCGCGCGCAGGGCCATGTGCAGCACGGCGCGGCCCTCGGTGGTGTTCACCACCTCGCCCGCCGCCATGGCGTCACGCCGCGGCAGCACGTCGCAGGCCTGGGCGAGGTCGAGCAGCGCGGCCATCGCCGCATCGTCGATCGAGGTCTTGGACAGGTCGAGCAGGATGCCGCAGGCCTCGCGGTGGAAGCGCGTGAAACGCTGCGGATCGGCGGCGAACAGGGCGCGAATGGCGCCAGCCCCAGGCTGGCGCGCCAGGGCCTCCATCCGGGCCCAGGCAGCCTCGCGCGTGCTCTCCGTCATGCCATTCCCCCTCTGCTCTCGTCGCGCAGGCTAGTGGGCTGGCGGAAAACGGCAAGCCCCCCGGGCCGGGCCGGACAGGAGTCGGGGAGGTAACGAAAAAGTCAGGGTGAAGGAGAAAGCGTGCCCCGCCGGGGTGGAGACCCGTCCGCGTTGTCGCGGGGAGGCGGCCTTCAACCCTGGGGAAAGACAGGAGGCAAGACGAGGGTGGAGATGGACATGGGATGAAAGAGAAAATTCATGGGAAGGGGGAGAGAAGAGAGGGGAAGGAAGGGGTTCTTTTTTGGAAAAAAGAACCAAAAAACTTTTTTCAGAGGCCCTCGGGCTGGCCGGCCACCGTCACCGCCAGGGCCGCAGGCTGGAGCAGCCGCGCGGCCAGCGCCGCCGCGCGCGCCGGGGTGATGGCGGCGAGGCGGGCCGGGCGCCCGGCCAGCCAGTCCAGCGGGCGGCCATTGCGCTGCATGGCCAGGAGCGTCGCGGCAATGCGGCGGCTGTCGGTGAACTGCAAGGGCTGGCTGCCCGTCATATAGGCCACGGCCTCGTCCATTTCCTCGGGCGTCGGGCCGGCCTCCGCCATGCGCTTCCATTCGGCGCGCAGCAGGGAGAGCGCCTCGCCGACCTTGGCATTGGCGGTGGCGAAGCCGCCCACCAGCACGCTCTCGCCGAACAGGCTGTCCAGCCCGGCGGAAATGCCATAGGTCAGGCCGCGCTCCTCGCGGATGCTGCGGGTCAGGCGGGCGGTGAAGCCGCCGCCGGAGAGGATGCGCAGCACCACCTGCGCCACCTCCCAGTCCGGGTCCCGCAGGGCGATGCCCGCCTGGCCGAAGAGAATGGCCGATTGCGGCGCCGCCACCGGCACCACCTGGGTGCCGAAGGGGCGGAAGGCCGGCAGGGGCGGCGGCTCGGGCGCCGCGCCCTCGGGCAGGGCGCCGAACAGCTCGGGCAGCAGGGCGGCGAGTTCTGCGGCGGTGATGGCGCCGGAGGCGGCGACCATCAGCCCCGGGCCACGCCGCAGGTGGCGCGCCAGGGCGTCACGCATCTGCCCGGCGGTGAGGGCGGCGAGGCTCTCCTCCGTGCCGGCGGCGGGGCGGCCCGCCGGGTGGTCGGGATAGGCGGCGGACCAGAAGGCCCGCCCCGCCCGGCCGCGCGGGCCCTCCAGCGCCTGCCGGGCGCGGGTGATGGCGCGCACCCGCAGCCGCGCCACATCCTCGGGCGCGAAGCGCGGCGCCGTCATGGCCAGCCGGGCGAGGCGCAGCGCCTGCGGCAGGGCGGGGGTGAGGGCGCGCAGGCTGCCGGCGAAACTGTCCCGGTCGGCGCCGAAATCGAGGCCGATCGCCTCGTCCCGCGCCGCATCGGCGAAGGCCAGGGCGTCGAGATCGCCGGCGCCCTCGGTCATCAGCGCGGCGGCGAGGGCGGAGGCGCCCTCCTGCCCCGCCGGGTCGAGCGCGGCGCCGCCGGGCCAGGACCAGGACAGGCTGACCACCGGCACCGAATGATCCTCGGCCAGCCAGGCGGTGAGGCCACCGCCCTGCACCACCTGGATGGGCAGGGAGAAACCGCTGCCGCTCATGCCGCGCCCTCCGGCAGCAGCCAGCCCAGCATCGAGGGGCGGGCGAGCACGAAGCGCGCCGCCGCCTCCACCTGCGCGCGGGTGACGGCGCGGATGCGGGCAGGCCAGTATTCCACCACGTCGAGCGGCAGGCCGACGGCCAGCGCCCCGCCCAGGATGCGCGGCGCCGCGCCCAGCCCGTCCAGCGCCAGCAGCGTCCCGGCGGTGAGCTGGCGGATGGCGCGCGCCACCTCGGCCTCCGTCACCCCCTGGTCGAGCAGGCGGGCGACCTCGGCGGCGACGGCGGCTTCCAGCGCGGCGGTCGTCGTCTCCCGCCGGGGGGTGACGAAAATCTCCAGGCTGCCGGTGCCGATGGCATCGCCGTCATAGGCGCAGCCGGCGGAGACGGCGAGGCCGCCCTCCACCAGCGCCTTGTGCAGCCGCGAGCCCTGGCCGCCGCCCAGGATGTGGGAGAGCACCTCCAGCGGGTCGGAATGCCGCGCCGCCTCGCCGCCGGCGGGCAGGGAGGGGGCGGCCCAGCCGCGCAGGAAGGCGGCCTCGCGCACCGTCGGGTCGCGCTGGACGAGGCGCTCCTGCAACGGCGCCGCGGGCAGCGGCGGGCGCTGGCGGCGCGCCTTGTCATGCGGGGCGGGGCGGCCCTGGATGGCGCCGTAATCCTGCTCCGCCAGCTTCGCCAGCTCCTCCCGGCTGATGGCGCCGCTGACGAGCAGCGTGGCATTCGCCGGGGTGTAGTAGCGCTGGTAGAATTCCAGCATGTCGGCGCGGCTGAGGGCGGCGATCTCTTCCGGCCAGCCGATCAGCGGCCGGCCGCGCCAGTGCTGGCGGCCCCAGAAGGCGGCGTCCCAGGCCTCGCGGAAGCGGCCGCGCGGCGTGCTCTCGGTGCGCTGGCGGCGCTCCTCCTGCACCACCTGGCGCTCTGCCTCGATCTCGTCGGCGGGGAAGAGGGCGGTGGCCATGCGGTCCGCCTCCATCCCCGCCACCAGGGCGAGGCGCGTGGCCTCCACATGCTGGTGGTAGGCGGTGACATCGCGCGAGGTGAAGGCATTGTCCTGCCCGCCCTCCCGCGCCACGCGGCGGGAGAAGACGCCGGAGGGCACGTTGCGGCTGCCCTTGAACATCATGTGCTCAAGGAAATGGGCGAGGCCGGACCTGCCCTCCGGATCCTCCCCCGCGCCGGCGCTGTAGAAGACGTAATGCGCCACCACCGGGGCCCGCCGGTTCTCGGCATGCACCACGGTCAGCCCGTTCGGCAGGGTCCAGAGGCTGGCGCCGAAGAGCGGCCTTTCCCCCGGCGGCGGGGTGAAGGCGGGCTGGGGGCTGGGGGCGGGCGCCGGCTGTGCCGCCACACCGGGCGGCAGCAGGGCGAGCGCGGGGAGGGCGGCGGCGGCGCCAAGCGCCGCACGGCGGGTGATGGCGGACATGCCGTCCTCACATAGGTCGGGCATGGCGGCCTCACCAGGGCCGGGGGCGCCCTCTTCCGGCGCGGGCGCAACGATTTTTCCGCCCGCCTCCGCCACCAGGCCCAGGGCCGGCTCAGGGTTTGGGGGGGCAGGCATAGGGGCAGGCGGGCCGCCCACCGGGCCAGGGGGCTGGCTTGCGGCGGGGCTGGCGGGGGCCGGCGCGGTCTCCCCCGCGCCAGCCGGGGGCGGGGCGGGGGCGCCGGCGGGCGGGGCCGGGGGGAGGGCGGGGGTCAGAACAGGCCCTGGAACAGGCCCTGCCGCTTGCGCTGGATGATGGGGGTTTCGCCATCCTCCACGCTGCGGCCGAGGGCGGCGTTCTCACGCAGGCGCTGCGCCTCGCGCTGGGCGTCGAGCGGCGTGCCCGGCGCCGGCGCGTCGCGCCAGAACATCAGCCGGTCCACCACCGAGCGCGAGGGCTGGTCGAGGCGGGTGCTCTCCGCATCCACGCGGGCGCGGATATCGGTGGGGGCGCCGCCGCCGGCCTGGGCCAGCAGCGCGTTCTCCCCGCGCGAGGGCGCGGCGGTGGCACCCACGCCGAAGGCGGCGCCGGGGGCCAGCACGGCCTCGCCCGCCGCGCGGCCCCGCAATTCCTGCGGGCGCTGCGCGCCGGGGCGCGGCGGCGGCAGGTTGCCCAGCGTCGGCGGCAGGGAGAGCGGCGCGCGGGTGACCACGCTGAACTCATCCGGCGCATCGCGGGTGAAGCCCAGCGTGCGCGACGTGTCGCTGCCGCAGGCGGCGAGCAACAGCCCGCAGGCGATCGGCATCAGCACGGCGCGGGTGGCCGGGATCCGGAAGGGAAGCTGCCTCATGGCGATTCCTTAGCGGGGGCGCGGGGACGGAACAAGGCATCGGCGATGAGCGCAACGACGCCGAGGACAATGGCCGCATCGGCCAGGTTGAAGACGTACCAGTGGTAATCGCCCACCCAGGCATCGGCGAAGTCCACCACCCCGCCGAAGCGCAGCCGGTCGATCACATTGCCCACCGCGCCGCCGACGATGCCGCCCAGCGCGATGGCGGTGAGGCGGTTCTCCGCCCGGGCGATCCAGCGCAGCAGGAAGGCGCAGACGGCGAGCGCCAGCGCCGCCAGCAGGAGGCGGTGGGTGGGCGTGTCCCCGGCCAGCAGCCCGAAGGTGACGCCGCGGTTCCACACCATCGTCAGGTCGAAGCCGGCGAAGCCGAGGTCGAGGAGCTTCACCTGCCGGATCTCCGGCAGGCGTAGCACCTCAAGGATCCACCATTTGCTCGCCTGGTCCGCCACCAGCAGCCCGGCGGCGACCGGCAGGCCGAGCTTCAGGCTCATGCCGGCGCGCTTTCCACCACCGCCTCGCAGCGGCGGCAGAGGCTGGGGTGGGCGTGCGAGGCGCCGACCTCCTCCAGCACGCGCCAGCAGCGGTCGCATTTCTGCCCGGAGGCGACAGAGACGGTGTTCTGGCTCTGCGCCGCGTCCCGCGTCAGCGCCACCTGGGAGACGATGAGGACTTCCTCCCACTGCTCCGCCGTCAGGTGGTTGGCCGGGTCGCCTTCCGGCAGGCCGATCTCGACCCGCGCCTGGAGCGAGGAACCCAGCGTGCCGAGGCGGCGCTCATCCTCCAGGTCGCCGGTCACGGTGCGGCGATAGGCGCGGATGGCCTCCCAGCGCGCCGCCAGCGCCTCATCGCGCCACTCCGCCGGGATCTCGGGGAAGCCCTGGAGATGGACGGAGCCATCCTCGGAGGGGAAGCGGGCCAGCCACGCCTCTTCCGCCGTGAAGGGCATCACCGGGGCGAGCCAGGCGGTCAGGCAGCGGTGCAGCGCGTCCAGCACCGTGCGCGCGGCGCGGCGGCGCAGGCTGTCCCGCGCATCGCAGTAGAGGCTGTCCTTGCGGATGTCGAAATAGAAGGCGGAGAGATCCGTGGCGCAGAAATTGTGGATGGCGGGGTAGACGCCGTTCCAGTCGTAATCCTTCACCGCCTTGCGCAGCCGGGCATCCAGCTCGGCGAGGCGGTGCAGCACCCAGCGCTCCAGCTCCGGCAGCTCGGCATGCGGGAGTTTCTCGCCGTCCTCGAAGCCGGCGAGGTTGCCGAGCAGCCAGCGCAGCGTGTTGCGGATGCGGCGATAGAGCTCCGCCTGCTGCGCCAGGATGTTCTTGCCGATGCGCAGATCATCCGCCGTGTCGGAATTCATCACCCACAGGCGCAGGATGTCGGCGCCATACTGCTTCGTCACCTCCTGCGGCGCGGTGACGTTGCCGAGCGACTTCGACATTTTTCGGCCAGTCTCATCCAGCACGAAGCCGTGGGTGAGAATGGCCTTGAAGGGGGCGAAGCCCTGGGCGCCGACGCTCTCCAGCAGCGAGGAATGGAACCAGCCGCGATGCTGGTCCGAGCCTTCCAGGTAGAGATCGGCCGGCACCGGCAGGCCGCGCGGGCGCAGCACGAAGGCATGGGTCGAGCCGGATTCGAACCAGACATCGACGATGTCCATCACCTGCTCGTAGTCTTCCGGGTTGCGCCCCTCGCCCAGGAAGCGGGCGGCGGCGCCGGGCTGGTACCAGGCATCCGCGCCTTCCGTGGCGAAGGCGGCGATGATGCGGTCCAGCACCGCCTGGTCGCGCAGCACCTCGCCCGTCTTCTTCTCGACGAAGACGGCGATGGGCACGCCCCAGGCGCGCTGGCGGCTGATGCACCAGTCCGGCCGCGCCGCCACCATGGAGCCGATGCGGTTGCGCCCCTGGTCCGGCACGAAATGCGTCTCGGCGATGGCCTGGAGCGACTTGGCGCGGATCTGGTTGGCATCGTCCATGGCGATGAACCATTGCGGCGTCGCCCGGTAGATCACCGGCTTCTTGGAGCGCCAGGAATGCGGGTAGCTGTGGGTGATGAAGCCCTTGCCCACCAGCAGCCCGGTGCTCTCCAGCGCGGCCCAGACCGCCTCATGCGCCTTGAACACATGCAGCCCGACGAAGCCCGGCGTCTGCACCGTGTAGGTGCCGTCATCGCCCACGCATTCCGGCACGGCCACGCCATGCGCGCGGGCGAGCTGGAAATCCTCCTCGCCATGCGCCGGGGCGATGTGGACGAGGCCGGTGCCGGCCTCGGTCGTCACATAGTCGCCGGCCAGCAGCGGGACCTCGAACTGGTAGCCGCCCTCCGCCTTCTCCCAGGCGCGCAGCGGGTGGGCGGCCAGCGCCCCCTCCAGCTCCGTGCCCTTGAAGATGCGGGCGACGCGGAAGCTGGCCAGCCCCGCCTCTTTGGCGAAGGCGCCGAGCAGCGCCTCGGCCACGATCAGGCGCTGGCCGGGCCGGGCCAGGGCGCCCTCGGCCACGCCCTCCACCTCGACCAGGGCGTAGTCGATCTCCGCCCCATAGGCCATGGCGCGGTTGGCCGGGATGGTCCAGGGCGTCGTCGTCCAGATGACGGCCAGCGCGCCCACCAGATCGCCCGAGGGGTTGGCCGGCGCCTTCAGCAGCGGGAAGCCGGTGTAGAGGATGGCCGACTTATGGTCGTGATACTCGACCTCGGCCTCCGCCAGCGCGGTCTTCTCCACCGGGCTCCACATCACCGGGCGCAGGCCGCGGTAGAGAGAACCGTTCATCAGGAACTTGCCGATCTCGGCGGCGATCGCGGCCTCTGAGGGGAAGTCCATGGTGGCGTAGCGCCCCGCCCAGTCGCCGGCGACGCCGAGGCGCTTGAACTCCTCGCGCTGCACGTCCAGCCAGTGGGTGGCATAGGCGCGGCACTCGGCGCGGAATTCCAGGACGGGGACCTTGTCCTTGTCCTTGCCCTTGGCGCGGTACTCTTCCTCGACCTTCCACTCGATCGGCAGGCCGTGGCAGTCCCAGCCGGGGATATACTCGGCATCCCGGCCATCCATCTGGGCGGCGCGGTTGATGACGTCCTTCAGCACCTTGTTCAGGGCGTGGCCGATATGCAGCGCGCCATTGGCATAGGGCGGGCCGTCATGCAGGACGAATTTTTCTCGGCTTCCGGACTGGGCGCGCAGGCGCTGCCACAGGCCGATCTTCTCCCAGCGCTCCAGCCAGCCGGGTTCGCGCTTGGGCAGGTCGCCCTTCATCGGGAAGGAGGTCTGCGGCAGGAAGACGGTGCCGCGGTAATCGCGGGCCAGGGGGGTGTCCTGGGGGGCGTCCTGCGGGGTGTCCTGGGGGGCGTCGGTCATCGGAAGGGTCCATGCCGCCGGCGGGGCGGGCTTGTTCGAAAGCGGAGCACGAGAAGACGGTCCCGGCCCTCTGGTCGGTTCAGAGGACCGGGCAGCTAATTCGCGCCGCCGCCAGCGGCGTCCCTGCGCGGAGGAGCATCCCGGACATGGCGGGGTTTTTGCGGCCCGGCGCGAGGCGGGTCAAGGGAAGCCATCCGCCGCCCCGCCGCTTCTGCTGCGCCGCTTCCGCCCCGCGATCCTCCGCCGCGGCCGGCCCGGGTTGCGCTCCCTAGGCAGGAACCGGTCTTCACGGTAATGCGAGCTCTTGCGGCGGATGGGCGTGGAGCGGTTCGGATGGCACGGCATGTCATCGTCACGGGCGGGGATGCGCGGTATTTCCCGCTGCTGGAGGACCTGGCCGCCTCCATCCGAGACCAGGCCGCGGGCGCGGCCCTGGGCCTTTCCGTCATCGATACCGGGCTGACGCGCGAGCAGGGCGAGCACCTGGCCCGCCGCTATGGCGCGCGCATCCTCCAGACCGGCTGGGAATTCCCCGAGGCGGAGCGGCGGCATGAGCGGCCCTCGGACAAGCTTTCCGTCGCGCGCGCCTTCCTCGACCGCTACCACCCGGAGGCCGACCTCCTCACCTGGATCGATGCCGATGCCTGGGTGCAGGACATGGCCCCCCTCTCCGGCATGTTCGGCGCGGCGGAGCGCGGGCGGCTGGCCATCGTCTCGCAGACCTCGCGCTATGCGCAGAACACCATGTCGGTGCAGTGGCTGAGCGTGGCGCTCGGCCTCGCCCGCGTGCGCTCCATCCTCTACAAGAACGGGCGCAATGCCGGGCTGCCGCTCGCCGTGTGCCGGCGGCTGGGGGCGAAGCCGACGCTGAATGCCGGCTGCTTCACCCTGGCGCGCAACGCGCCCCATTGGGATGCGATGCGGCGCCACATGGCCGTGACTCTCCGCCGTGGCCGGGTCTTCACCGTGGACCAGCTCGCCATCGGCCTCGCCGCCTATATGGACGGCCTTCCCGTCGAGCTCTGCCCGGAAACCTGCAACTACATGGGCCCCTGGCGCGCCAGCGATGATGGCCGCACCCTGGTGGAATTCTACACCCCCTATAACCCGGTGGGCATCGTCCACATGGCCGGGCTGGACGCCATGCGCGCCGATCCCTCGGTGACCATGGAAATCCCGATGGTTTCGGGGGGCAGCCTCGCGCGGTCGCTGCGGCGCGGGGCCTGGATTTAAAAAAGAACGTTCTTTTTTGGAAAAAAGAACCAAAAAACTTTTTTCCGTTTAGCGTTCCGCTGCGCCGGGAGACGGCGGCAGCCTGAAAGAAAGCTTCTTTTTCTTTAGAAAAAGAAGATTCTTAAATATGTAAAATTTTCTTTGCCTCCGCCGCATCGCGCGCGATCTGCGCCACCAGTTCCGGCAGCCCGGAGAATTTCCGCTCGGGCCGCAGGAAGTGGAGCAGCGCGATGCTGATCTCCTGCCCGTAGAGATCGCCGCTGAAGTCGAAGAGATGCGCCTCCACGCGGCTCTCGGTGCCGCCCACGGTGGGGCGCGGCCCGATATTGGCGACGCCCGGCACCTGCTGCCCGCCGGCCAGGGTGGCGCGGATGGCATAGACGCCGCGCGCCGGCTCCAGATGGCGGCCCAGCGGCACATTGGCGGTGGGGAAGCCGATGGTGCGGCCGCGCTTGTCGCCATGGCTGACCGGGCCGCGGATCTCCCAGGGGCGGCCGAGCTTCTGCGCCGCGCGCTCCGGGTAGCCATCCTGCAGCACCCGCCGGATGCGGGAGGAGGAGATGGGGCCCGCCTCATCCACCACCGGCGGCACGATGGTCAGGCCGATGCCCAGCGCCTCCGCCCGCCCGGCGAGGAAGGCGACATCCCCGCCCCGCCGGTGGCCGAAGGCGAAATCCGCCCCGCAGGCCAAATGCCGCGCGCCGAGCGCGCCATGCAGCACCTCCTGGACGAAATCCTCGGCCGGCATGGCGGCGAAGGCGGCGTCAAAGGGCAGGGCGAAGACGATCTCCACCCCCGCCGCCTGCAGCGCCGCCGCCTTCGAGGCGGCGGGCGTCAGGCGGAAGGGCGGGTCCTCCGGGCGGAAATGCTCGCGCGGGTGCGGCTCGAAGGTGAGGGCGGCGAGCTTCAGCTCAGGCCGCGCGGCATGGGCGGCGCGCAGCACGGCGCGGTGGCCGAGATGCACCCCGTCGAAATTGCCCAGCGCCAGGGTGGCGCCGCGCGCCGCCGCCGGGGCGGCGCGCCAATCGGTGACGAGCATGGTGGCCGCCTGCCCCTGGCTGTTCACCGCGCGTCCTTCTGCGCCCACTTCTCCACCGCCACCGGGGTGAAGCCGGCGAGCGCGTCCAGCGCCGCCTCCGGCGTGGCGGAGAAGGCGACCATGGCGCGGTGCTTCGCGTGGAGAAAGCCCTCGGCCACCATGTGGTCCAGCACCCCGCCCAGGCGCTGCCAGTAGGCCTCGGTGTCGAGGAAGGCCAGGCCCTTGTCGTGGATGCCGAGCTGGGTCCAGGTGAAGGCCTCGATCGCCTCCTCCAGCGTGCCGATGCCGCCGGGCAGCACGACGAAGCCATCCGAGAGATCGGCCATCATCGCCTTGCGCTCATGCATGGTGGCGACCACGCGCAGCTCGGTGATGGCGCCGTGGCCGACCTCGCGCCGCATCAGCGTCTCGGGGATGATGCCGATGACCTCGGCCCCCGCGCGCATGGCGGCATCGGCGACGATGCCCATCAGCCCGACATGCCCGCCGCCATAGACCAGCCCGAGCCCGCGCGCCGCGATCAGGCGCCCGAGTTCCCGCGCCGCCTCGGCATAGGCGGGGTTGGTGCCGGGGTTGGAACCGCAGAACACACAGACACGCTTCATGGCCGTCGTCACCCCGGGATCATGGCCCGGCCGGAAAGCGGCCGGCGCCCACCCCAACCGCTTAGCCGCGCCCTGGCCGATGGACAAGCGCCGCGCGCGGCGCGACAAACCGCGCCCTTCTGCCCCTGAGCCCTGTGGCCCCTGGCAACCTGAAGGACCTGCCCCCATGCCCGTCACGCAACTCGGCACCAGCGAGCGCCTGCTGGAAGAACTCCGCAGCTGGGTGGAGCACGAGACCCCCACCACCGACCCCCGGGCCATCAATGGCCTGGTGGACAAGGCCGAGGCGGAGTTGCGCGCCGTCGGCGCCGTGCTGGAGCGCATCCCGGGCCGTGATGGCTTCGGCGACCACCTGGTGGCGCGCACGCCGGGGCAGGGGCGCCCCGTGCTGGTGGCCGGCCACCTGGACACGGTGTGGGACCACGGCACCCTGGCCAACACCATCCCCTTCCGCCTGGAGGGCGAGAAGGCCTATGGCCCCGGCATCTACGACATGAAGGCGGGCAGCTTCTTCGCCTTCCACTCCGTGCGGGAGATCCTGCGGCAGAAGGTGGCCACCCGCGCGCCCATCACCCTGCTGCTGACCTCGGATGAGGAGGTGGGCAGCCCCTCCAGCCGCGCGCTGATCGAGCGCGAGGCGGCGGGCGCCTGCGCGGTGCTGATCCCCGAGCCGGCGGGCGGGCCGCAGAAATGCTGCGTCACCGCGCGCAAGGGCGTCGGCCGCTTCGTGGTGAAGGTGACGGGGCGGAGCGCCCATGCCGGCGGCAACTGGCAGGAGGGCGCCAGCGCCATCGTCACCCTGGCGCGGCTGATCACGCAGATCCACGCGATGGTGGACCTGCCGGGCGGCACCACCACCAACTGCGCCCCCATCTGGGGCGGCACGCGGCCCAATGTCATCCCCAACGAGGCGGGGTGCGAGGTGGATTTCCGCGTCGCCACCGCCGAGGATGGCGCGCGCATCGCGGCCGCCATCCTCGCCCTGGCCGGGCCGCAGCCGGAGGGCACCACCGTTACCATCACCGGCGGCATGAACCGCCCGCCGATGGAGGAGGGGCCGGGCAACCTCGCCCTCTATGCCCGGGCGCGGGAGATCGCGGCGCGCATCGGCTACGACCTGCCGAAGCAGCACCGCGGCGGCGGCTCGGACGGCAATTTCACCGCGGCGCTCGGCGTGCCGACGCTGGACGGGCTGGGCTGCTCCGGTGCCGGGGCGCATGCGGAGTTCGAGCATATCCTGTGGCCGGAACTGGCGCCGCGCTGCGCCACCCTCTGCGAGCTGCTGGAAACGCTCGGGGACTGAGGGCGCTGGCTTAAGCGGGCCTTCCCCCCCCCCGCCCCTGCCTTCGGGGGGGAGGCGCCAACAAATGGGTTTCCAAAGGCCTCAGGCCTTTGGTGGGGAGAGTTTGAGAGGGGCGAAGCCCCTCTCAAGACTTTTCCAGGTTCTCTGACGCTCCGCCCCAAAAGGACAGCCCCATGCCCGCCTCTCCCCCCTGTGCCGAAAGCCTCTGCGAATGGGGGATCGCCGGGCTGGAGGCGCTGCGGGAGGCGGCGGCGGTGTTTGTCATCGTGGATGTGCTGTCCTTCTGCACCGCCGTGGATGCGGCGCTGGGGCGGGGGGGCAGCGTCATCCCCTTCGCCAGCGGCGACCCTGGCACGGCCCGGCGGGCGGCGGAGGCCGCCGGCGCTCTTCTGGCCGGGCGGCGCGGGGAGGGCGGGTTCAGCCTCTCCCCGCCCAGCCTGCTCGGCCTGCCGGCGGGGGCGCGGCTGCTGCTGCCCTCGCCCAACGGGGCGCGGCTTTCCGCCACCGCCGCGGCCCTGGGGCGCCCCGTCCTGGCCGGCTGCCTGCGCAATGCCGCCGCCGTGGCCCGCGCCGCCCAGGCCCTGGCCGGGATGGGGGCCATCGCCCTCATCCCCGCCGGGGAGCACTGGCCCGATGGCCGCCACCGCCCCGCCATCGAGGACTGGCTGGGCGCCGGCGCCATCCTGCACCACCTGGGCGAGGCGCGCCCGGCCACCGCCGAGGCGGCGCTGGCGCGGGAGGCTTTCCGCGCTGCCCGCGACCGCCTGCCCGCCCTGCTGCGGGGCTGCCGCTCCGGCCAGGAGTTGACCGGACGGGGCTTCCCGCAGGATGTGGAGATGGCCCTGGCCCTCGATGCCAGCCCGCACGCCCCGCTGCTGCACGGCGGCGCCTTTTCCGCCGCCTGACCACCCGCCTTCCCCATCCCAGGAGATCCGCATGGCCGAGGCCAGCCACCTGACCCCGATCCTGCAACCCATGATCTTCCTGGCCACCGCCGTCATCGCCGTGCCGCTGGCGAAGCGCCTGGGGCTGGGCTCGGTGCTGGGCTACATCGCCGGGGGTATCGCCATCGGCCCCTGGGGCCTCGGCCTGCTCGGCGATCCCGCGCGCGTCGCCAGCATCGCCGAACTCGGCATTGTCCTGCTGCTTTTCATCATCGGGCTGGAGCTGAATCTCGGGCGGCTCTGGGCGCTGCGGCGGGATATCTTCGGCCTGGGCACGGCGCAGGTGCTGGGCTGTGGCGCGCTGCTCGCCCTGCTGCCGCGCGCCCTCGGCCATGGCTGGGGCGCCGCGCTGGTGGCCGGGCTGGGGCTGGCCCTCTCCTCCACCGCCCTCGTCATGCAACTGCTGGAGGAGCGCGGCGAGACCGAGACCCCGCATGGCCGCACCGCCTTCGCCATCCTGCTGTTGCAGGACCTGGCGATCGTGCCGCTGCTGGCGCTGGTGGCCTTCCTCTCGCCCCTGCCTTCGGCGGGCGGGCAGCCGGCCTGGGCGGAGGCGCTGCTGGCGGCGGGCGCCATCGCCGCCGTGGTGCTGGCCGGGCGCTATCTGCTGAACCCCTTCTTCGCCCTGCTCGCCCGCTCCGGCGCGCGCGAGATCATGACCGCCGCCGCCCTGCTGGTGGTGCTGGGCGCCGCCGGGGTGATGGCCCTGGCCGGGCTGTCCATGGCCATGGGCGCCTTCCTGGCCGGGCTGCTGCTCGCCGAATCCAATTACCGGCATGAGCTGGAAGCGGATATCGAGCCCTTCCGTGGCCTGCTGCTCGGGCTTTTCTTCCTCTCGGTGGGGATGAGCGTCGATCTCGGCGTGGTCTGGGCCCAGGCGGGGCTGCTGCTGGCCGGGGTGCTGGCGCTGGTGCTGCTGAAGGGGCTGGCCACCTATGCCCTCTCCCGCGCCTTCCGCCACCCGCCGGCCACCGCGCTGCGCGCCGGCATGCTGCTGTCCCAGGGTGGGGAATTCGGCTTCGTCCTCTATGCCACCGCCGCCGCCGCCGGGGTGATGCAGCCCGCATTGGCGAGCCTGCTCGTGGCGCTCGTCACCCTCTCCATGGCGGTGACGCCGCCGCTGCTGCGCCTTGCCCCCGTCATCCTGCGCCGCTGCGGCCGCCCCATGCCGGAGGAAGACTATTCCGATGCGCGCGGCAGCGTGCTGGTGGTGGGTTTCGGCCGCTTCGGCCAGCAGGTGTCCCAGTTCCTGCTGCGCCAGGGCTATGCGCTGACGCTGCTCGACAATGACGTCCACCGCATCGAGGAGGCCGGCCGCTTCGGCGCCCGCGTCTATTATGGCGACGGCACGCGGCTCGACGTGCTGCGGGCGGCGGGTGTCGGGCGGATGCGCCTCGTCGTCATCTGCACCGACCGGCCGGAGGTGACGGACCGCATCGTGGCCGTGATGCAGGAAGCCTTCCCCGAGATCCCCTTCCTGGTGCGCGCCTTCGACCGCCGTCACGCTCTGGGGCTGATGGCGCGCGGGGTGGACAACCCGGTGCGCGAGACCCTCGAATCCGCCTTCCGGCTGGGGCGGGAGGCGCTGCTGGCCCTCGGCCTGCCGCGCGAGGAGGCCGAAGCCACCGAGCGCTATATCCGCCAGCGCGACCGCGCCTGGCTGGAGGCCCAGGCCGTCGGCGGCCTCTATGCCCGGCCGGCGCCGCTGACGCCGGTGCGGGGTGAGAGCGATTGATTTATTGGAGATAATCTTCTTTTTCTGAAGAAAAAGAAGCAAAAAGATTTTTTCCAGGCTGCCGCCGTCTCCCGGCAAAGCGGGACGCTGAACTGAAAAAGTTTTTTGGTTCTTTTTTCCAAAAAAGAACCCTTCTTCAAAAACTTAACGTCGCACTGATCATCTCATGATCGCTGAGCGGCGTGCCATCCGGCCCCAGGGCGGGCGTCATGCGCGGCGCGGAGAGGGTGCAGCCGCGCGCGAAGAGCCAGTCCAGCTGCTGGGTGCCCACCTTGCTGCCCTTGTTCCACAGGCTGGCGCGGGTGCTGGCGGTGGCGGTGTTGCCGCCCGCCCAGTCATAGCCCCGGCGCCTGGCTTCCTCGAACAGGGCTTCGCGCGGGTCGTCCAGCCCGCCGGGGGCGACGCGGGTGTTGAGGTCGCCCCCCGCCACCACCGGCCGGCCCTCCGCCAGAAGGTCCAGCGCGTCCAGCAGCGCCGCCATCTGGCGGGCGCGCCCGGCGAAATCGGTATCGCTCTCCAGGTGGATGGAGCAGCCGAGGAACTCCACCCCGGCCCATTCGAACAGCGCCGCCACCGCCATGCGCGCCCCGATGCGCCTTTGCCCGCCGCGCGGGGCGATGAACCAATCCGCCTCCTGCGGCAGGCGGATCAGCCAGGCGGCGCGGAAGGGCAGGGCGCTCAGCAGGCCATTGCCGTGGAAGCCCAGCCTGTTCCCCGGTGGGTTCTCCGGGAAGGGGAGCGGCGCGGGCATGGCGGCCAGTTCCAGGAATTCGGCGCCATAGGCGTGGCCCTGGCCCAGCGCCTCCGCCATCACGCGGGTGACGTGGCGCTGGCCGGTGCGGTGGCAGCCGCAATCCGCCTCGGTCAGAAAGGTGAGCGCCACGCCCTCCCGCCGCAGCAGGGCGGCGCTGTCCTGCGGGAAGAGGCCGCGCTCCAGGTTCCAGGCGGCGATGCGCAGCGGGCCGGGCGGCGGGGGCGGGGCGGGGGGCGGGGAAACTTCCAGGGTGCGGAAGGCAGGCAGGGAGTCCAGCGCCGCCGCATGCGCCGCCGCCGTGGCGGGGCCTTCCAGGAAAGCCATGCGCCGCGCGGGGGGGATTTCCGGCAGGCTGTCGCAGGTTTCGTTGAAGATCATCGCCACTCCTCGGCTCGGGGGGGGGGGGGGGGGGGGGGGGGGGGGGGGGGGGGGGGGGGGGGGGGGGGGGGGGGGGGGGGGGGGGGGGGGGG
>NZ_JANFNY010000075.1 GCF_024437745.1 Roseomonas sp. GC11 | reverse complement strand
GGGGACTCACAGATGGGTTTCCAAAGGCCTCAGGCCTTTGGTGGGGAGAGTTTGAGAGGGGCGAAGCCCCTCTCAAGGAGCCGGCGCCGGGCTGCCTCACCCGGCAGCGCAGATGCGGTCCCGCCCCGAGCCCTTGGCCTGGTAGAGCGCGCCATCCGCGCGGTGCAGCAGGGTCTCGAGCGGCAGCCCGCCGGGCGGCATGGTGGCGATGCCGAAGCTGGCGGAGAGGCGGCTGCCCAGCCCCTCCAGCGGCAGGATGATGGTGGCCAGGGCGGCCCGCAGCCGCTCGGCCACGGCATGGGCTTCCTCGGCCGAGGTGGCGGGCAGGAGGATGGCGAATTCCTCCCCGCCCAGGCGGCCGAAGAGGTCGGCCTGGCGCAGCGCCTGGGTGCAGCGCTCGGCGGTCAGGCGCAGCACGGCATCGCCGGCGGCGTGGCCCGCGCGGTCGTTGATGGACTTGAAGTGATCCAGGTCGAAGGCCAGCAGGGCGCAGGGGCGCCCGGCCTCCGCCTCCCGCCGCAGCAGGATCTCGGCCTGGTTCATGAAGCTGCGGCGGTTGGCGATGCCGGTCAGCGCATCCGTCTCGGCCTGCCGTTTCAGCTCGGCCGTGCGTTCGGCCACGCGCCATTCCAGCAGGCGGTTGGCATCGGCCAGCGCCGCCTCGGCCTCCCGCCTTTCGCTGACCAGGGCCAGCAGCGTCAGGATGTTCATGGCGCAGAGCACGATGAGCATGCCCACCGACTGCATGGGGTTGGCCACGCCCCCGCTCTGGAACGGCCCGTAGCCCGAGACGGTGCCGGCCGAGGCGATGATGCACAGCAGCGTCAGCAGCGTGTAGGCGGCGCGCAGCGAGATGCGCAGCGCGATCCAGGAGAGCGGCACCGCCAGCAGGAAGATGAGCTGCGCCGAGGGCAGGCCGGGCGGCAGGCGGATGCTGAAGACCAGCGCCGCCAGCAGCGCCGTGCCCAGCCAGACCGCGCCATCCAGCAGCGGCAGGCGGGTGCCGCGCCCGGCGGGGGTGCGCTCCAGCCCCAGCCAGAGGATCAGCGAGGGGGCAAAGTAGAAGGTGCCCCCGGCATCGCAGAGCAGCCAGCTGCTCCAATGCGCGGGCAGGGCAGCGGGCGGCACCCCTTCCAGCCACCACAGGCCGAAGGTGCCGCAGCTGGCGGTGACGAAGGCATGCAGCAGCACGCAGCCGGCCAGAAAGGCGACGACACCCTGGAAGCGGGTGAAAAGCCCGGAGGCGGGGCGGAAATGGCGCGTCAGCACCATGCCGGCCAGCGGCCCCAGCGCATTGCCGAGGGAGATGACGGCGGACAGCCCCGCCCCCGCCTGATAGGCCAGCGCATTGACCAGGAAGGAGCCGAGGAAGATGCCCGGCAGCAGGCGCCAGCCGCCGGCCATGGCGGCGGCGGCGGCCAGCCCGGCGGGCAGCCAGATCGGTGCCGGGAAGAGGCCGAAGCTGGCGAAGAACCGCCCCACCGCCCAGCCCAGCGCCAGGTAGCACAGCATCACCAGCAGGTTTCCGGCCAGCCAGAAGCGCAGGCCACGCCGGCACCAGCCCGGATTCCACGGCCTCAGGCTCCGCAGCAGCCCCGTGCCGGGCCAGGAGGAGGGGCTGTGGTCCATATGTCCCGACAGGGCGCAAGGCAGGGTGGCGGACAATCAGACCTCCTGGCGGTGGAGGGAAGGCACCGCCCGGGGCATCTCGCAAGATTCCGCGAGGGGTGACAAGAGTCCGGGAAACGCTTTGTTAACCTTCCCGTCTCTGCGCCCGGCAGGACTCGAACCCGCAACCAAGCCGTTATGAGCGGCCCGCTCTGACCATTGAGCTACAGGCGCCGAGAGGTGGGGGCGGCAGGTGCCGCCCCGCCCCGTGCTAGACCGGATCGGCTCAGCGGGCAAGGAACTCACGGATCGCGCCCTCGGCCTGGGCCATGCCGGCCACCCCCTCCAGATGGCCGAGGCCCCCGCGCAGCGCCAGCTGGAGCACCGGCCGCCCGGCCCGGCGCAGGGCGGCCGTCAGCTCGTCGCTGTATTCGATGGGGAAGACGCGGTCGCCCTGGCTCGGCACCACGAGCCACTTCGCCTCGCTGCGGGAGAGGGCGGCCTCCAGCCCCTCATATTCGTTGAGGAAGAGCTGGTTGGCGCGCACCAGATAGAGGAAGGAATTGGCATCCGAGGAGCGGGCGCGGGCGGCGGCGGCATTGTCCAGCCAGGTCTCGATGGCGAAGCGGTCCTGGATGCGCTTCGCCGGCTCCTGCCCTTCCGCCGGCTTGCGGGCGAATTGCTGGGCGGCCCAGCCGCGGTCACGCGAATGCAGGGTGACGAGCTTCAGCGCCTCCGTCAGCCCGCGCAGCGGCGCCTCCCGCCCCTGGCCGTAGTAATCGCCGCCGCGCCAGGCCGGGTCCATGCGGATCGGCGCCGCCCAGAGGTCGAGCCAGCCCAGCATCCAGGCATCCATCTCCCCGGTGCCGATCACCGGCATGACGCGCTCGACCATCTCCGGATAGGCGGCGGCCCACTCGATGGCCTGGAGCGAGCCCATGCTGGGCCCGGCCACCAGGGCGAGGCGCCGCACGCCGAGGCTGTCCAGCAGGCGCTTCTGCACCTCGACGAAGTCACGGATGGAGACGGTGGGGAAGCCCATCCCCCAGGGCCGCCCGGTGGCCGGGTTCAGCGAGGCCGGGCCGGTGGTGACGGTGAAGCGGTCCGGCGCGTTCAGGTTCACCAGGGTGTCGGAGGCGATGACGAAATAGCGGTCGGTATCGATCGCCTTGCCGGGGCCGATGATGGCATCCCACCAGCCGGCCGGGCCGCCGGGCTGGATCTGGCCGAAGGCATGGCTGTTGCCGCTGAAGAAATGAGTGACCAGCACGGCATTGTCGCCCGCCGCGTTGAGCGTGCCGGCGGTCTGGTAGCCGATGCGGATCTGCGGCAGGGGCGCGCCGCCGCGGGTGGTGTAGTTGGCGGAGGTGAATTCCCGCTTTTCCACCAGGGCCGGGGCGGCGGTGGGGGGCTGGGGCGGCGTGCCCTGGGCGGTGGCGCCGCCGCCGGGCAGGGCGGCGCCCAGCGTGGCGAGCGGCGCGGCCAGGGCGGCGGCAAGGAGCAGGCGGCGGCGCAGGGTCATCGGTACGGTTTCCTTCCCCGGAATGGCCGGTCTGTGCCGGCCGGTTCGCGGCGCGCATGGTGCGCGGGGCGGAGGCCGTACCGCAAGAGCAACAAAGCTCTCTCCGCCCGTCCCCTGCCCGGCCATGCGCAGCGGTGCCGCGCAATGGACGGGCGGCCGATGAAAGGGGGGTGAATGGACGCATCGCGCGCCCCCTGCTACAGCCGCCGGACAGCACCACCGCCACCGAACGGACCTCCCCCATGGACGTGAGCAAGATCCCCACCGGCAAGAACCCGCCGCACGACATCAATGTCGTGATCGAGATCCCCCAGGGCAGCTCGGTGAAGTACGAAGTGGACAAGGACAGCGGCGCCGTGGTGGTCGACCGCTTCCTGTTCACGCCGATGGCCTATCCGGCCGCCTATGGCTTCGTGCCCGGCACCCTGGCCGATGATGGCGACCCCTCCGACGCCCTCGTCCTGGTGCCGACCCAGGTCGTCCCCGGCGCCGTCATCCGTGCCCGCCCCATCGGCGTGCTGTTCATGGAAGACGAGAGCGGCCAGGACGAGAAGCTGGTCTGCGTGCCGCATGACAAGATCTCCCTCGCCTTCACCGACGTGAAGGAAATGGACGACCTGCCCAAGATCACGCGCGACTCCATCGAGCACTTCTTCACCCGCTACAAGGACCTGGAGCCGGGCAAGTGGGTGAAGGTGAAGGGCTGGGGCAACGCGGCCCAGGCGGCTGAGATCCTCGCCCGCCAGATCGCCGCCGCCGGCTGACGCGACCACCTCCCGGGGGCCACCCCCGGGGGGCCAGCACGGGACGGCGCGGCGGGGGCAGCCCGGCGCGCCGCCCCCCTCCCGGCGGGCGCCGGGAAAGCACGGCGGGAGGGACGGCACCATGCTGCTGCTGAAGCCCGAGGAAGACCTGGTGCTCTGCCAGTCGGCGGACCCGGTCAACTACTTCGCCATGCTGCGCAGCACGGCCAAGGCCACGCAGGATTTCTGCGTCCGCCAGAATGTCCGCTACCTCTGCCTGAGCGGCGTCCTGCGCGGCTACCACCCGTGGCATGCCTGCTACAACCGCATCATCATCATGCACCAGCTGATGCAGACCGGCTTCGAGGGCTGGTATCTGCATCTCGACGCGGATGCCTTCGTCCACGACCCGGAATTCGACATTCGCGGCTATCTGGCCGGGGCCGGCGAACACTCCTTCATCTTCACCCACGGCGCCACGCGGGAGCCCTGGGATGTCAATGATGGCGTCTACCTCGCCAATTTCGCCCACCCCCACACGCGCACCATCATCGCGCGCTGGATGCAGCGGCTGGAAGCCATCCCCGCCGAGCGGCTGAAAAACGCCGCCGAGTGGTACCAGACCCCCTGCGACCAGCGCATGCTGCACCTCCTCCTGCGCGCCGAGCCGGAACTGGCCAGCCAGATCCGCCATGAGCACCCGCGCTTCATCAACGGGCAGAATTCCAGCTTCATCCGCCAGGTGCTGCGCGCCCATGAGCGCGACCCGGCCCTCCGCCTCATGAAGATCGCCCTGCAGGTGGAGCACAGCATGGCCCTGCGGCAGCGCGGCGGGGAAGCGGATGTCGCCCTGCTCTGCGGGATCAGCCGCGCGCTCGGCCTGCCCCTGCCCAAGACCCCGGCCGACATCCAGGCCGCGACGCGCGACCAGGGGGCGCTGCTCGAACACATGAAGGCCCTCGTCGCCGAGGCCCGGCAGAGGCAGAAGGCCGAAAGAGCCGCCGCCCGGCAGCAGGAACAGCGCCCCCCAGCCCCTCCCCCCAACGAATAAAAGTTTTTTGGTTCTTTTTTCCAAAAAAGAACCCTTCCTTCCCCCCCACCCCCCGCGCTCAGGCCGCGCGCTGCCCCGCCGCCTGCAACCGGGCCACCAGCGCGCCGAGCGCCGATTGCAGGGCCTGCCCCTGCTGCGCCACGGCGGCGCCAGAGCGGCGCACACCCTCCAGCGCCGCGCTGTCCTGGCCCATGCAGCGCTCCACATCCCCCACGCGCGCCGCCACCTGGCTGGCACCGGCGGCGGCATCGGCCACATTATGGGCGATCTCCCGCGTCGCCTCGCCCTGCTGCGAGACAGCGGCGGCGATCGCCTCGGCAATGGCCCGGCTCTGCTCGATCGCCGCGCCCACATTGCGGATGGCCTCCACCATCTGCTCCGTCGCCCGCTGCATGCCGCCGATCTGCGCGCCGATCTCTTCCGTCGCCCGCGCCGTCTGGCTGGCCAGGGCCTTCACCTCGGAGGCCACCACGGCGAAGCCCTTGCCCGCCTCGCCCGCCCGCGCCGCCTCGATCGTGGCGTTGAGCGCCAGCAGGTTGGTCTGCCCGGCGATGTCGGAAATCAGCTGCACCACATCGCCGATGCGGCGCGCCATCTCGGCCAGCCCGGCCACGGCGGCATCGGCCTGCCGCGCCTCGGCCGTGGCGCGGCTGGCGGCGGTGGCGCTCTCCGCCACCTTGCCGCCGATCGCCGCCACGGAACCGGCCAGCGCCTCCGCCGCGCCGGAGACGGCCTGCACATTGCTGCCCGTCCGGCTGGCCTCGGCCGCCGCCGCCGCCAGCTGCCCGCCCACCTGCCGCCGGGTGGCGTCCATGCTGTCCGTCGCCCGCGTCAGCTCCCCGGCGGAGGCGGCCAGCGCCTCGGCGATGCTGCGCAGGGCCTGCTCCACCTCCCGCGCCAGCCCGGCCTGCGCGGCGCGGCGCTCCTCCTCGGCGGCGCGGCGGCCCTGCTCGCGCTCCTGGCGCAGCCGATCCGCCTCCTGCATCGCCTCGCGGCACACCGACAGGCTGCGCGCCATGGCGCCGATTTCATCGCCCCGCTCCAGCCCCGGCACGGGGGCGGAGAGCTCACCGGCGGCCAGCGCGCGCATCCGCCCGTCCAGCACCGCCAGCGGGCGGGTGATGCTGCGGCTCACCCGCCAGAGCAGCACGGCCAGCACCAGCGCCACGCCCCCCGCCAGCCCGGCCAGCCACAGCATCTTCTCGCGCTGCGTGGCCCGCAGGTCGTCCACATAGACGCCGGTGCCCACCACCCAGCCCCAGGGCGCGAAGCCCTCGACATAGCTCAGCTTTTCCACCGGCTGCTCGGCCCCCGGGCGCGGCCAGAGATAGGGCACCAGGCCGCTGCCGGATTTCCGCACCGTATCGACAAAGCCCTGGAACAGCGCGAAGCCGGTCGGGTCCTTGGTCCCGGCGACATTCTGCCCCTCCAGCGCCGGGCGGATGGGGTGCAGCACCACCCGCGGCTCCATGTCGGTGATGAAGATATATTCCTCGCCGCGGTAGCGCATCGCGCGGATGGCGCGCAGCGCGGCGGCCTGCGCCTCGGCCCGGCTCTGCCGGCCCGCCTGCTCCTCCGCCGCCTCGCGCCGGGCGATGGAAAGCACCGTGTCCACCACGGCGCGCAGCATCTCCACCCGCCCCTGTTCCAGCACCCTCGCCTGTTCGCGCCCCGCCTCGACCGCCAGGCCGGCCAGGGCCAGCACCGCCAGGAGCATGATGGCGCCCATGCGCGCCGCCAGCGGCATGCGCCCAAACCAACCGCGCGAAGCTTGCTGCATCTCGGGAACGCCTCCGACCGCTGCCCTGCGGCAGATCGGGGGAGACTCGCCCGGAGAATCTCAAGGAATCCTGAAGGGGTGGGGCGCGTGAAAAGATGGAGAAATAGGAAAGAATTTCTTTTTCTGAAGAAAAAGAAACAAAAAGACTTTTTCAGTCGGGCGGCCCGCTTCAGGCCTGAGGCGGAACGCCAGACTGGAAAAAAGAATCAGGCCAGCAGGCGCTCGGGCACCTTCAGGCCCAGCCGCACCGGCACAGGCCAGATCTCCCGCACCGTCCGCAACCGCGTGAAGCCCGCCGCCAGATAATTGGGCAGGGCCCGCGCATGGTCCGCCGTGCAGGTGTTGACCGTCAGCAGGTCGCACCCGCCAGCCCAGGCCTCGTCAATCGCGGCGCGCAGGAAGGCACGGCCCACGCCACGCCCCACCGCATGCGGCATCAGGCCGAAATAGGCCAGATTGGTGGTGCCACCCACCCGGCGCTCCAGCTCGAAAAAGCCCGCCGGCTCGCCACCCTGGTAGAGGACATGGACCGAAACGCCCGGGTCGGAGAGCACGGCGGCCAGCTCCGAATCCCCGGCGGCACGGCGCAGCCACCAGACATAATCCTGGCCCACCGTGTTGTAGAGAAAGCGGTAGAAGGGGACGCTGCACCGCGCCACCCGCTCGATCCGCCAGCCCTCGGGCAGCGGCGCGCCCGGCTCCGGCGGCGGCACCACCATCCGCAGGAAGGTGACATCGACCGCCACCCGGATGGCGGGCTCGACCAGGGAGAGCGCCACCTCAGTTGTCCAGGAAGCTGCGCAGCTTGCGGCTGCGGCTGGGGTGCTTGAGCTTGCGCAGCGCCTTGGCCTCGATCTGGCGGATACGCTCGCGCGTCACGTTGAACTGCTGGCCGACCTCCTCCAGCGTGTGGTCGGTGTTCATGCCGATGCCAAAGCGCATCCGCAGCACCCGCTCCTCGCGCGGCGTCAGGCTGGCCAGCACCCGCGTCGTCGCCTCGCGCAGGTTGGACTGGATGGCGGCATCCAGCGGGATGATGGCGTTCTTGTCCTCGATGAAATCGCCAAGGTGGCTGTCCTCCTCGTCGCCGATCGGCGTCTCGAGGCTGATCGGCTCCTTGGCGATCTTCAGGACCTTGCGCACCTTCTCCAGCGGCATGCCCAGCTTGTCGGCCAGTTCCTCCGGCTGCGGCTCGCGGCCGATCTCGTGCAGCATCTGCCGGCTGGTGCGCACCAGCTTGTTGATCGTCTCGATCATGTGCACGGGAATGCGGATGGTGCGCGCCTGGTCGGCAATGCTGCGCGTGATCGCCTGGCGGATCCACCACGTCGCATAGGTGGAGAACTTGTAGCCGCGGCGATACTCGAACTTATCGACCGCCTTCATCAGGCCGATATTGCCCTCCTGGATCAGGTCCAGGAACTGCAGGCCGCGATTGGTGTATTTCTTGGCGATCGAGATGACGAGGCGCAGGTTGGCCTCGATCATCTCCTTCTTCGCCTGCGTCATGTCGCGCTCACCGCGCGAGACGGTGGAATAGACCCGCTTGAACTCATCCACCGGCAGGCCGGTCAGCGCGGCGGTGTTGGAAAGCTGGGTGCGGATCTGCTCCACCTCATCGCGCGAGCGCTCGATGAAGTTCTTCCACGACTTCTGCGGCAGCGCGGCGATGCGCTCGAACCAGCCCGGGTCGATCTCCGCCCCGCGCCAGTACTGCAGGAAATCCTCGCGCTTGACGCGGCTGGCCTCGGCGAGGCGCAGCACCTGCCCCTCCAGCGAGGTGATGCGGCGGTTCAGCCCCTTGAGCTGGTCCACCAGCTCCTCGATGCGGTTGTTGTGGAGCTGCACCTTCTCGACCAGCGTCACCAGCTCCTGCCGGTTCTTCTCATAGGTCTGCTCGGTGCGGGCGGCGAATTCCTCGCCGGCCTTGTAGGCCTCCATCCGCTTGGAGGAGAGCTTCTGCAGCTTGCCGTAAAGCTCCTCGATGGCCTCGAAGGTGGCCAGCGCCTCCGGCTTCAGCTTCTCTTCCAGGGCGGAGAGCGAGAGGCCCATGCCCTCCCCCTCCTCGCCTTCCTCGAATTCCTCATCCGGCGCGGGGGCGGCCTCGGGGTTCTCCGCCGCCGCCGTCGCCTCCAGGTCGATCACGTCGCGCAGCAGCATGCGGCCTTCCTTGACCGCATTGTGCCAGGTGAGGATCGCCTGGAAGGTCAGCGGGCTCTCACAGAGCCCGCCGATCATCATGTCCCGCCCCGCCTCGATCCGCTTGGCGATGGCGATCTCGCCCTCGCGCGAGAGCAGCTCGACGCTGCCCATCTCGCGCAGGTACATGCGGACGGGGTCATCCGTGCGGCCGAGGCTCTCCTCGTCCACATTGCCGGAGCCCTCCTCCTCCTCCTCCTCGTCCTCCGCCTTGGCGGGGGCCTTGTTGGCGGCCTCGGCGTCCTCCGTCTCCTCCGCCTCCACCACGTTGATGCCGAGCTCGCTCAGCATCGCCATGGTGTCCTCGATCAACTCGGAGGAAACCTGTTCGGAGGGAAGCGCCTGGTTCAGCTCGTCATAGGTGACGTAGCCGCGTTCCTTGCCGCGCGCGACCAGCTTCTTGACCGCCGCCGAGAGGGTGTCGAGAAGCGCACCCTCCACCGCTTCATCGCGGTTCTCGACCGTGTCGGTGCCGTTCGCGACCTTGCTCGCCATGCCGATCCGCTCCGTCTGACGCCACCCGGCGTTTTAGCCGGGGATGCCTTGCCCTGGTCCTAGCGGCTCCATCCCGATCTCGCAACGAGAGGAAGCCGAACGCGCCCGCGCCGAACGCCACCCTGCGGCCATAACGCCCCGCCCCCCGCCAACACAAGAGCACGCGGACGAAACGAGGTGGATGGGCGCGCTAGAAGCCTCCCCCCTCATCCCCGGCATCGCCCCGCATCTGCGCGGCCAGCAACTCCTTCAGCCGGATCAGCCGCGTCTGCGCCGCCGTGCTGCCGGTGGCGATGAAATCCTGCTCCGCCTCGGCCAGTTCCGCCTGCAGGGCGGCCTCACCCTGGAAGCAGCTGAAAAAATACCACCATTGCTCCGCCACCAACTTCGGCAGCGCATCCGCCGCCACCGCCGACGGCAGCAGCCGGGGCGATTGCCGCAGCCAGGCCAGCCCCTCGGGCTCCACCCTCTCCAGGTGGTCGGCCAGCGCCGCCGCGTCAAGCGCCCCGCCCGCGGCGGGCCAGCGCAGCAGCACCTCCTGCAGCGCCCGCGCCACGCCCTCCGGCAGGTCGAGCGCGGCGAAGGCCTCCTCCACCTCCGGCAGCAGCCAGGGATGGGCGGCAGTGATGGCCAGCAGGCAGCGCGCCTGCTCCAGCCGCGCCTGGGCGGGCACGATCTCCGGCCGGGGCGGCGCCGGCAGGGCCCAACCCGGCGCGGCGCCACCGCCGCGCCCGCGCCCCCCGCCAAAGCCGCCCCCGAAACCACTGGCAAAACCACCGGCAAAACCGCCGCCCCGCCCGGCCCGGCCCGGCCCAAAGCCGCCACCGCCAAAACCACCGGGCCGGGCGCCGCCGGAAAACGCCGCCGGCTGCGGCCGCCGGCTGGCGGCGAAGAACCGGTCCAGCAACTGCCGCCGGTATTCCCCGGCCAGGAACTTGTCCGGAATGCTGGCCGCCGCCCCCTCCAGCGCATGGCGCAGCCCGGCGCGCGCCTCCGGCGTGGCCCCCGCATGCTTCTCGGCGATCATGCCATAGAGCACCTCGGAGAGCGGCTGCGCCGCCTCCAGCACGGCGCGGAAGGCCGCCGGGCCACCCCGGCCCACCAGCGTGTCCGGGTCCTCCCCCGCCGGCAGGGTGACGAAGGACAGGCTGCGCTCGGGCGAGAGCAGCGGCAGCGCCAGCTCCGCCGCGGGGGCGGCCGCCCGCCCGCCCGCCTTGTCGCCATCGAAGCACAGCAGCGGCTGCGGCGTGAGGCGCCACAACTCCGCCAGCTGCTCCTCCGTCAGCGCCGTGCCGAGCGGCGCCACCGCCCCGCCGAAGCCGGCCTGGTGCAGGGCGATGACATCCATATAGCCCTCCACCACCACCACCGGCGCGCCCTTGAAGGCGGCCTCCCGCGCCAGGTCCAGGGCGTAGAGGTTACGGCGCTTGGAAAAGAGGTCGGTTTCCGGGCCGTTGACGTATTTCGGCTGGCCATCCCCCAGCACCCGGCCACCGAAAGAGATGATGCGGCCGCGCCGGTCGCGGATGGGGAACATCACGCGGTTGAAGAACAGGTCCGTGGGCGGGGCCTCGCCCTCGCCGGGGCGCATCAGCCCGGCTTCGACCAATTGGCGCGGCTCGATGCCCTGCGGCTTGAGATCCGCCGCCAGCGCCCCCCGCCCGCCGCCGGACCAGCCGAGGCCGAAGCGGCGGATCGTCTCCTCGCTCAGGCCGCGCCGCAGCAGGTAGTCCAGCCCGGCCCGGCCCTCCGGCAGGCGCAGCCGGCGCTGGTAGGACTCCGCCGCCGCCTGCAGCACGTCATGCAGGTCACGCTGGCGCGCCTCGCGCTTGGCCTGCTGCGGGCTGGCCTTGGGCACCTCCAGCCCGGCCTCGGCCGCCAGCCGCTCCACCGCCTCCGGGAAGCTCGCCCCCTGGGACTGCATGACAAAGGCGATGGCATCGCCATGCGCGCCACAGCCGAAGCAGTGGTAATGGTCGTCATAGACATAAAACGAGGGCGATTTCTCGCCATGGAAGGGGCAGCAGCCCCGCCATTGCCGCCCCGCCCGCGTCAGCTTCACGCTGCGGCCGATCAGCGGAGCCAGGGGCGTGCGGAGGCGAAGCTCCTCCAGGAAATTCGGCGGCAGGGACATGCCCGCCGATTAGCACAACCCGGCGCCGGACGCGCAGCGCCAGGAGCAGGAGAGAAAAAAGGCCGGGGGAAGGAATTCCCCCGGACCCCCATCTTCCTTCTGTCAGTTTGCCCCCCCTGATGGCGGGTGCAGGGGACCCCGTCCCCTGCCCAAGGGAAAGAAGGGGGGAGCTTGAGGGGGCGAAGCCCCCTCAATCCTCAGGCGCCGAGGGCGGCCTTCACCAGCGGGCCGGCCTTGGCCATGTCCATCGTCGCGGCGTGCTTCGCCTTCAGCACCGCCATCACCTTGCCCATGTCCTTCACCGAGGCCGCGCCGCTCTCGGCCACCGCCGCCGCCACCGCGGCCTGCATCGCCGCCTCGTCCATCTGCTGCGGCAGGAAGGACTCGATGACGGCGATCTCCGCCGCCTCCTTCTCCGCCAGCTCCGGGCGGCCGCCCTGGGCATACATCTCCACGCTCTCGCGGCGGGACTTCACCATGCCGCGCAGCATGGCCACGATCTGCTCCTCCGGCACCTGCTCCACCCCGCTCGGGCGCGCCGCGATGTCCGTGTCCTTCAGCTTCGCCATGATCATGCGGATGGTCGAGGTGCGGGCCGCATCCTTGGCGATCATCGACGCCTTCAGTTCCTCGGTGAAGCGCGCGCGCAGGCTCATCGGTCATTCTCCTTTTCGGTGAGGCGGTATAAAGCGGCTCCGCCCGGCCAGGGCCAGGGGTGGGAAGAAAATTCCCGGACAGGCGTTTCCCCTGGCGATTTCCCTTGCCCTGGGAAATTTCTTCCCACATATCCACCGCCATGCGGTCCGTGGAAGACATCATCGCCCTGATGGGCGGCCCTGAGGCGGTGGCCGAGCGCTGCGGCGTCGGCACCGAGGCGGTGCGGAAGTGGCGCCAGGCGCGTGCCATCCCCGCCAAGCACTGGCCGGCGGTCATCGCCGCCACCGGCCTCTCCCTGGCTGACCTGACCCAGGCTGACCAGACCCAAGCCAATCAGACTCTGGCCGAACGCGGCCCTTCCACCCCCCCGCAGACCGAACCGAGCCCGGAGACGCGCATGTCCGCCCCCGCCACGCCTGCCGCCGACCAGCCCCCCGCCGGCGCCACCGCCGCCCTGGTGCTGGGCGATGGCACCGTCTTCTGGGGCGTGGGCTTCGGCGCCCACACCACCAGCGTGGGCGAGGTCTGCTTCAACACCGGCATGACGGGCTATCAGGAGACCCTGACCGACCCCTCCTATGCCGGGCAGATCATCACCTTCACCTTCCCGCATATCGGCAATGTCGGCACCAATGCCGAGGATGTGGAAAGCATCACCCCCGCCGCCCGCGGCCTGGTGGTGAAGCTCGACGTCACCGAGCCGGCCAATTACCGCGCCACCCGCCACCTCGACGCCTGGCTGAAGAGCCACGGCATCCCGGGCATTTCCGGCATCGACACCCGCGCCCTGACGGCGCGGATCCGCGATGGCGGCGCGCCCCATGGCGTGCTGGCCTTCCCCGCCGATGGCCGCTTCGACCTGCCGGCGCTGAAGGCCCAGGCCGCCGGCTGGCCGGGGCTGGAGGGCATGGACCTCGCGAAGGACGTGACCTGCCGCCAGTCCTATGCCTGGGGCGAGGGGCTGTGGTCCTGGGGCCAGGGCTATGAGGCCGCGCCGGCCAGGAAGCACAAAGTCGTCGCCCTCGATTTCGGCGCCAAGCGCAACATCCTGCGCTGCCTGGCCGATGCCGGCTGTGATGTCACCGTGCTGCCCGCCACCGCCACGGCGGCGGAGATCCTGGCGCAGAACCCGGATGGCGTCTTCCTCTCCAACGGCCCCGGCGACCCGGCGGCGACCGGCGCCTATGCCGTGCCGGCCATCCGCGGCGTGCTGGACGCCGGCAAGCCGGTCTTCGGCATCTGCCTCGGCCACCAGCTCCTGGCGCTGGCGCTGGGCGGCAGGACCTACAAGCTGGAGCGCGGCCACCGCGGCGCCAACCAGCCGGTCAAGGACCTGACCACCGGCCGCGTCGAGATCACCAGCCAGAACCACGGCTTCGCGGTGGACGAGAAGTCCCTGCCGGAGAACGTGAAGGTCACCCACGTCTCGCTCTTCGACGGCTCGAACGAGGGCATCGCGGCGACCGACCGGCCCGCCTTCTCCGTGCAGTATCACCCGGAGGCCAGCCCCGGCCCCTCCGACAGCCACTATCTCTTCCACCGCTTTGTCGAGATGATCGCGGCGCACAAGGCGGCCTGATCCTTCCGGCCGCCCTGACCAGGGAGAGAGACGGATGAGCGGGATGTTCGACCTCGGCGGCCGCGTGGCGGTGGTGACGGGCGGCAATGGCGGCATCGGCCTTGGCATCGCGCGCGGCCTCGCCGCCGCCGGTGCCTGGGTCGCCGTGGTCGGCCGCAATGCCGAGAAGAACAGGGCCGCCGTCGCGGCGCTCGGCAAGGATGCCTTCGCCATCCAGGCCGATCTCGCCGAGCCGGGGGCGGCGGACCGCGTCATCGCCCAGGTGGTGGAGCAGGCCGGCGGCATCGACATCCTGGTCAACAATGCCGGCACCAATATCCGCCGCCTGCCGCAGGACGTCACGGACGAGGACTGGGCGGCGGTGATGGATGCCAACCTCACCAGCGCCATGCGGATGAGCCGCGCCGCCTACCCCCACCTCAAGGCCAGCGGCCATGGCCGGGTGATCTGCATCGGCTCGATGATGTCGATCTTCGGCCTGCCGCTCTCCCCGGCCTATGGGGCGAGCAAGGGGGGCATCGTGCAGTATACGCGCTCCCTCGCCGTGGCCTGGGGGCCGGATGGCATCACCGCCAACGCCATCCTGCCCGGCTGGATCGAGACCGAGCTGACGGCCGGCGCCAGGCGCGACATGCCGGAGCTGAACGAGCGCGTCCTCTCGCGGACACCCCAGAAGCGCTGGGGCCTGCCCGCCGATTTCGCTGGCATCGCCGCCTTCCTGGCCAGCGATGCGAGCGCCTTCATCACCGGCACCGCCATCCCCGTGGATGGCGGCTTGTCCGTCCACGGCTGAACCCGGCGCGAGCCGGATTTTTCTCAGACAGGGTCACCCCGATGCCGAAGCGCACCGACATCAAGTCCATCCTGATCATCGGGGCCGGCCCCATCGTCATCGGCCAGGCCTGCGAGTTCGATTATTCGGGCGCGCAGGCCTGCAAGGCGCTGCGGGCGGAGGGCTACCGGGTCATCCTGGTGAACTCCAACCCCGCCACCATCATGACCGATCCCGGCCTGGCGGATGCGACCTATATCGAGCCGATCACGGTCGAGATGGTCGAGAAGATCATCGCCAAGGAGCGCCCGGACGCGCTGCTGCCCACCATGGGCGGCCAGACCGCGCTGAATACTTCTCTCAAACTGGCCGAAGCCGGTGTGCTGGCCAAGTATGGCTGCGAGCTGATCGGCGCCAAGGCCGAGGTCATCGACAAGGCCGAGGACCGGCTGAAGTTCCGCGATGCCATGACAAAGATCGGCATCGAGAGCCCGCGCAGCGCCATCGCCCATACGATGGAGGAAGCCCGCGCCGGCATGGAACTGGTCAAACTGCCCTGCGTCATCCGCCCCTCCTTCACGCTGGGCGGCACGGGCGGCGGCATCGCCTATAACCGCGAGGAATTCGAGCAGATCGTCTCCGCCGGCCTCGCCGCCTCGATGACCAGCGAGGTGCTGATCGAGGAAAGCGTGCTCGGCTGGAAGGAGTATGAGATGGAGGTGGTCCGCGACACCGCGGACAACTGCATCATCGTGTGCTCCATCGAGAATATCGACCCGATGGGCGTGCACACCGGTGACTCGGTGACGGTGGCCCCGGCGCTGACGCTGACCGACAAGGAATACCAGCGCATGCGCGATGCCTCCATCGCCTGCCTGCGCGAGATCGGCGTCGATACCGGCGGCTCCAACGTCCAGTTCGGCATCAACCCCGTCGATGGCCGCATGGTCGTCATCGAGATGAACCCGCGCGTCTCGCGCTCCTCGGCGCTGGCCTCCAAGGCCACCGGCTTCCCGATCGCCAAGATCGCCGCCAAGCTCGCCGTCGGCTACACGCTGGACGAGCTGAAGAACGACATCACCATGGTCACGCCGGCCAGCTTCGAGCCGACGATCGACTATGTCGTCATCAAGATCCCCCGCTTCACCTTCGAGAAGTTCCCGGGCACCCCGGCGACGCTGACCACCTCGATGAAGTCGGTGGGCGAGGCGATGGCCATCGGCCGCAGCTTCAACGAGGCGCTGCAGAAGGGCCTGCGCAGCCTGGAGACGGGCCTCTCCGGCCTCGACGAGATCGCCGCCCCCGGCGATGGCTCGAAGGAAGCCTATATCGGCGCCCTGGCGACGCCGAAGCCGGACCGCCTGCTGGTGGTGGCCCAGGCGCTGCGCGCCGGCCTCTCGGTCGAGGAGATCCACGAGGCCTGCCGCTTCGAGCCGTGGTTCCTGCGCGAGGTCGAGAAGGTGGTGCGCGCCGAGGAGGGCCTGCGCGCCCACGGCCTGCCGCAGGATGCGACGGGGCTGCGCCGGATCAAGGCCATGGGCTTCTCCGACAAGCGCCTGGCCGTGCTGACGGGGCAGAGCGAGGCCGCCGTGCTCCAGCACCGCCTCGGCCTCGGCGTGCTGCCGGTCTATAAGCGGATCGACACCTGCGCCGGCGAGTTTTCCTCCGATACACCTTATATGTACTCCACCTACGAGGGCGGCTTCGGCACCCCCGTCTGTGAGTCGCGCCCGACGGAGGCGAAGAAGATCGTCATCCTGGGCGGCGGGCCGAACCGCATCGGCCAGGGCATCGAGTTCGACTATTGCTGCGTCCATGCCGCCTATGCCCTGCGCGAGGCCGGCTTCGAGACCATCATGGTCAACTGCAACCCGGAGACGGTCTCCACCGACTACGACACCTCCGACCGCCTCTATTTCGAGCCGCTCTCGGGCGAGGACGTCATCTCCCTGATCCGCAAGGAGCAGGAGAAGGGCGAGGTGCTGGGCTGCATCGTGCAGTATGGCGGGCAGACGCCGCTGAAGCTCTCCCAGGCGCTGCACAAGGCGGGCATCCCCATCCTCGGCACCAGCGCGGAGGCGATCGACATCGCCGAGGACCGCGAGCGCTTCCAGCAGCTGCTGAAGGGCCTCGGCCTCAAGCAGCCGCAGAACGGCACCGTGCGCACGCTGGAGGAAGCGGTGGTGGAGGCCGAGCGCATCGGCTACCCCGTCGTCGTCCGCCCCTCCTACGTGCTCGGCGGGCGGGCCATGGAGATCGCCTATAACCGCGAGCAGCTGCTGCGCTTCGGCCAGGAGGCGGTGAAGGTCTCGGGCGAGAACCCGATCCTCATCGACCAGTATCTCCAGGACGCCATCGAGGTCGATGTGGACTGCATCGCCGATGCCGACGGGCAGGTCTATGTGGCCGGCGTCATGGAGCATATCGAGGAAGCCGGCATCCATTCCGGTGACAGCGCCTGCTCCCTGCCGCCCTATTCGCTCTCCCCCTCCGTCATCACCGAGCTGAAGGCGGAGACGGAGGCGATGGCCAAGGCGCTCAAGGTGCGCGGCCTGATGAACGTGCAGTATGCCGTGAAGGACGGGGAAATTTTCGTGCTGGAGGTGAACCCGCGCGCCTCCCGCACCGTCCCCTTCGTCGCCAAGGCGACCGGCGTGGCGGTGGCCAAGATCGGCGCCCGCGTCATGGCCGGGGCGAAGCTCACCGAATTCAAGCTGGATGACGAGGCGGTCAACCGCCATGTCGCCGTCAAGGAAGCGGTCTTCCCCTTCAACCGCTTCCCCAATGTGGATGTCATCCTCGGCCCCGAGATGAAGTCCACCGGCGAGGTGATGGGCCTCGACGCCTCCTTCGAGCGCGCCTTCGCCAAGAGCCAGCTCGGCGCCGGGGTGAAGCTGCCGCTGGCCGGCACCGCCTTCCTCTCGGTGAAGGACAGCGACAAGAAGGCCACCATCTTCCTGGCCCGCCGCCTGACCGAGATCGGCTTCCAGGTGATGGCCACGCGTGGCACCGCCACCGTGCTGCGCGAGGCGGGGCTGAGCGTCTCGGTGGTGAACAAGGTGCTGGAGGGCCGCCCGCACTGCGTGGACGCCATCCGCAACGGCGAGATCCAGCTCGTCATCAACACCACCGGCACGGGCCAGGCGGTGGCGGACAGCTTCGACATCCGCCGCGGCGCGCTGACCCAGGGGGTACCGCACTACACCACCATGGCCGGCGCCCGCGCGGCGGTGCATGCCATCGCCGCCCTGAAGGCTGGAACCCTTGATGTGGCGCCGCTGCAGTCCTACTTTCCCCCTTCGTTCTGAGGGCGGGGCGGGTTGGGGGTAGCCCCTTCCCGCCCGATCCTTGTTTCCCCCATCGGCGCCAGACCGGCGCCGCCCCGCCGCCGGACTCTGCGCCCGGCGGCTTTGCCGCGTATGAAGGAAGGGACTGCCGTGCAGAAGTTCCCGATGACCGCCGAAGGTCTCGCCCGGCTTGAGAACGAATTGCGGCAACTGAAGGCCGAGGAGCGGCCCGCCGTGATCCGTGCCATCGCCGAGGCGCGCGCCCATGGCGACCTCTCCGAGAACGCCGAGTACCACGCGGCGCGCGAGCGCCAGTCCTTTATCGAAGGCCGCATCGCCGAGCTGGAGGGGATCATCCCCTCGGTCGAGGTGATCGACACTTCCAAGATGTCCGGCGACCAGGTGCGCTTCGGCGCCACCGTCACCATCATCGATGAGGAGTCGGAGGAGGAGAAGACCTACCGCATCGTCGGCGCCTATGAGGCGGACACGAAGCTGGGCTCCATCTCCATCTCCTCGCCGCTGGCCAAGGCGCTGCTGGGCAAGAAGCTTGGCGACTCGGTCGAGGTGCCGGCGCCGGGCGGCGCGCGCGCCTACGAGATCGCCAAGGTGCGCTTCCTCTGACCATGCCGGCCACGAGCCTGGCGGCCGGGCTGGCCGCGCCGCCGACCATCCGCCTCTCCGATGTGCGCGAGGCCGCGGAGCGCATCCGCGGCGCCGTGCTGCGCACGCCTATGCTGCCCGCCCCCGCCATCGGCCGTGCCATCGGCACCACCCCGGCGGCGGAGGTCTGGCTGAAGCTCGACAACCTCCAGGCCACCGGCGCCTTCAAGGAGCGCGGCGCGGCCAACCGGCTGGCCATGCTCTCGGCGCGGGAGAAGGCGACGGGCGTCATCGCCATGTCCGCCGGCAACCATGCCCAGGCGGTGGCGCGCCATGCCAGCCTGCTCGGCATCCGCGCCACCATCGTCATGCCGCGCTTCACCCCCGCCACCAAGGTGGTGCGGACGGAAAGCTGGGGCGCCCATGTGGTGCTGCATGGCGAGACGCTGGCCGAGGCCGCCGCCCATGCCCATGCCCTGGCGCTGCGCGAGGGGCTGACCTTCATCCACCCCTATGACGACCCCGGCGTGATGGCCGGCCAGGGCACCATGGCGATCGAGATGATCGAGGATGCCCCGGCGCTGGACACGCTGGTCTTCCCGGTGGGCGGTGGCGGGCTGCTGGCCGGCTGCGCCGCCGCCGCGCTGGAGATGAAGCCCGGCCTCACCGTCTTTGGCGTGGAGGTGGAGGGCTATCCGGCCATGGCGCAGCGCCTGGCCGGGCAGCCCGTGGCCGTGGGCGGCCCCACCATCGCCGAGGGCATCGCCGTGCGCGATGTGGGCGAGGCGCCCTATGCCCTGCTGAAGCGCCTCGGCATCGAGGTTCTGGTGGTGCCGGAGCGCGCGGTGGAGCAGGCCGTGGCCCTGCTGGCCGAGGGGGCCAAGGTGGTGGCGGAAGGGGCCGGCGCCGCCGGCGTCGCCGCGCTGCTGGCCCACCCCGCCCGCTTCGCCGGGCGCAAGGTCGGCACGCCCGTCTGTGGCGGCAATATCGACGCCCGCGCCCTCTCCAACGTGCTGCTGCGGCAGTTGCTGCGCGATGGCCGCATCCTGCGCCTGCATTTCGACATCCCCGACCGGCCGGGCGTGCTGGCCGACATTTCCAAGCGCATCTCCGATGCCGGCGGGAATGTGATCGAGGTGAAGCACCAGCAGCTGTTCGGCGCGCCCACCGTGCAGTCCACCGAGCTGGAGCTGATGGTGGAAGTGCGCGACGCCGCCCAGGGCAATGCCATTATCGCCGCGCTGGAAGCGGCGGATTATCTGGTGCGGCGCGTTTAAAGGCAGGAAGAAGAGTTCTTTTTTGTAAAAAAGAACCAAAAAACTTCTTTCAGTTTGGCGTCCCGCTTCAGGCCTGAGGCGGGACGCCAACTGAGAGAGTCTTTTTGCTTCTTTTTCTTCAGAAAAAGAAGATATCTTCAATAAAATCAATCACGAAGGCACGTCTCACAACGGCACGCCGGGCGCATCCTTGGCCGTATGGATGGTCTGGAGTGTGGTGACGCGCCCGACATTGGGCGCGGCGGTGAGACGGTTGGTCAGGGCGTTTTCATGCGCCGTGTCGCGCGCCACAAGGCGGAGGAGGAAATCCCCGCCGCCGCGGATCATGTGGCATTCGCGCACCTCGGGCCAGGAGGTCACTTCCTGCTCGAAGGCGGAGAGGATGGCGTGTTTCTGGCTTTCCAGCCCGACCAGGGCGAAGAAGGTGATCTGCCAGCCCAGCGCCACCGGGTCGATATCGGCGTGGTAGCCACGGATGATGCCGGCTTCCTCCAGCCGGCGGACGCGGCGCAGGCAGGGCGGCGCGGAGAGTTCCACGCGGCGGGCCAGTTCCACATTGGTCATCCGGCCATCCGCCTGCAGCTCGGCCAGGATCTGGCGATCCACCGCATCCAGATTGTCGGTCGTTTCGGGCTTCATCGGAACCGTTTCGTTACTCGTGCGGCGTTCAGGACGTAATATCCTTGCAGGAGGCACTCTGTTCAAGGCATCGGCTTGCGGGAAAAGCCGATCTTCCCGATATCCTGCCCGACCAGCGCGTTTTCAGGATAAAAGCCTTGCCCGAACTGCACCGCACCCGTCTGTTGATCCTCGGCGCCGGCCCTGCCGGGTACACGGCGGCCATCTATGCCGCGCGGGCCGGCCTGTCACCCCTCGTTGTCGCCGGCATGCAGCCGGGCGGGCAGCTGACCATCACCACCGAGGTGGAGAATTTCCCCGGCTTCGCGAAGCCCATCCAGGGCCCCTGGCTGATGGAGCAGATGCGCGAGCAGGCCGAGCATGTCGGCGCCCGCATCCAGTATGACCTGATCACGGCGATCGACCTCAGCCAGCGGCCCTTCCGCGCCACCGGCGATTCCGGTGACCTCTATGAGGCGGAGGCGGTGGTCATCGCCACCGGGGCGCAGGCCAAATGGCTCGGCATTCCGGGGGAGAAGGAGCTTTCGGGCTTCGGCGTCTCGGCCTGCGCCACCTGTGACGGCTTCTTCTACCGCGGCAAGTCCGTGGCGGTGATCGGCGGCGGCAATTCGGCGGTGGAGGAGGCGCTCTACCTCTCCAACCTCGCCAGCCATGTGACGCTGATCCACCGGCGGGACAGTCTGAAGGCGGAACGGATCCTGCAACAGCGGCTTTTCGCCAAGCCAAATGTCACGATCCTGTGGAACACTCTGACCGAATCGGTGCTGGCGGATCGCAGCGGCCGCGCCCCCGTGGCGCGCGGCCTGCAGCTGCGGGACCGCGCCAGCGGCGAGATGCGGGAGCTGGCGGTGGATGGCGTCTTCGTCGCCATCGGCCATGCCCCGGCCACCAGCCTGTTCAAGGGACAGTTGGAGATGGATGCGGAGGGCTACCTGGTGACAGCACCCGACTCGACGCGGACCAGCCGCGAGGGCGTCTTCGCCGCCGGCGACGTGCAGGACCGCATCTACCGCCAGGCGGTGACGGCCGCCGGCACCGGCTGCATGGCCGCACTGGAGGCCGAGCGCTTCCTGGACGGCCTCGGCCTGCCCGCGCAAGATCAGGCAGCCTGACCCCATGCCGCTCGACTGGGACAAGCTCCGCGTTTTCCACGCCGTGGCCGAGGCCGGCAGCTTCACGCATGCCGGTGAGTCGCTGAACCTCAGCCAATCCGCCGTCTCGCGCCAGATCCAGGCGCTGGAGGAGGCGCTGTCCGTGCCCCTCTTCCACCGCCATGCGCGCGGCCTGATCCTGACGGAGCAGGGCGAGACGCTGAACCGCACGGTGCGCGAGGTCTTCGCCAAGCTCGCCATGACCGAGGCGCTGCTGACGGAGAGCCGCGAGCGCGCCGCCGGCCGCCTGAAGGTGACGACCACGACGGGCTTCGGCACCACCTGGCTGGCGCCGCGCCTGCGCAAGTTCATGGGCCTGCACACCGATGTGACGGTGACGCTGCTGCTCGACGATGCCGATCTCGACCTCGCCATGCGTGAGGCGGATGTGGCCATCCGCATGCATCCGCCGAAGCAGCCGGACCTGATCCAGCGCCATGTGGCGACCTTCGGCTGGAAGATCGTCGGCTCCCCCGAATACCTGAAGGGGGCCGGCATCCCGCAGCGGGCCGAGGATCTCGATGCCCACCGGCTGATCGTCTATGGCGATTACCGCCCGCCGGTGGAGAGCATCAACTGGCTGCTGGAGGCCGGGCGCCGCCCTGGCAGCCCGCGCCGCGCCGCGGTGGAGGTGAACTCCCTGCCGGCCATGCTGCATGCCGTGCGCTCCGGCCTCGGCATCGCCGCCCTGCCGGACTACATGGGCGAGGATATCCGCGACCTCATCCCGGTGCTGACGGAGCTGAAATCCCCCCGGATCGACGCCTATTTCGTCTATCCGGAGGAGATGCGGCACTCCAAGCGCGTGGGCGTGTTCCGCGACTTCCTGGTCGCCGAGCTGGCGGCGCTGAACAATTAACGATCGCGAAAGCTTAACCATGCGTAATACGCATGGCGGAGTGGCGTTATTGTCCCTACGCGCATACCGCAGCGCACACTAGGTTGAGGGCATCCGGCGACTAGGTCGGAAAGGGTCTCTGACCCTTCGTCTCCCAGACGTGAAGCCTCCCTGTATGACTGGCCCGGAACACTTCGTGTGTCCGGGCTTTTTTTTGCCCAGGCTTCTTCTGGAAAAAGTTTTTTGGTTCTTTTTTTCCAAAAAAGAACGCCCTTCAGCCTTCTACCAAGGCGGCCGCCTTCTGACAGAGCGCGGCCCAGGCGCGGGTGACGGGCCGGCGCTCCGCTTCCCCCGGATGCAGGGCGAAGCGCGCCACATGGCCCACCATCAGCCCGGGCCCGATCACCCGCACCTGCCCCCACAGCCCCGGATCCTCGCTGCGGCGGACGCAGAGCAGCCGCCCCGGCCCGTGCCGGCGGATCGCGGCGTGGAGGCGGTGCATCTCCTCCTCCTCCAGCTGCCGGTAGGCGCGGCGATAGACGAAAACATGCCGCCCCTCCGCCAATTGCCGCAGCAGGCGGCGGCGCAGCCAGGCGAGGCGCTCGCAGGATTGCCGCAGCACCTCCTCCGGCGCCCCCGGCAGGCGGTGCAGGAAGGTATGGGTGTGGATGCCATAGCGCAGATCGCGCAGCATATACTCGCCGCCCGGCAGGCCGGGGGCGTCGAGCCGGGTCTGCCCCACCTCCCCCACCCCCGCGAAATCCTCGGCCAGCCCGGCGAGCAGGGCGGGCAGGCCGATGCCGGCCCAGCGCAGCAGGCTGAGCGTCACCGCCCCGAAGGCCTGCTGCGCCAGCCCGAATTCGCAGCCATAGCGGGCACCGCCGAGGCTGACGAAACGCTCCATCAGCCGCTGCATCTCCGGCGCGCCCTGGCCTTCGGGCAGGATATCCTCCGCCTCCAGCTCCAGCCCCAGCCCGGCGGCCTGGAAGCGCAGCGTATCGAGGTGGGGGGCCTGGGCGGGGTCGTGGCGGCAGAGGCGCACCGCCTCCAACCAGGCGGCGCGGACGGCCGGGCGGTCGCGGCGGGCCAGGGCCAGCTCGGCGGCCAGCAGGCGCAGCCGGGCATGGCGCGGAAAGGCGGCGATGGCGGCGCTGGCCTCGGCCTCGGCTTCCGCCGCCTGCCCGGCCTCGGAGAGGGTGCGGGCGAGATCGTGCCAGGGCATGGGCCTGCCGGGAAAATCGCGCCGCGCCGCGCGCAGCAGCGCCAGGGCGGCCGGCCATTCCCCGCGCTGGCGGTGCAGTTCGGCCAGGGTCACGGCGGTGGGCTCGGCCAGGGGCGGCGGCAGGGTGGCGGCCAGTTCCGCCGCCTCTTCCAGCCGCCCGAGCTGCAGCAGGCGGCGCAGCAGCACCGGGCGGGCCTCTCCCAGGCTCGGCCGGTGGCGCAGCAGGGCGCGCAGGCGGGCCACCACCTCCTCCACCGCGGCGCGGTGCAGGGCGGCGATGCCGGGCAGCTGGGCCTGGGCCAGCAGCAGCTCCGGCAGGGCGCCGAGCCGCTCCTGCCCGGCGCGCAGGCAGTCCTCGGCCGCCGCGCGCTCGCCCAGGTGGCAGAGGGCATGGGCGCCCTCGATATAGCCGGCCGGGCGGTCCGGCGCGCAGGCGCGCAGGGCGGCCCAGTGGCGGGCGGCCTCCGGCCAGTCCTGCCGGGCCTGGGCGAGGCGCGCGGCCTCGGCCAGCAGGGTGGGCGAATCCGGCAGCAGCGCGGCCAGGGCGGCGAGGCGGGCCGTGGCTTCCTCCAGCCGGCCGAGGCGGCGCAGCGCGGCGAGCAGGCCGGCGGCGGCCTCGCCCTGCGGCCCGGGCAGGGCCAGCACCGCCTCCCAGCTGGCGCGCGCCGCCTCCCATTCCTCGCGCTGCTGGGCGAGGCGGGCGAGTTCGGCGTGGCGCAGGCGGGGGTCCAGCCTGGCGGGGGCGGGGGTGGCGGCCCAGGCGGCGGCCTCTTCCCGCGCACGGAGATCCGTGGCCCCGGCGCGGCGCAGGGCGGCGAGCAGGCCGAGCCAGGCTTCCGCATCGCCCGGCAGCCTGTCGAGCAGCCTGCGCCAGGCGGTGGTGGCGGCCGGCAGGTCGCCGAGCAGGGCGGCGGCGCGGGCTTCCTCGCGCCAGAGCGGCATGGCCTGGGGGGAGCGGGCCAGGGCGGGGCCGAGCACGCGCCGCGCCGCGCCCGCCGCGCCGGAGAGACGCAGCGCCCGCGCCAGGCCGCGCGCCGCTTCCACCGGGTGCTCGGCCATCAGGGGTTGCCAGAGGGCGGCGGCGGCGGGCCAGTCCCCGGCGGCCTCGGCGGCGCGGGCGGCCTCCAGCGGCGCGGCGGGGGGGAGCAGGCTGAGCGGCAGGGTGTCGCTCATGCCAGCGCCTCCGCCGGCATGCCTCCCTGGACGTCGCCTTGGGCGTCCTCCTGGACGTCCTCCTCAGCGTCCTCCTGGGCGCTCCCTGGCCCCCCCCCTGGCACCCCCCCTGGCACCGCGCGGGCCGCATGGGCGAGATAGCGGGCATAGGCGATGCTGTGCACGGCCCGCTCATGCTCGTGCAGGGCGGTGCCGGGATGGGTATTGGCCTCCAGCAGCCAGAAGTGGTCCGCGCGGTCCAGCACGAGGTCGATGCCCCATTCGCTGGCCTCGGGGCAGGCGTGCCGCGTCAGGTGGCGGGCGGCGCGCAGGGCCAGCGCCGTGGCCTCGGCCTCCAGAGCGGCGGCGGGGCGGGAGCGCCCGGCGAGGAAGCCCGGCAATTCCCCCTGGTAGCCGCCCCGGCTGACATTGCTGAGCGGCAGGCCGCATTCGCCGAGGCGCACATAGGCGCGCGTCAGCCCCCAGGCGCCCTCCGCGCCGCGCTGCACATGCAGGCGTAGATCGGCGGCGCGGCCATCCCGCGCCAGGGCGGTGACGTAGCGCTGCACCAGATAGGGGCGGTAGGCCATGCGGCCCCGGATGCGGCGCAGCAGTTCCGCCACCGCCGCCTCCAGGGGCAGGTGCCATTCCTCCGCGTCGCGGCGCAGGCGCCAGGGGCCAGCGCCTTCCGCCACCCGGTCGAGGAAGAACAGGCCGCCGCCGCGCCGGCCATCGGCGGGCTTCACCACCAGCGCGCCCTCCGCCACCGCCCAGGCGGCGAGCTGCCGGGCGGCGCCGGCGGGGTCCAGCGCGGCGGTGGGGATGCGGTGCGGGGCGAGGTCCGGCGCCGCCGCCAGCAGGGCATCGAAGCCCAGCTTGTCCGGCCCCATCTCCACCAGCACCACGGCGCCCCGCGCGCGGCAGCGGGCGATCAGCGCATGGGCGGCCGCGTCCAGCACCAGGCCCAGGGTGAAGACCACCTGCGGCCAGCCCAGGGCGCGGCGGGTGAAGCCCGCGCCGTCCCAGACCTCGCCGAACAGGCCATCCGGGGGGCCATCCGGGGGGCCATCCCCCTCGCCCGGCGCCGGGCCGGCCTCGCAGTCGCGGCTGTCGAGGAAGGCGAGCTGCACCCCCTGCAAGGCGGCCTCCGCCAGCATCGCCCGGACTCGCGCGGGCGGCATGTAGCCGCGCGGCGCGAACCCAAAGGCAAGAATGGCAAGCCGCATCTGGTATGCTCCGGTCTGGGCGGTATCCTGTCCGGCCTCTTACGCACACCTCATGAAGCTTGGAAATGCCGCGCATGACCGATGAAGCCGGGATCCGCCACTGGATGCTCCTCCACCTCGCCGTGCTGGCGGGGGAGCCGGTGGAAAGCCTCTCGGCCGAAGAGCCCCTGGCACGCCACGACCTCGACTCGGTCGATGCCGTGCAGATGGCGCTGGAACTGGAAAAGGCCCTGGGGCTGGAGCTGGAGCCGGAACTGCTGATGGACGGGCGGCAGAACGTGGCCGCGCTGGCGGCGATGCTGGCCGGGCGGCTCGCCAGCGCGTGACCGCCCTGGGGCCGCCGCGAGGCCGCCGCTGGGCGGGGGGCGGGGTTTCCGCCGCCGCGCCGGGCGGCTATGGCCTTGGCTCGCCATGAGACAGGGAGCCCCGCCCATGGGCCGCCAACAGTCCCGACCGCGCCCCCGCCCCACCCCCGCGCCGAAGGCCCCGCCGCAGGGCGCCGCCCGCGAGGCCAGCCCCCGCGCGCCAAAGGCCGGGGC
>NZ_JANFNY010000074.1 GCF_024437745.1 Roseomonas sp. GC11 | reverse complement strand
GCGCCCCCACGGCGCCGCAGCGCCCGGCCATGCCGCAGCCCAGCGCCCCCGTGCGCGTCGGCACCGGCCCCAATGCCGGCGCCCCGCGCCGCCCCGCCGGCATGGCCCCCAGCCTGCCCCAGGGGATGGCACAAGGGGGGATGGCCCAGGGGGGGATGGCGCATGGCTACCAGGGCGGCCAGCAGGCCCTGCCGCATGGCTATGGCCAGGCGCCGGCCGCGCCGGTCAACCCGCCCGTCTCCTTCGAGCCGCCGGCCTCCCAGCCGGTCGAGGCCCCCTCGCCCGAGGACATGCCGGCCCCGCTCGCCCATACCGAGCTGCCGGCCATGCGCGGCCCCGCCGTCGCCACGCCGCGGCCGATGGCGCCGCCGCCGGTCTCCGCCCCGCCGGCCAGCTCGGGCGGCTTCAACCTCTTCCGCAAGGCGACGGGGCTGATGCGCCGCAACCTCGCGGCCGAGGGTGACGCGCCGCGCCCCGTGGCGCCGCAGCCGGTGGCCCAGCCGCAGCAGGCCGCGCCGCGCCCCGCCCCGGCCCCCGTCGCCCCGCCGGCCGAGGAAATGGGCCTCGACATCCCGACCTTCCTGCGCCGCCAGAACAACTGACGGCAGCAGCAGGCGGCGGGCAGGCCGCCGGCGATCACCATGGCGATCACGCCGGCGAGAGCCTGTTTCAAACCCCCTCACACAGCCCAGCCCCGCGCCTCCGGCGCGGGGCTTTTTGCATCGCATTAGGCGTTTTCCATCAAGCACTTAGCAGCGAAACCTCGACGGAAATAATCGGTAATAAGGGTTGACTCGCCCTGGCCGCCGCCCCCTGCCATCTAGATCATGACGCAACGGCCTGCGGCAGGATTCCTTGCCGGCACGTTTACAGGCCAGACAGTGCATGGGGCAGTGATGGACGGTTTCCTCGCAGCAGGGATGGATCGGCGCAGGACGCTCAAGGCGGCCATCGGCTGCGTGGGTGTCGGCCTGCACTCCGGCCACCGTGCCAGCCTGACCCTGCGCCCCGCCCCGGCCGGGCACGGCATCGTCTTCCGCCGCACCGATCTCGGCCTCGACATCCCGGCGCGCTTCGACCTCGTCTCCGACACCCGCCTCTGCACGGCCCTCTCCCTCCCCGGGCGGCCGGAGGCGCGCATCGGCACCATCGAGCATGTGATGGCCGCCCTGGCCGCCTGCGGGCTCGATGACGTGCTGGTCGAGGTGGACGGGCCGGAAGTGCCCATCATGGACGGCTCGGCCGCCCCCTTCCTCTTCCTGATCGACTGCGCCGGCACCACCGCCAGCCTGCTGCCCCGCCGCACCATCGAGGTGCTGAAGACGGTGCGCGTCGAGGACGGCGCCGCCTGGGCCGAGCTGCGCCCCACCGCCACGCCGGGCTTCGAGGCCGCGCTGGAGATCGATTTTCCCTCCGTCGCCATCGGCCATCAGGCGCTGACGCTGCGCGTCACCGAGGCGAGCTTCCGCGAGTCCCTGGCCAATGCCCGCACCTTCACCCTGGCCGAGGATGTGGCGCGGCTGCGCGCCGCCGGCCTCGCCCAGGGCGGCAGCCTGGACAATGCCGTGGTGGTGGACGGCCCGATGGTGCTGAACCCGGGCGGCCTGCGGCACGAGGATGAATGCGTGCGCCACAAGCTGCTCGACGTGGTGGGCGACCTCGCCCTGGCCGGCGCGCCGCTCTCCGCCCGCTTCAGCGGCAGCCGCTCCGGCCATGCGCTGAACAACAGGCTGCTGCGCGCCCTCTTCGCCGACGCCACCGCCTGGCGCTGGCAGGATGAGATGGAGGAGGAGCTCACCCTCTCCCGCGCGCCGCGCCGCGCCGCCGAGGCCGTGGCGGCCTGAGCGCCGCCACGCCCTCCCATCCCCTTCCCCGCCCCCCCGACCACACGGCTGCCCGCATCATGTCCCGCCCCCCTTGCCGTCCCGCCCGGGGCGCGTGGTATAGAGCGGGCGCCATGCGCACCCGCCTGAACCGCACCCTCCGCCTCTCCCTGATCCTGGCCGCCCCCCTCCTGGCGGGCGCCTGCTCGCAGTGGGACGGCAAAGACAGCTCCTTGCGCCCGAAGGCCTCGATGGCCGAGCAGTCGCCGGACGCGCTCTACGCGGCGGGCATCGATGCCCTGCGGCAGGAGCGCTACCAGCAGGCGGTCGAGATGTTCGATGGCGTCGCCAACGAGCACCCCTATTCGACCTGGGCCACCAGCGCGACGCTGATGTCCGCCTATGGCGACTACATGCGCAACCGCTACACCGAGGCCATCGGCGGGCTGGACCGCTTCATCCAGCTCCACCCGGCGCATCGCGACATCGCCTATGCCTACTACCTGCGCGCGCTCTGCTACTACGAGCAGATCGTCGATGCCGAGCGCGACCAGCGCGGCACGGAAACCGCGCTCGGCCAGTTGCAGGACGTGGTCAACCGCTTCCCCGACAGCGCCTATGCCCGCGACGCCCGGCTGAAGATCGATCTGGCGCGCGACCACCTCGCCGGGCGCGAGATGAATATCGGCCGCTTCTATGAGTCGCGCGGCCTCTACTCCGCCGCCATCGGCCGCTTCCGGCGCGTGGTGGAAGACTACCAGACCACCAACCACGTCCCCGAGGCGCTGCACCGGCTGACGGAAATCTACCTCGCCCTCGGCCTGCCGGAGGAAGCGCGGCGCACCGCCAGCGTGCTCGGCCACAACTACCCGGGCAGTTCCTGGTATGAGGATTCCTATGCCCTGCTGGTCGATGGCAAGACCATCGAGGCCCAGCAGTCGCAGGAGCGCCCCGGCTTCTTCCGCCGCGCCTGGAACTCGGTGTTCTGAGAGAGGGCTTGAGACGTCCGGCGCTGCCTCTTGAGAGGGGCTTCACCCCTCTCAAACTCTCCCGACCAAAGGCCTGAGGCCTTTGGAAACCCTTTCTGGAGGCGGGTGCAGGGGACCCCGTCCCCTGCTGGGGGCGAGGGGGCAAAGCCCCCTCAAGGCCACAGGCGCCCAACGTTGTCCAACAGCCTCTGACACGGCCCAGGCGGTGCGGCAGAGGCCGGCAGGAGGCTGACCCGCCATGCAGGTGCAGAAGGCGCCATGCTGACCTCGCTCGCCATCCGCGATGTCGTCCTGATCGAGCGGCTGGACCTCATGCTGGGCGCCGGCCTCACCGTGCTGACGGGTGAGACGGGCGCCGGCAAGTCCATCCTGCTCGACAGCCTGGGCCTCGCCCTCGGCCAGCGGGCGGAGGCCGGCATGGTCCGCGCCGGGCAGGCCCAGGCCTCCGTCATCGCCTGCTTCCAGCTTCCCCCCGCCCACCCCGCCAACGACCTGCTGCGCGAGCAGGGCATCGAGACGCAGGACGAGCTGGTGCTGCGCCGCGTGGTGCAGGCCGATGGCCGCTCCCGCGCCTTCGTCAATGATGAGCCGGTGGGCGTCGCCCTGCTGCGCCGCCTGGGCGCGCTGCTGGTCGAGGTGCAGGGCCAGCATGACCAGGTGGGCCTCGCCGATCCCGCGACCCATGCCGGGCTGCTGGACGCCTTTGGCGGGCTGGAGGGGCAGCGCGGCCGGGTGGCCGATACCTTCCGCGCCTGGCGCGCCGCCGAGCGCGCCCTGAAGGACGCCCAGGAGGCCATCGCCCAGGCCCAGCGCGACGAGGAATGGCTGCGCCACGCCGTCGAGGAACTCTCCGCCCTGGCGCCGGTGGAGGGCGAGGAGGAAGCCCTGGCGGCCGAGCGGCAGGCCATGCAGCAGGGCGAGCGCCGGGCGGAGGCGGTGGCCGCCGCCCTGGCCGAGCTTCAGCCGCGTGACCGCCGTGGCAGCGCCGGCCCCGCCGCCGCGCTGCGCAACGCCGCCCGCGCGCTGGAACGCCTGCCCGCCCCCAATGAGGAAGCCACCCCCATCCTGGCCGCGCTGGGCCAGGCGCAGGACGCGCTCTCCGAGGCGGAAGGGCTGCTGGAGCGCCTGACCGGCGAGCTGGGCCCCGACCCCCGCCGGCTGGAACAGGTGGAGGAGCGCCTCTTCGCCCTGCGCGCCGCCGCCCGCAAGCACGCCGTGGCGGTGGTGGAACTGCCGGGGCTGCTGCGCGACCTCGCCAGCCGCCTCGCCGCGCTGGATGCCGGGGCGGAGCGCGCCGCCGCGCTGGAGGAGGCCGCCCGCACCGCCCGCGCCGCCTATCAGCGCGAGGCCGAGGCCCTCTCCGCCGCCCGCGCCGCCGCCGCCCGCCGGCTGGAGCAGGCCGTGGCGGCCGAGCTGGTGCCGCTGAAGCTGGACCGCGCCCGGCTGCATATCGAGATCGCCGCGCGCGAGGAACGCGCCTGGGCCGCCGACGGGCAGGACCGGGTCACTTTCCTGGTCTCCACCAATCCCGGCCAACGGCCGGGGCAACTGGAAAAAATCGCCTCGGGCGGCGAGCTGTCGCGGCTGATGCTGGCGCTGAAGGTGGTGCTGGCGCGCGGCTCGCCCGTGCCCACCCTGGTGTTTGACGAGGTCGACTCGGGCATTGGCGGCGCCACCGCCGCGGCGGTGGGCGAGCGGCTGGCGCGCGTGGCGGAGCGGTTGCAGGTGCTCGTCGTCACCCATTCGCCGCAGGTGGCGGCGCGCGGGGCGCAGCATTGGCGCGTCGCCAAGGGCGTGCGGGCAGACCGGGCGGAGACGCGGGTGGAAGCCCTCTCGGCCGAGGCGCGGCGCGAGGAAATCGCCCGCATGCTGGCCGGCGAGACCATCACCGAGGCAGCGCGGGCGGCGGCCGACTCGCTGTTGCGGTAAGCTTGGCCAGGGAGGGCGCCGCCCTCCCTGGACCCTCCCGCCGGGGTGGCACGGCCACCCCGGACCCCGCGCAAAGTATGTTCAGCGGCGCGCGGAAAGCTGGGCCACATAATTGTCGAAGCTCAGCTCGGAAATGCGGTGCCACAGCCGCATCTCGTCGCGCCCCTTGCTCCAGCTCGCATGGATAGCGGCGAAATCCGGGTTGCGGGCGACGATCTCGCGCTCCAGCTCTTCCCAGGTGCGGGCGCAGGCATCGAGCATCTCGCGCGAGAAGGGCCGCAGCTTCGCGCCCTGCGCCACCAGCCGGCGCAGCGCCGCCGGGTGGTGGGTGTCGTAGCGCGCCACCATCCACTGCGAGCCCTCGACGCAGGCGGTGCGGATGGCCGCCTGGTAGTGCTTCGGCAGCGCCCGGTACTGGTCGAGGTTGCAGAAGAAATGGGTGCTGGCCGCGCCCTCCCACCAGGCCGGGTAGTAGTAGAAGGGGGCGACGCGGACGAAGCCCAGCTTCTCGTCATCCACCGGGCCAAGCCACTCCACGGCGTCGATCGTGCCGCGCTCCAGCGCCGGGTAGATATCGCCGCCGGCGAGCTGCTGCGGCACGCCGCCCATGCGCTCCAGCACCGTGCCGGCGAGGCCGCCGATGCGCATCTTCAGCCCCTTGAGGTCGGCCGGCGTCGGCACTTCCTTGCGGAACCAGCCGCCCATCTGCGCCCCCGTCGAGCCCAGCGGCAGGCCGAAGACGTTGAACTTGGCGTAGAGGGTGTTCATCAGGTCGATGCCGCCGCCCTCATACATCCACGCCATCTGCTGGCGGGTGTTGAGGCCGAAGGGCAGGCCGGTGCCGATGGCGAAAGCCTCGTTCTTGCCGGTGTAGAAGAAGCTGGTGGTGTGGGCGCATTCCACATTGCCGCCCTGCACCGCGTCCAGCGCCTGGAGCGGCGGAGTGATCTCGCCAGCGCCAAAGACGCGGATCTGGAACTGCCCGTCCGTCAGCTCGGAGACGATGCGGGCGAAGGTCTCGCCCGTGCCGTAGATGGTCTCCAGCGACTTCGGATAGGAGGAGGTCATCCGCCAGCGCAGCGCCGGATTGGCGCGGGCGATGGCCGGCATGGCCAGGGCGGCGGCGGTGCCAGTGGCGAGGCTCGCCTGGCGGAACAGGGCGCGACGGCGCATCGTAGAGTTTCCTGCCGTTTGATCTTGCGTGAGAAGGCGCAGGAACCACAACAAAGCGTCCAGGACCAGGGGGCCAGGAATAACAATATTGCCGCGCAGCCCTGCCATGCGCCATGGCGGAAGCTTGGGCCTCCTGGCCTTGAGGGGGCTTTGCCCCCTCAAACTCCCCCAGCAGGGGACAGGGTCCCCTGCACCCGCCATCAGGGGGCGCCAACACATGGGTTTCCAAAGGCCTCAGGCCTTTGGTGGGGAGAGTTTGAGAGGGGCAAAGCCCCTCTCAAGGAAGCAGCCGCTTCCAAGCCGCGCGCGCGCGCGTTAGGGGAGCGCCATGACCGCGCCGCTCCGCACCCTTCCCGTCGAGACGCTCACCGAGGCCCAGGCGGCCGAGGAACTGGCCGCCCTGGCCCAGGCCATCGCCGAGGCCGACCTTGCCTATCACCAGCAGGACGCGCCGGTCATCACGGATGCGGAATACGATGCCCTGCGCCGGCGCAACGCGGCGATCGAGGCGCGCTTCCCGGCGCTGAAGCGGGCGGACAGCCCGAGCGACGCCGCCCCCGGCGCCGCCCCCGCCGCCGGCTTCGCCAAGGCGCGCCACGGCACGCCCATGCTGAGCCTCGACAATGCCTTCGCGCCCGAGGATTTCGCCGAGTTCACCAGGAGCATCCGGCGCTTCCTGCGGCTCGACGAGGCCGAGGTGCTGCGCTTCGTGGCGGAGCCGAAGATCGACGGGCTCTCGGTCAACCTGACCTATGAGAACGGCATCTTCGTGCGCGGCGCCACACGCGGCGACGGCACGGAGGGCGAGGACATCACCCGCAACCTGGAGACCTTCTCCGAGGCGATCCTGCCCCGCCGCCTCGCCGCCCCCTTCCCGGCGCAGATCGAGATCCGCGGCGAGGTCTTCATGACCAAGGCGGATTTCCTTGCCTTCCGCGAGGAGCAGGCGCGGCTGGCGGAGGAGCGCGAGCAGCGCCGGGCGCGCGGGGAGAAGGTGGGGCCGGAGATCCGCATCCCCGCCAATCCGCGCAACGCCGCCGCCGGCAGCCTGCGCCAGCTGGACCCGGAGATCACCCGCAGCCGCCCGCTGCGCCTCTTCGCCTATGCGCAGGGCGAGTCGAGCACCCCGGTGGCGGAGACGCACTGGGACTATCTGGCGCGGCTGCGCGGCTGGGGCTTCGCCGTCAACCCGCTCTCCCGCCTGCTGGCGGATGAGCATGACGCCGCGGCCTTCCAGGCGGAGATGGGCGGGCAGCGCGCCGGGCTGGCCTATGACATCGACGGCATCGTCTACAAGCTGGACCGGCTGGACTGGCAGGGGCGGCTGGGCTTTGTCGGGCGGGCGCCGCGCTGGGCCATCGCCTGGAAATTCCCCGCCGAGCAGGCCACCACCCGGCTGCTGGACATCCAGATCCAGGTCGGCCGCACCGGCGCGCTGACGCCGCGTGCGGTGATGGAGCCGGTGAATGTGGGCGGCGTCATGGTCCAGCACGCCACGCTGCACAATGAGGACGAGGTCGCCCGCAAGGATGTGCGCATCGGCGACACGGTGATCCTCCAGCGGGCGGGGGATGTCATCCCGCAGATCGTCGGCGTGGTGGCGGAGAAGCGGCCGGAGGGGGCGCTGCCCTTCGCCTTCCCCACCACCTGCCCCGCCTGCGGCAGCCACGCCGTGCGGCCGGAGGGCGAGGTGGTGCGCCGCTGCACCGGCGGCCTGGTCTGCCCGGCGCAGACGGTGGAACGGCTGAAGCATTTCGTCAGCCGCAACGCCCTCGATATCGAGGGGCTGGGCGAGGAGAATATTCTTCGGCTGCACGAGGAGGGGCTGGTGAAAAGCCCGGCCGACATCTTCCGCCTGCACCGGCACGCGGAGCGGATGCGCGGCTGGGAGGGCTGGGGCAAGGGCGCCAAAAGCTCGAAGAAGGTCGAGAACCTGCTGGCGGCGATCGAGGCGCGGCGCGGCCCGCCGCTGGAGCGCTTCATCTTCGCCCTCGGCATCCGGCGCATCGGCGAGCAGAACGCCAAGCTGCTGGCGCGGCACTACCACAGCCTGGCGGCGTGGCGGGAGAAGATGCTGGCCGCCACCACCATCGGCTCCGAGGCGCGGGAGGAGCTGGGCTCCATCCAGGGCATCGGCCCCGCCATCGCCACCGAACTGGCCGAGTTCTTCGCCGAGGCACATAACCGCGCGGCGCTCGAGGATCTGGCGGGCGAGGTGGCGCCGCAGGATGCCGAGGATTTCTCGGCCAGCGACAGCCCCTTCGCCGGGAAGGTGGTGGTGTTCACCGGCACGCTGGAAAAAACCTCGCGCGACGAGGCGGAGGCGGTGGCCGAGCGGCTGGGCGCCAAGGTGACCAAAAGCGTCTCGAAGAAAACCGATTTCGTCGTGGTCGGGGCGGATGCCGGCTCCAAGGCGAAGAAGGCCGCCGAGCTGGGCCTGCGCGTCCTGAGCGAAGGCGAATGGCGGGAGATGGCGGGGCTGTAAGAGACCGTTTGAGAATGCCGGCGGCGGAGGATCCGCGAGGGATTTTTCGGCCTTGCCAGGCGGCGGGCGCCGCCGATGCTGGTGGCATCGGCAAGCCCGCCAACGCAGCAAGGGCGGAAAAGACCCGCGGAACCGACCCGCCCGGTCTTCTCAAACGGTCTCTCAGGCCGGGGCTCCGCCCCGGACCCCGCTGGGGGAACTGAGTTCCCCCAGACCCCCGCATCAGATGGCCCCCGCTTCAGAGGGGAGGTGCAGGAACATCAGGTTCCTGCTGGGGGCCAGGGGGCAAAGCCCCCTGATCCCGCCCTCACAGCGGCGCGCAGGCCCCTTCCAGCCAGCCCCGCACCTCCGGCTCCAGCTCCGCCCCGATCTCGCCCAGGACGCGGGCGTGGTAGGCATCCACCCAGGCGCGCTCCGCCGGGCTGAGCAGGCCGAGATCGATCAGCCGCCGCTCATAGGGCACCAGGGTCAGCGTCTCGAATTCCAGGAAGGGCCTGGCCAGGCCCTGGAAGCCGCGCACCAGCAGCAGGTTCTCGATGCGGATGCCGTAATGCCCCGGCAGGTAGAAGCCCGGCTCATCAGAGAGGATCATCCCTTCCCGCAGGGGAATGGGTCTGGCCGCCCGGCTGATGCTGGCCGGCCCCTCATGCACCGAGAGAAAGCTGCCGATGCCGTGGCCGGTGCCGTGGTCATAGTCCAGCCCCGCCTGCCAGAGGGCGGCGCGGGCGATGGCATCGATATGCGCCCCCGCGACCCCCTGCGGGAAGCGCAGCCGCGCCAGGGCGATATGGCCCTGGAGCACGCGGGTATAGCGCTCCACCAGATCGGCCGGCGGGGTGCCGGGGCCGGTCCAGAGGGTGCGGGTGATATCCGTGGTGCCGTCCAGGAACTGCCCGCCGCTGTCGATCAGGTAGCATTCATTGGCGCGGATCGGGCGGTTGCTGGCCTCGGTGGCGCGGTAGTGGATGATGGCGCCATTCTCCCCCGCGCCGGAAATGGCGGGGAAGCTCTCGGCGCGGAACAGCGGCAGGGCGCGGCGGCAGGCCAGCAGGTGCTCGGCCGCGCTGACCTCCGTCTCCCCGCCGGCGGGGGCGGCGGCGGCGAACCACGCCAGGAAGCGCGCCAGGGCCAGGGCATCGCGCCGATGGGCGGCGCGGGCGCCCTGCTGCTCCACCGGGTTCTTGCAGGCGCGCGGCAGGCGGCAGGGGTCTTCCCCCGGCTTCACCGTGGCGCCGGCGGCCTGCAGCGTGGCGCTGAACCAGAGGGGAGTGATGTCCGGGTCCACCCGCACCACCTGCCCCGCCAGCCCCTCCAGCACGCCCTGGAGCGCCCGGGGCGGGTGGGTGGCCACCGCATTGCCCAGATGCGCCCGCGTGGCGTCCGAGAGCTTCACCGGGTCGAGGAAGAGATCCACCCGCGCATCGGCGCGCAGCAGCGCGAAGCCGAGCGGCAGCGGCGTGTGCTCCAGGTCGCCGCCGCGCAGGTTCAGCAGCCAGGCGAGGGAATGCGGGTCGGCCAGCACCGCCGCCTCCTCCCCGGCGGCGCGCAGGGTGGCGGCGGCCTCCTCCCGCTTGGCGGCGGAGTCGCGGCCGGCATAGGCGGCGGGATGCGGCACGGCGGGGGCGGCGGGCGGCGCCGGGCGGTCTGCCCAGACGGCATCCAGCGGGTTGGCGGCCAGCGGCACCAGCGTGGTGCCGGCGCCCAGGCGCTCCACCGCCGCCTGCGGGTGCAGCCAGGGATCATAGCCGATGCGCAGCCGGGCGGCGTGCCGCGCCAGCCACTCCTGCGGCGGTTCCTCGATCAGGTGGCGGCGCTCCCACAGGGCCGGGTCGGTCTGCGCCTCCGCCTGGGTGGTGTAGCGGCCATCGGTGAACAGCGCCGCGCGCTCCGCCAGCACCACGGCCATGCCGGCGCTGCCGGTGAAGCCGCTGATCCAGGCCAGGCGCTCACCGCTCGGGGGCACATATTCGCCCAGATACTCATCGCCGCGGGGGATGAGGAAGCCATCCACCCCGATGCGGGCCAGTTCGGCCCTCAGCGCCTGCAAACGTTCCGGATGTGACACTTCGATAAGCATCCCGTTAAGAACATGTTTCCACAGGTTTCAATGCGTCCGGCGCATGGCTCCGCTTCCGGAGCAACGCTCCTGTTCGCGCCTGCACAAGATTACATCGTCTCCACCGCACCAGGGGCGGGCGGTCGACGGCAAGAGCCAGTCCCGCAGACCACCCCGGCGCGACAATGGAACGCTAGACAATGGACGCCCGCATCACCAAGCCGGAGTTCGACTCCGCCATCTCCAGCGCCGCGCAGGACATCGACGCGGCCCGCACTGTCGCCCTGGAAGCGATGCGCGCGCGGGATGAGGCGATCGGCCAGTGGATCCGCAAGGCCGTCACCACCGCCTTCCGCGCCGTCATCGACTACCCGCGCCGCCGCCGCGTCTATGACGAGCTGGCCATGCTCTCCGACCGCGAGCTGGCCGATATCGGCCTGACCCGTGGCGACATCCCCCGCGTCTTCGAAGGGGATTTCGAGGCGAAGGCCAAGCAGGCGGCCAACGCCCCGGCCCACGCCCGCCCGCTCGCGGCCTGATCTTTCTTTCAGTATCTTTCTTTCAGTTCACGGCACCGGAGTGCGGCCAGAAGGCCGCACCCTCAAAAAAACCAGCACATCCCGGAAACCCCGCGCGCCCGCGCGTGTTGTCTCCGCAGTCACTACCGGATCGGCGCTGATCCTCCCCCCCTCCCCCCGGCGCCGATCCTTCCAGGGAAAACCCCGCGGCCTCCCCCAGGCCGCGGGGTTTTTCTGTCTGCTGCCGGTCAGGGCCGGGACGGGAGGGGATGCACTCCACCCCTCCTCTCCGGCCCAGGGTCGTTCAGGGGGTCGTTCAGGGGGTGGTTCAGGGGGTCGCTCGGGGCACGGGAGGAGGGGGCGCACCCGCTCCGCCCGCGCACGCGGCCCATGCCGCGTCCCGCCTCACAACGCTGGAGCGGCAGCCTGAAAAAAAGGCTTGCGGAGGACGAGGGCGGACCAGGCGCCCTGGTCGATGCGGTGTTCCAGGACGAGGCCGGCGCGGCGGTGGGCGGCGAGCACCATGCGCACCTGCGTGCCGAGCAGCCCGGCCAGGATGGCGGTGCCGCCGGGGGCCAGATGGTCGGCCAGGCTCTTGGCCATGCTGCACAGCGGCCGCGCCAGGATATTGGCGAAGACGAGGTCATAGCTGCCGGCGCGCACGCTGCGGTGCTTCCAGCCATCGGCCAGCTTCGCGCGGAACTGGTTGCGCAGGCCGTTCATCGTGGCGTTGTCCTGCGCCACGCGCACGGACCAGGGCTCGATATCGGTGGCCAGGACCTTGCGGTGCAGGCGCTTCGCCGCCGCCATGGCCAGGATGCCCGAGCCGGTGCCGAGGTCGAGGATACGGCGCGGGCGGCGATGCGCGATGCGCTCGAAACCGATCAGGCAGCCGCGCGTCGAGCCATGCTCGCCCGAGCCGAAGGCCAGCCCGGCATCGAGGCGCAGCACGATCTTTCCATAGGTGGCGGGGTTGGGCAGGTGCGTCGGGCGGATCAGCACGCGGGCGCCGATTTCCTGCTCCGGGAAGGCCTGCACGGTGCGGGCCAGCCAGCCATCGGCCTCCACCGGCGCGCGCTGGAGTTCGGGCGGCTCGATACCGGAAATGGCGGCGGCCAGGATCAGCGCGGGCAGCAGCTCGTCATCGCCCGCCCCCACCTCGCGCACGGCCTCCAGGCCCCAGGTGTCGGTCGGGTCGTCCTTGAAATAGCCCACGGTGGGGCAGACGGTCTGCAACGCGGCCTCGAAGGCGGGCACGGCGTGCTCGGGCAGGCCGTCGATCTTCAGGGTTTCCAGCGACTGGGGATGGCGGCGGTTCATCAGGCCTTTTCCACGAAACTGTCCAGAACGCGCTTCCGCCCCGCCTTGTCGAATTCGACATCCAGCTTGTTGTCATCCGCGTCCACGACGCGCCCATAGCCGAATTTCTGATGAAATACCCGTGTCCCGACGGGAATCGGCGCGGATTTCGCGGGGCGCTCCGACACCTCCCAGGCCCCGGCCTCGATCACCCGCGGCCTGCGCGCGGTGAGCGGGAAGCCGCCCTGGAAGGCGGAGGGCATGGCCGCCACCGGCTGGCGGCGGGCGCTGCCGCCCTCCACCTCGACATGGTCGGGCGGCAGTTCATCCAGGAAGCGGGAGGGGATGGCGCTGGTCCAGTTGGCATAGATGCGCCGGTTGGCGGCGTGGCTGATGATGCAGTTCCGCCGCGCGCGGGTGATGCCGACATAGGCGAGGCGCCGTTCCTCCTCCAGCCCCTTCTCGCCCCCCTCGTCCAGGGCGCGCTGGTGCGGGAAGAGCCCCTCCTCCCAGCCGGGGAGGAAGACCATGTCGAATTCCAGCCCCTTGGCGGCGTGCAGCGTCATCAGCCCGACGCGCCCGCCCTCGGACTGCTCGTCATTCTCCATCACCAGGGCGACGTGCTCGAGGAAGCCGGCGAGGCTCTCGAACTCGGCCATGGCGCGCAGCAATTCCTTCAGGTTGTCGAGCCGGCCCGGCGCCTCGGGGGATTTGTCCTGCTTCCACATGTCGGTGTAGCCGGATTCCTCCAGCAGCGTGGCGGCGACCACGACATGCCCCTCCTGCGCCAGGGCGGCGCGCCAGCGGGCGAAGCCCTCCAGCAGCTCATGCAGGGCCTGGCGCGGCTTGGGGCGCATGGCGCCGCCCGTCACCATCTTCCAGGCGGCGGCGACCAGCGGGATGCCCTCCGCCCGCGCCACCTCGTGCAGGGCGCGCAGCGCGGTATCCCCCAGCCCGCGCTTCGGCGTGTTGACGATGCGCTCAAAGGCGAGGTCGTCCGCCGGCTGGTTGACGACGCGCAGATAGGCCATGGCGTCGCGGATCTCGGCGCGCTCATAGAATTTCTGGCCACCGACGACACGGTAGGGAATGCCGAGGGTGATCAGCCGCTCCTCGAAGGCGCGGGTCTGGAAGCCGGCGCGCACCAGGATGGCGATCTCGGACAGGTCATGCCCGGCCCGCCGCGCCGCCTCGATGCGGCTGCCGACCATGCGCGCCTCCTCCTCCGAGTCCCAGAGGGAGACGACGCGCACCTTCTCCCCGGCGGCGTCGGCGCGGCCGGGGCGCAGCGTCTTGCCCAGCCGCCCGGCGTTTTTGGCGATCAGCCCGGCGGCGGCGCCCAGGATCGGCGCGGTGGAGCGGTAGTTGGATTCCAGCCGCACGATGGTCGCGCCCGGAAAATCCTTTTCGAACCGAAGAATATTCTCGATCTCCGCGCCGCGCCAGGAATAGATCGACTGGTCATCATCGCCGACGCAGCAGATATTTCTTTCCGCCGGGTTGGGGCGCTGGGCCAGCAGGCGCAGCCAGAGATACTGGATGGTATTGGTGTCCTGGTACTCGTCCACCAGGATGTAGCGGAAGCTGCGGTGATACTGCGCCAGCACATCCGGGTGGGCGCGCAGCACCTCCACCACATGCAGCATCAGGTCGCCGAAATCGGTGGCGTTGAGCTGCTTCAGCCGCTCCTGATAGGCGGCATAGAGGCTGCGGGCGCGGTGGTTGGCGAAGTCGCTGTCCTCCGCCGGGGTGATGCGCGCGGGCACCAGGCCGCGGTCCTTCCAGCGCTGGATGATGCCCATCAGCGCCTGCGGCGGCCAGCGCTTCATATCCACCCCGGCGGCCTCCATCACCTGCTTCAGCAGGCGCATCTGGTCGTCCGTGTCGAGGATGGAGAAATTGCTGTTCAGCCCCACCAGCTCCGCGTGGCGGCGCAGCATGCGGGCGCAGAGGGCGTGGAAGGTGCCGAGCCACAGCCCTTCCGCCGGCTGGCCCAGGATGGCGGAGACGCGCTCGCGCATCTCCTTCGCCGCCCTGTTGGTGAAGGTGACGGCCAGCACCTGGCTGGGAAAGGCGCGGCGCGTCATCAGGATATGGGCGAAGCGCGTGGTCAGCACCCGCGTCTTGCCGGTGCCGGCGCCGGCCAGCACCAGCAGGGGGCCATCCACCGTCTCCACCGCCGCGCGCTGCTCGGGGTTCAGCCGGGCGAGATAGGCGGCGGCGTCGGTCGTCATCTCAGGCGTCATTGGCAGGCCCCCACGGAACCGGCGGCGCAGCGCGTCTGCCCGTCCACCCAGAGCGCGCCGTCCAGGGTGGCGGTGGAGAGGTCGGTGCCATCCAGCCGGGCGCCGGTCATGTCGGCGCCCGAGAGGTCGGCGCGGTAGAAGCGGGCGCCGCGCAGGTCGGCCCGGATGAAACGGGCGCCCTGCAGCGCCGTGCGGGTGAAATCCGCCCCGCGCAGGATGGCGCCGGAGAAATCCACCCCCTGGGCGCTGGCGGAGGTGAAGCGCGAATCGGGCGCCTCCACCGCCGGGAGCCGGGCGCCATCCAGCCGGGCGCGGGCGAAGCTGGCATCGCGCAGCACGGCCGCGTCCAGGCGGGCGCCGGAGAGGTCCCGCCCATCGAGCATGCAGCGGCGCCAGTCCACCCGCGGCGCCGGCGGATCGGCGCAGGCGGCCAGGGTGGGGGCGGCCCCCGCGATCAGGAGAGCAAGGGCCAGCAGGGGGAGGATTGGCGTGCGCACCCCCGGGATATAGAACGGGGAGCGAACGCGGCCAACCACAGGCCCGCCCCGGCGGAGGGAGAACGCCCCATCCTGAGCCTGCCGATCCGCCTCCTGGAGAGGTGTGCCCAGCATGGCGGCACGCTGCTGGCGCTGGGGATCTTCCTCGGCCTGCTGGTGCCGCCGCTGGCGAGCGCGCTGCGCGGCGTCGTCACCCCCACCGTCGCGCTGCTGATGACGCTGGTGCTGCTGCGGGTGGACCCGGTGCAGGTGCTCTCCTACCTGCGGCGGCCGGGGATGGTGGCGGCGCTGCTGGCCTGGCTGCTGCTGGCCTGCCCGCTGCTGGCCTGGGGCATCGCGCGGCTCACCGGGCTGGACGGGCCGCTGGGCGCGGCGCTGGTCATCATGGCCACGGGCTGCGCCGCCACCTCCTCCCCCGCCTTCGCCCGGCTGGTCGGGCTGGATGGGGAAATCGCCCTGGTCGCCGCGCTGCTCTCCACCCTGCTGGTGCCCCTCACCGCGCCGCCGCTGGCGCTCGGGCTGCTGGGGATCGACCTGTCCCTCTCGGTCACGGCGCTGATGGGGCGGCTGGCGCTGGTGGTGGGGCTGCCGCTGCTGCTCTCCCTGGCCATCCGCCGGCTGGCGGGGCCGGCGCGGCTGCACCGCTGGGGCCGCGCCGTGGATGGCGCCGTGGTGCTGCTGGTGGTGCTCTACGGCTTCGGCGTGATGGATGGCGTGCTGGCGCGGCTGCTGGCCCAGCCGGGCTTCGTGCTGGGCGGCACCGCCCTGGCCTTCGCCGGCAGCTTCGGGCTGAACGCCCTCACCGCCCTGGCGCTGCGCCCGCTCGGGCGAGACCTCGCCCTCTCGGCCGGGCTGCTCTCGGGCAACCGCAACATGGCGCTCTACCTCGCCGTGCTGCCCGCCGGCACAGACCCGCAGATCCTGCTCTTTTTCGCGCTGTGCCAGTTTCCGCTGTTTCTCAGCCCGTTTCTGCTGAGAGATTTTTACAGGAAGATCAGATAAGAGTTCTTTTTTGAAAAAAAGAACCAAAAAACTTTTTCCAGCTGGCGTCCCGCTGATGGCCTGAGGCGGGACGCCAAACTGAAAGAAAGTCTTTTTGCTTCTTTTTCTTCAGAAAAAGAAGATTTTTCTGGATACAAAAAAACCAAATGATCAAGCCTTGGGCCGCGCCCCCAGGATATGGGCGATGGCATAGGTCAGATCGGCGCGGTTGAGGGTGTAGAAATGGAATTCGTCCACGCCATTGGCCTGGAGCAGGCGGACCTGCTCGGCGGCAAGGGCGGCGGCGACCATGCGGCGGGTCTCGGCATCCTCATCGAGCCCCTCGAAGAGGGTGCCCATCCAGGCAGGGACGGAGGTGCCGCACATGGCGGAGAACTTCTTCACCTGGGTGAAATTCGAGACGGGCAGGATGCCTGGGACGATCGGCACGGTGATTCCGGCCGCGAGGCAGCGGTCCAGGAAGCGGAGAAAGACTTCTGTATCAAAGAAATACTGTGTGATCGCGCGGGTGGCGCCGGCGTCGATCTTGCGCTTCAGATTGTCCAGGTCCTGCTCAGGGGAGAGAGCCGCAGGATGCGTCTCGGGATAAGCGGCGACGGAGATCTCGAAATCGCCGATCTTCTTCAGCCCGGCCACCAGGTCGGCGGCATAGGCATAGCCCTCCGGGTGCGGCGTGTAGCCGCTCTCGCCCGCCGGCGCGTCCCCGCGCAGGGCGACGATGTGGCGCACCCCGGCCTCCCAGTAGCGGCGGGCGACGGCATCGACCTCGGCCCGGCTGGCGCCGACGCAGGTCAGGTGCGCCGCCGGCGTCAGGCCGGTCTCGGACACCAGGCGCGCCACGGTGGCGTGGGTGCGCTCCTGCGTCGTGCCGCCCGCGCCATAGGTGACGGAGACAAAGCGCGGCGCCAGCGGCTCCAGCCGGCGGACGCAGCTCCAGAGCTGCTGCTCCAGCGCCTCGGTGCGCGGCGGGAAGAATTCGAAGGACAGCGCCGGCGGCGGCAGCTCGTTGGGCACCGGAAGGCCGGCCACGCGGGGGCCGGTCAGCCAGCGCTGCAGAGTGCCCGGGCGGCCGGAGGCGGTGGGGGCGTGGTCGGCGACGTGGTTCATGACGCTCCCATATCCTACGCCGCGCCGGAATTGAACGCCCCGCTGCATCCCGGCCGCGCCCAAGGCGTTGCACACGGCGTTGTTCGGCAAGGCTTGACCTTCGGCTGTTCCATACATTCATCCCAGGATGTATGTAGCGACCAACCTCGCCTCCCCGCCTCCCGCCCGCCCTCCCTTCTGCCCTCCCCCCGTCAGGACACCTGAGACCATGCGCTCCCTCCGCCGCCCCCTCCTGGTTCTGGCCGGTTTCCTCGCCCTGGCCGGCTGCGCCACCCGCCCCCCGGCGAGCGAGCCCGAGGCCCTGGCGGAATACGAGCAGACCAACGACCCGCTGGAGCCGTTCAACCGCACCATGTACGCGGTGCATGACGGCATCGACACCGTGCTGCTGCGGCCGGCGGCGCAGGTCTACCGCTTCATCATCCCCCAGCCGGTGCGCGGCGGCATCCGCAACGTGCTGGCCAATCTGCGCAGCCCCGTCATCCTGCTGAATGACGGGCTGCAGGGGGAGACGCAGCGCTTCGGCACCACGCTCGGCCGCTTCCTGCTCAACACCACGCTGGGCGTCGGCGGCATCTTCGACGTGGCCAAGGATTTCGGCCTCCCCGCGCATGGCGAGGATTTCGGCCAGACCCTGGCCGTCTGGGGCGTGGGCGAGGGGCCCTACCTCTTCCTGCCCGTGCTGGGGCCGAGCAACCCGCGCGATCTGGCGGGGTTTGGAGTGGACATCGCCGCCAACCCGACCACCTGGGTGATCGCGAATGGCAACGATACGGTGCAGACGCTGGGCTATGTGCAGACGGGGCTGACGGTCCTCGACGCGCGTGAAGGGCTGATCGAGACGCTGGACAGCGTGAAGGAAACCAGCCTCGACCCCTACGCCACGCTGCGCAGCGCCTACCGCCAGCGCCGGCAGAACGATATCCGCAATGGCGGCGGGCAGCCTTCCCCCGCGCTCGGCACCGGCCTGGGCGCCGGGGTCCAGGCCCCCGCCCGCAACTGACACGCACGGCCCCTCCCGGCCGAAACGAGATGAGATTGGACAGGATGCATCGCCGTTCCCTGCTGGCCTCCGCGCTGGCGACCCCCTTCGCCATCGCCCTGGCCCTCCCCGCCCGCGCGGAGATGGACATCAGCCGCGCCGCCAGCTTCATCGAGAGCACGGGGCAGGAGCTGGTCGGCGTCATCAACGCGAACCAGCCCATCGCCGCCCGCCGCCAGCGCGTGGCCGCGGTGCTGCGCCGCGCCGTGGATGTGGATGGCGTGGGCCGCTTCATCCTCGGCCGCTGGTGGCGCACCGCCACCCCGGCCGAGCAGCAGGAGTATATGAAGCTGTTCGAGGAAACCCTGATCCGCAACCTCTCCGCCCGCTTCGGCGAATATGAGGGCGTGCGCTTCAGCCTCGGCCGCAGCCAGCAGCGCACCGAGGATGACGCGCTGGTCAACACCATCATCGAGCGCCCCAACAGCGCCGCCTTCAGCCTCGACTGGCGCGTGGGCGAGGTGAACGGCCAGCCCCGCGTCGTTGACGTCATCGCCGAGGGCACCTCCCTCCGCCTGACCCAGCGCAGCGAATATTCCGCCGTGATCAGCCGCAATGGCGGCCAGATCTCCGCCCTGCTGGAGGCCATGCGCAACCAGATCGCGGCGCTCGCGGCGCGCGAAGGGCGGTAAGTTTTTTGGGGTCTTGTTCTTTTTTGGAAAAAAGAACCAAAAAACTTTTTTCAGTCGGCGTCCCGCGTGTGGCCTGAGGCGGGACGCCAATTTGAAAAGTCTTTTTGCTTCTTTTTCTTCAGAAAAAGAAGAATCTAAAAAAACTTACCTTCGCCGTTCCAGGCGCAGATAATGCCGGCGCCCTTCCAGGCTCGGGATCACCTGGGCACGGGCCATTTCCGCGGCGGGGGGCACATGGGCCAGGGCGGCCAGGGCCTCCGCCGGCCTCCAGGCGGGCGTCAGGCCCAGATAAGCCTCCAGGAAGGCGGCCTCCGGCGGCGCGGCGGTCGGGCTGCCCAGCAGCAGCACGCCCCCAGGCTTCAGCGCGGCGAAAGCGGCGTCCACCAGCCGCGCCGGCTCCGGCAGCAGCGGCAGGTCGGGCACCATGATCAGGTCGAAGCAGCCGCGCAGATAGGGGCGGCGCACGAAATAGGGCAGGCCGCAGCGCAGGCTGCGCAGCGCAAGCCCGGCCGGAGCCTGCCGGCGCAGCAGGGCCAGGGCCTCCGGGTCGTTCTCCTGCATCACCCAGCGCGCGATGTTGCGGCCATAGGAGACGAAGCCCGCCTCCCGCAGATGGCCCGCGCCCAGGGTGAGGATTTCCGCCTGGGCCTCGCGCTCCGCCACGGCATCGACGATGCGCGCCAGGAAGCGGGCCTGCGCCCGCCAGGCGGCGGCATAGCCGATCTGGCGGGTGGCGGTGGCGAGGTCATGCCCGGCGCGCGAGGCATGGTCCAGCAGCGGCCGCACCGACTCGTGCTGGATGAGCAGGTCCAGCGCGATGGGGGCCGGGGTGGGGCCAGGGCGCAGGAGGCTCTCCCGCACCAGCGGGTCCTCCAGCATCAGCCGCTGCAGCGGGTGGGCGCGCAGCCGGGCCAGCGATTCGGCCCAGGGCTGTGGCGCCGCGGGGGATCGCAGCGCCGCGCAGAGCGCGATCAGGCGTGACAGGACAAGGGGCGCCCAGCCAGGCTCCCACGCCATCTCGACCAGCTGATCCAGCAGCGGTTCCAGTCCCTCCGCGTGGTCCAGCGGCACCAGCGAGGAATGGGGTGTCATCGTGGCATCCGGCATCGCGCTCTCCTGGCCGGCATTGCACCCTGCCGCGCAAGGCTTCGCATCATCAGAATAGGGGATAAGCCCCAGGGTTGTCTGATGCGCTCCCTTATAGCCATTTGCGCGGGTCCTGCCACTTGGGTCCTGCCACTGGCGCAGGCAATGCCCCCGCCTTCCTGCCGATGCGGCAGGCACTCCTCCACCCTCCCCCGCCTTTGGAACCAATCCGCCGCCCCTGCCCGGCCACGCCCTGGCCCGGCCGCCGCCCGGGTGGTGCGCCACTTGCATAGGCCCGGCCGAACGACAGGAACGGGGCCGGACAACGTTGCGCGCGGATGTGGAACTGATCGGCGTCACCAAGCGCTATGGCGCCGCCGTGGCGGTGGATGGGATTTCTCTGGCCATTCCGCCGGCCAGCTATTGCTGCCTGCTCGGCCCCTCGGGCTGTGGCAAGACCAGCACGCTGCGCATGATCGCCGGGCATGAGAGCATCAGCGATGGCGATATCCTGCTGGCCGGGCGGAATGTGACCAACCTGCCGCCCGCCGCGCGCGGGACGGCGATGATGTTCCAGTCCTATGCCCTCTTCCCGCATCTGACGGCGCTCGAGAACATCGCCTTCGGCCTGCGGATGCGCGGCATGGGCAAGGCGGAGCGGCTGGCCCGCGCGGCGGAGTTCCTCCGCCTCGTGCAGCTGGAAAAGATGGCGGACCGCCTGCCCACCCAGCTCTCGGGCGGGCAGCAGCAGCGCGTGGCCCTGGCCCGCGCGCTGATCACCAGCCCCAAGGTGCTGCTGCTGGACGAGCCGCTCTCCGCCCTCGACCCCTTCCTGCGCACCCAGATGCGCGAGGAGCTGAAGCGCCTGCAGCGCGAGCTGGGCATCACCTTCATCCATGTCACCCACGGGCAGGAGGAGGCGATGGCGCTCTCCGACATCGCCGTGGTGATGGACCAGGGGCGCATCGCCCAGGCCGCGCCACCGCGCGAGATCTTCGAGAAGCCGGCCAGCGCCTTCGTCGCCCGCTTCATCGGCGGGCATAACGTGCTGGAGCTGCCGCAGGGCCGCTTCGCCGTGCGGACGGACCGCACGCGCCTCGCCCCGGCCCCCGCGGGCGGTGGCCCCCACCTGTCCGGGCATGTCACGGCCGTCGAATACCAGGGCTCCGCGGTGCGCGTGGTGGTGCAGGCCCGCGATGGCCAGACCGCCGAGGCGCTGCTGCCCGATTCCCTCTTCCATGCCTCGCCCGTCGCGCCGGGCGAGGCCGCCACCCTGGGCTGGGAGGCGCAGGAGGCGCACCCCCTGCCCCGGGATGCCGCGTGACCCGCCGCGCCTGAGAACAAGAGCAACAGGAGAGTTCACGACCATGACCGAGACGAAGACCTCCCTCACCCGGCGCGGCGCGCTGGCGCTGGCCGGTGCCGCGGTCGGCAGCGGCGCCATCACCGGCTTCCCCACCCTCTGGGCGCAGAACATCCGCAACATCACGCTGCGCCAGCTCGGCACCGGCGTCTCCGGCCTGAACCCGATCGCCGAGCAGGTGAAGAAGGATCTCGGCTTCACCCTGCAGATGACGGTGACGGACACCGACGCCGTGGCCCAGCGCGCCGCCACGCAGTCGCGCAGCTTCGACATCGCCGACATCGAGTATTTCAGCATCAAGAAGGTCTACCCGACCGGCGTGATGCAGCCGATCGACACCAAGCGCATCAGGCTGGCGGACAAGATCGTCCCCATCTTCACCACCGGCCGGCTGACGGCGGAAAGCGTCATCGCCCAGGGCACCAGCCCCTATTCCGTGGGCTTCGTCGAGAGCAAGGACGCCAAGGGCTTCGCCAGCGCGCGCACCGAGCTGATGACGCTGCTGCCCACCATCTACAACGCCGATACGCTGGGCATCCGCCCGGACCTGGTGGGCCGCCCGATCACCCAGTGGAAGGACCTGCTGGACCCCGCCTTCAAGGGCAAGGCCAGCATCCTGAACATCCCCGGCATCGGCATCATGGACGCCGCGATGGTGGCGGAGAGCGCCGGCCTCGTGAAGTATGCCGACAAGGGCAACATGACGCGGGCGGAGATCGACAAGACCATCGCCTTCCTCATCGAGGCCAAGAAGGCCGGCCAGTTCCGCGCCTTCTGGAAGACCTTCGACGAGAGCGTGAACCTGATGGCCTCGGGCGAGGTCGTCATCCAGTCCATGTGGTCGCCGGCGGTGACGGCGGTGCGCTCGCGCGGCATCCCCTGCGTCTACCAGCCGCTGGCCGAGGGCTACCGCGCCTGGGGCTCGGGCCTCGGCCTGATGAAGCACCTCTCCGGCCTGGAGCTGGACGCGGCCTATGAGTACCTGAACTGGTACCTCTCCGGCTGGGTCGGCGCCTTCCTCAACCGCCAGGGCTATTACTCGGCGGTGCTGGACACGGCCAAGACCTTCATGACCGAGAATGAGTGGGGCTACTGGATGGAGGGCAAGCCCGCCGTCTCCGACATCATCGCCCCCGATGGCAAGGTGATGGAGAAGGCCGGCGCCAAGCGCGATGGCGGCTCCTTCCTGGAGCGCATGGGCCGCGTGGTGTGCTGGAACTCGGTGATGAGCGAGGACCGCTACATGGTCCAGAAGTGGAACGAGTTCATCGCCGCCTGAGGCCTGCGCCGGGGCGCATCACAGGGCGGGGCCAGGAATGGCCCCGCCACCGTGACCAATCTGACGAATGGGAGCGCCGATGCCGCGCCTTTTCCCCTGGCTCCAGGCGGCGCCGCTGGCGCTGGTGCTGGCGGTCTTCCTGCTGGTTCCGGTGGCCATGCTGGTCATCGTCAGCTTCTACGACTATGACAGCTTCAGCCTGATCCCGGCCTTCGTGCTGACGAACTACAGGGAGGTCTTCGCCTCCTTCGTCACCTGGCAGACCTATCTCAAGACCCTCTACTTCGCCGGCATCACCTGGGCGGTGACGCTCGGCCTCGGCTTCTGGCTGGCCTATTTCCTGGCCTTCGTGGTGCAGAACCAGACGCTGCGCACCGTGCTCTTCGTGCTGTGCACCGTGCCGTTCTGGACCAGCAACCTGATCCGCATGATCGCCTGGGTGCCCTTCCTCGGCCGCAACGGCATCCTCAACGGCACGCTGCTGGCCACCGGCGTCATCAAGGAACCGCTGGAGTTCCTGCTCTTCTCCGATTTCTCGGTGATCCTGGCCTTCGTCCACCTCTACACGCTGTTCATGGTGGTGCCGATCTTCAACACCATGATGCGCATCGACCGCCGCCTGCTGGAGGCGGCGCGCGACATGGGCGCGGGCTTCTGGCAGACGCTGTGGTGCGTCATCCTGCCGCTGTGCAAGCCGGGCATCGGCATCGGCAGCATTTTCGTCGTCGTGCTGGTGATGGGCGATTTCGCCACGGTGCGGCTGATGAGCGGCGGGCAGAGCGCCTCCGTCGGGCTGATGATCGCCAACCAGATCGGCCTCATGCAATACCCCGCCGCCGCCGCCAATGCGGTGGTGCTGCTGGCCATGGTGCTGCTGATGGTGGGCGCCATGCTGCGCGTCATCGATATCCGCAAGGAGCTGTGAGCCCATGCCCGGACCCCTGGCGCGGCTGCTGCTCGGCGGCCTCTTCCTGCTCTTCGTGCTGTTCCTCTATGGCCCGACCTTCACCATCACCATCCTCTCCTTCCAGGGGCCGGATGGCGGGCTGACCTTCCCGATGAACGGCGTCTCGCTGCACTGGTTCGCCCGGCTGTTCCAGCCGCAGGCGGTGGGCGACCTCGGCGCCTCCATGACGCGCACCCTGACCCTGGCGGCGATGGTGACGGCCAGCACGGTGGTCATCTCGCTCGCCGCCGGCATGGCCTTCCGCCGGCGCTTCCGCGGCAGCGGCGTGCTCTTCGCCCTCACCATCGCCAGCCTGATCGTGCCCTCCATCCTGGTCAGCCTCGGCATCGGGCTGATGTTCAACATGATGGAGTGGGAACCGGCCTGGTATTCCTCGGCCTTTGGCGCGCAGCTCACCTGGACGCTGCCCTTCGGCCTGCTGATCATGTTCGCCGTGTTCAACCGCTTCGACCGCAGCTGGGAAGAGGCGGCGCGCGACATGGGGGCGACGCCCTGGCAAAGCTTCTGGCATGTGGTGCTGCCGATCATCGCGCCCAGCGTCGTCGGCATCGCGCTGTTCGGCTTCACCCTGTCCTTCGACGAATTCGCCCGCACCCTGCTGACCGCCGGCAGCGGCAACACCCTGCCGCTGGAAATCCTCGGCATGACCACCACCGTGACGACGCCGGTGCTCTACGCCCTCGGCACCGTCTCCACGGCGGTGTCCTTCCTGGTGATCGGCGGGGCGATCCTCGGGGTGCGGCTGCTGCGAAAGAAAAAGGGCTTTTAAGATCCTTCTTTTTCTTCAGAAAAAGAATTTTCTTTCAGGCTGCCGCCGTCTCCCGGCCCAGCGGAACGCCAACGGATAAAAGTTTTTTGGTTCTTTTTTTCAAAAAAGAACGTTCTTTTTAAAACTGCACCCTGAGCCGCGCCAGCCCCAGCAGGGGGCGCGGCTCATCCGGCGCCTTCTCGGCCCCGGCGGCGATCTGCCCATCCAGGGAAAGCTGCGCCTTGCCGAACTTGCCGAGGCTGACCCGCGCCCCCAGCGCATAGACCGGGCGGGAGTCGAAGACCGGCTTCACCAGGCTTTGCATGGGCAGGGTGTTGGTCAGGGCCACCTGCCCCGCCCGCTCGCCCAGCAGCGTCGCCGCCACGTAGGACTCCCGCGTGGCATAGGGCACCGCGCCACCGATGGCCGCGCCCAGCGTGTAATCGGCCGCGCGTGCAGGCAGCGGTGCCAGCAGCGCGGCCAGGACAAGGCCGCACGACACATCACGGAAACACCCCATGCCACGGCCCTCCTTTCAGCCTCTGCGGGGGTGGCTATGGCAGGCGGGGTTTTTCGCTGCAACGCAAAATAAGGCGAGTTTGCCTTATTTTGGGCAAGACCAAGATTTATCTTTTTGTTTTAAAATAAAAATTCCACACCAAAATATGACGCAATCATGGCAACGCCTGGAATGAGAAAGGGGGAGAGGCTGCTGGCCCCTCCCCCCTCCGGGTCGGTCATTGCCCCTGCTGGGCGGGTGGTGGCGGCGGGCGCAGGCTTTCATAGACCAGCATGCGGTGGCCATCGCGCGGGAACTCGGCCGCGCGGCGCAGGCCGATATCCTCCAGCACCGCGCGCGAGGCCAGGTTGTCCTCCCGCGCCACGGCGATGATGCGCGGCAGCCGCGCCACCTCATGCCCGAAGCCGAGGGCGGCGCGCGCCGCCTCCCGCGCATAGCCCTTGCCCCGCGTGTGCGGCCAGAGGGCGAAGCGCAGCGCGATGCCACGTCCGTCCGGCCGCTCCGACAGGGCGACGATGCCGAGGAAGGCCTCCGTCTCCGCCAGATGGACAGCCCAGGTGCCGTAGCCGCGCACGGCCCAGAAGGCCATGTCGTCCTCCAGCTCCTGGCGGACCTGCGCGGGGGCGCGGGTGCCGTGCAGCATCAGGCCAAAGGCGGCCTCATCCCCCTTCAGGGCGGTGAGGTCGGCCAGATGCCCAGGCCCGACAGGGCGCAGCACCAGACGCGGCGTGCGCACCGTCTGCGGGGATTCCACCCGCGGCAGGCCGTCCATCGGGTTACCGGGTGAGCGGCCGGTATTTGATCCGGTGCGGCTGATCGGCCGCCGCGCCAAGGCGTCGACGTCGGTCGGCCTCATAGGCCTGATAGTTGCCCTCGAACCATTCGACGTGGCTGTCGCCCTCGAAGGCCAGGATATGCGTCGCCAGGCGGTCGAGGAACCAGCGATCGTGCGAGATGATGACGGCGCAGCCGGCGAAGTCCTGCAACGCCTCTTCCAGCGCGCGGAGCGTGTCGACGTCGAGGTCGTTGGTCGGCTCGTCGAGCAGGATGACGTTGTGCGGCTTGCGCAGCATCTTGGCGAGGTGGACGCGGTTGCGCTCACCGCCCGAGAGCACGCCGACGGGCTTCTGCTGGTCGCCACCCTTGAAGTTGAAGGCGGCGGCATAGGCGCGCGAGGGCACGGCGCGCTTGCCCATCATGATCAGGTCCTCGCCATCGGAGATTTCCTGCCAGACGGTGCGCTTGTCATCCAGCGTGTCGCGGCTCTGGTCGACATAGCCGAGCTGCACGGTCTCACCGACGCGCAGCGTGCCGGCATCCGGCGTCTCCTGCCCGGTGATCATCTTGAACAGGGTGGACTTGCCGGCGCCGTTCGGGCCGATGACGCCGACAATGCCGCCCGGCGGCAGCTTGAAGGAGAGGTTGTCGATCAGCAGGCGGTCGCCGAAGGACTTGGAGAGGTTCTGCACCTCGATGACGGTGTTGCCGAGGCGCGGCGCGGGCGGGATCTGGATCTCGGTCGGCTCGGGCGCGCGGTCGAGGCTCTTGGCGAGCAGCTCCTCATAGGCCTGGATACGGGCCTTGCTCTTGGCCTGGCGCGCGGCCGGGCTGCGGCCGATCCACTCCTGCTCCTCGGCCAGCTGGCGCTGGCGGGTGCTCTCTTCCTTCTCTTCCTGGGCCAGGCGCTTGCGCTTGGTCTCCAGATAGGCGGAGTAGTTGCCCTCATACGGGATGCCGCGGCCGCGATCGACCTCGAGGATCCAGTTGGTGACGTTGTCGAGGAAGTAGCGGTCGTGGGTGACGATCAGGACGGCGCCCTGGTAGTCGCGCAGGGTCTTTTCCAGCCAGCTCACGCTCTCGGCGTCGAGGTGGTTGGTGGGCTCGTCGAGCAGCAGCAGGTCGGGCTTCTCGAGCAGCAGCTTGCAGAGGGCGACGCGGCGGCGCTCACCACCGGAGAGGCTGGTCACCGCGCTGTCCCCCGGCGGGCAGCGCAGCGCGTCCAGCGCGATCTCGATGGTGCGGTCGAGTTCCCAGCCATTGGCGGCGTCGATGCGCTCCTGCAGCTCGGCCTGCTCGGCGAGGAGCGTGTTCATCTCGTCCTCGGACATTTCCTCGGCGAACTTCATCGAGATCTCGTTGAAGCGCGCGAGGTCGGCCGTCAGCGTGCCGAAGGCGTCCATGACGTTCTCGGCCACGGTCTTGCTGGCGTCGAGGTGGGGTTCCTGCGAGAGGTAGCCAACCTTGATGCCATCGGCCGCCCAGGCCTCGCCGCCGAATTCGCGGTCCTGCCCGGCCATGATGCGCATCAGGGTCGACTTGCCGGCGCCGTTGGGGCCAAGCACGCCGATCTTGGCGGTGGGCAGGAAGGAGAGGGTGATGCCTTTGAAGATCTCACGCCCGCCCGGGTAGGACTTGGTGAGATCCTTCATCACGAAGACATACTGATGAGCGGCCATGAACACGTTCCGGGCAGAGGTTTGGGCCCGGTTCTACCGGGCGCGGGCCGCGCCGCCAAGCGGAACCCTTTCCGGCCTGGGGGGGGGGGGGGGGGGGGGGGGGGGGGGGGGGGGGGGGGGGGGGGGGGGGGGGGGGGGGGGGGGGGGGGG
>NZ_JANFNY010000073.1 GCF_024437745.1 Roseomonas sp. GC11 | reverse complement strand
AAGACCGCCCGATCATTCCTCGGCATCCTCTGCCTCGCAGCCACCGCAGACTGGATCAAGCTCTAACAGGCCTTAGCTGAAAAAGATATTGTCCACGGGAAGCATGCTGTCGCCGAAACCTCGCAGCACCAGCACGTCATTGCCCAGTTGCAGGATCAGGTCCTGGCCCTCCGCATGGGTGGCCGCCAGCAGGTCGCCCGGTGGCAGGGTGCCAAAGCCCGCCAGCAACAGGCGGTCGCCCTCAGCCGGCGTGAAATCCACCACCACATCGCGCCCGCCGCCAGGGGTGAAGACGAAAACATCCGCCCCCGCATCGCCGCGCAGCATGTCCTGGCCGGCACCACCCTCCAGCCGGTCGGCGCCCTCGCCACCCAGCAGCACGTCATTGCCGGCCAGCCCGCGCAGGATGTCATTCCCCCCCAGGCCGGAGAGGGTGTTGCCCCGCTCATTGCCCGTCAGGATATTGCCCGCCGCCGTGCCAGTGCCGGAGAGGGCATTGCCATACAGCTCCAGATACTCGGTCCAGGAAGGAAGGGTATAGTCGAGGAAGCTGCGCACCGTGTCATAGCCCTGGTACTGCACCTCCACCACCTGGTCGCCCGGGTCGTCCACCACATAGATGTCGTTGCCGACACCCCCCTGCATCACATCCGCCCCGGCGCCGCCGCGCAGCATGTCATTGCCGCTGCCCCCCACCAGCGTGTCATTGCCCTCCAGGCCCTGCAGCACGTCATCCCCCGCCCCGCCGCGCAGCTCATTGGCGGCGGCGGTGCCGTTGATGGTGTTGGCAAGGTCATTGCCAACGCCCGTGCGCGCGGCACCCGTCAGGGCCAGATTCTCCACATGGTCGGGCAGGCGGTAGTTGATGCTGCTGATCACCTTGTCCGTGCCGGCACCGGGCAGTTCCACCACCACATCGCCGGCATGCTCCACCGAATACAGGTCATCCCCCGCGCCGCCGCGCAGCGTATCCGCCCCGCTACCCCCCACCAGCGTGTCATGGCCGGCGCCGCCCTCCAGCGTGTCATTGCCCGCGCCGCCCTCCAGCCGGTCCGCGCCACGCCCGCCCTGGAGATGGTTGGCGAGGCCGTTGCCGATCAGCACATCATCGCCATCGCCGCCGATGGCGTGCTCGATCACCGTGCCGGTGGCGAAGCGCAGGGCCTTGCCGGCGATCTGGCTGGCCGTCGCGCCGGAGAGGTCGATGCGCGCGGCCGCCGTCAGCGCCGCGCCGTTCAGCGTGTCCTCGCCCGTGGCATCGGCCAGCACGGCGCGGGAGGGGTCGGCCGCCGCCAGGGTGGCGAACTCATCGGTATAGACATGCTGCGTGTCGGCCGAGGCGGCGGCGCCCACCAGTGCCAGCGACCAGCGCACCAGCGTGCCGGTATTGCCCGCCGCCATGTCCTGTACATGCAGCGTCCAGTTGCCGCGCGCGGCCTCGCCCAGGAACTGCACGCTGCTCAGCGTGTAGGACAGCACATTGCCCGTGGCGTCATAGGTGCCATTGCCGATGCGGTCGAGCAGCACGCTCTGCGTGCCCGAGGGCGAGACCAGCCAGACGCGCAGGTCGCCCATCAGTTCATGCCGCAGCACGATCGTCACTTCCGCCCGCTCGACCGAGAGATCACTGGCGATGGTGACACTCTGGCTGACATGCCCCTGGTCGGCGATGATCAGCCCCTGGGTGCGGCGGGCGCTCACCTCCTGCAGATTGGCCGTGGTGGATTGCAGGCTCCAGCTCTCGGCCAGGCGGACGGCGGCATGCGCGTCGATCAGCCCGAAGCCGGCCTCGTTCGAGACATGCATCCCCCCGCCATTCCAGCCGCCCGCCTTGTTGGTGAACCACCCCACCCCGGCGGTATCGGTCAGCCGCGCCGACATCGCCAGGATGGTCTGCACATCGCGGTAGCCGAGATGGGGGTTGGCCTCCAGCATCAGCGCCACGGTCGCGCTGACCAGGGGGGAGGAATAGGAGGTGCCCGTCCCCGGCGCCACGGCGAGCAGCGCGGCGCCGGTGTTGGAAAAGGCCTGCACCGCGCCTTTCTCATCCGTCGCGCCGATGGCGATGCTGTAGCGGTTGTTGGCGTAGTTGTGGGCGTTGACGTCATCGCCCATTTCACCGGTATTGCCGGCCGAGCGCACGATGATGGTGCCAAGCCCGCCGCGCCCCTCGGCGGCGGCGCTGGCCACGGCGGCGGCGGAGGCGGCATAGGCCGCCTTGCCGAAATCATCGCGGAAGAAGGCGCCCGAATGGCTCCAGGAATTCTGCGAGATGTCGACCTGCTTCTGCAGGGCGAGCATCTGCGCTTCCTGCGCCACCTTGCGCGTCCCCGCGGCATCGACGGTATAGGAGACCAGCGTGGCGCCGAAGGCGGCGCCCACCGCGCCCACGCCGTTATTGGCCTTGGCCACCAGGATCTTCGCCACGCCATGGCCGTGCAGCCCACCGGTATTGGCCACATTGGCGCCCGTGGCCACAACGCTGGCGGACCAGTCGATCTGCCCCTGCAACTCCACATTGCCGGCGCTGGGCTGGGTATCGATCAGGCCGATGCGGATGCCATGGCCGGTATACTCATCATAGAGAGAAGCGATGTTGACGCCGCTGCCGCCGCGCAACTGCCACTGCCCCGGGTAATCCGGGTCGTTGAAATCGGCCATGCCCTGCCCTGCCCAAGCCTGATTCCCATACACCATGACGGGGAAGGCTGAAAACAGGGCTGAAAGGCCGTTTGGAAAAACGGGCCGCACGTGGCTTGAAGGGGCTTTGTCCCCTGCCCCCCCTCCAGCGGGCTCTGACAAATGGGTTTCCAAAGGCCTCAGGCCTTTGGTGGGGAGAGTTTGAGAGGGGCGAAGCCCCTCTCAAGACCACGCCTCCTATGGCCAACCAGCAGCCTCTGCGCGGCCTCAGGCCCGGGCCGCCGCGCCATGCTCCATGGCCGCCCCCGCCCGCCGCAAGGCCGGGTCGAAAGGATTGAGCCGTGCCGCGATCTGCGCCGCCTCGCGCTTCAGGATGGCGGCGATGGCGCAGCGCCGTTCCGGCGTCAGCCGTTCCGTCACCGTGCCCACGCTGAGCGCGGCGACGGCCCGCCCTTCCGGCCCTGGCGCCAGCACGGGCACGGCCAGCCCCGCCATGCCGGGGATCACCCCCGCCGCCCCCCCGGCATGGCCCTCCCGCCGCACCTGGGCGATCTCGGCGCGCAGGCTGGCCTCGTCGCGGTCATAGGGGGTGAGGCGCTGGAGGTTGTGGCGGATGATCTCGTCCTGCTCATCCGGCGGCAGGAAGGCGAGGATGGCCACCGAGCCCTGCCCGAGCCCGAGCGGCACATGCCCGCCGATATCGCCGGTGAAGGAGCGGATCGGCAAGGGCCCCGCGCTGCGCTCGATGCAGACGGCGTCATAGCCATTGTGGACGAGCAGGAAGAGCGTCTCGCCCAGCGCCGCGGTCAGCCGCAGGAGCGCCGGGCGGGCGAGGTCGCGCAGGCCCTGCGGCGCGCCGGCGCGTGCCGCGATCTGGAACAGTTCGATTCCCAGCCGGTAGCGCCGCGCCTGCGCGTCGTAGTCGAGGAAGCCTTCCGCCGTCAGCGCGCGCAGCATGCGGTGGGCGGTGGGGCGCGGCAGGCCGGCGGCCGTGGCGATGTCGGTCAGCCGCAGCGCGGCGCCTTCCTGCCGGCCGAGCAGGCGCAACAGGCCCAGCGCGCGGTGCAGGCTGCTGTTCGGGTCCGTCTGCGACACCTTCCACTCCCCGGCCATTTGATGCGGCTTCCGGCAGAAAAATTTCATGGGGTGAAACTTTCCGCAGATTCCGGCCATCCAGGGAAAATCTCGCTTGCCGCTCTTCCGCGTGCAACGAAATAGTAACCTCCGTTCGCGGCATTCATCCCAGGGGGAGCGCCATGGCGCGTTGGCGGGTTGGCGTGGATTCGGGCGGCACCTTCACGGATGTCTGCCTCTTCGATGAGGCCGAAGGCCGCGTCGAGGTCTGGAAGGTTTCCTCCACCCCCGATGATCCCTCGCGCGGCATCGCCCAGGGTGTCGAGGAAGGCATGCGCCGCGTCGCGCCCGAGGCCGGGGAGCAGCCCGGCGCGCCGGTCGCCTATTTCGGCCATGGCACGACGGTGGCCACCAATGCGCTGATCCAGCATCGCGGCGTGCGCACGGGGCTTGTCACCACCGATGGTTTCCGCGACCTGCTGGAAATCGGCCGGCAGAAGCGCCCCGATCTCTACGACATGCAGGCCGACAAGCCGCCCACCCTGGTGCCGCGCGCCCTGCGCCAGGAAGTGCCCGAGCGCGTGCGCCACACCGGCGAGGTGGATACGCCGCTGGATGAGCCGCGCATGCGCGAGGCCGCCCGCGCGCTCCGCGCGGCGGGGGTGAAGGCGGTGGCCGTTTCTTTCCTCTACGGCTTCATCCGGCCGGAGCATGAGCAGCGCGCCGTGGCCATCCTGCGCGAGGAAATGCCGGACGCCTTCATCAGCGCGGGGCACGAGATCGCGCCCGAATTCCGCGAATATGAGCGGCTCTCGACCGTCGTGCTGAATGCCTATCTCGGCCCGGTGATGCGCAGCTATATCGAGCGCCTGGCGCCGCGCCTGCAGGCGCTCGGCATGACGGCGACGCCGCATCTGACGCAATCCAATGGCGGCGTCATCGGCTTCGCCACGGCGGCGGAGATGCCGGTGCGGACAGTGCTCTCCGGCCCCTCCACCGGCGTGGTGGGGGCGCAGGCCATCGGCGCCCTGGCCGGCTATGAGGACCTCATCACCTTCGACATGGGCGGTACCTCCACCGATGTCGCGCTGCTCCAGGGCGGGCAGTGCCGGCTGACCTCGGAAGCCGTGGTGCATGGCTACCCGATCAAGGCGCCGATGCTCGACATCCACACGGTGGGCGCGGGCGGCGGCTCCATCGCCCATGTCGATGCGGGCGGGCTGCTGAAGGTCGGCCCGCGCTCCTGCGGCGCCGATCCCGGCCCCGTCTGCTACGGCAAGGGCAATGCCGAGCCGGCGACGACGGATGCCAATGTGGTGCTGCAGACGCTGAACCCGACGCATCTGCTCGGCGGCCGCATGGCGGTGCGGCAGGATCTGGCGCGCGAATCCATCGCCCGGCTGGCGGAGAAGCTCGGCCTCGGCGTGATGGAGACGGCGCAGGGAATTCTGTCGGTGGTGACGGCGAACATGGCACGTGCCATCCGCGTCATCTCCGTCCAGCGCGGGCATGATCCGCGCGACTACACGCTGATGGCCTTCGGCGGCGCCGGCCCGCTGCACGCGGCGCGGCTGGCCAGGGAGCTGGAGATGAAGCGCGTTCTGGTGCCGCGCAACCCCGGCATCCTCTGCGCCATGGGCCTGCTGCTGACCGACCTGCGCGCCGATTTCGCGGCGACGAAGCTGCTGCCGGCCACGGAAGACTCCGCGCCGGAGGTGGATGCGGCCTTCGCCGGCCTCACGGCGCGGGCGGAGGAGTGGTTCGCCCAGGAGCACATCGCCCCCGCGGCGCGCCGCCTGCTGCGCACCGCCGATATGCGCTATGCCGGGCAGAATTACGAACTCGCCGTGCCGCTGCCGGATGGCCCCGTCACCGCGCGGACGATGCTGGCGCTGACTGAAAAATTCGCCGAGGCGCATCGCCAGCGCTATGGCTTCGTGGCGGAGGGCGAGCCGGTGCAGCTCGTCACCCTGCGGCTGGAGGCCACCGGGCTGGTGCGCAAGGCGGAGCTGCGCGCCTACCCGATGGCGGGGCCGGATGCCACCGCCGCCATCACCGGCCAGCGCCCCGTCTGGTTCCCCGAGGCGGGCGATTTCGTCACCACGCCGATCTACAGCCGCGAGGCGCTGCAACCCGGCAACCGCTTCGCCGGCCCCGCCATCGTCGAGCAGATGGACACCACCACCGTCGTGCCGCCGGGCATGACGGCGCGGGTGGACCCCTGGCTGAACCTGATCCTGGAGGTGGTGGCATGAGCCACGCCCTGAAGCCCAGCGCCGCGCCCGTGCTGGACCCGATCACGGTCGAGGTCATCGGCGCCGCCCTGTCCTCCATTGTCGAGGAAACGGGCGAGGCGCTGATCCGCGCCTCCTACTCCACCAACATCAAGGAGCGGCGCGACTGCTCCACCGCCCTCTTCAACGCGGCGGGCGAGACGCTGTGCCAGGCCGAGCATATCCCCATCCATCTCGGCAGCTTCATCGGCATCGTGCCGCACATCATGCGGAAACACCGCCTGGAAGACATGCGGCCGGGGGATGTCTTCGTCGGCAATGACGCCTATGAGGGCGGCGGCACGCATCTGCCTGATATCGTCCTGGCCGAGCCGATTTTCGTCGAGGGCCGCATCGTGGCCTGGACGGTCAATCTCGCGCACCACTCGGATTTCGCCGATCGCGGCCACGCCCATATCTACCAGGAGGGGCTGCGCATCCCGCCCGTGCGCCTCTACCGCGAGGGCGTGCTGCAACAGGATGTGCTGGACCTCATCCTGCTGAACTGCCAGGTGCCGCGTGAGCGCCTCTCCGACCTGCGCGCGCAGATGGCGGCCAACCGCGTCGGCGTGCAGCGCTTCCAGGCGCTGTGCGGCAAGTATGGCGCGGCGGTGGTGTTGGCCGCCGGCGCCGCGCTGCTCGACTACGCGGAGCGCAAGATGCGCGCCGGCATCGCCGCCATGCCGGACGGCACCTGGCATTTCGAGGATGTCTTCGACAATGCCGAGATCGACGCCACCCTGCCGCTGCGCGTCTCGGTGACGATCCGGGGCGATGGCATGGCGCTGCATTTCGATGCGCCGGACCAGCTGCGCGCCGGGCTGAACATGACCTACACGGCCCTGCTCGCCACGGCCTATTACGCCGTCAAATCCGTGGTGGACCCGACCATCCTGCCCAATGCCGGACTGGCGCGTCCCCTGGCCATCACGGCGCGCGAGGGCAGCGTGCTGAACTGCGTCCATCCGGCGGCGGTGAATGGCCGCGTGCAGACCAGCCAGCGCGTGGCGGACCTCATCCTGGGCGCGCTGGCGCAGGCGGTGCCGGAGCGCGTCACCGCCTGTTCCAACTCCACCTGCACCGTCGCCAGCTTCATCGGCAGCCGCAAGGACAGCGGCGAACTCTGGGTTTATCTGGAGACCATGGGCGGCGGCGGCGGCGCGCGCGCGGCGAAGGACGGGCTGGACGGCATCCATGTGCATTCCACCAACACCTCCAACCTGCCGGTGGAGGCGCTGGAAATCGAATACCCGCTGACGCTGCTGCGCTACGAACTGGTGCAGGATTCCGGCGGCGCCGGGCGGCAGCGTGGCGGCATGGGCCTGCGCCGCGTCTACCGCGCCGATGAGGATTGCCGCGTGCGCGTCGATGTCTCCCGCCTGCGCTCGCGCAGCTGGGGCCTGCTGGGCGGCGCGGCCGGCGGGCATGGTGGCATCGAATGTGGCCCGGGCGTGGTGTTCGAGCGCGACGTGGCGGTGCTGAAGGCGGGACAATGGTTCGCCGTCGTCAGCCCTGGCGCCGGCGGCTATGGCCCGCCGGAGGAGCGCGACCGCGCCGCCGTGCGGCGCGACCTGGAAGAGGGCAGCATCAGCCCCGATGCCGCGCGGGAGATCTACCGCCTGCGCGGCTGACCGACATTCCCCGGACGAGAAGGAGCATTCCCCTCATGGCTTCCCCCATCTCCCGCCGGGCCATGCTGGCCGGCGCCGCTGGTGCCTCGCTGCTGCCCTTTCTGCACCTGCCGGGCGCGCGCGCGGCCACGCCGGGCGTGCTGACCTTCGGCCTTTCCAGCTATCCGCCCACCATCCAGCCCTGGGCCAATAGCGGCACCGCGGCGGCGACGATCAAGCTGCTGATCTATCGCGGCCTCGTCTCCTATGCCGCGGATGGCTCGCTGCAGCCGGAACTGGCGGAATCCTGGACGCGCGAGGATGATCGCAGCTGGGTCTTCCGCCTGCGCCAGGCGAAGTTCCAGAATGGCGAGGTGGTCACCGCCGCCGATGTGAAATGGACGCTGGAACAGATCGCCGCCGAGCGCTCCACCGCCTATTTCCGCGCGCAGATGCAGGATATCGAGAAGATCGAGACGCCGGATGAGCGCACCATCCGCATCGTGACGAAGGAGCCCGTGGCGACGCTCGGCCTGTGGATGGGCAGCTACCATATGCCGATCATCTCGCGCAATTCGCCGCGCGGGCAGTTCATCGGCGCCGGGCCCTTCGTGCTGAAGGCGCAGGAACGCGGCGTCTCGCTGGAGCTTGAGCCCTTCGAGGGCTACTACAAGCCCGGCCTGCCGAAGCTGAAAAAAATCCGTGTCGTGGCCTATGCCGATGAGAATCTGCGCGTCGCCGCGCTGCAGTCGGGCGATGTGGACCTGATCGAATATGTGCCGTGGCAGGCCATGGACGCCATCACCGCCAATAGCGGGCTGAAGCTCGATGCTGTCGATGGCGCCTTCATGTTCCTCGTCTTCAATGGCGGCCGCCCGCCCTTCGACGACCCGCGCGTGCGCCGCGCCGTCGCCCACGCCATCCGGCGCGAGGATCTGGTGAAGGCCGCCTTCTTCGGCCGCGGTTCGCCGCTGACGCAGCTTCCCCTGCCGCAGAACAGCCCCTACTACAATGCGGAGTTCAAGGATTCCTGGACCTACAACCCCGATCTCTCGCGCCGCCTGCTGGCCGAGGCCGGGCATGGCGGTGGCCTGACCTGTTCCCTGCTCTCCACCGCGCAGTATGGCATGCACAAGGACACGGCGGAGGTGGTGCAGCAGCATCTGGCCGCTGTCGGCATCAATGCCACGCTGAACATGCCGGACTGGGCGACGCGCGTGGCGCTCGGCAATCGCGGGCAATACGACATGGCGGTGATGGGCACCTCCGCCGACAGCAATGATCCCGATGGCATCGCCAGTATTCTCGATGGCAGCCTCGCGCCTTCCTATGTCCGCAGCTTCGCGCTGAAAACAGAGCGCATCACCGCGCTCTTCGCCGCCGGCCGCGCCGAATTCGACGAGGCGAAGCGCCGCGCCATCTATCGCGAGGTGGAGAAGCTGGCGATCGAGCAGACGCCGATCGTCGGCCTCACCTGGCGCAGCCAGGGCTATGCGATGCGCAAGGGCGTCACCGGCTTCCAGAACCTGCCGGGGGCGCTGACCTTCTATTCCGGCATCACCCTCGAAAGCACCGCGGCGGGCTGAGGCGATGCTGGGCTTCGCCACGCGCCGCCTCGCGGTCTCGCTGCTGCTGGTCTGGGTGGTGGCGACGCTGGTCTTCCTCGTCATCCACCTCATTCCCGGCGATCCGGCGGAGCTGCTGCTCTCCCAGGGCGGCGTCGCGCCCGATCCCGCCGCCGTCGAGGAACTGCGCGAGCGGCTCGGGCTGAACGCGCCGCTGCTGGCGCAGTATGGCGCCTATCTGTCCGGCCTGCTGCGCGGCGATTTCGGCCTCTCGCTGACCGACGAGCACGCGGTGGCCGAGGAAATCGCGCTGCGCCTGCCGCGCACGCTGGAGCTGGTGGGCATGGCGGGCTTCCTCGCCGTGCTGTTCGGCCTGCCGCTCGGCCTGCTGGCGGCGCTGCGCGCGGGGCGGCTGACGGACCGCATCCTCTCCGGCGTCGCGGGGCTGGCGCTCTCGGTGCCGGTCTTCGTCATCGGCACGCTGGTGGTGCTGGTGCTGGCGCAGCAGCTCCGCCTCGTGCCCGCCGGCGGCTATGTGCCGCTGGCACGCGACCCGCTGCGCCATATCGGCCTGCTGCTGATGCCGGCGGGCACCATCGCCGTCAGCCTCGCCGCCGTGGTGCTGCGGGTGACGCGCGCCTCCGTGCTGGAGGTGCTGGAGCGCGAGCATGTGCGCGCCGCCCAGGCGCGCGGCGTGGCGCCCCGCCACATCCTGCGCCGCCATGTCGTGCGCAACGCGCTGACGCCGGTGGTCACGGTGGTGGCGCTGCATCTCGGCTCGCTGCTCGGCGGCACGGTGCTGGTGGAGTTCGTGTTCAACTGGCCGGGCCTGTCCGGCTATCTCGTCCGCGCCGTCGAGGCGCGCGACTATCCGGAGGTGATGGGCATCGTGCTGGTCGTCTCGGCGCTGTTCGTGCTGCTCAACCTCGTGGTCGATCTGCTCTATGCCGTCATCGACCCGCGCGTGAGGCAGGGCTGATGCGCCGCCTCGCCCTGCCGGGCGCGCTCGTCGCGCTGATCCTGCTGCTGGCGCTGGCGGCGCCGCTGCTGCCGCTGGCCGATCCCGTGCGCCAGGATGTCGCGCACCGCCTCGCCGCGCCCTCCGCCGCGCACTGGCTGGGGCAGGATGAATATGGCCGCGATGTCCTCTCGCGCATCCTGTGGGGCGCGCGGGTCTCGCTGAGCGTCGCCTTCGCGGCGGCGGCGCTGGCGGCGCTGGCGGGCACTTTCCTCGGGCTGGTCGGCGGCTATTTCCGGGGCGCGGTGGAGCTGGTGACGCTGCGCGTGGCCGATATCGTGCTGTGCTTCCCGCCCATGCTGCTGGCGCTGCTGGTGGTCACGCTGCTCGGGCCGGGCGCGGTGACGTTGATCTTTTCCCTCGCCGTGCTCTTCGCCCCGAATTTCGCCCGCGTCGCCTATGCCGAGACGCTGACGGTGCGCGCGCTGGACTATGTGACGGCGCAGCGCGCGCTGGGCGCGGGCATTCCCCGCATCCTGCTGCGCACGCTGCTGCCCAATATCGCCGCGCCGCTGCTGGTGCAGTTCTCGCTCACCGTCTCGGCGGCGATGCTGCTGGAGAGCGGGCTGTCCTTCCTCGGCCTCGGCGTGGTGCCGCCGGCGCCCTCCTGGGGGCTGATGATCCGTGGCGCGCGGGCGACGATGGAGCAGGCGCCGCTGCTGCTGTTCTGGCCCTGCCTGGCGCTGACGGGCACGGTGCTTGCGTTCAATCTTCTCTGTGACCGGCTGCGGGATGTGCTGGACCCGCGCGCGGGTGGCACGGCGCGGCCGGGTTTCCTGCGCCGCCTCGCCGCCCTGCCCGGCCCCGCCCTGCATGATTCCCCCGCGCCGGCTTCCACCGCGCCCGGCCTGCTCTGCGTGCGCGGGCTGACGCTGGAGGTCGCCGGCCCCACCGGGCCGGTGCCGGTGGTGCGTGATGTCAGCTTCAGCCTCGCCGCGGGGGAGACGCTGGCGGTGGTGGGCGAAAGCGGCTCCGGCAAGACGCTGACGGGGCTGGCGGTGATGGGGCTGCTGCCGGCGGCGGTGCGGGTGGTGGCGGGCGAGATCCTGCATACCGGGCGCGATGGCCGGGTGCGCGACCTGCTGCGCACGCCGGAGGAGGCGCTGCGCGGCCTGCGCGGGCGCGACCTCGCCATGGTGTTCCAGGACCCGTCGAGCAGCCTCAACCCGCTGCTGCGCATCGGCGCGCAGATCGGGGAGGGGCTGCGCGCGCATGGGGTGACGGGCGATCTGCGCGGGCGCGTCGTCGCGCTGCTGAAGCAGGTCGGGCTGCCGGATGCGGAGCGGCGGGTGGATGCCTTCCCGCATGAATTGTCCGGCGGGCAGCGGCAGCGCGTGATGATCGCCGCCGCCATCGCCAACCATCCGCGCCTGCTGCTGGCCGATGAGCCGACCACGGCGCTGGACGTCACCGTGCAGGCGCAGATTCTGGAGCTGCTGGCGGGGCTGAAGCGGTCCGAGGCGGGGATGGGGATGATCTTCGTCACGCACAACCTGGCGGTGGTGTCGCAGATCGCCGACCGCGTGGCGGTGATGTATGGCGGGGAGCTGGTGGAGGAAGGCCCGGTGGCCGAGGTCTTCGCCGCGCCGCGCCACCCCTATACCGCCGCGCTGATCGCCGCCACGCCGGAGGAGGATGTGGCGCGGCTTTCCGCCATTCCCGGCGCGGTGCCGCAGCCCTGGGCGATGCCGGAGGGCTGCCGCTTCGCCCCCCGCTGCAGCGTGGCGCGGCCTGACTGCGCGCGGGCGGCCCCCCCCTTGCAGGCCGCCACGCCGACGCGCGCGACGCGCTGCCTGCGCTGGAAGGAACTGGCATGAACGCGCTCCCGCCGCCGCCGCCCCTGCTCCGCGCGGAAGGGCTGACGCGCGCCTTTCCAGGCCAGGGCGGGCTGTTCCGCCGGGCGCGGCCGATCGTGGCGGTGCGCGGCGTGGATCTCGTGCTGCGGCGGGGCGAGGCGCTGGGCGTGGTGGGCGAGTCCGGCTGTGGCAAGAGCACGCTGGGCCGGCTGCTGCTGCGGCTGATGCCGCCGAGCGCGGGCCGCGTGCTGTTCGAGGGGCAGGACCTCGCGGCGCTGCGCGGCGGCGCGCTGCGCGGCCTGCGGCGGCGGATGCAGATGGTGTTCCAGGACCCTTATGGCAGCCTGGACCCGCGGCGCAGCGTGGGCGCGCAGATCGCCGATGGCCTGCGCATCCATGGCATCGAGGATGCCCATGGGGCCGCGCGCAACGCGGCGGCGCTGTTGCAGCAGGTGGGGCTCGACCCCTCGCACGCCACGCGGCTGCCGCATGCGTTTTCCGGCGGGCAGCGGCAGCGCATCGCCATCGCGCGGGCGCTGGCGACGGAGCCGGACCTGATCGTGGCGGATGAACCCGTCTCCGCGCTGGATGTCTCGATCCAGGCGCAGGTGGTGAATCTGCTGGCTGATCTGCGCGCCGGGCTGGGTGTGGCGCTGGTCTTCATCAGCCATGACCTGCATGTGGTGCGCCATCTCTGTGACCGCGTGATGGTGATGTATCTCGGCCGCGTGGTGGAGGAGGGCCCGGCGGCGGAGATTTTCAGCGCCCCCGCCCACCCCTATACCCGCGCCCTGCTTGCCGCCACGCCCTCGCTGCGCCAGCGTGCCAGCGCGGCGCCGCTGCCCGGCGAAATCCCGAGTGTGGCGAACCCGCCTTCCGGCTGTGTCTTCCGCACGCGCTGCGCGCGGGCGCTGCCGCGCTGCGCCGAGGCGATGCCACCGCTGGAGCAGACTGGCCCCCGCCGGCTGGCCTGCTGGAATCCCGGCTGATGTCCCCCGGATGGCGGGGTCCGGGGGAACCCTGTTCCCCCGGCGGGGGATCCAAGGGGGCGGCGCCCCCTTGGCCCGCCCCACCTGTGCCCGCCCCCTTAGCCTGCCCTGGCAGAAAGCCCCCCGCATGCTGACCCCTGAAGGCCGCGTTGTCCTCCTCTCCGGCGCGACGCGCGGCATTGGCCGCGCCATCCTGGAGCGCCTGCTGGCCGCCGGCTGCACGCTGAGCGCCGGCGTGCGCGACCCGTCCCGCCTCCCGGCGCACCCCGCCCTGAGCGCGCATCCCTATGACGCCGCCACCCCTGGCAGCGCGGAAGCCTGGGTGGCCGCCACGGTGGCGCGCCATGGCCGCATCGACGCCGTGGTGAACGCCGCCGGCATCAATCCGCGCGGCACGCTGCTCGATGGCGATGAAAGCGTGTTCGACACCAGCTGGACGGTGAATGCGAAGGGCCCGATGCGCGTCCTGCGCGCCGCCTGGCCGCATCTGGTGGCGGGCGGCACGGGGCGCGTGCTCACCATCGCCTCGCTCTCCGGCAAGCGGGTGAAGAACGACAATCTCGCCTACGCCATGAGCAAATTCGCCGTCATGGCGCTGACGCAGGAGGTGCGGCGGCTGGGCTGGGCGCATGGCATCCGCGCCACGGCGCTGTGCCCCGGCTTCGTCGAGACGGATATGACCGCGCATGTCACCGGCTTTCCGCGCGCGCAGATGACGCGGCCCGAGGATGTGGCGGCGCTGGCGGAGACGGTGCTGCACCTGTCCAACACGGCCACGGTGGCCGAGCTGCTGGTGAATTGCCGGCATGAGGAGCTGGTATGAGGCTGCACCGCCTGCGCGACACGGCGCGCCCTCCGATCGCCCTGACCCTCGAAGGCAAGCCGGTGGAAGCCCTGCGCGGCGACACGCTGCTGACGGCGCTGCTCGCCGCCGGGGCGGGGCCGCTGCGGCAGAGCGAATTCGGCGATGGCGCGCGTTCCGGCTTCTGCCTGATGGGCGCCTGCCAGGATTGCTGGGTGGCGGTGGAGGGGCTGGGCCGGGTGCGGGCCTGCGCCACGCTGGCGGAGGATGGCATGGCGGTGCGGCGCGGATGATGCGGGTGGCGGTGGTGGGCGCCGGCCCGGCTGGCGTGCGGGCGGTGGAGGTGCTGCTGGAGGCGGGCCTGCGCCCCGTCTGGATCGACGAGGCGGCGGAGGGGGGTGGGCGCATCTACCAGCGCCCCCCCGCGCCGCTGCGGCGCGATGCGAAGGCGCTGTATGGCTTCGAGGCGGGGAGGGCCACGGCGCTGCATGCGGCGCTGGAGGCCGCCACGGCGCGGGCCGAGTGGCGGCCGCAGACGCTGGCCTGGCATATCCGCCCGGCGGCGCGGCGGCTGTTCACCCTGCATCGCGGCCATCAGGGCGTGGTGGAGTATGATGCCGCGCTGCTCTGCACCGGAGCGATGGACCGGGTGATCCCGGTGCCGGGCTGGACGCGCCCTGGCGTCACCACGCTGGGCGGGGCGCAGATCGCGCTGAAGGCGCAGGGCTGCGGCATCGGGCGGCGGGTGGCGTTTCTCGGCAGCGGGCCGCTGCTGTGGCTGGTGGCCTATCAATATGCCCGGGCGGGGGCGGAGGTGGCGGCGGTGCTCGACACCACGCCCTTCCTCACCAAGCTGAAGGCGGCCCCCGGCCTGCTGCGCAACGGGCCGGTTTTCGCCAAGGGCCTCTATTACACCGCCTGGCTGCGCGCGCGCGGCGTGCGCATCGCCGAGGGCATCACGCCGCTGGCGATCGAGGGCGATGACCGGAGCAATGGCGGGGGCGATGGCGGGGGCGTCACCGCCCTGCGCTGGCGCGATGCGGCGGGGCGGGAGGACAGCGTGGCCTGCGACGCGGTCGGCCTGGGCTGGGGGCTGAAGCCGGAGGCGCAGCTGGCGGATCTCGCCGGCATTCCCTTCGATTTCGACGCGCGGCAGCACAATTGGGTGCCCCGGCGCGATGCCGCCGGGCGGACGCCGGTGCCGGGGCATTACCTCGCCGGCGATGGCGCCGGGATTGGCGGGGCGGAGGTGGCGGAGCTGGCCGGGGCGCGCGCCGCGCTGGCGCTGCTGGCGGATGCCGGGCTGCCGGTGGAGGCCGCGCGGGTGGCGGCGCTGGACCGCGCCCTGGCGGCGCAGGCGCGGTTCCGCGCGGCGCTGGAGCGGGCCTTTCCCTTCCCCGCCGCGCTGGCCGCGGCGCTGCCGGATGCGGCCCTCCTCTGCCGCTGCGAGGGGCTGACGGCGGGCGAGCTGCGCGCCGCGGCGCGGGCGGAGCATGCCCCCGGCATCGCGCCCGAGATGAACCGCGCCAAGGCCTTCACCCGGGTGGGCATGGGGCGGTGCCAGGGGCGGGTCTGCGGCGCGGCGGCGGCGGAGATCCTGGCCGCCGAGCTGGGCCAGCCGGTGGAGGCCATCGGCCGGCTGCGCGGGCAGCCGCCGGTCAAGCCCATGCCCATCCCCGCCGTGGAGCCGGTCGCGTGACGGCGCAGGGCGTGACAGCGCGGGGCGTGGCGGCGCGGGCCGATATCCTGGTTCTGGGGGGTGGCGGCGTCGGCTGCTCGGCGGCGCTGCACCTAGCGCAGCGCGGGCGGCGCGTGCTGCTGCTGGAGCGCGGGCTGGTGGGCGGGCAGGCCTCGGGGGTGAATTATGGCGGGGTGCGGCAGCAGGGCCGCAACCCGGCGGAACTGCCCATCGCCCGGCGCTCGCGCGAGGTGTGGGGGCGGCTCGGCGCGCTGACCGGGACGGATGCGGAGTTCAGCGTCACCGGGCATCTGAAGCTGGCGCGCAGCGCGGCGGAGGAGGCGGAGCTGGTGGCCTATCGCGAGGTGGCGGAGGCGCATGGCCTGCCGTTGCGGCTGATCGGGCGCAATGCCCTCCACCGGGACTATCCGTGGCTGGGTCCGGCGGTGGTAGCGGGCTCGCTGGCGCCGGAGGATGGCTCGGCCAATCCGCGGCTGATGGCGCCGGCGCTGGCGCGGGCGGCGCGCGCCGCCGGGGCGGAGATCCGCGAGCATTGCGCCATCACGGACTTCGCGCGGGAGGAAGGCGGCTTCGTGCTGCGCAGCGCGGCGGGGGAGGAATTCCGCGCGCCGCTGCTGCTCAATGTGGCGGGGTTCTGGGGTGGCGCGGTGGCCGAGGCTTTCGGCGAGGCGGTGCCCATCACCCCGCTCAGCCCGAACATGGTGGTGACGGAGCCTGTGCGCTACTTCATCGAACCCAATCTGGGGGTGGTGGGCGGCAATGTGTATCTGCGGCAGATCCCGCGCGGCAATGTCATCCTCGGCGGCGGGGTGGGCGAGAGCGAGCCGGAACGCCGCTGGGCGCGCCCCCTGCCCGAGGTGACGATGCAGGCGCTGGCGCATGCCGTGCGCCTGGTGCCCGCCCTGGCCGGGGTGCAGGTGATCCGCAGCTGGAGCGGCATTGACGGGCAGATGCCCGACCGCATCCCGGTGATCGGGCCGAGCCGCACGACGCCCGGCCTGTTCCATGCCTTCGGCTTTTCCGGCCATGGTTTCCAGCTTGGCCCGGGCCTTGGCGCCATCCTGGCGGAGCTGATGACGGAAGGCCGCACGGATGTGCCGCTGGACGCCTTCCGCATCGATCGTTTTCACCCGGCCGGCGGCCCGCCGCACTGACGCGCCCCCGGACATATTTTTCAGGAAAAAGTTTTTTGGTTCTTTTTTCCAAAAAAGAACGCGTCTTGCTGCCTTACCAGCTCATCCCGCGATAGCGCCCCGGGCGGTGGTTGATGGCGATGATGCTGTTGAGCACGGCGGCGCCCAGCACGGAGAAGAGCAGCCCCTCCGGCGCCAGCACGAAGCTGGAGGCCAGCATCACCGCCGCGTCGAAGCCGAGCAGCACATAGCCGGCGCGCCAGCCCCGGCGTTCCTGGAGATACATCGCCAGGATGTTCACGCCGCCGAGGCCGGTGTGGTGGCGGAACAGCACCAGCAGGCCGATGCCCATCAGCGCGCCGCCGGCGATGGCGGCATAGAGCGGGTCGAGATGGGCGAAGCCCACCCAGTCCAGCGTCAGGCGGGAGAAGAGGCCGAGCAGCAGCAGGGCCAGCGCCGTGCGCGCCACCAGCCGCCAGCCCATGCGCAGCCAGGCGAAGGCGCAGAAGGGCAGGTTCATCACGGCGAAGACCGGGCCAAAGCCCCAGCCGGTGATGTGGTGCACGAGCAGGGCGAGCCCGGCCATGCTGCCCGTCACCAGCCGGGCCTGGGTGTACATGGCGAGGCCGAGGGCGACGATGAGGGTGCCGAGCAGCAGCGCCAGGGCATCCTCGTAGAGGTGGTGCGGGATGGGGGAGGCGCTGGGCCGCCCCGCCCTGCCCGAACCGCTCCCGGAGCCGGCCCCGGGGCCGCCCCTGAAGCCGCCCCCTGGAGTGGCCGCCCTGCTCACGCCGCGCCGAGCCCGACCTGGCGCAGCGCCTCGACCAGCCGGGGCACGTCGCGCTCGCGCAGGCCGGCCATGTTGATGCGGCCCGACTCGGCCATGTAGACGCCATGCGCCTCACGCAGGCGGGTGACCTGCTCCGGCGTCACCGGCAGCATGGTGAACATGCCTTCCTGGGCGGCGATGGCGGTGGCACCGGGCCAGAGCGGGGCGAGCTGCGCCGCCAGAGCCTCGCGCAGGGCGACGATGCGGCGGCGCATTCCTTCCAGTTCCACCAGCCAGCCGGCGCGCAGCGTGTCATCTTCCAGGATGGTGGCGACCACGGCGGCGCCATGGGCGGCGGGCATGGAGTAGGAAACGCGGGCCAGGGATTCCATGGTGGACTGCGCCGCCGCCCGCGCCGCCTCGCCCTTCGCCTGGACGAAGAGGGCGCCGATGCGGTCGCGGTAGAGGGCGAAGTTCTTGGAGCAGGAGATGGCCACCAGCACCTCCGGCAGTTCCTCTAGCAGCAGCTGGGTGCCGGCGAGGTCCTCGCGCAGGCCCTGGCCGAAGCCCATATAGGCGAGGTCCACCAGCGGCACGGCGCCGCGCGCCTTGAGGATGGCGGCGATCTCGGCCCATTGCGGCAGGGTGAGGCCGGCGCCGGTCGGGTTGTGGCAGCAGCCATGCAGCAGGGCGACATCGCCCGGCTCCAGGCGCGCGAGGGCCTCGCGCAGGGCCGGGAAATCCACGGCGCCGCGGGCACGGTCGATGGCGGGGTAGGTCACCACCTCCAGCCGGCCGGCCTTGATGATGGCCTGGTGGTTCGGCCAGGTGGGGGTGCCGACCCAGATGCGGCGGGAGCCGGCCTCCAGCAGCAGGTCCGCCGCCAGGCGCAGGGCGCCGGAGCCGCCGATGGTCTGCACCGCCGCCAGCGGGCGGCCGCCGAAGAGGAAGGCGCCGAAGGCGGCGAGGAAGGCGCGGTCGCCCTCCATGCCCTGGTAGCTCTTGCTGTCCTGCCGCTCCCAGATGCGGTGCTCGGCGGCCTTCACCGCGTCCAGCACCGGGGTGCGCCCGCTCTCGTCGCGATAGACGCCCACGCCGAGGTCGATCTTGCCCGGGCGCGGATCAGCGGCATAGAGGCGCAGCAGGCCGAGCAGCGGGTCCTGCGGGCGGGTCGGGAGGGTATCGAGCATGCTTCTGCGGGTCCGGTCCAGGAAAGCGGGCAATCAGGAAAGCGGGTCGTCGGGTCAGGCGATGCGGAAGCGCCGCCGCGCCACGGCCAGCGCGGCGAGGCTGAGCGTCCCCAGCGCCACAAGGCAGATGCCGGGGATCAGGCGGTGGCCCGTGACCTCGGTCAGCCATGCCAGGGCCGGCGGCTCGAAGCCGCCGAAGAGCAGGGCGGTGGCAGTGTAGCTGAAGGCCAGGCCGGTGGCGCGGGTGGCGGGCGGAAAAACTTCCGCCAGCAGGGCCGGCAGGGGGCCGACATAGGCCGCGCGCAGCGCCACCAGCCAGAGGATGGCGGCGACGGCCAGGAGCGGCTCCGGCCGGGCCTCCAGCAGCAGCAGGCAGGGCAGGATGGAGGCCAGCAGCAGCAGGCCGGCGCAGGCCATGGGCCGGATGCGGCCGAGGCGGTCCGCGAGGCGCCCCGCCAGCGGCGCGCCGCCCACCAGGAGGAGGCTGGCGGCGAGGGTGGCGAGGAAGCCGCTGGCCGGGTCCAGCCGCAGTTCAAGCACCGTGCTCATCATCATGAAGATCAGCAGGCTGCCAACCGCGGTGGGCAGCAGCAGGCCGAGGGCGGCCACCAGCAGGCGCAGGCCCAGTTCCATGAGGCAGGGGTGGGGCAGGGGCGCGGGCGGCGGCGCCACCCGCCCCTCCTCCAGGCGCCCGCGCAGCCAGTAGCCGAGGAGGGCGCCGAGCAGGCCGAGGGCGAAGGGAATGCGCCAGCCCCAGGCCTCCAGCGCGTCCATCGGGGCATGGGTGCTGAGGGCGGAGCCGGCGAGGGCGGCGAGCAGCGTGCCCGCCCCCTGCGCGGCGAAGAGCCAGCTGGTGACGGCGCCGCGCCGGCCGGGGGCGTGCTCGGCCAGATAGGCGGCGGCGATGCCGAATTCACCGCCGGCGGCGAGGCCCTGGAGCAGGCGGGCGAGCAGGATGCCGCAGGGCGCGGCCAGCCCGATGCTGGCATAGGGCGGCATGAGGGTGATGAGGGCGGTGCCCAGCAGCATGAGCAGCATGGCGCGCCGCAGGGCGCCGCGGCGGCCGGCGCGGTCGGCCTGGCGGCCAAGCAGCAGGGCGCCGAGGGGCCGGGCCAGCCAGGGCAGGGCGAAGCCCGCCATGGCCAGGGCCAGCCCCAGCCCCTGCTCCACCGAGGGAAAGAAGGCCCGGGTGATGAAATAGCCAAAATACCCGTGCAGGGCGACGTCATACCATTCCAGCGCCTGCCCGAGGGAGGCGGCGAGAATGGCGCTGCGCGGGGGCGGAGCCGTTTCAGCCATCCGTCATCCTGTTTTCCAGTGGGCGACCAGGCGCGGTCCTGCGGGGCGATCCTGCGGGGCGCCGGCCCCTGAAAAAAGTTTTTTGGTTCTTTTTTCCTAAAAAAGAACCTCTTTCCTGGCTTCCCCCATATCCCAGACGAGCCCCGCCATCATGCGCAGCGCCTCCCCGGCGACGGGGCGCAGCAGATGTTCATCCGGCGCGTGCTGCCCGCAGGCGGGGTGGGCGTGCGGCACCCAGAGGGTGACAAGGCCCAGCTCCTCGACGAACACGTCATTCGGCAGGGAGCCGCCGAAATTCGGCAGCAGCGCCGGCGCCCGCCCCAGGGTGCGGGTGAGGGAGGCGGCGGCGAAGCGCACCCAGGGGTTATCGAGCGGCATGCGGGTCGCCCCCATGGAGCCCTCGCATTCCAGCGCGACGGCGGCGAAGCCCCGGGCATCGAGATGGGCGCGCAGCGCCGCCGGGATGGCGGCGGTATCGGTGCCGACGACGTAGCGCAGTTGCAGCATGGCCTCCGCCCGCCCCGGGATGGCGCCGATGGGCCGGGCGATATTGCCGGTGCCGAAGGCCAGCACCTCCAGCGTGTTGAAGCCATAGACGCGCTCGACCGGCGTCAGCCCCGGCTCGCCCCAGGCGGGATCGATGGCCGGGTCGTCCGGGCCGGGCTCGGGGGTGATGTCGGCCAGGGCGGCGCGCACATCGGCGGGGATGGCGCCGGGCTTGAGGATGGGCAGCAGGATGCGCCCCTGCCCGTCCACCAGCGAGGCGATGGCATTGGCCAGGATGGTGCCCGGGTTGGGCAGCAGCCCGCCCCAGTTGCCCGAATGGTAGGCGCCCGGCCGCAGATCGGCGGTGAGGCGGATCTGCAGCCCGCCGCGCGCGCCGAGGAAGATGGTCGGGCGCGTCGAGGCCACGCGCGGCCCGTCGGAGGCGATGAGGAGATCCGCCCGCAGCGCCTCGCGATGGGCGCGGCAGAAGTCGCGCAGGCCGGGGGAGCCGCGCTCCTCGCCCATTTCCATCAGCCAGACCAGGTTGCAGCCGAGCCGCCCGCCGCGCGCCTTCAGCGCCGCGCCGATGGCGGTGATGTTGATGGCGTGCTGGCCCTTGTTGTCCGCGGCGCCACGGCCATAGAGGCGATCCCCGCGCGGGGTCAGCACCCAGGGGTCCAGCCCCTCGGCCCATTGACCCTCCATGCCCGGCACCACGTCGCCATGGCCATAGAGCAGCACGGTGGGCAGGGCGGGGTCCTCGATGCGGCGGGAGACGAGGAAGCGGTTGCCGGCGGCCGCGCCGCGCGCCGCCGTCTCGAAGCCGAGGCCGGCCAGCAGCGGGGCGATGATGCCATCCAGGTAGTGGTCGAGCACGGCGGGGTCGCCGGCGACGCTGTCGGTGCGCTGCGCCACCAGATGCGCGAGCAGGGCCTGGAAGCGGCCGGATTCGAGTTCGGCCGCGGCGGCGGCCAGGGCGCCATCGCGCATCCTGTTCTCCTTCTGGGCCAGGGGCCGGGTGGGGGCTGGGCTCCCGCCGGCCGTCCGGCATGGCGACAGCGCGGCTATGACGCCGGGCGCGCATGCACACAATTCTAAAAAACTCCCGCTATCCCGTTCCGGCCACAAGAATTCGCCCCGCGAATCCCACCCCGGCCAGGAGCTACCCATGCTGAGCACCGCCCTGCGCTATTTCCTGGAAGTGGCCCGCACAGGCTCGATCAGCGAGGCCTCGGAGCGGCTGCACCTCACCGGCCCGGCCATCAGCCGGCAGATCGCCCGGCTGGAGGAGCGCGTCGGCGCCACGCTGTTCGAGCGCACGACGCGCGGGGTGATCCTGACCCCCGCCGGGGAATTGCTGCTCGACTACGCCAGCCGCAGCGAGGCGGAGGCGGAGCGCATCGCCCTGCTGCTGCGCGACCGCGGGGAGACCCCGGCACCGCTGCGCGTCGCGGCGACGGACGGTCTGGCCGATGCCGCCACCCAGGTGGCCCAGGCCCTGCTGCGCGAGGTGCCGGGGCTGGAACTCACCCTGAGCATCGGCCAGGCGATGGACGTGGCGCGCAAGGTGCGCGAGGGAGATGCCCAGATCGGCTTCGGCCTCGGCCTGCCGGCCCAGGACCCGGAACTGGAGGTGCGGCAGAGCTGGCCTGCCCGGGTCGTGGCCATCCTCCACCGCCGCCACCCGCTGGCCGGGTGCCAGGCCGTGGGGGCGGAAGAACTGATCGGCTTCGATCTCGCCCTGCCGGCGCATAGCTCGCTGAGCGGTATCCTGGCCCTGCTCGGCACCCTGCGGCCCCAGGGTGGACATGGCGTGCTGCGCACGGACTCCTTCGCCTGCCTGCTGCGCGCGGTGCGGTATTCCGACGCGGTGGGGCTGGCCAGCGACCTCAGCCTGCACGGGCGGCGGGACCGCAAGGATTATTGCGCCGTGCCGCTGCGCCTGACCACCATGCCGGCGCGCAGTGCCGCGATCATTCTGCGCGCCGGCGTGCCGCACCGGCCGGAAACCGTCCTCTTCGCCACGCGGGCGGAGGCGTTCATGGAAGGGGCGTAGGAAGGAAGCGGTTCTTTTTTGGAAAAAAGAACCAAAAAACCTTTTTCAGCTCAGCTCAGCGAGACCCAGTAGCCGGGCTTGTAGTCGATCGGCAGGAAGCGGGCGTGGAACTCGCGGAAGGTCGCATCCGGGTCGAGATCAGCGAAGAGGTCGGGGTGCAGCCACTTGGCCAGGGCCTGGATGGCGACGAACTGGTAGGGGCTGTCATAGAACTGGTGCCAGATGGCATGCACGCGGCCACGGCCCACCACCGGCAGGGTGCGGTAGGCGGGGCGCTGCATCAGACGGCGCAGCCGCTCCCGCGCGCGCTCCTGGTCCGCGCCGGGGCCCACACCCACCCAGCCGCCATCCGGGGCGAACAGCGTCCAGTTGCTGCCGGTGACGATGACCACCTCCGGCTGCGAGGCCACCACCTGCTCCGGGTTCAGCGTGCCAAAGGTGCCCGGGATCAGCCCCGCCGCGATGTTCTCGCCCCCCGCGACGCTGACCATGCGGCCAAAATTCTCATTGCCGAAGGACATGCAGCAGCCTTCGTCAAAGCCCGCCGCGCGCTCGATCATCACGCGCGGGCGCGGGCCGGTATAGCTGGCCAGGCGGTCGGTGACGCGGGCGATCTGCGCGCGGCGATAGGCGGCGAGTTCCGCCGCCCGCTCCTCACGCCCCAGCACGGCGCCCAGGATGGCGATGCTGCGCTCCGCATTCTCGAAGGGCTTTTCCCGGAAATCGATGAAGATCAGCGGAATGCCGGCACGTTCGAGCTTGGCGGTGAGGTTGCCCTCATCGATCGCGCCCTTCGATTCCAGGTTCATCACCACGACATCAGGGCGCAGGGTGATGACCTGCTCGATGTCGAAGGCGCCTTCCTTCCAGCCGCCAAAGGTGGGCAGCTTCGCGATGGCCGGATACTTCGCCTCATACAGGCGGTAGCCATCGAGGTCGGCCTTGCGGAAATCATCGCGCCAGCCGATGACGCGGGCGAAGGGGTCCGCCGTGTCCAGCGCGGCCAGGGCATAGCTCTGCCGCCCCTCGCCCAGCAGGATGCGGCGCACCGGGGCCTGGATGGTGACCTCCCGCCCGGTGATGTCCACCACCCGCAGCGGTGCCGCGGCGCGCGCCGCCCGGTCAAACAGACCAGAACCGGACAGGGCCGCGAGCGCGGCAAGCGAAAGGACATGGCGGCGGCTGGCGTGCATGGAAGCCTCGTCGGAGAATGGCCGCCGGTATAGGCCAAAGTGATTATCATTCTCAATAAGATTGGCGGCGTTGCGGTTGAAGGCACGGGTGCCTGTTGCCCAGGGGGCGCCGCCTCGCCAGGCAAACTCGCCAGGCAAAAAAGCCAGACAAAAAAGCCTGCTCTCTGGGGAGGCTCCGCCTCCCCAGACCCCTCCGCCGGGGTGGCACGACCACCCCGGACCCAGCGTTCAGTTTGGCGCCAGACGGATGGCAGGGTCCGGGAGCCCCGTCTCATGCTCAGGGAAGGCGAGGGAGTGTTGTGGGGGGCGAGGCCGCCTCAACCCCACAGGCATCAGGGCTTGCGGGCGTGCAGGATGAAGCGCCGATACAGCAAGGTCCGCAGCCGGTTGCGCAGGCTGGCCCCCTGGCGCTGGGCGCGGGCGATCGGCGCATGCGGGTGGCATTCCACCGCCGTGAAGCCCAGGCGGGCCACCATGGGCGCCAGCTTCTCCGGCGTCAGGCCATCGGCGAAGGGCAGTTCCCGCATGATGGCGGCGTGGCGGTCGAGGTCCGGCGTATGCGGCGGCGCCGTGCCTTCCCAGCGGTCCAGCCAGCCCAGCATCCGCTTCGCCAGGCGCCCCGGCAGCCCGGCGGGGGCGGCGAAATCGCCATCGAACACCAGCAGATGCCCGCCCGGCTTCAGCACGCGGAACCAGTCGGCCAGGGCGGCTTCCGGGTCCGTCAGCGTCCAGACGAGGTGGCGGCAGACCACGGCGTCATAGCGACCCTCGGGCTCGCGCGTGTGCTCGGCATCGGCCAGGAAGAAACGCGCCCCGGCATCGCCGGCATGCTTGGCCCTGGCGCGGGCCAGCATCGCCTCGGAGAAATCCAGCCCGGTGACGCGGTGGCCAAGGCGGCGCAGCGCCCCCGTCACCTCGCCGGTGCCACAGGCCAGTTCCAGCACCTCCAGCGGCGCCGCGCCCAGGTGGCGGCGGATGGCGGCCTGCCAGGCCTCGCGCTCCGGCCCCGGCGGGATGCGGTGGCCAAAGGCGCTGTCGAAGCTTTCGGCCCGGCTGCTCCAATAATCGCGGATCTCTTCCTTGAGGGCGTAGTTGGCGGACATGGGCGCACCATCGGCGGGGGATTGGCCGCGTTATAGTCCGCCGCCGCGCCGCGCGGGAGAAGGGGTTTTCTTCCTCTCAAAATGTTATATCATAACATTATGCCCCTCCCCCTCCCCGCATTGCCCTCCGGCCCCGCCCGCGCCTATGCTGCGGCGTCGACGGTCCCGCGCAAGCGGGTGACAAGGGAACACCGTGACGCCCTCCGCGGAGGGCCAGTCGGTGGCTGAGCCCGCAACTGTAGGCGATGACGCCTCCCCCCATCCGCCCCTCCGGGGCGTGCCACTGGGCCTTCTGGCCTGGGAAGGCGGGGCGGGAGGCGCCGCGGCACCCGCCGTGGCGCATCGCGAGCCAGGAAACCTGCCGTCGAGGCCCTCAACCCACACCGCCGGGCGGGATGTCCTGGCGGAGGAGATCTTTGCCGTGTTCCTTCCCGCTGGCTTCCAAGGCCGCGCCGGGGCCGCCCGCGCATGAGCGCCGCCCGCCTGCACCATCCCCGCCTCTCCCGCCGCCTGCTGCTCGCCGCCCCCGCGCTGCTGCTGCCGCGCGCCGGCCATGCCCAGACGGCCACCCCGCTGCGCGTCGTCTCCCCCTGGGAGTATGACAGCCCCGACCCGGTCGAGACCGGCTATATCCTGCGCCGCCTGAACATCGCCGAGACGCTGGTGGGCGTCCGCCCGGACGGGCAGCTGACCGGGCTGCTCGCCGAGTCCTGGACGGTGGGGGAGGATGGCCTGACCTGGCGCTTCCGCCTGCGCGCCGCCCGCTTCCACGATGGCACCCCCGTCACCGCGCCGCATGTCGCGCGGGTGCTGGAACGCGTCTGGTCGCAGGCGGAAAGCCTCTCCGCCATCCCGCTCGCCAGCATGGCGGCGGAGGGCGAGCGCGATCTGGTGCTGCGCACCCGCGCCCCCTTCTCCCCCCTGGCCGGGACGCTGACGGATTATGCCGGCGTCATCCTGGCGCCCTCCGCCTATGACGCGGCGGGGCGGCCGCAGCGGCCGGTGGCCACCGGGCCCTACCGCGTCACCGGGCAGCAGGGCACGCGCGGCCTGACCGCCGAGGCCTTCGCCGGCCACTGGGCGGGGCCGCCCGCCATCGGCGCCATGGCCTATACCGCCGCGCCGCTGGGCGAGACGCGCGCCAGCCTCGCCGAGGCGGGGGAGGCGGACCTCACCTTCACCCTCCAGGCCCAGGCGGCGCAGCGCATCGCGGCGGCGGGGCGGGCGCGCATCCACCGCGTCACCCTGCCGCGCACCCGCACGGTGGTGATGAACCTGCGCCGCCCGCAATTCGCCGATGCGCGGGTGCGCCGCGCCCTCTCCCTGGCGACGGACCGCGAGGGCATGGCCGCCGCCCTGCTGCGCCACCGGGAGAGCGCCGCGCCGCAGCTCCTCCCCCCCGTGCTGGCGGAGTGGCACGACCCCGCCCTGCCGCCGCTGCGCCGCGACCCGGCCGAGGCCGCCCGCCTGCTGGCCGAGGCCGGCTGGCAGCGCGGCGCCGATGGCGTGCTGGCGCGCGAGGGCCAGGCGCTGCGCGCCGTGCTGATGGCCCCCTCCAACCGCCCCGAGATGCCGGTGATGGCGCAGGCGCTGCAGGCGCAGTGGCGCCCGCTCGGCATCGCCGTGGAGGTCCGCCCTGGCCCCTCCGGCAGCCTGCCGGGGGCGATCCAGGATGGCTCTCTGGAGGCGGCGCTGACCTCGCGCACCTATGTGAACGTGCCGGACCCGGTCTGCACCCTGCTGCCGGATTTCACCGGCACCCGCCAGCTCTGGTCCTCCCCCGGCTTCGCCAATGCCGAGATGGAGCGGCTGGTCCCCGCCTATATCGCCAGTTTCGACGCGGCGGAGAAAGCCCGCCTGCGCCGCCGCATGGTCGCCCTGCTCCAGGAGGAACTGCCGGTCATCCCGCTGTCCTGGACGGAGGAGCATGTGGCCGTCTCGCCGCGCCTCGACCCTGCCTCCGTGGTGCTCGACCCCTATGAGCAGAGCTACGGCACGGCGGGGCTGCGGTGGGCCTGAGCAGGACCTCCCCTCTGGGTTTCCAAAGGCCTCAGGCCTTTGGTGGGGAGAGTTTGAGAGGGGCGAAGCCCCTCTCATGACCCTGCCCTCCCTCAGTGCCGCGCTGGCCGGACGGCTGGCGCAGGCGCTTCTGGTGGCGCTGGTGGTCGGCACGCTGTGCTTCGCGGCGCTGCATGCCCTGCCGGGGGATCTCGCTTTGCGCGTCGCCGCCGCCCGCTTCGGCGAGGACCGCGCCAACCCGGCCATGGTCGAGGCCCTGCGCGCCGCCGCCGGGCTGGACCGCCCGCTCTGGCAGCAATACGCCGCCTGGCTGCTCGATCTGGCGCGGGGGCGGCTCGGCGCCTCGCTGCTCACCGGCCGGCCCGTCTGGGAGGAGATCGCCCCCCGCCTCGCCCTGACGCTGCATGTCGGCGGGCTGGCCCTGCTGCTGGCCCTACTGCTGGCCCTGCCGGCGGGGGCGCTGGCCGGCTGGCGCCCCGGCGGCCTGTGGGACCGCGTGGTGACGGCGCTGGCCGCCTTCTTCGCCGCCCTGCCCAGCTTCGCGCTGGGCGGGGTGCTGGTGGCGGTGCTGGCGGTGCGGCTGCGCTGGCTGCCGGTGACGGGCGGCACCAGCCCGGCGGCGGCGCTGCTGCCGGTGCTCACCCTGGCCGCCGCCCTGGCGCCGGGGCTGGCC
>NZ_JANFNY010000072.1:1800-27426 GCF_024437745.1 Roseomonas sp. GC11 | reverse complement strand
GCCTCCGCCTGGGCCTGCGCCGCGGCGGCGGCCCGCGCGGCCTCCTCCGCCTCCGCCGCCAGGGCGGCGACGGCCTGGGCGGCCTCCTCCGGCGTGGTGGCGCCGGCCTGGTCGAGCAGGGTGCGCCGCTGCGTCTCCGCCTCCCGCGCCACCTCGCCGGCCAGCTTCGCCTGCTGCGCCAGCGCCGCCTCCACCCGCGCATAGAGCGCCGTGCGGAACAGCGTGGCCAGGATCTCCTGCCGCTTGCCGGGGGGCGCCGTCAGCAACTCGCGGAAGCGGCCCTGCGGCAGCAGCACCACCTGGCGGAATTCCTCGGCGCGGTAGCCCAGGAGTTCTTCCACCGCCTCGCCCACGCGGCGCTCCTGGTCGGCCAGGACGCTGGGAAGACCCTCGGGCGGCAGGCGCCACAGCGTCGCCTCCGGCCGGCGCTCCACCAGCCGGCCGCCGCGCCCCGGCGCCTCCTGCCGCGGCGCGCGGCGGATGCGATAGGTCTCGGCGCCGAGGGCGAAATCCAGCTCCACCCAGCTGGGGGTGGCGGGCTCGGCATGGTGGCTGCGCAGATGCGCGGCCTCGCGCTCCGCGCCGCTGCTCTCGCCGAACAGGGCGAAGCACAGCGCGTCCAGCAGCGTCGTCTTGCCGGCGCCGGTGGGGCCGTGGATCAGGAAGAGCCGCTGCGGGCCAAGGGCGGCGAAATCGAAATCCTGCGCCCCGGCATAGGCGCCAAAGGCGGAAAGGCGGAGGGCGAGCGGGCGCATGGCGTCAGCCCTCCCCTTCCGCCAGGGCGGCGGCGATGGCGGCGCTGGCCTCGGCGCGGGCGGCCTCCGGCAAGGCCTCGCCGCGCACCGCCTGCCAGAAGGCGCCCAGCGTCTCCAGCGGCGCGGCGCGGGCGGCAAGGCGCGGCAGCGGCGCGGCGGCCCGTGCCTCCGGCGCCACGAAGCGCAGGTCCAGCACATGCGGGTAGCGCTCCCGCAGCCGCGCCATGGCATCGAAGGGGCGATCCGTCAGCAGCACCTGGAGCCAGTCCTCCCGCCCCGGCCCCTCGGCGGCGGCCAGCACCTCCTCCAGCGCGCCGCGCACAATCCGCAGGGGGTGGCGCGCGGGCAGCGGCAGCGCCTCCGTCCGCACCGCGCCAGCCGCGTCGATCTCCACCAGCGTCACGGATTTTCCCTGCCCCGCCTCGGAGAAGGAATAGCCGAGCGGCGAGCCGGAATAGCGGACACGCCCTTCCGCCATCTCCTGCGGCCGGTGCAGATGGCCGAGCGCGACATAATGGAACCCCGCCAGATGCGCGGCCGAGACGGCACCGCTGCCGCCCACCTGCAACAGGCGCTCGCTCTCGCTTTCCAGCCCGCCCTGCACGAAGGCATGCGCCACCAGCACCTGCCGCGCCGCCGGGTCGCATTGCCCGCGCAGATTGGCGGCGAGGGCGGCGAAGGCGGCCTCATGGTCCGGCAGCCCCTCCGGGATGGCGAAAAGCTCGGCCAGATAGGCGGGGGGGCCGTAATCGGCGGCGAGGATCTGCACCGGGCCATGCGCATCCTCGAAGGGAAAGGCGCGGCCCGTGGCGCTGTCGGCGATATGCAGCCCGGCGGAGTGCAGCAGCGGCGCGGCGAAGCCGAGGCGCCGCGCATCGTCATGATTGCCCGCGATCAGCACCACCGGAATGCCAAGGCCACGGATGATCCGCCCCAGCACATCGCCCAGCAATTCCACGGCAGCGGCAGGCGGCACGGCGCGATCATAGACATCGCCCGCCACCACCAGCAGGTCCGGGCGCGTGTCGCGCAGCAGGTCGAGGAAGGGGCCGGTCAACAGCCATTCCTGCTCCGGCAGGAAAGGCTGGCCATGCAGGGCACGGCCCAGGTGCCAGTCGGCAGTGTGGAGAATGCGCATCGGCAGAGCAGGATAGCCGATGATATAGATTCAGGAAAGAATCTTCTTTTTCTGAAGAAAAAGAAGCAAAAAGACTCTTTCAGCTTGGCGTCCCGCCTCAGGCCTGAAGCGGGACGCCAAGCTGAAAGAAATTTTTTGGTTCTTTTTTTAAAAAAGAACTCTTTTTTACAGCGCCCAGAAATTCCAGCTCGCCAGACTGCTGGTGCCGGTGAGGATGATTTCGAAATCCGCCGTCAGGTCACCATCGACATTGCCGTAGAGCACGCCATCGCCAAAGACGAGCTGCCCCACGCCGGTGATGCTGCCGCTGAAATTCAGGGTGAAGGCCTGATCGCCGGTTTGGGTCAGATCGGCATCGATGCCGGAAAGGTCGAGCTGGTCGGCATAGGGCGCGGCGTTGAAATCGGTGATGATGTCGCGCGCGCTGCCAGTGCCGACATCGCCATTGGAGAAGATGAAGCGGTCATTGCCGGCACCACCGGTCAGCACATCGGCCCCGGCCCCACCCACCAGACGGTCATTGCCTTCACCGCCCAGCAATGTGTCATTGCCATCGCCGCCGAGCAGGAGATCCTCGCCGCCGCCACCGGCCAGGATGTCGTTGCCGCCCAGGCCGGAGAGCGTATCGCCATTGCCGCGCCCGCTCAGCACGTCATTGCCCGCGCTGCCCACCAGCGATTGCGCGGCGGGCAGCACCAGGATGTCCGAACCGGTGGCGGTCTCCTCCAGCGTGCCGGTCAGGCCGCTGATCTGGATGCTGGCATCGGAGAGGCCATCGCCATTGCTGTCGATCAGCAGCATGGCACCGGACTGGCGGATCTCGGCCTCGCCCAGCCCGCTGAAGGCGGTGATGCCCAGGAAGCGCCCGTTCAGCGCGGAGAGATCGATCCTGTCACCCACGGCGAAGTCGGTGATGGTGTCGGCAGGCGTGCCGTCCAGATCGGCCAGGGTCCAGCGGAAGATGTCGTTGCCGGCACCACCGGCCAGCGTATCACTGCCCAGGCCGCCGGAGAGGGTATCGTTGCCATCGCCGCCCGCCAGCGTGTCATTGCCCGCGCCACCGGAGAGGCTGTCATCCCCGGCGAGGCCGGAGATCGTGTCATTCCCGGCACCACCCGCCAGCGTATCCACCCCCGCGGTGCCGGTGAGGGTGAGGTCCAACACGCGCTGCAGAATGCCCGAGCCCGCCGTGGTTTCCTGCAGGGGCGCGGAATCGCCCAGGCGCAGCGTGGCATCCACCACGCCATCGCCATCCATGTCCACCGAAACCATGGTGACACCGAGCTGCCAGACGCGCAGCTGCGCCGTGCCATCGGAGATGAAGGGCAGGTCGCCGATCATTTTCGCGCCCAGGGCGGACAGGTCCAGCAGATCGCCCGCCAGCAGGTCGGTGATGGTATCGCCCGCCATCTCGGCGGCGGTGGCATAGCGGAAGATATCGTTGCCGCCGCCGCCGGTCAGCGTATCGGTGCCATTGCCGCCCACCAGGATGTCATTGCCATCGCCGCCGCGCAGGATGTCCGTGCCATCGCCGCCATTCAGCGTGTCATTGCCGGCCTCGCCCAGCAGGACGTCATCGCCATTGCCGCCATTCAGCACGTCATTGCCATTGCCGCCGGAAAGCTGGTCCGAGCCGCCCAGGCCATTCAGCGTGTCGTTGCCGTCATTGCCGGCCAGCGTGTCGCGCCCGCCGCCGCCGGTCAGCGTGTCATTGCCCGCCGTGCCGTTCAGCACACGGTCCGGCGAGCGGATGAGCTGGCGCGTGCCGCTGCTGGTTTCCTCCAGCGCCATATCCCCGAGCAGGGTCATCATGACATCGGGGTTGGCGTCGCCATCAATGTCGATGGCGACGAAGGTCCAGCCGGTATCACGGCCTTCCCAGGATTCCAGGACGACGATCTGCCCGCGCACCCCGGTGAAGCCAACGGTGCTGAAGACCACATCCGGCATGGGCAGCAGGTCGAGGATATCCTCACTGTCGAAATCGGTGATGGTGTCCTGCAGCCAGCCGATTTCCTCGGGTGTCTTGTAGCGGAAGTAATCCATTCCGCCGCCGCCGGTCATCGTGTCGCGGCCGATGCCGGGCAGGATGAAGTCATTGCCATCACCGCCGAACAGCGTGTCATCCCCGGCCTCGCCGCGCAGGATGTCGTTGCCGGCGCCGCCATCCAGCGTGTCATTGCCACCGCGCCCACCGATGCTGTCATTGCCGGCGAGGCCAGACATCACGTCATCGCCGGCATCGCCGATCAGCACATCCGCCAGCGCCGTGCCGGTGCGCGAGAGCGGCGCGGCGATCATCAGGCGCAGCGAGCCGGCGCTGGTCTCCTTCAGCACGCCCGAGCCCTTCAGCAGGATCGCCTGATCCGCCAGGCCATCGGCGTTGCGGTCGATCTCGATGCGGGTATCACTGCCGATGCGAACCTGCCGCGCCTCCGGCCGCACGCCGCTGAAGGCCGTCTCACCCGCCCAGACCAGCCCCTCGAAGCCGGAGAGCAGAAGCTGGTCCCCCACGCTGAAGTCGCGGATGGTGTCGAGGGCGAAGCGCGTCGTCTCCGGATTGACGATGAAAATGTCGTTCTCCGTGCCACCCGTCAGCACGTCATCCCCGAAGCCGCCGGAGAGGGTGTCATTGCCGGCGCCGCCATTCAGCGTGTCATTGCCGCTGCCGCCGTTCAGCGTGTCATTGCCATCGCCGCCGGTCAGCGTGTCATGGCCGAAGCCGCCGGCCAGCGTATCATCGCCCGTGGTGCCGGCGAGGGTGCGGTCCGGCGCGGCGATCAGCATCAGCGGCGCGCTGCCCGCCTCCAGCATGCGGCCGCCCGTGTCGAGGCTGGCGGTGACATCGGCCTGCGCATCGCCATCAATATCGACGGTGATGGCGGTGCCGTCGAAGCGGATTTCCAGGCCCGCGCCGCTGAACAGGTTCTCACCGATGAAGCTGTAGCCGGACAGCGCGGTGAGATCGAGGAAATCGCCACGCTGCAGGTCGCGGATGGTGTCGCCATCGAGTTCGGCGAGGCTGGCGTAGGAGAAGGTATCGTTGCCGCTGCCCCCGCGCAGGATGTCGCGCCCCGTGCCGCCCTGGAGGAAGTCGTTGCCGCCACCGCCGGCCATCGTGTCATTGCCGCTGCCGCCCAGCAGGCGGTCGGCGCCGCTGCCGCCCTCCAGCGTGTCATTGCCGCTGCCGCCCTCGAGCGTGTCATCCCCGTCATTGCCATAGAGGCGGTCATTGCCGCCGAAGCCGGTCAGCACGTCATCGCCGCCCTGACCTTCCAGGCGGTCGGAGGAGGCATCGCCGTTGATGGTGCTGGAACCATCGCTGTCCACCACGACGACGGAGGCGGCAACCTGGAGAATCCGGGAGCCCGTGCTGGTCTCGCGCAGCATGCGCGTGTCGGAGAGGCTGGCGCGGAAATCGATCTGCCCATCACCATCGGCATCGAAGAGCAGCCAGCCGGGCACCTGCCGCAATTCACCCGCGGTCAGGCTGAAATCGGCATCGCCGATGAAGCGGAGGCCGCTGATGGCGCTGAAATCGATGCGGTCCACGCTCTCCAGGTCGGCGATGAAATCGGCGGCGAGGTCGGTGATGGCGAGGTAGCGGAAGATATCGTTGCCGGCGCCGCCGGAGAGATAATCCGCCCCCGCGCCGCCGATCAGGATGTCGTTGCCCGCGCCGCCCAGCAGCGTGTCATTGCCGGCATTGCCCACCAGCGTGTCATTGCCGGCGCCGCCGGAGAGGCGGTCATTGCCCACGCCGCCGGTCAGCGTGTCATTGCCGGCGGTGCCGGCGGCCACCACCGGCGTGGCATTGGTCAGGATGCCGGGGCTGCTCTCCACCAGGCGCTGGTTGCCATCCAGGCGCAGCACCGCATCCGCCACGCCATAGCCGCGCAGGTCGATCTGGAGCCAGGTGACGCCGCTGTCATAGAAGAAGCGTGCCTCCAGGCCATTGCCGCTGAAGCCGGCCTCGCCCCGGAAGGTCAGCCCGAGCCGGCTGATGTCGAGCCGATCGCCCGCCGTGAAATCAACGATGCGGTCGAGATTCAGTTCCTCGGCGCTGTCGAAGCGGAAGGTGTCGTTGCCGGCGCCGCCGGTCAGCGTGTCAGCGCCGCGCCCGCCCTGCAGCGTGTCATTGCCAGCGCCGCCCGCGAGGATATCCGCCCCCAGGCCGCCGGACAGAATGTCATCCCCATCCAGGCCATAAAGGGTATCGTCCTCGGCACCACCGTTCAGCGTATTGGCCGCGCTGGTGCCCGTGAAAATGGCCATCCTGAAGCCTCACACCCGAAGCGCAGCCCCATTGTTGGGGCGCGCCGCAACGATGTGGCGGGCATTCTGCCGGCCGGGCGGAGAACCATAGCACGGGCCTCCCCGTATCACGGCGGGGCGCTGTGCCTCAGGGCAGGGGAAGATTCAGGAATCTTCTTTTTCTGAAGAAAAAGAAGCAAAAAGACTTTTTCCGTTGGCGTCCCGCGCAAGGGCAGAGGCGGGACGCCGGCCGGGACAATCAGCGCCCCGCGAAAGCGGGGGGGCGCTTGCCGAAGAAGGCGGCCTTGCCTTCCTCATGGTCGGCGGAGAGGAAGAGCAGGGTCTGGTAGTGGCGCTCCTGCTCCAGCGCGCGGTCCAGCCCCTCGGCCAGGATCTGCTTGGTCAGGGCGATCGCCGCCGGGGCCTGGTCCGCCAGGATGCGGGCGCGGTCCAGGGCCACCGCCAGGGCCTGGCCCGGCGGGGCGAGGCGGTCCACCAGGCCGATGCGCTGCGCCTCCACCGCATCCAGCGGCTCGCCATAGAGCAGGATCTGGCGGGCGCGGGCGGGGCCCACGCGCTGTGGCAGGGTGAAGGGCAGGCCGAGATCGCCCATCAGCCCCACCTTGCCGAAGGCGGCCATGAACCGCGCATCCTCCGCCGCCACGATGCTGTCACAGGCACAGGCCAGGGAGAGGCCCGCCCCCGCCGCCCAGCCCTCGACCGCCGCGACGACGGGCTTCGACCCCGCCACCAGCAGGCGGATCAGCTGATGCGCCGGGCGCAGCCGCTCCCGCCCCTGCAGGGCCGACTCCACCTCCATCGAGGAGAGATCGCCGCCCGAGCAGAAAATCCCCCCCGCCCCGGTGATGACGACGGCGCGCACCGAGGCATCGGCCTCCGCCTCCTCCATCACGCGGAGCATCTCGCGGCGCAGCGCCGGGGCGAGGGCATTGCGCCGGCTGGGATAATCCATCTCCAGCACCAGCACCGCGCCATCCCGCCGCTGATGGAGGCGCATCGCCCCCCCTTCCTCCGCCATTCTGATATTTTCCTTGTCCTGACAAAAAAAGATGATGGGGGTCCGGGGGAAGAATTCCTTCTTCCCCCGGTTTTTTTTTGCAACCTCAGGCAGCCCCCTGCATCAGCGGCCCGATATCGTTGAGCTGATCCATGCGGCTGATCCGCAGCGCCATCCGCCCCGCTTTCTCCTCCCCGAGAACCCCCGCCGCCAGCCCGTTGAACTTGGCGCGCAGTTCCGGCTCGTCGAGGAAGTTCTCCGGCTCCCCCTTCGGCACCAGCACGGTGCGGGTGAAAACCTGCCCCCGCGCCCGCAGGGTGAGCTTGCCCGCCATGCGGGCCGGGAACTCGGCCTCGATCTCCGGGTCATTCTCGCAGGCGATGCGCGGCATCATCCCGCGCAGCACCGGATCATCGAGCAGCCGGTAGCTCTCCCAGTCCATCCGCCCGGTGGCGAGGGCGGCGGCGAGCACGAAGGGCGCGCTGAACTGGGCGTCGACGATGTTGCGCGGGTCCGCCTTGCGCCCGGCGGGCTCGCCCACCAGCAGCATCCCGGCGCGGGAGAGGCCGAGGGTGGCGCCCTCCACCTCCTCCGCCCGCAGGCCCAGCTCGGCGCGCAGCGCCAGGGCGGCGTCGATCCCGGCATGGCCCCAGCGGCAGGAAGGGTAGGGCTTCACCCCCGTCAGCATGAGTTCCCAGACCTGGCCGAGATCCTGCGTCACCCGCTCCGGCACCGGCTCGGGCGCATAGGCGCGGAGGAAGCCGTGGCGGCCCTCGATGGCATCGGCCGCGCCCTTGAAGCCCTGGCGCGCCAGGGTGGCGGCCGTCAGCCCCGCCATGCCCGCCCAGCCCACCTGGAAGCGCTTGGTCCAGGCCCCGTTGGCGAGGAATTGCAGGCTGCCCGCGCTCTGGCTGAGGGCGATGCCGAGGGCCGAGGCCACCCCGGCGGCGTCCAGCCCGAAGACGCGCGCGGCGGCGGCGGCGGCCCCGAAGGCGCCGCAGGTGGCGCTGGGGTGGAAGCCGCGGTCGTAATGCGCCCCCGCCGGCAGGGCCAGCGCCAGGCGCAGCGCCACCTCATAGCCGGCGACGATGCCCGCCAGCACCACGGCGCCGGAGGCCCCCGCCATCTCCCCCGCCGCCAGCGCCGCCGGGATCACCGGCGCGCCGGGGTGGACCACCGCCACCGCATGCGTGTCGTCAAAGTCCAGCGAATGGCCGAGGGTGGCGTTGACCAGCGCGGCGCCGGCCGGGCTGTAGGTGGCCTCATCGCCAAAGACGCGGCTGCTGCCCTGGTCCAGCCCGAGCGCGCGCACCGCCGCCAGCAGGGCCGGGGTGCTCTCCGCCTCATGCCGGGCGCGCACGATATTGCCGGCGAGGTCGAGCACCAGCGCCCGCGTGCGCGCCGCCACCTCGGGCGGCAGGGCCTCCGGCCGCAGCCCGGCGACGAAGGCGGAAAGCTCCTGGGTGATGCTCATGCGCGCGGTCCCTCCCTCGGCCTTTGGCGGCCTTTCCGGCAGGCTATCCCCCAGTGCGGGCAGGAGACAACCGCCCCTCCCCCTCTCGACGCGCGGCGCCGGCGGCGGCAGCATCCGCGCCCCTGAGAGAAGGAGCCGCCCGCATGGAGATCGCCGACCCCAAGGCCCTGGGCCTCTGCCCGCAGCGGCTGCGCCGCGTGGTGGACTGGGCCGACCGCTGGGCCGAATCGGGCCGCCTGCCGGGGGTGGGGGTGCTGGTGGCCCGGCGCGGCCAGGTGGCGCTGCAACACACCACCGGCCTCGCCGACCTCGCCCGCGGCACGCCGATGGCGGCGGACACGCTGGTCCGCATCTATTCGATGACCAAGCCGCTCACCAGCCTCGCCCTGATGATGCTCTACGAGGAAGGGCGCTTCCAGCTGGACGAGCCCATCACCCGCTTCCTGCCCTGCTTCCGCGACATGCGGGTGATGGCGGGCGGCGCGCGCGGGCGGATCGAGACGGTGCCGGCCATGCGCGACATCACCTTCCGCGACCTGCTGACCCACACTTCCGGCCTGACCTATGGCTTCATGCAGGCGACGCTGGTGGATGCCGCCTACCGCGACCAGGGCGTGGACTTCCAGACCGCCGAGGCCAGCCTGGGCGAGGTGGTGGAGCGCGCCGCCCGCCTGCCGCTGATCGCCCAGCCCGGCACGGCCTGGAACTACAGCATCGCCACCGATGTGGTGGGGCACCTCGTCGCCGTCATCTCGGGGCAGGAATTCGGCGATTTCCTGCGCCAGCGCGTGCTCGCCCCGCTCGGCATGCACGAGACGGATTTCCACGTCCCGCCCGAGAAGCTGCCGCGCTTCGCCGCCAACTACATCCCCAGCCCCGAGGGCGGCCTGACCCTGATCGACGACCCGGTGGCGGGCCGCTTCAGCAAGCCGCCGGCCATCTGCTCCGGCGGCGGCGGGCTGGTCTCGACCATGGGCGACTACTGGCGCTTCTGCCAGCTCATGCTCAACAAGGGCGTGCTGGACGGCACCCGCCTGCTCGGCCGCAAGACGGTGGAGCTGATGACCAGCAACCACCTGAAGGGCGACATGGCGGCGATGGGCCAGGCCCGCTGGTCGGAATCCACCGCCGAGGGCGTGGGCTTCGGCCTCGGCTTCTCCGTCACGCTGGACCCGGCGCGGGCGCAGATCCTGGGCTCGGCGGGGGAATATGCCTGGGGCGGCGCCGCCTCCACCGCCTTCTGGATCGACCCGGCGGAGGAGATGGCCGTCATCCTCTTCACCCAGCTCACCCCCTCCTCCACCTACCCGATCCGGCGCGAATTGCGGGTGCTGACCTACCAGGCGGTGGTGGACTGAACCGCCACGGCAGGCCGGGGCGCAGCGGCGGGCGGGGGGCCTTGCCGCCCCGCCACGCCGCCCCCATCATCCCGCCCCCCTTTCCCGGAGATGGGCCGCGCCATGCCTGATACCCGTGTTCTCCTGCTCACCGGCGCCAGCCGCGGCATCGGCCACGCCACGGTGAAGCTGTTCGGGGAGCGGGGCTGGCGGATCCTCACCGTCTCCCGCCAGCCCTTTTCCGAGGCCTGCCCCTGGCCCGGCGGCAAGGCGGACCACATCCAGGCCGACCTCGCCGATCTCGGCGCGGTCGAGCCGCTGGCCGAGGAGGTGCGCCGCCGCCTGCCGGGCGGCCGGCTGCACGCCCTGGTCAACAATGCCGGCATCTCCCCCAAGGGGCCGGGCGGCACCCGCCTCGGCGTGCGCGAGAGCGATGCCGAGACCTGGACGCGCGTGCTGAACGTGAACCTCGTCTCCACCTCCCTCCTCGCCCGCGCGCTGCTGCCGGAGCTGGAGGCGGCGAAGGGCGCCATCGTCAATGTCACCTCCATCGCCGGCTCGCGCGTGCATCCCTTCGCCGGGGTGGCCTATGCGGCGTCCAAGGCCGGGCTGGCGGCGCTGACGCGCGAATTCGCCCATGAATTCGGCCCGCGCGGCATCCGCGCCAATGCCATCGCCCCGGGCGAGATCCGCACCGCCATCCTCTCCCCCGGCACCGATGACCTCGTGCAGGACCTCGTGCCCATGGCCCGCCTCGGCGAGCCGCGCGAAGTGGCGGAAACCATCTTTTACCTGTGCACCGAAGCCAGTTCCTACATCAACGGCGCTGAAATCCACATCAATGGCGGGCAGCATGTTTGATTTCTTCTTTTTCTGAAGAAAAAGAAGCAAAAAGACTTTCTTTCAGGCTGCCGCCGTCTCCCGGCACAGCGGGACGCTAAACTAACAAAAGTTTTTTGGTTCTTTTTTCCAAAAAAGAACCCTTTCCTTGCCTCCCTCTCCCTGGCGCCACTCCCCCGGAGCGTCCCTGAGAGGGGGCATATCTGATCCTGCACCGCAACATTGGCATTGGGCGGGTGTTTTCCGCTAAGGACAGAGGGTGCTCTTTGCCCCTGCCCCGATGAGGATGGCCCCGATTGATGCGTGACGACGCCCTGCCCCCCGCCCACCCGGCGGAAGCGGCCATCCTGGCCTCGGGCCTGCGGGTCGAACCGCGCGAGATGCCGCAGCTCACCCGCCTCGTCGCCCGCCGCCTGCCGGCGGACCGCGCGGCGGTGGCCGAGGCGCTGTGCCAGGTACGGCGCAAGGGCTGGGCCTCCGCCGCCATGGCCATGGCCAACCGCGCCGGCGAGGTCTGGGTCCGCCGCAGCGAGGCAGAGGCCGCCGCCGCCAGCCTCGCCGACCCCGAGGCCAGTGAGGCCGATCTCCGCCGCGCGCTGGACGCGGCGGTGGAGGCGCGGCTGCGCAACGCTGCCCCCCGCCCCGGCGCCGCGCTGGAAGCGGTGGAGGCCGAGATCGCCGATATCTCCGGCGCCCCCCTCTCGGCCGAGCGCCATGCCGCCCTCGCCCTGGCCGTCGCCCGCGCCCATGGGCTCGACCCGGTGGAGACGGACCGCTTCGCCCGCGCCGCCGCGCATGTGGAGGAGCGCCGCCGCCAGGACATCCGCGCCGCCGAGAAGGCCGCGCGCGAGAAACGGCGCGAGGAAGTCGCCCGGCTGCGCGCCTGGGAAAAGAGCCTGATCGGGCTGGAGGGCATCCCCCCCCTGCTGCGCTGCTCGGAGCGCGAGGCGCTACGCTGGGCCGGCTCCGGCCTGCTGCCGGTGGCGCGCCGCATCCCCGGCCGCGGCGGGCGGGAGATCTGGCAGTTCGACCCGGCCGAGATCACCGCGCTGCGCCGCTTCCTGCCCGAATGGCGGGCGGCGGAGCGCGATGCCTCCCCTTCCACCGGCCGCGCCGACCGGCCGCAGAAGCTGGAGCGCGCCGAGGCCCTGGCCGGGCGCGGCGGCAAGGCCGCCAATGCCGCCGTGGCCCGCGCCGCCGCGCTGGACCGCTACGCCGGGCATTTCGCCACCGCGCGCGCCCTGGTGCGGCGCTTCATCATCGTCACCGGCCCGACCAACAGCGGCAAGAGCCACACCGCGCTCGACCGCCTGGCCCGCGCCGAGAGCGGCCTGGCCCTCGCGCCGCTCCGCCTGCTGGCGCATGAATTCCGCGAGGCCCTGGCCACGCGCGGCGTCGAGGCCGCGCTCTCCACCGGGGAGGAGCGCATCCTGGCCCCGGGCAGCCGCCACCTCGCCGCCACGGTGGAGATGTGCCCCTTCCACACCCCCGTCGATGTCGCCGTGATCGACGAGGCGCAGCTGCTGCACGACCGCGACCGCGGCGCCGCCTGGACCGCCGCGCTGATGGGCGTGCCGGCGCGGGAGGTCTTCGTCCTCGGCGCGCCGGAATGCGTGCCGATGGTCAAGCGCATCGCCGCCCTCTGCGGCGATGAGGTCGAGGAGATCTCGCTCCAGCGCAAGGGCCCGCTGCACGCCTCGATGAAGCCGGTGGCGATGGGCGAGCTGCGCGCCGGCGATGCGCTGGTGGCCTTCTCCCGCCGCGACGTGATGGACCTGCGCGAGGCGCTGGTGGCGCGCGGGCGCAAGGTGGCGGTGGTCTATGGCGCCCTCTCCCCCGAGGTGCGCCGCGCCGAGGCCGCGCGCTTCCGCAATGGCGAGGCGGATATCATCGTCGCCACCGATGCCATCGGCATGGGGCTGAACCTGCCCATCCGCCGCGTCGTCTTCTCCACCCTGCGGAAATTCGATGGCGAGGAGCGGCGCGAGCTGACCAGCCAGGAGGTCAAGCAGATCGGCGGCCGCGCCGGGCGCTATGGCCACCATGAGGGCGGCGTCGTCGCCGTGCTGGCCGGCGCGGGGGACCCGAATTTCGTGCAGGCCATGCTGGAGGCGCCGCACGCGCCGCCGGAGGAACTCCGCCCGCAGGTGCAGCCGGATGCCGACATCATCGCCGCCGTCGCCACCGAGATCGGCTCGGACAGCCTCTTCGGCGTGCTCGCGCGCATCAAGCGCGCCGTGCTGCGCAAGGACGACCCGAATTACCGGCTGGCCGACCTGACGCAGCAGATGGCCATTGCCTCCGCCGTCGATGGCGTGGCCGGGCTCTCCCTGCTCGACCGCTGGACCTATGCCATGTGCCCGGTGGATGAACGGGACAATGGCATCACCCGCCTCGCGCGCTGGGCGGTGGAGCATGGCGGCGGCCGCCCCGTGCGCCCGCCCCTGGCCGGCCGCCTGCCCGCACCGGAACGCGCCACCGGCGAGGAACTCCAGCGCGCCGAGAAGGTGCATAAGCGCCTCGTCGCCTGGCGCTGGCTCGCCCTGCGCTTCCCCGCCGCCTATCTGGACCGCGAGGAGGCCGAGGCCGAGACCGAGCGCCTGGATGGCTGGATCGAGGATGTGCTGCGCCAGCAGCGCCGGGCAAAGCGCGCGGCGTAAGGGGAAGGGAGAAGGGAAAGGGGAAGATTCTTCTTTTTCTGAAGAAAAAGAAGCAAAAAGACTTTTCCGGTTTGGCGCCCCGCCGCAGGCCATGCGCGGGGCGCCGCCAGGAAGAACCTCCCCGCTTTCAGGACACCCGCGCCAGCCTCCCGGCGAAGCCGCGTTCCGGCGCCTCTCCGCCCAGGGCGCGGGTGATGGTGGCCAGGTTGTGGTCCATCATGCCGGGGTAGCTGCCTTCATAGGTGCCGGAGCCGCCCATGGCGTCGGTGTAGAGTTCGCCGCCGATGACCACGCGGTGGCCGCGCGCCGCCGCGGCCTCGATCACCGCGCGGAGCGGGCGGTCCGGCAGGCTGCTTTCCAGGAAGACGGTGCCGATGCCGCGGGCCGCCAGCATGTCCGCCATCTCGCGGATGCGGCGGGGGGATGGCTCGGCCTCCGGGTGGGTGCCCTGGAGGGAGAGCGCCTCGATGCCGTAGCGGCGGGCGAAATAGGCGAAGGCGCCATGCGCCGTCACCAGCACGCGGCGGGGCTCGGGGATGGTGGGGATGGTGCGGATGGCCCAGGCATCGAGCGAGCGGAGTTCTTCCTGGAGGTCGGACAGGTTGGCCTCGAAGAGCGGCGCGCCGGCCGGGTCCAGCGCCTTCAGCCGGGTGGCGATGCGCGCCGCCACCAGGGACCAGAGGGAGAGATCCATCCAGAGATGCGGGTCCTGCCCGGCCTCGGCGGGGAGGAGGTTGGCCGGCGGCACCTCCTCCGAGAGGGTGGCGACGGGCAGGGGGCGGGCCAGCGCCGGGGCCATGCGGCCCTCCAGCCCCAGCCCATGGGCCAGCACCAGGCTGGCGCGGGGGAGCCTGGCCATGTCCTCGCGCGAGGGGCGGTAGAGATGGGGGTCCACGCCCTCGCCCATCAGCACCTCCAGCCGGATGCGCGGCCCGCCGATGCGGCCGGCGAGATCGCCCAGCATGGCGGTGGTGGCGAGGATGGGGAGCGGCGCGCCCTCGCCCTGCGCGGCGGCGGGGCGGGCCAGAAATGGTAGGGCCAGGGCAGAGAGAGCGGTGCCAAGAAAGGCGCGGCGCCGTGGCAGGAGGAGGAAGGGCATAGGGGCGCGGTCTCCGGTCCCCTGATGACGCCGGCACCATCCTGAGGCCCGCGCGTCACCTTTCCGTCATGCCCGCAGGATGAGGCTGCGGGGGTGTTTTGCGCAAGGCTTTCCTGGCTGCTAGAGCCGCGCGGGCGAGGCGGGAGCTTCCTGGCATGGAGCAGGACGAGACGGAAGAGAAGGCGCTGGCCCGCGAGGCGGCACGCCATGCCTCGGCGCGCTCGGCCCGCGCCAATGCCCTGCTGCATGACTATGTCGAGCTGATCGGCGACCTGCTGGCCTCCGAGGGCGAGGCGCGGCCGACTGATATCGCGCGCCGCCTCGGTGTTTCGCATGCCACGGCGATCAAGGCGATCGCCCGGCTGAAGCGGGAGGGGCTGGCGCATTCCAAGCCCTATCGGGGCATTTTCCTCACCGAGGCGGGGCATGCGCTGGCGGCCGAGGTGCGGGCGCGCCACCGGGTGGTGGTGGATGTCCTGCTGGCGCTGGGCGTCCCCCCCGAGGTGGCGCGCACCGATGCCGAGGGCATCGAGCACCATGTGAGCGATGCGACGCTGGCGGCCTTCCGGGCCTTCCTGCGCCGCGCCTGACCGCCAAAAGTTTTTTGGTTCTTTTTTCCAAAAAAGAACCGCTTGCTTTCTTTCCTTACGCCGCCGCCAGCGCCCGCCCGAAGGTGGCCGGATCCACATTCCCCCCGCTGAGCACGAGGCCGATGCAGCGCCCGCGGGCGGGCAGCTTCCCCGCCAGCACGGCGGCCAGGGCCACCGCCCCGCCGGGCTCGACGACGAGCTTCAGCGCCTCGAAGGCGAAGCGCATGGCGCGGAACACCTCCTCCGGCGTGACGACGAGCCCGCCCGCGAGGCGCGGCTGGTTGACGGCGAAGGTGATCTCCCCCGGCCGCAGGGAGAGCAGGGCATCGCATAGCATGGCGCCCTTGCCGTCATTGGCGATGCGGGTGCCGGCGGCGAGGGAGAGGGCGGTATCGTCCCAGCCTTCCGGCTCCACCGCCCAGACCTCGGTGCCGGGCGAGGCGCCCTCGATGGCCAGGGCGCAGCCGGCGACCAGCCCGCCGCCGCCGGTGCAGACCGCCATGGCGTCGAGGGCGAGGCCGGCGGCGCGGGCATCCTCCACCAGTTCCAGGGCCAGGGTGCCCTGCCCGGCGATGACGTGCGGGTGGTCGAAGGGCGGCAGGATGGTGGCGCCGCGCTGCCCGGCCAGTTCGCGCGCCAGGGCGTCGCGGTCGGTGGTGGCGCGGTCGAAGAAGGTGATCTCCGCGCCCCAGCGGCGGGTGCTCTCCACCTTGATGGCGGGGGCGTCCTTCGGCATGGCGATGAGGGCCTTCACCCCCTCGCTGGCGGCGGCGCAGGCGACGGCCTGGCCGTGATTGCCCGAGGAATGGGTGACGACGCCCGCCGCGCACTGCGCCGGCGAGAGCTGGAGCACGGCATTGGTGGCGCCGCGGAACTTGAAGCTGCCGGTGCGCTGGAGCGGCTCGGGCTTCACCAGCACGGTGCCGCCGGCGAGGCTGTCGAGCAGCGGGTGGCGCAGCATGGGGGTGCGCATGACGCGGCCGCGCAGCCGCTCGGCGGCGGCCAGGACATCGGCATGGGTGGGCAGGGGCAGGGTCATGCGGGCACCTCCGGCAAGCGGTGCCGGCCCCGGATGGCGGCCGGCGCGGCAGGCTGGCCCGGATCAGCGCGCTTGGCCAGGGGGGGAAAGCCAGGGGGGGGAGGCGTGCGGGGGGATGGAGCTGGGCGGGCGATGAATTCTCCGCAAGGCCATGCGCCGTGCCCCCGGCTCATACGATGAAGGATTGCGCAGCCGGTGCGCCAATGCCTAACCTTCCCTTGCAACGAGTGGCCGCAAAGGCCCGGCGGCATCAAGCCGCCCGTGCGAGGAGGTTACGGAATGGAAGGCAACGGGTTTCCCCGGCGCACGCTGCTGCGTGCCGGCGCGGCCGGCGTGGCGGCGAGCGCGCTCCCCCTGGTGAACGTGCATGGCCAGACGTCCGGCGGGAAGCTGGCGCTCGGCCTGTGGGACCACTGGGTGCCCGCGGGCAATGACGCCATGCGCAAGCTGGTGATGGAGTGGGGGCAGAAGAACCGCGTCGAGATCCAGCTCGATTTCATCACCTCGGTCGGCAACAAGAACCTGCTGACCATCGCGGCGGAGAGCCAGGCGAAGCAGGGGCATGACCTGCTCTCCTTCCCGACCTGGGAGATCCACGCCCAGTCCCGGCTGCTGGAGCCGATGGACGACGTGATGACGCGGCTGCAGGAGCGGTACGGGGCGATCAACCCCATCACCAAATATCTGGCGCAGATCGGCGGCAAGTGGATGGCGGTGCCGGCCGTCTCCGGCAGCCAGAACAAGCCGGCGATCGGCCGCATCGACCTGCTGAAGCAGCATGCCGGCATCGACGTGCAGGAGATGTTCCCCGCCAATGCCAACCCCGGCAGCAAGGCGGCGGAGTGGAACTGGGACACCTTCCTGAAGGCGGCGGAGGGCACGCACAAGGCGGGCTTCTCCTTCGGCCTGCCGGCCGGGCAGTTCACCGACGCCACCGACTGGATCGGCAGCCTGTTCCGCGGCTTCGGCGCCGAGCTGGTGAACGCCAAGGGCGACATCACCGCCAAGAGCGACAATGTCCGCCGCGTGCTGGAATACAGCCAGAGGCTCTTCGCCTTCCTGCCGGCCGATGTCTTTTCCTGGGACGATGCCTCGAACAACCGGGCGCTGATCTCGGGCCGGTCGGCGCTGATCTTCAACCCGCCCTCGGCCTGGGCGGTGGCCAAGCGCGACGCGCCGCAGGTGGCGGAACAGTGCTGGTGCTTCCCCGCCCCCGCCGGGGCGCAGGGGCGCTTCACGCCCTACCAGCCCTATTTCTGGGGCGTCTGGAGCTTCAGCCGCAACAAGAGCGCGGCCAAGGCGCTGATCGAGCATCTGAGCCAGCGCGAGCAGGCCGCCGCCATGGTCGCCGCCAGCAATGGCTACGACATCCCGCCCTTCGCCAGCATGACGGATTTCGACACCTGGGAGAAGGAAGGGCCGCCGCCGGGCACGCTCTACAACTACCCGCTCAAGCCGCACCAGAAGGCGGAGCAGTTCATCGCCTGCTACCCGGCTCCGCCGGAGATCGCGGTGCAGATGTACAACCAGGGCATCCAGGCGAAGATGATCGCCCGCGTGGTGCAGAACAAGGAGCCGATCGACCGGACCATCGCCTGGGCCGAGCGCGAGCTGGAAGGCTTCAAGCGCGGCTGAGAGCCGCCATGCCACCGGGCGGGGGGAGGCACGCCCCCCGCCCCCACCGCGACGCCCCATCCATTGACGGGAGGCCGGCATGTCCGACGCCACGCTCTCCGCCGTACCGAGGCCGCATGAGGCCGCGCCGCGCAGCGCCCTGCAGCGCATCGCACGGCGCAACTCCACCATCGCCTTCCTGCTGACCCTGCCGCTGATCCTGCTGATCCTGGGGCTGGTGGTCTATCCCTTCCTCTACGCCATCTACCTCTCGATGCTGAACCGGCGCATGACGCGCTTCATCGGCATCGAGAACTTCACTTTCCTGCTCTCGCGCGAGACCTTCTGGGACGTGGTGTTCCAGTCGGTTCTCTTCGCCGTCTCCGCCGTGCTGCTGAAGGCGCTGATCGGCTTCATCCTGGCGCATGTGCTGCACGCGCTGCCGGCCAAGGGCCAGCGCAAATGGCGCGGCATGCTGCTGGTGCCCTGGGTGATCCCGCCGGCCATCTCGACCCTCGCCTGGTGGTGGCTGTTCGACCCCTCCTATTCCGCCTTCAACTGGGCGCTGGCGGGGATCGGCGCGGACCCGGTGCCCTGGCTCGGCGCCACGGGCTGGGCGCGCTTCTCGGTCATCCTGGTCAATGTCTGGTACGGTTCGCCCTTCTTCATGATCATGTATCTGGCGGCGCTGAAGTCGGTGCCGGACCAGCTCTACGAGGCCGCCTCGATCGACGGCGCCAATGGCTGGCAGAAGCTGCGCCACGTCACCTTCCCGATGATGCGCAACATCATCTCCATCACCGTGCTGTTCAGCCTGATCGTCACCTTCGCCAATTTCGACATCGTCCGCATCCTGACCAATGGCGGGCCGCAGGACAGCACGCATGTCTTCGCGACCTATGCCTTCCAGGTTGGCATCCAGTCGGGCGATATCCCGCTCGGCGCCTCGGTCAGCCTGTTCATGTTCCCGCTGCTCGCCGTCTTCGCCGTGTTCACGCTGCGCGGCGTCAACAAGCGCACGAAGGAGATGGCGTGATGAGCACCACCACCGCCGGCGGCTTCGTCCCCGCCGAGATGAAGCATGGCAGCCTGCGGCGCGAGCGCCGCTGGGCGATGATCGGCGCCTATGTCGCGCTCGCCGTCTTCGTCGTCTTCTTCATGACGCCGCCGTTCCACATGCTGGTCACCAGCCTGAAGGGCTCGGCCGAGATCGCCGACCTCTCCGGCAATCCCTGGCTGGTCAGCGCGCCGACGCTGCAGAACTACTGGGAGCTGCTGACGCAGGGGAACTACCTGCTGCATTTCCGCAACTCCATCATCGTCACCACCTGCACCGTGCTGATCAGCATGGTGGTCTCGACGCTCGCCGCCTTCGCCCTGGCGCGGATGAAGTTCTGGGGCAGCGCGACGCTCGCCACCGGCGTCTTCCTCACCTACCTGGTGCCGGAGACGCTGCTCTTCATCCCGATGTTCCAGATCGTCGGCAGCCTTGGCCTCTACAACAACATGTGGGCCATGGTGCTGATCTTCCCGACGCTGACGGTGCCTTTCTGTACCTGGATCATGATCGGCTACTTCGCCTCCATCCCGAAGGAGCTGGACGAGGCGGCGCTGATCGACGGCGCGGGCCACCTGCAGATGCTGTGGAAGATTTTTATTCCCGTGGCCCTGCCTGGCATCCTGGCGGCGATGATCTTCGCCTTCACGGTGAGCTGGGCGGCCTTCATCTACCCGATCGCCTTCCTGGTCTCCTCCGACCAGATGGTGCTGACGGTGGGCATCGTCTCTGACCTGATCCGGGCGGATACGTTCCAGTGGGGCAAGATCATGGCCGGCGCGCTGATGGCGGCCTTGCCGCCGCTGCTCGTCTATGCCTTCCTGATGGACTACTACATCGCCGGCCTCACCGCCGGCGCGACCAAGGGCTGAGGGGAGAAACACAAGAATGGCGCAGGTAACGCTCCGCAAGGTGGTCAAGGCCTATGAAGGCGGCGTCCAGGCGGTGAAGGGCATCGACCTCGACATCGCCGACCATGAGTTCGTCGTGCTCGTCGGCCCGTCCGGCTGCGGCAAGTCCACGACGCTGCGGATGATCGCCGGGCTGGAGGAGATCTCGGATGGCGAGATCTCCATCGGCGGCCGCCTCGTCAACGACGTGCCGCCGCGCGACCGCGACATCGCCATGGTGTTCCAGAACTACGCGCTCTATCCGCACATGACGGTGTTCGACAACATGGCCTTCGGGCTCATGCTGCGGAAATTCCCCAAGGAGGAGATCAAGCGCCGGGTCGAGAACGCGGCGCGCATCCTCGACATCACGCCGCTGCTCCAGCGCAAGCCCAAGGCGCTCTCCGGCGGCCAGCGCCAGCGCGTCGCCATGGGCCGCGCCATCGTGCGCGACCCCAAGGTCTTCCTGTTCGACGAGCCGCTGTCCAACCTGGACGCCAAGCTGCGCGTGCAGATGCGCACCGAGATCAAGAAGGTGCACCAGACGGTGCGCACCACCACGATCTACGTGACGCATGACCAGGTGGAGGCCATGACCCTGGCCGACCGCGTGGTGGTGATGCATGGCGGCGTGATCGAGCAGGTCGGCCCGCCGCAGGAACTCTACCACAACCCGAAGACGCGCTTCGTCGCCGGCTTCATCGGCAGCCCGGCGATGAACTTCATCCCGGCGCGGCTGGAGAATGGCGCGGGCGCGCTGCGCGTCCACCTGCCCGGCGATATCGTGCTGCCCGTGCCGGCCGAGCGCACCGCGCGCTACAGCGCGCTCGCCGGCAAGGAAATCCTCTTCGGCATCCGCCCCGAGCACCTGACGGAGGCGAAGAATCTCGAGCGCCCGAATGTCGCGCAGATGCTCGCGACGCCGGAGGTGACCGAGCCGATGGGCATGGAAACCCTGGTCCACTTCAAGATGGCGGGCGCCGAGATCTGCGGCCGCGTCGACCCCACCGCCCCCGCGGCGCCGGGCCAGCCGCTGCCGATGGCGGTGGACCTCAACCACATGCATGTGCTGGAGCCGCAATCCGGCCGGGTGTTGTGAGCGGGGGCATCGCCTGGGTCACCGGCGCGGGCTCCGGCATCGGCCGGGCCTGCGCCCAGGCGCTGGCGGGGGCGGGCTGGCGGCTTGCCCTCTCCGGCCGCCGCGCGGCGGCGCTGGAGGAGACGGCGCGCCTCCTCCCCGCCGGCGCGCTGGTGGTGCCGGCGGATCTGACGGACGAGGCCGCCGTGGCCGCCGCCCTCGCGCGGATCGCGGCCGAGCTCGGCCCCGTCACGCTGCTGGTCAACAATGCCGGCAGCAATGTGCCGCGCCGCCACTGGCACCAGCTCGGCGCCGCCGATGCGCGGCACCTCGTCGGGGCCAATCTGGTGGCGCCCTTCCTCACCAGCCTGGCGGTGCTGCCGGGGATGAAGGCGCAGGGCGGCGGGCTGATCGTGCAGATCGCCTCCATCGCCGGCAAGGGCGGCGCCCCTGTCTCCGGCCCCGGCTACATCGCGGCGAAAAGCGGCTTCATCGCCCTCTCCGCCTCGCTCAATGCCGAGAACGGCATCCACAACATCCGCTCCACCTGCCTCTGCCCGGGCGAGGTCGCCACGCCCATCCTCGACCTGCGCCCCACGCCGCCGCCGGCGGAGGAACGCGCGCGGATGCTGCAACCCGAGGATATCGCGCAGGCCGTGCTCTTTGTCGCGAAGCTGCCGGAGCGTGTCTGCATCAACGAAATCGTGGTCACGCCCACGCATAACCGGTTCCAGGCCGAGGCCGCCCGCGCCATCGCGGCGCTTTGATCCCGCGCGGCGCGGCAAAAAACCGCGCCGCGCCCTTTTGCCGCCCGCCGCACGGGTCCATGCTGCCTCCACCAACAACGACAAAGAGGAAGCCCAGGAATGGATGCCGTGCTGGTCCCCGCCCCGAAGCTGGAAGCCCTGGTGCGCGATATCTTCATCGCCGCCGGGGGCGCGCCGGAGGAAGCGGCGGGCATCGCGCAACACCTGGTGGGCGCCAACCTCGCCGGGCATGACAGCCACGGCGTGGCGCGCGTGCCGCGCTATGTGGACTGGCTGAAGCAGGGCTTCGTCCATTTCGGCCGCCGCCCGCGCATCGTCATGGATGGCGGCGCCTTCGCGCTGCTCGATGCCGAATTCGGCTTCGGCCAGAATGTCGCCGCCGAGGCCACGCGCCTCGGCATCGAACGCGCGCAGGCGCATGGCGCCGCCGTGATCGCCCTGCGCCATGCCGGGCATGTCGGCCGCATCGGCCATTATGCCGAGATGGCGCTGGAAGCCGGGCTGATCTCGCTGCACATCGTCAATGTCGCCGGCTCCACCCTCGTGGCGCCTTTCGGCGGGGCGGAGCGGCGTTTCTCCACCGCGCCCATCGCCATCGGCGCGCCCATCGAGGGGCGGCCCCTGGTGCTGGATTTCGCCACGTCGCTGGTGGCGGAGGGCAAGGTCCTCGTCGCCTCCAATGGCGGCAAGCCGCTGCCGCCGGATGCGCTGGTGGGGCCGGATGGCGCCCTCTCCGGTGATCCGCACATGCTCTATGGCGACTATCCGCCCGTCGGCCTGCGCAACCCCGGCAACGGGCCGGGCGCCATCCGCGCCTTTGGCGACCACAAGGGCTCGGGCCTCGCCCTGATGTGCGAGCTTCTGGCCGGGGCCTTCACCGGCGGCGGCTGTGCTGGTCCTGGCGGGGCCGGGCCGGGCGGGGAGCGCGGGCGCATCGCCAATGGCATGCTCTCGCTCTATCTCTCGCCGGCGCATTTCGGCACGGCGGAGGAATTCCAGCGCAGCGCCCGCGAATATGCCGACTGGGTGGCCTCTGCCCGCCCCATCGACCCCGCCCGCCCCGTGCTGCTGCCCGGCGAGCCGGAAGCCCGCACCCGCGCCGAGCGGCTGGCCCAGGGCGTGCCTCTGCAACCGGATACCTGGGCCGGGCTGCTGCGCACGGCGCAGGCGCTGGGCGTCATGGAAGAAGCTTAATTCTCGATTCTTCTTTTCCTGAAGAAAAAGAAGCTTTCTTTCAGTTTGGCGTCCCGCCTCAGGCCATAGGCGGAACGCCAACTGAAAAAGTTTTTTGGTTCTTTTTTTCAAAAAAGAACATTCTTCCTTCCCTTGCTTCTCTCTCTTTCAGCGTCATCTCTGCCGCATTCCTATCCTGCCGGAAGTCCTGGATGCGGCGCCTCGGTTTTTCCCTGTTCTGCACCCTCATCGCATTGGCCCTGGCCGGGCTGATGCTGCGCGTCCTGGCCCCGGGTGGCTGGACGGGGTGGGAGGTGGTGATGGCCCTCGCCTGGCTGGGCACCCTGCCCTGGACGGCGCTCTGCGCGGGCAATGCGCTGCTCGGGCTGGCGCTGCGCCTGGGGGCGCGGGACCCGGTGGCCGCAGTGGTTCCCGGCTGGCAGCCCGCCCCAGCCGCCCCGCCCCGGACGCGCACCGCCATCGCCGTCTGCCTGCGCAACGAGGCGATGGAAGCCGTGCTGCCCCCCCTCGCCCGGCTGCTGGACGGGCTGGAGCAGGCTGGAGCCGGGCAGAGCTTCACCCTCTGGCTGCTCTCCGACACACAGGACCCCGCTTTGGCGGCGCGGGAGGACGCCGCCATCGCCAGCTTCGCCACGCAGCGCGACGGGCGGCCCATCGCCATCCGCCACCGCCGCCGGGCGGAGAATACCGGCTTCAAGGCCGGCAACGTCATGGAATTCCTCGACGGCCCGGGGCAGGAGTTCGATTTCTTCCTGTGCCTGGATGCGGATTCCGAGATGTCGGCGCGCGCCGTGCTGCGCCTCGTCGCCACCCTGGAGGGGCAGCCGCGGCTGGCCATCCTGCAACAGCTCATTGCCGGCCGCCCGGCGGAGAGCGCCTTTCCGCGCCTGTTCCAGTTCGGCATGCGGGCGGGGATGCGCCTCTGGGCCACGGGGCAGGCCTGGTGGCAGGAGGGGGAAGGCCCCTATTGGGGGCATAACGCGCTGATCCGCGTCGCCGCCTTCCGCGCCCATGCGCGGCTGGAGAGCCTGCCCGATGGCCGCGCGATCCTCAGCCATGACCAGGTGGAGGCGGTGCGCCTGCACGCCGCCGGCTGGGCCGTGCGCTGCGTGCCGGAGGAGGAGGGCAGCGCCGAGGGCAACCCGCCCACCCTGCCCGACTTCCTGGCGCGCGATGCCCGCTGGGGCGCGGGGAACATGCAATACTTCGCCCTGCTGCGCCTGCCGGGGCTGACGCCGATGGGGCGGTGGCAACTGGTGCAGGCCATCCTGCTGTTCCTCTCGGCGCCGCTCTGGCTGGTGCTGCTGCTGGGCGGGGTGATGAACGCCGCCACCGGTGGCGGCGCGGCCACGCCGCCGGGCGCCCTGGCGGCGCTGCTGCTGGCCGGGTGGCTGGCCATCCACGCGCCGAAGCTGCTGGGCTATGCCGAATTGCTGCTGCGCCCCGCCCTGGCCGCGCCCTATGGCGGGCGTGGCGCGGTGCTGCGCGGGGCGGCGGCGGAAATCCTCTTCACCACGCTGCTGGACCCGGTGAGCCTTGCCCATAAGAGCCGCGTGCTGGCCGGGCTGGCGCTGGGGCGGCGGAGCGGCTGGGCCCCACAGAACCGCGCCGCGCGCGGTGTCGCCTGGGGGGGTGCCGCGCGCCTGCTCTGGCCGCAGACGCTGCTGGGCGCGGCGGGGATGGCGGCGCTGCTCGCGGCGGGCGGCACGGCGTGGCTCTGGGGGCTGCCCTTCCTGGGGCCGCTGCTGCTGGCCATTCCCTTCGCCGTGGCCACGGCGCATCCTGGCCTCTCCGCCGCGCTGCGCCGCGCCGGGCTGGCCCGCACGCCGGAGGAAGCCGCGCCTCAGCCGGAGCCGAGCGGCAGGCGCATCAGCGTCTCGTCGTAACAGGTGCCGCCGATCTTCAGCGCGCACGGCTCGGTGGCCCAGGCGGTGAAGCCGGCCTGCTCATAGAGCCGCCGCGCCGCCTCATTGCCGACCACGACGGAGAGGCGGATTTCCTCCACCCGCCCGCGTGCCTCGGCGATCACCGCCTCCAGCAGCGCCCGCGCCAGCCCCGTGCCGCGCGCCGCCGGGCGCAGATAGACGCCCCACAGCAGCCCCTTGTGCCGCGTCTTCACCGAGCCTGGGAAAGCAAGGCCCATGATGCCCTCCGGCTCCCCCTTTGGCGCATCCTCCGGCTCGCCGCGCCAGCCGGCGAGCACCACGCCGTTGCGCAGCCTGTCCGCGAACCAGGAGTCCGGCTGCGCGGCCTCCTCCTCATGGCTGGCGCCATAAGCCTCAGGATGCGCCAGGAGAGCCTCCAGGCGCAGCGCGCGGAACAGGGAGGCATCCTCCGGCGACAGGCGCCGGATCTTTTTTTTCAGCTGCCGGTCATGGCCGGGACGGGATCGCTGCATGTTCAACACGCTCTCCGGCCCAGCCTCGCGGCCCGCTTCTCCACCCGACGGCGGCTTTTTTTCAGCTGCCGGTCATGGCCGGGACGGGATCGCTGCATGTTCAACACTCTCTCAGGCCCAGCCTCGCGGCCCGCTTCTCCACCCGACGGCGGCTTTTTTTTCAGCTGCCGGTCATGGCCGGGACGGGATCGCTGCATGTTCAACACGCTCTCCGGCCCAGCCGCGCGGCCCGCTTCTCCACCCGACGACGGCTTTTTTTCAGCTGCCGGTCATGGCCGGAACGGGATCGCTGCATGTTCAACACGCTCTCCGGCCCAGCCTCGCGGCCCGCTTCTCCACCAGACGGCGGCTTTTTTTCAGCTGCCGGTCATGGCCGGGACGGGATCGCTGCATGTTCAACACGCTCTCCGGCCCAGCCTCGCGG
>NZ_JANFNY010000072.1:0-1701 GCF_024437745.1 Roseomonas sp. GC11 | reverse complement strand
TTCAGCTGCCGGTCATGGCCGGGACGGGATCGCTGCATGTTCAACACGCTCTCCGGCCCAGCCTCGCGGCCCGCTTCCCCACCCGACGGCAGCTTTTTTTCAGCTGCGACGGCGGCAGCCTGAAAGAAAACTATTCGTCGGTGTGGCGGGCGAGGACTTCGCGTTTGCCGACATGGTTGGCCGGGCCGACGATACCTTCCTTTTCCATCTGCTCGATCAGCTTGGCCGCGCGGTTGTAGCCGATCGAGAGGTGGCGCTGGATGAAGCTGGTGCTGGCCTTGCCCTCGCGCGTCACCAGCGCCACGGCCTGGTCGAAGAGGCCCTTCTCGCCATCCGAGGCGCCGGCGATGCCGGACATGCCGTTATCGCCGCTGCCTTCCTCGTCGCCTTCGGTGACTTCCTCGATATAGGCGGGCTCGCCCTGCTCGCGCAGCCAGTCCACCACGCGCTCCACCTCCTGGTCGGAGACGAAGGGGCCATGCACGCGGCTGACGCGGCCGCCGCCGGCCATGTGGAGCATGTCGCCCTGGCCGAGAAGCTGCTCGGCGCCCATTTCGCCGAGGATGGTGCGGCTGTCGATCTTGCTCGTCACCTGGAAGGAGATGCGCGTCGGGAAATTGGCCTTGATGGTGCCGGTGATGACGTCCACCGAGGGGCGCTGCGTCGCCATGATGACGTGGATGCCGGCAGCGCGCGCCATCTGGGCGAGGCGCTGCACGGCGGCCTCGATCTCCTTGCCGGCGACCAGCATGAGGTCCGCCATTTCGTCGATGACGACGACGATCATCGGCAGCGGCGCGAGGGCCAGCGGCTGGTCCTCGAAGACGGGCTTGCCGGTATCGGGGTCGAAGCCGGTCTGCACGCGGCGCGTCAGCACCTCGCCACGGGCGAGGGCGGCCTGGACCTTCTCGTTATAGCCGCCGATGTTGCGGACGCCGAGCTGCGACATGGCGCGGTAGCGGCGCTCCATCTCGCGCACCGTCCATTTCAGCGCGCCGATCGCCTTGGGCGGCTCGGTGACGACGGGGGCGAGCAGATGCGGGATGCGGTCATAGACCGAGAGTTCCAGCATCTTCGGGTCGATCATGATGAAGCGGCACTCATCCGGCGTGAACCGGTAGAGCAGCGAGAGGATCATCGTGTTGATGCCGACGGACTTGCCCGAGCCGGTGGTGCCGGCGATCAGCAGGTGCGGCATGCGGGCGAGGTCGGCGATGACCGGCGCGCCGCCGATATCCTTGCCGAGCACCAGGGGCAGCTTGCCGCTCTGGCGGCTCCACTCGTCGGTGATCAGCAGCTCGCTGAAATAGACCATCTCGCGCTTGTTGTTCGGCAGCTCGATGCCGATGACGTTGCGCCCCGGCACGGTGGCGATGCGCACCGCCATCACGCTCATGCTGCGGGCGATATCGTCGGCGAGGCCGATGACGCGGGCGGATTTCGTGCCCGGCGCCGGCTCCAGCTCATAGAGCGTCACCACCGGGCCGGGGCGGATCTCCACGATGCGGCCGCGCACGCCGTAATCCTCCAGCACGGATTCCAGCAGGCGGGCATTGTTCTGCAGCGCCTCTTCCGTGGGGCCGCTGGCGCGGCGGGCGGGCGGGGGCGTCAGCAGGTCCAGCGGCGGCAGTTCGAACTGGCTGGGCACCGGCGGGGGCACTGGCGGGGGCGGCGGCGCGGGGGCGCGGCGCGGCGCGGCGG
>NZ_JANFNY010000071.1 GCF_024437745.1 Roseomonas sp. GC11 | reverse complement strand
CCCCGCCCCCCCGTGAAGGGGGGGACCCCCTGGGAAATTGGGGCGGCCCCTCCCCCCCGGGGGGGGGGGGGGGGGGGGGCGCCCCCCCCCCCCCCGTCATGCTCGCCCTTCGCCCCCTCATATGATAATCTGACGAAGCGGGCAGCTCCCGCCCGGCAGGAGAGACAAAAGCCCATGGACGGACGCAGCGAGTCAGGCCCCGCGCCCGGGATCGAGCTTGCGCCGCTCGCCCCGCCCGCCAATCTGACGGCGGAGCTGGTGCGCCGCCTGGCGGCCGAGATCCGCGCCGGCCGGCTGCGCCCCGGCGACCGCCTGCCCACCGAGCAGGCGCTGATGCGCCAGGCCGGCGTCTCCCGCACCGTGGTGCGTGAGGCCGTGGCGGCGCTGCGGGCGGAAGGGCTGGTCATCACCCGCCAGGGCGTCGGCGCCTTCGTGGCCGACCCCACGGCGCGCGGGCAGATCCGCATCGACCCGGCGGAGATGCGATCGCTGCAGGATGTGCTGCAGGTGATCGAGCTGCGCATCGCCATCGAGACGGAGGCCGCCGGCCTCGCCGCCGAGCGGCGGGACGAGGCGGCGCTGGAGCGCATCCACGCCGCCGCCGCCGCCTTCGAGAAGGCGGTCCAGGCCGGCGACAGCGCGGTGCAGCAGGATCTCGAATTCCACCGCGCCATCTTCGCCGCCACGGGCAATGGCTTCTTCCCGCGCTTCCTGGAATTCCTCGGGCCGATGCTGATCCCGCGCCAGACGATCCGCCCCTATCTGGAGGAGGTGGAGGACCGCACCGGCTATCTGGAGCGGGTGCAGGAGGAGCATGCGCGGATCGCCGCCGCCATCGCCAGCGGCCATGCCACCAATGCCCGCGCCGCCATGCGCCGCCACCTGACGGCCAGCCGGGACCGCTATGCGCGCCTCGCCGGGCGGCTCGCCGTGGGGCAGCCGGGCTAGGCGGCTTTCCCCGCCCGCCGGCTTCTTCCCCCCGGCTCTTCCCCCCGGCTCTCCCCTCGGGCGGCCCTCCTCAGACGGGCAGGCCCGGCCCCTCGGCCATATGGGCCAGCAGGCTGCGCGCCAGGGCCTCCACCGCCTCGATCTCGATCCAGGGGCGCGCCTCCTCCCCGCCCGGCTGGCACAGCCCGGCCTGGAGGATTTCCTGCACCCCGGCCTGCTGGGCAAAGCCCAGGGCCGAAGCCTGCGCGCTGGCATAGCAGCGGAACGGCTCCGCCCCGAAGCCGAAGCCCCAGCGCAGCGCATCCTCCCAGCGGCGGGCCTGCGGCCCCTCCGCCTCCGGCACCACCGGCGGCAGCAGCGGCCCCCGGCTGAGGCTGATGGCACAGCCACGCGGCGCCGCGGCCCCGGCGGCCAGCACCACCGCGCGCAATTCCTGCTCCACCGCCACCTCGCCCTCCTGCGGGCCGAAACGGCGCAGCACGCGCAGCAGGCAGGCCGCCTCCCCGGCGGCATCCTGCACGGCGCGCACCGACAGCACGGACAGGCGCGGCCGCACCGCCGCGCCGCTGGCGCCGGGCAGCGCGGCGGGGCGCAGGGCAATCTCGCCGCGCAGCGTCATCAGCGCGTCCAGCACCGGCAGGGCGGCGGCAGCGGGGCTGAGGCCCGGCGGCGCCACGATGCGGATCTCCATTTCCATCTCGCCCAGGCTGCCGGCCCAGCGGCGCGGGCCGGCCACCCCGCCGAAGCTGATCAGGTGCCCCGCCAGTTCTCCCTGGAGGGCGGCGCGGCGCAGCCCGGCGGCATCGGCGGTGAACAGCAGGACAGGCGCATAGCGCAGCGGCAGCCCCACCGCATCGGCCACGCGCAGCGCCGCCCAGGCGGCGGCGATGGCCCCCTTCACCGCCAGCAGCCCCGGGCCGGACAGGCGGTGGCCCTGGCGCGTCAGGCGCTGGGGCGTGGTGGGGGGCGGAGACTCAGGCTCGGCCTGCGGCGGCGGGTCGAGCGGGAAATGCAGGATGCAGGTGGGCCGCCCGCCCTCCCGCGTGCCCAGCAGGGCGGGCGAGACGCCATCCTCCCAGGGCTGCGGCGCCAGGCGGCGCAGGCCGAAGCCCAGCGGCGCGAAAAGGTCCCGCAGCGTGTCCTGGAGCGCCGCACCGGCCTCCTGGCCCGGCGGCGGTGGATTCACCAGCCGGCCCAGCCCGTCCATCCAACCCGTCGCCCCCAGCAGGGGCATGGCGAGGGACAACCGGTCCAGGCCGATATCATCCTCCACCAGTATAGAGGCGGGGTGTGCCTCCCACGGCATCCAAATGCTCCCGGCGCCGGCAAGACAGCGGCACCCAACCCGAAATGGCCCAACCCGAAACAGCCCGGCGCCCTCTCGGGGCCACCTCGGGCACAAGCCTTACCAGCAGGGGCGACAGGATGCAGGGCCATGAGACACGCCGCACGGCATGTTGAAGGGCGTCAGCGGTGTGTCAGCGGGGAGGAGAAAAAGAATGGGAATAGTCTCGATGAATGAGACGATCCATCACGGGAAGGAGAGTGTTCTTTTTTGAAAAAAAAGAACCAAAAAACTTTTCTTCGCCGCGTCCCGCCCGGAAACCCCGGCGGGACGCGGCAGGCACGCGAATCAGCGGCGGGACTCGGCGCGGCGCGGGCGGTCGCCATAGTAAGGGCGCGGCGGGCGCGGAGCGGGGGCCACACCACCCGCCAGCGGCTCCAGGCGGATATGCGGCTCCTCCGCATCCGGGCGGCGGATGGCACTGGCAAAATGATTCGCCACGGCCGGCGACACCTCGAACTGCGTCTCACGGCCCAGGATGCGGATGCGGCCGATCTCGCTGCGCTGCACATCGCCACGGCGGCACAGGAAGGGCAGCACCCAGCGCGGATCCGCCCGGCCATCGCGGCCAACATTCATGCGGAACCAGATGCCCTCCGCCCCCGGGGCCCGCGGCTCGCGCGGCGGGCGGCGGGCGGCATCCTCGGCCGGGGTCAGTTCCTCCGGCGCCGGCAGGGGCGCGCGCAGCACCTTCACCAGCGCGGCGGCCAGCGCCTTGGGGTCCGCCCCCGCCGCCAGCAGCGCCTCGGCCACGGACAGATCCTCCGCCGCCGGCTCATCGGCCAGCAGGGCCAGGGCCTGGGTGGAGAGCCGCTCCGCATCCTTCTCGCGGATCGCCTCGGCGGCCGGGGCCGGGCCCCATTCGGCCTGCACCCGCGCGGCCATCAGCAGCCGCTCGGCGGTGCGGCGGCGGTTGGGCGGCACGATCAGCACGGAAATGCCCTTGCGCCCCGCCCGGCCGGTGCGGCCGGAGCGGTGCAGCATCGTCTCCGGCTCCTTCGGCAGCTCGGCATGGATGACGAGGCCGAGATCCGGCAGGTCGATGCCGCGCGCCGCCACGTCGGTGGCGACGCAGACCTGCGCCCGGCCATCGCGCAGCGCCTGCAGCGCGCGGGACCGCTCGGCCTGCGACAGCTCGCCTGACAGCGCCACGGCGGAGAAGCCGCGCTCGGCCAAGTTGGATTGCAGCCGCGTCACCGAGGCGCGGGTGGAGCAGAAGACGATGGCGCGCGGGCTGTCCGAGAGGCGCAGCAGGTTGACCACCGCGCGCTCCGCATCCTGCGGCGCCACCAGCACGGCCTTGTAGGCGATGTCCCGGTGCTGCCCGCCCTCGGCCTTCACCGAGAGGCGCAGCGCATCCGTCTGGAAGCTGCCGGCCAGCCGCTCGATCTCCGGCGAGACGGTGGCGGAGAAGAGCAGCGTGCGGCGATCCTCCGGCGCGGCGCCGAGGATCATCTCCAGCTCCTCGCGGAAGCCGAGGTCGAGCATCTCGTCCGCCTCGTCCAGCACCACGGTGCGCAGCGCCTCGGGGCGGAGATTGCCACGGTTGAGATGGTCGCAGAGGCGGCCGGGGGTGCCCACGACGATATGCGCGCCCTGCGCCAGGGCGCGGCGCTCCGCCATCGGGTCCATGCCGCCGACGCAGCTGACCACCCGCCCGCCGGCGGAGGCATAGAGCCAGGAGAGTTCGGCGCGCACCTGGAGCGCCAGCTCGCGCGTCGGCGCCACCACCAGGGCGAGCGGCGCGCCGGGGGCAGGCAGGCGCTCGGTCTCGCCCATCAGGCCGGGCGCCAGGGCGAGGCCGAAGGCCACCGTCTTGCCGGAGCCTGTCTGCGCGGAGACCAGGAGGTCCCGCCCTTCCGTCTCGGCTTCCAGCACCGCCGCCTGGACGGCGGTGGGCTCGGCATAGCCGCGCTCGGTCAGGGCGCGCAGCAGCGCTTCGGGCATCGCGGGGAAAGGCATGTGTCTGAAAAATCCGCCACTATCAGGTGGAGCGCGCCCCCCGCGCACAAGGGATGTGCAAAGGGGGAGGGCCTGGGAGAAGGCCTGGCGCATCCCATCACACGCCGGCCCGCAAGCGGGGGGCTTCTACCGGGTTTCGGGACCGATTGCACGCGAGCCGTGTCGCTGGGGAAGAGCCATGCGTATATCGCATGGAAAAATTCTCATGCTTCGCGCTTGCGTCTCCAGCGTGGTTTCCCCATTCTCCGCCACGGAAGGGGACTATACCTTCCCGCGGGGATTTGACGGATGCAGCTTGCGCCGCGACACCAAGTGCTAAAGCGCCAGGAAGCCGGGCTGCGGCGCGGGAAGGACCCCTCCCCCGCCGCCGGTCGCTTCGTGGACCATCCGACCGTTGTTGGAGAGCCCCCGAGGTGCCCATGACCTGTCGCATGCCCCGCCGCTAAACTCCCCCCCCCGCCGTCTGTTCCGCCACATCACCAGGGCGGGGGCGCGTCCGCTTCCTGATTCTGTTGGAATTGCCATGCCTGTTGCCGATGCCGCGCCGGGAGCCCCCCCCGCGCCGAATGATGCCGCCATCCGGCTGTATGACCTCAAGCGCCATTTCGCCGGCGCCGGCGGCGCCCTGGTGCGGGCGCTGGACGGCGTGTCGCTGGAGGTGGCGGAGGGCGAGATCTTCGGCATCGTCGGCCGCTCGGGCGCCGGGAAATCCACGCTCATCCGCTGCGTGAACCTGCTGGAGCGCCCGGATTCCGGCGCCGTCCGCATCCTGGGCGAGGACCTGCTGGGGCTGGACGACGCCGCGCTGCGCGAGCGGCGCCGGCGCATCGGCATGGTGTTCCAGCATTTCAACCTGCTCACTTCCCGCACCGTGGCGGAGAATGTGGCCTTCCCGCTGGAAATCGCCGGGGTGCCGCGGGCCGAGCGCGCCGCGCGCGTGGCTGAGGCCCTGGCCCTGGTCGGGCTGGCGGAGAAGGCCGGGGCCTACCCGGCCCAGCTCTCGGGCGGGCAGAAGCAGCGCGTGGGCATCGCCCGCGCCCTCGCCCCGCGCCCGCGCATCCTGCTCTGCGACGAGGCCACCAGCGCCCTCGACCCCGAGACGACGCAGGAAATCCTCGCCCTGGTGAAGCGGCTGCGCGACCAGCTCGACCTCACCGTGCTGCTCATCACCCATGAGATGGCAGTGGTGAAGGAAATCTGCGACCGCGTGGCGGTGATGGAGCGCGGCCAGGTGATCGAGACGGGCCGCGTCTTCGACGTCTTCACCCGCCCGGCGCATGCGACGACGCGGCGCTTCATCGCTGACACCATCGGCCACTCCATCCCCCCCGGCACGGTGGCGCGCCTGCCGGCGCCGCGCGCGGGGGAGGAGCGGCGGCTGCTCCAGGTGCTCTTCGCCGGGCCGGCCAGCACGCGCTCCGTCATCTCCGAGGCGTCGCGGCGCTTCGGCATCGACCTCAACATCATCTCCGGCCGCATCGACGAAATCGCCGGCGAGCCCTTCGGCCTGATGGCGCTCGCCGCCTATGGCGCGCCGGAGGCCGTGGCGGCGGCGCTCGCCTGGTTCACGGAACTCGGCCTCGGCGTCACGCCGGTGGACGAGGCGGAGATCACCCACCGGGCAGAGGCGGCCTGACCATGATCCCCTGGCTTTCCCCGATGCTGGAACAGCTTTTCATCGAGGCCGGCATCGAGACGCTGCTGATGGTGGGCGCCGCCGCCGCCATCGCCGTGGTCTTCGGCCTGCCGCTGGCGCTGCTGCTCTACGCCACCGGGCCGGGCGGGCTGGCGCCCAATGGCTGGGTCAACCGCCCCATCGGCCTGCTGATCAACGCCGTGCGCTCGACGCCCTTCATCATCCTGATGGTGGCGATCGTGCCCTTCACCCGCCTCGTCGCCGGCACCTCCATCGGCACGGGGGCGGCCATCGTGCCGCTGGCCCTGGCCGCCACCGCCTTCATCGCCCGCCTCTTCGAGACCGCCTTCCGCGAGGTGGACCGCGGCGTGGTCGAGGCCGCCCGCGCCATGGGCGCCACCCGGCTGCAGATCCTGGGCAAGGTGCTGGTGCCGGAGGCCATGCCCGGCCTCGTCGCCGCCATCACCGTCACCCTCGTCAGCCTCGTCGGCTATTCGGCCATGGCGGGGGCGGTGGGCGGCGGCGGCCTCGGCGATCTCGGCATCCGCTTCGGCTACCAGCGCTTCATGCCGGAGGTGATGGCCAGCGTCGTCGCCGTGCTGATCCTCTTCGTGCAGGGGCTGCAGTCGCTGGGGGACTGGCTGGTCCGCCGCGCCCGCCGCCGCTGACTTTTTCAGTGCGACACAACAACGAAGGAAAACGCCCCATGAGCATCACCCGCCGCGCCGTGCTGGGCAGCGCGCTCGCCCTGCCCGCCCTCGCCAGCCTGCCCGCCCGGGCGCAGGACGCGATTGGCAGCGCCGCCCGCCCGCTGAAGATCGGCGCCACCGCCGGCCCGCATTCCCAGGTGCTGGAGAAGGTGCAGGAGATCGCGGCGCGCGACGGCCTCGTGCTGCGCATCGTCCCCTTCACCGACTACATCACGCCCAACGCGGCGCTGGCGGCGAAGGACCTGGATGCCAACTGCTACCAGCACCAGCCCTTCCTCGACCAGGCGGTGAAGGACCGCAACCTGCCGCTGGTCGCCGTCGGCAAGACGCTGGTCTTCCCGATGGGCGTCTATTCGCGCAAGGTGAAGTCCCTCGGCGAGCTGGCCAATGGCGCGCGCGTCGCCATCCCGAACGACCCGACCAATGGCGGCCGCGCCCTGGCCCTGCTCGCCGCCCATGGCGCCTTCAAACTGACGCCGGGCGCGGATTTCCGCGCCACCGTGGCCGATGTGCTGGAGAACCCGAAGCGCCTGCGCATCATCGAGCTGGAGGCGGCGCAGATCCCGCGCGCGCTGGACGAGGTGGACGCCGCCGCCATCAACACCAACTACGCCATCCCGGCGGGGCTGAACCCGGTGCGCGATTCCATCGCCATCGAGAGCGCCGACAGCCCCTATGCCAACCTCATCGCCGTCCACCGCGACAACCGGGACGCGCCCTGGGTGAAGCGCCTCGTCACCGCCTACCAGAATGACGAGGTGAAGAAGTTCGTCGCCGAGACCTTCCAGGGCTCGGTCGTCCCCGCTTTCTGACCGCCCCCTTTCCGCCCCCCCGCTTCCTGACCGGAGAACCCCGAGAGATGCTGAACCGACGCTCCCTGATCCTGGCCGGTGGCGCGCTGCTGCTGCCGGCTGTCCTGCGCACCCCCGCCCTGGCCCAGGGCGCGGCGGAGATCGGCACGGCGGCGCGCCCGCTGCGCGTCGGCGTCACCGCCGGCGTGCACGGGCAGGTGCTGGAAGTCGTGCGCGACATCCTGGCGCGCGAGAATTTCGCCGTGAAGATCACGGAATTCTCCGACTTCATCCAGCCCAACGCGGCGCTGGCGGCGGGCGAGATCGACGTCAACACCTACCAGCACCTGCCCTTCCTGGAGGCGCAGAAGCAGCAGCGCGGCTATGACTTCGTGCCCGTCGGCAAGACGGTGCTGACGGTGATGGGCGTGTTCAGCAAGAAGGTCACGAAGCTGGCCGACCTGCCGGGCGGCGCGCGCGTCGCCATCCCGAACGACCCGACCAATGGCGGCCGCGCGCTGCTGCTGCTGGCCAAGGGCGGGGTGATCGGGCTGAAGCCGGGCGCCGATTACCGCGCCACGGTGGCCGACATCACCGAGAACCCGAAGCGCATCCGCATCGTCGAGCTGGAGGCCGCCTCCATCGCCCGCAGCCTGGCGGATGTGGATGCCGCCGCCATCACCGGCAACTACGCCGTGCCGGCGGGGCTGAACCCGCTGAAGGAAGGCCTGGCCGTCGAGGGGGCGGACAGCGTCTATACCTGCCTCGTGGTCACCCGCCGCGGCGATGAGGCGCGCCCATGGGCGCAGAAGCTGGCCCGCGCCTATGCCGAGCCGGCGGTGAAGGACTTCGTGGAGAAGACCTTCGGCGGCGCGGTGATCGTCGGCGCCTGAGCGGGGCCCCCGCCATCAGGCGGCACTCACCGATGGGTTTCCAAAGGCCTCAGGCCTTTGGTGGGGAGAGTATGAGAGGGGCAAAGCCCCTCTCATCAACAGGCGCAGAGCTTTCTGGCGCAGAGCTTTCTGGCGCCGAGCTTTCTCAGGCCGCGTAGCGCGCCATCGCCAGATCGGCATATTCGATATTCGGCCGGTTCCCGGCGACGAGATCCGCCGCCAGCCGCCCGCTGCCGCAGGACATGGTCCAGCCCAGCGTCCCATGCCCGGTGTTGAGGAACAGGCTGGGATATTTCGTGCCGCCGATGATGGGCGTGCCATCCGGCGTCATCGGCCGCAGGCCGCACCAGAACAGCGCCTTCTCCGCATCGCCGCCCTGCGGATAGAGATCGAGCACCGAATGCAGCAGGGTGCGGCGGCGTTCCTCGTGCAGCGTCAGGTCATAGCCGGCGATTTCCGCCGTGCCGCCAACGCGGATGCGGTCCCCGAGGCGGGTGATGGCGATCTTGTAGGTCTCGTCCATCACGGTGGAGGCCGGGGCGGCGGCGTCATCCAGCACCGGCATGGTCAGCGAATAGCCCTTCACGGGATAGACCGGGATGGACAGGCCGAGCGGCGCCAGCAGTTGCGGCGAATAGCTGCCGAGGGCGAGCAGGTAGCGATCCGCCTTCAGCAGCCCGGCGCCGGTCTGCACCCCGCTGATGTCGCCACCCTCGACCAGGATGCGGTCGATGCTGGTGCCGTAGCGGAAGGTGACGCCCAGCCCCTCGCAGATCTTCGCCAGGCGCTGGGTGAAGAGATGGGCATCCCCCGTCTCGTCCTGCGGCAGATAGAGGCCGCCCACGAATTTCTGCTGCACGCGCGCCAGGGCGGGCTCCCGCGCCACGCAGCCGGCGGCGTCCAGCACCTCGAAGGGCACGCCGTATTGCTTCAGCACGCGCAGGTCATCGCCCACATGGTCAAGCTGCTGCTGCGTGCGGAAGATCTGGAGCGTGCCGCGCTCGCGCTGGTCATATGCGATGCCGGTTTCCGCGCGCAGATCGGCCAGCGCCATGCGGCTGTAGTCGGAGACGCGCACCATGCGCGACTTGTTGGTCTGGTAGGCGGCCTCGGTGCAGTTCTTCAGCATCTTCAGCAGCCAGGACCATTGCGCCGGGTCCAGCCGCGGGCGGATGACCAGCGGGCTGTGCTGCTGGAACATCCACTTGATGGCCTTCAGCGGCACGCCCGGCCCGGCCCAGGGTGAGGAATAACCGAAGGAGACCTGCCCGGCATTGGCGAAGCTGGTTTCCAGACCGGCGCCGTTCTGGCGGTCCACCACCACGACCTCATGCCCCGCGCGCGCCAGGTAATAGGCCGAGGTGACGCCGACCACGCCGGCACCGAGAATCAGGACCTTCATCGCATTTTCGCTCCGCCGCGCCCCGCCCGCCAGGGCCGGTGACAAAGGGGAATGCTAAGCTTCTTTCGGCGGCAGGTGCTTGCGATCACGGCAAGAACATGCGATTCCGAAGGCCATCTTTCGAATTTTCTGCGAATTGATCGAAGATCGTGCAAGCGCCTGCCCTCGACGCCCTGGACCGCAAGCTGCTGCGCCTGCTGCGCGCCGACGGGCGGATGAGCAACGCCGCCCTGGCCGCCGCCATCGGCCTTTCCCCCTCCGCCTGCCTGCGCCGGCTGCGGCTGCTGGAAGCCGGCGGCATCATCCGCGGCTATACCGCCATCATCGAGGATACGGCGCCGCAGGCGCGCACCGTCGTCATCGTGCAGATCACGCTGGAGAAGCAGACGGAGGACGCCCTCAGCCGATTCGAGGCCGCCGTCCGCCAATGCCCGGAAGTCTGCGAATGCTACCTGATGACCGGCGTGGCCGATTATCAGCTGCGCGTCGAGGCGCGCGACCCGGCGGATTATGAGCGCATCCACAAGGAACAGCTCTCCCGCATGCCGGGCGTGGCCCGCATCCAGTCCGCCTTCGCCATCCGCACCGTGGTGCGGAGTGGCGATTCCTGGGGGCGGGAAGAGGTTTAAAAAAGAGCAGTGTTCTTTTTTGAAAAAAAGAACCAAAAAACTTTTTCAGTGCAGCGTCCCGCCATGCCGGGAGACGGCGGCAGCCTGAAAGAAAGTCTTTTTGTTTCTTTTTCTTCAGAAAAAGAAAATTCTAAAATTAACTTAAATACTTCCCAGAAATCCCCCCCAGGCCACCGCGAGCCTGTCCCCCAGCCCGCGCGGCGGCGCCGGCTGGGAGGGGTCATTCGCCGCCCCGGCCAGCCGCCGCAGATCCCGCGCGGCGAGGCGCGCCGGCAGCGCCGCCGCCACCGCCGCGCGCGGCAGGCGGCCGAGGCGGGCGCGGCCTTCCTCCAGCAGGGCCAGACCCTGCCCGGCCAGGGCACGCACCGCCTCGGCCGTGCCCTTCTGGCGCGGGTCATGCGCGACATCGGCCGGGGCGAGGCCATGCGGCGCCAGCGCCTCGGCCGGCAGCAGGGAACGGCCCTGCATCGCCTGTTGCGGAATGCTGCGCAGCACCCCGGCCAGGCCATAGGCGGCGCCCAGCGCCTGGAGCCCCGGCAGGCTGGCCGCCGGCGCCCCCAGCACCCGCCCCGCCGCCACGGCGAGGCCGCCGGCCGTGCCACGCAGATAGGCCAGGAAGGCCGCGCCGGTGGGGATTTCCTCCTCCATCTCGGCCTCGCGCGCGTCGATCATGGCCAGCAGTTCGGCGCCATCGAGCGGCCCGGCGCGCAGGGCCTCGGCCAGGGGGCCGGCCACCTCGTGCCGGCGCGGCGCGGCGCCGGAGAGGGCGCCCTCCACCGTCTCCCGCCACCATTGCAGGCGGATCAGCGCCGCCATCGGGTTGCTCGCGGCTTCCCGCGCGCGCGCCAGTTCATGGTTGAAGGCGATGAGGAGGAACAGCGTCTCCCGCCGCTCCGCGGGGGCGAAGAGGCTGCACAGGAAACGGTCGGGGTCGTGCCGCCGGGCAAGGGCGGCGAGCGGGGAGAGCGCGGCAGGGTCGGCCATGGCAGCGTTATGAACACAGTTCCGTGGCGGGCAAGGACTTTCACCCTTGCTTGACGCTTCAGGGGGGCACGCCTAGCTCTTGCCGGGCGTCGCGCCCCCGGGCGCGCTGCTTCCCTTGCTTGCCCCGTCCGATTCGGACCTCATCGGGAGAACAGCCATCATGGCCTTCAGCCTTCCGCCGCTGCCTTACGACGTTTCCGCCCTGGCCGCCTCCGGCATGTGCCAGGAGACGCTGGAGCTGCACCACGGCAAGCACCACAATGCCTATGTCACCGCGCTGAACGGCCTGATCGAGAGCAAGGGCCTGGCCGGCAAGACGCTGGAAGAGATCGTGGCCGAGGCCGGCAAGGCGGGCGCCGACGGCCTGCCCGTGCTGAACCAGGCCGGCCAGCACTGGAACCACATCCTGTTCTGGCAGGTGATGGCCCCGAATGGCGGCGGCGACAGCCTGCCGGCCAAGATCGGCGCCAAGATCACCGAGGATTTCGGTGGCCTCGCCCAGTTCAAGGAGGCCTTCAAGCAGGCCGGCGTGACGCAGTTCGGCTCTGGCTGGGCGTGGCTGATCGTCGATGCCTCGGGCAAGCTGAAGGTCACCAAGACCGCGAACGGCGCCAACCCGCTCTCCACCGGCGAGGGCACGCCGATCCTCGGCGCCGACGTGTGGGAGCACGCCTACTACCTCGACTTCCGCAATGTGCGCCCGAACTACCTCGACAACTTTCTGAACAAGCTGGTCAACTGGGAAGTGGTCGAGAGCCTGCTGCTCTCCGGCGGCCTGAAGTCCGGCCAGAGCGCCTGAGCAAAAAGCTTTTTGCTCTTGAGAGGGGCTTCGCCCCTCTCAAACTCTCCCCACCAAAGGCCTGAGGCCTTTGGAAACCCATCCGTTGGTTCCCAACTGATGGCGGGTGCAGGGGACCCTGTCCCATGCTGGGGGAGTTTGAGGGGGCAAAGCCCCCTCAAGCCGCCCTGAAGAAGATCAGGCCGCCGGCTTGGCGTCGTTCGCCGCCACGGGCTTGACCAGCGTGCTGATGGTGCTGCGCACCACGGTCACGCGGACATTCGGGGCGATTTCCACCTCGACCTCTTCCGAGCCGTCCTTGACCTTGGTGACGACGCCGAGGATGCCGCCCGAGGTGACCACGCGGTCATTGCGCTTCAGGCCGCCGAGCATCTCGCGGTGCTCCTTGGCGCGCTTCTGCTGGGGGCGGATCAGCAGGAAGTAGAACACCACGAAAATCAGCAGCAGGGGCGCGAGCTGCATGACCATGCCGACGGCGCCGCCGGCGGCGTCCTGGGCATAGGCGGGGGAGATGAACATCTTTCTGGCTTCCGTCTTGCCGGGGTTGGCGGGCGAAACTAGCCTCCCCGCCCCTGCCGTCAACACTTGCTGTCACCCTGCCTGCCGCACCCCTGGCCGGGCAGCCCTGACCCACCGGAGCGTGCCCTGTGTCATACCCCGCCGAGCATCCGCTGCTGCCCGCCCTGACGCGCATCGCCGCCGCGCTGGAGCGGATGGCCCCCCCGCCCCCGGCACGGCCGGACCTGCGCGGGGCGGATGCCTTCGTCTGGCACCCGGCGGCGGAGGGCATCCCGGCCCGCCTCGCCCCCGTGCCGCGCGTCGCCGCCGTGGCCATCGGGCTGCTCCAGGGGGTGGAGCGGCAGAAGGGCCTGCTGCTCGAGAACACGCTGCGCTTCGCGCGTGGGCTGCCGGCCAACAACGCCATGCTCTGGGGCGCCCGCGGCATGGGCAAGTCCTCCCTCGTCAAGGCCACCCACGCCGCCGCCAATGCCGAGGTGCCGGGCAGCCTGGCGCTGATCGAAATCCAGCGCGAGGATATCCGCACCCTGCCGGAACTGCTGAACACCCTGCGCGACAGCCCGCGCCGCTGCCTGGTTTTCTGCGACGATCTCTCCTTCGAGCGCGAGGACCAGGACTACAAGGCGCTGAAATCCGTGCTCGATGGCGGCATCGAGGGGCGCCCGGCCAATGTGCTGTTCTATGCCACCAGCAACCGCCGCCACCTGATGGCGCGCGACATGATCGAGAATGAACGCAGCACCGCCATCAATCCGGGCGAGGCGGTGGAGGAAAAGGTTTCCCTCAGCGACCGCTTCGGGCTGTGGATCGGCTTCCACAATGCCGACCAGGAAACCTTCTTCAGCATGGTCGAGGGCTATGCGGCGGCGCTGCGGCTGCCGGTGGAGAAGGAGGCGCTGCGCGCGGCGGCGGTGGAATGGTCCGTCACGCGCGGCGGGCGCTCCGGCCGCGTGGCGTGGCAGTTCATCCTGGACATGGCGGGGCGGCTCGGCATCGCCATTCCCTGAACAGGGCCGGGGCGCTTTGGGCTGGACCGGGGCGCCGGGCTGGCCTAGCCCTGGGGGTATGAGCGACAGCGATGCCCCGCGCCTCCGCCAGCCCGCCCTCACCCCGGTGAAGGGGGCGCAGAAGCGCGGCAAGGTCTTCCTCAACCCCGATGGCAGCCCGCCGGGGCAACCGCTTTCCGCCGTCTGGCGCATGATGCGGGAGGGCAAGGGCACGCCCTGGCCCGCCTGGGTGGAGAACCCGCCCTATCCGCCGCCGCCGGAGCCGCCGGACGGGCAGGCCGTGGTGACCTTCCTCGGCCATGCCAGCTTCCTCATCCGCCTGCCCGGCGGGCCGACCCTGCTGACGGACCCGATCTGGAGCGAGCGCTGCTCCCCCCTCCGCTTCGCCGGGCCGAAGCGGGTGCGCGCGCCGGGCCTGGCCTTCGATGCGCTGCCGCCCATCGATGCCGTGCTGCTCAGCCACAACCACTACGACCATTGCGACATCCCGACGCTGCGGCGCCTGCACCGCCGCTTCGCGCCGCGCATCCTCACCGGGCTCGGCAATGCCCAGCTGCTGGCGAAGCACGGGCTGGAGAATGTGCTGGAACTGGACTGGTGGCAGCCCGCCCCCCTGCCCGGCGGCGCCTGGGCACATTTCACCCCGGCGCGGCACTTCGCCGCGCGCGGGCTGCATGACCGGGCGCAGACCCTGTGGGGCGGCTTCGCCATCGAGGCGCGGGGGGGCGGGCGGCTCTACTTCGCCGGCGATTCCGGCTGGGGGCTGCATTTCCAGGAGATCGGCCAGCGCCTCGGCCCCTTCGACCTCGCTCTGCTGCCGATCGGTGCCTATGAGCCGCGCTGGTTCATGCGCGCGGTGCATGTGAACCCGGAAGAAGCGGTGCGCGCCTTCGCCGACCTGCGGGCGCGGCGCGCCCTGGCCATGCATTTCGGCACCTTCAAGCTGACCCAGGAGGCCATCGACGCCCCAGAGCGCGCCCTGGCCGAGGCCCGGCAGGCGGCGCGGCTGCCGGAGGAGGCCTTCCGGGTGCCGGGCTGCGGGGAGAGCGTCCTGGTCAGCCTGCGCGGGGCATGACGCGCCGGCGGCCTCAGGCCGGCGGCAGCTCGACCGCGTAGCGCTCCAGCGGCGGCACCTCGCGGATCACCTTGCGCTGCTGCAGGAAGCGGGCGAAGCGCTGGTAGCGGTTGGCATCGAGCGCCGCCGGGCTGAGCGAGAAGCGGTTCAGCGTGTCGCGGAAGGCGCGGCGGTTCAGCTCGTTGTCCAGCTCCTTGCGCGCGCCGGCGATGAACATGGCCCAGCTTTCCTCCGGGTTGTTCACCAGGAAGCTGGTGGCGCCCTCCAGCGCGTCCATGAAGCGGCGCAGCACCGGGTCGCGGGCGCGGTCGCGGTGGGCGACATAGATCAGCTCGTCATAGATCGGCAGGCCGTGCTGCTCGGGGTAGAAGGCGCGGCCGGGGCGCTTTTCCAGGTCGAGCTGGTGCAGCTCGAAATTGCGGAAGCCGCCGAGGATGGCCTCCACCTGCCCCGACATCAGCGCCGAGGACAGGCCGAAATTCACGTTGACCATCGTGACATCGCGCGAGGAGAGGCCGGCGCTGCCGAGGATGGCATCCACCACCACCTCCTCGATGCCGGCGGTGCTGAAGCCGATGCGCTTGCCCTTGAGGTCGGCCAGCGTCTTGATCGGCCCGTCGCGCAGCACGGTCAGGGTGGAGAGCGGGGTTGCCACCAGCGTGCCGACGCGCGCCAGCGGCAGGCCCTGGTCCACCGCCATGTGCAGGTTCTTCTGGTAGTAGACGCCGAGATCCGCCTGCTTCGCCGCCACCAGCCGCGGCGGGTCATTGGGGTCGGCGGGGGCGATCATCTCCACCGCCAGCCCGGCGCGGGTGAAGAAGCCACCCTCCTGCGCCACGACGATCGGCGCGTGGTCGGGGTTGACGAACCAGTCCAGCAGCAGGGTGAGCTTCGCCGGGGCGGCGGTGCTGCTGGCGGCGGGCGCCTGGGCGCGCGCGGCGGCGGCCGGCAGGGCGAGGGCGGCCAGCGCCGGCAGGGCGCGGCGGGGGATCGGGGTCATGGGGTTCCTCCATTCTGGTCGGAGAGCTGGTCGGGCTGCCAGGGCAGCATGGCGCGCAGGGCTTTGTCGGTGATGAACCAGAGCGCCATGGCCATGGCGGCCAGAATCGTCAGGGCGGCGAACATCATGTCCGTCTGGCTGCGGCCATTGGCCTGCAGCATGACGTAGCCGAGGCCCGAGGAGGCCCCGACCCATTCGCCCACCACGGCGCCGATGGGCGCCACGGCGGCGGCGACGCGCAGGCCGGAGGCCAGCCCCGGCAGGGCGGCGGGCACGCGGATGCGCCACAGCACCGCAAGCGGGCTGGCCCCCATGGTGGCGGCGAGGTCGAGCCAGCCCGGCTCGGTGCGGCGCAGCCCGTCATAGAAGGCGGTGGCGACGGGGAAAAAGATGATGAGGCTGGCCATGGCCACCTTGCTGGCCAGCCCGAAGCCCAGCCACAGCACCAGCAGCGGCGCGATGGCGAAGACCGGGATGGCCTGGCTGGCGATCAGCAGCGGCAGCAGCCAGCGCCGCCCGCCCCGCCAGGCGGCCAGCAGCAGGGCGATGCCCATCCCCGCCGCCGAGCCCAGCACCATGCCGAGCAGGATTTCCGACAGGGTGGTGAGGGCATGGCCCCAGAGGATGGGCCAGCGCTCCACCAGCACGGTGGCGACGCGCAGCGGCGCGGGCAGCAGGAAGGGCGGCACGCCGGAGAGCCGCACATAGGCTTCCCACCCGAGCAGCAGGCCGAAGGCGGCGAGCAGCGCCCTCATGCCGCTTCCGCCAGCCGCTCGAGCAGGGCGGCCTGGGCGGCCAGCACCGCCGGGTCCCGGGCGGCGCGCAGCGGCGGGGCGGGCGGCATGGCCAGTTCCTCCGGCACCGCGCCGCCGGGGGCGGGGCGCAGCACCAGGATGCGGTGGGCGAGGCGCAGCGCCTCCAGCGGGTCATGCGTCACCAGCAGCACGGTGCGCCCGGCGAGCAGGCCGGAGGCGAGGTCCTGCAACCGGTGGCGCGTCGGCGCGTCCACGGCGGAGAAGGGCTCGTCCATCAGGACGAAGGGGCGGTCCTCCATCAGGGTGCGGGCCAGGGCGGCGCGCTGGCGCATGCCGCCGGAGAGGGCCGCCGGCCGCGCGCCCTCCCGCCCCGCCAGCCCCACGGCGGCGATCAGCGCCCGCGCCCGCGCCGCATCCGGCCGGGTGCCGCGCAGCCGCGCCCCGAGCGTCACATTGCCGAGCAGGTCGAGCCAGGGCAGCAGCAGGTCCTGCTGGCCCATCCAGGCGATGCGCTGGGCCAGGGGCAGGCCATCGCCCGGGGTCAGGCGGGCGCCGGCGGGCAGCGGCAGCAGCCCGGCCACCAGCCGCAGCAGGGTGGATTTGCCAACCCCCGAGGGGCCGAGAAGGGCCGTGACCTCGCCCGCGCGGAAGCGCAGCGACAGCCGCCCCAGCACATCACGTCCGCCGAGGGCGAGCCCCGGCACTTCCACGCCCAGATCAGGCGCCATGCTCCACCGATCCCTTCGCCGGCATGACCCGGATCAGGTTCAAGGGGTCGCAGGGCCCATCCCTGCCTCTCAGCCCGCGCCGCGGGCTCCCCCCGATGTCGGCGCTGTCTATGCGCGAGCGGCGGGCTTCACGCAAGCGTCACGGTGCGGTGGGGGGGCTTGCGGAAAGCCCGCGCCTGCGCTTGTGGAGGCGCGGAATGCCCTGTGGAGTTCCGGCATGACTGCTGCTCCCCCCTTCAGCCGACGTGGCGCCCTGGCCGGCCTGGCCGCCTCCGGCGCCGCCCTGGCGGGCGAGGCCACTGCCCTGGTCGCCAGCCATGGCGCCGCCAGCCCGGCGGCGGCAGCCCAGCCGGCCACGCCGCCCTTGGGCGGCGTGTGCCGCCTGACGCCGCAATCCGTGGAAGGGCCCTATTATTTCGACCCCCGCCTGTTGCGCACGGATATCACCGAGGGCCTGCCCGGTGTGCCGCTGCGGCTGGCGCTGCGCGTCGTGGAGGGGGCGGAATGCCAGCCCATGCCCGGCGCGCGGGTGGAAATCTGGCATGCCGACGCGCTCGGCCGCTATTCGGGCTATGAGCAGCAGGGGGATGCCGGGGTCTCCACCCTGGGCGCCACCTTCCTGCGCGGCGCGCAGATCACCGATTCGCATGGCGAGGTGCGCTTCTCCACCCTCTGGCCCGGCTGGTATCCGGGGCGCACGCCGCATATCCACTTCAAGGTCTTCCTGACCACGCGGCTGATGCTGACGGGGCAATGCTACCTGCCCGACGCGCTCAGCGAATTCATCTACCGCAGCGTCGAGCCCTATGCCGGGCGCGGGCGGCGGGACACCATCAACAACACGGATTTCATCCTGGCCAGCAGCGGGGTGGAAGGCTCCTTCCTGGCGGTGCAGGAAGCGCCGGACCACTACCTGGCCAGCCTGACCATCGCCGTCAGCCGTGGCGGGCCGCCGCCACTGGACCCGGTGCTGCGCGACCCGCCGCCGGGGCCGCCGCCCGGGCCACCCCCCGGTGGCATGGTGCCGCCGCGGCCGCGCGGCATCATCTGGGCGGATGCCGCCCTGGTGCCGCGGCCCTGATCGCAGGGGGCTCCGCCCCCTGGCCCCCGCCGGGGGGACAGGGTCCCCCCGGACCCCGCCTTCAGTCGGCGCCCAACGGATGGCGGGGTCCGGGGTGGCCCTGCCACCCCGGCGGGAGGGTCTGGGAGGGCAGCGCCCTCCCAGGAGAAACAGCCGGGAAAGGAAGGCGCCGTGGCGCTGCTGGTCGGGTCTGAGATCTATCGCCGCTCCACCTATGGCCCGAAGCACCCGCTGGCGATTCCGCGCGTCTCCACCGCGCTGGACCTGATCCGCGCCCTCGGCTGGCTGGACCCGGCGCGCTACCATGACAGCCCGGTGGCGACGCCGGCGCAGCTCACCCGCTTCCATGCCCCGGCCTATATCGCCGCGCTCCAGCAGGCGGAGGCGCGGGGGCAGGCGACGCCGGAGATGCGCGAGCGCTTCCACATCGGCGCGCGCGGCAACCCGGTCTATGCCGAGATCTTCCGCCGCCCCGCCACCAGCGCCGGGGGCGTGCTGCTGGCGGCGCGGCTGACGGCGGCGGGCGGCACGGTGCATGTGCCCGGCGGCGGCACGCATCACGGCCAGCCGGACCGCGCCAGCGGCTTCTGCTACGTCAACGATGCCGCGCTGGGCCTGCTCTCCTGGCTGGACCAGGGGCTGGAGAACCTCCTCTACCTCGATATCGACGCGCATCACGGCGATGGCGTGCAGGATGCCTTCCGGGACGATCCGCGCGTTTTCACCGTCTCGGTGCACGAGGCGGGGCGCTGGCCCTTCACCGGCACGCTGGAGGACCGGGCGGGCGGCCATGCGCGCAACCTGCCGGTGCCGCAGGGGCTGAACGACAGCGAATTTCTTTACCTGTTGAACCACGCCCTGCTGCCGCTGATCCGGCAGCGGCGGCCCCAGGCCATCATGCTGCAATGCGGCGCCGATGCGCTGGAGGAGGACCCGCTGGCGAAGCTCAGCCTCTCCAACAACGCGCACTGGGCGGCGGTGCGGGCGGTGATGGGGCTGGCACCGCGGCTGATCGTGCTGGGGGGTGGCGGGTATAATCCCTGGTCCGTGGCGCGCTGCTGGGCCGGGGTCTGGGGCGTGCTCAACCGGTATGAGCCGCCCGGGCGCCTGCCGCCGGCGGCGGAGGCGGTGCTGCGCGGGCTCACCTACCACCGCGCGGCGGGGCGCAACCCGCCGGAGTCCTGGTTCACCACGCTGCGCGACCCGCCCCGGCCGGGGCCGGTGCGCGGGGAAATCCGCCACATCGCGGCCGTTACGCTGGAGGGACTGCCCGACCCCCCGGCGGCTGTGGCATGATGCCGGGCCATGCGCCGCCGTATCCTGCTGGCCCTGATGGGGCTCGCCGCCATGACCGCTTCCGCCTCCGCCCAGGAGGCCCCGCAACCGAGGCTGCCGACCGAGCCGCTGGTGATCGTCACCCGCGACGGCACGCAGCACCGCTTCACGGTGGAGATGGCCCTCTCCCCCGATCAGCAGATGACCGGGCTGATGTGGCGCCCGGAGGTGAAGCCCGATGAGGGCATGCTGTTCGACTGGGGCACCCCGCGCGACAGCGCCATGTGGATGAAGAACACCATCACCTCGCTGGACATGCTGTTCATCACCCAGGATGGCCGCATCCACCGCATCGCCGAGCGCACCGTGCCGCGCAGCCTGGCCACCATCGAGAGCCACGGCCCCGTGCGCGCCACGCTGGAACTGGCCGCCGGCACGGCGGAGCGGCTAAACCTGCGGGTGGGCGACAGGGTGTTGCAGCGGATCTTCGGCACCGCGCCGTAAGGGGCGGGCATATCCCGGGGCTGGGCCGCGCCTTCTGCCCCGCCTCCCACCCCGGCCTCACGCCCCCGCCTCACGCCGCGACGACGAGATCCCACTGCGTGAAGCTCGGCGGCGTCGTGGCGAAGTGGAGGAGGAGGCGCGCGGCGCCGGCGCCGCTGCCATCGGCGTCCCACCACAGATTGCCGGTGCCGGCGTCATAGACGAATTGCGCGCCGCTGCCCTGGGCCACGGGGCCGGTGGTGAACTGGGTGCCGGGCAGCACGCGCCCCGCCACCAGCCCGCCGCCAAAGCCGCCCGCCGAGACCACCACCGTGTCCAGCCAGGGCTCGAACTCCGCCAGGGTGTCGCCGCCCTCGGCGATGCTGGCGTAGAGGAAGCGGTCCGCGCCGGTGCCGCCCTCCAGCCAGTCCGCGCCGGCGCCGCCCTGGAGCGTGTCGTTGCCGCCGCCGCCCGAGAGGAAATCATTCCCCGCGCTGCCCTGGAGGCTGTTGTTGCGCCCATCGCCATAGCCCGCGCCGGAGGCGAGCAGGCGCAGATGGCTGGACTGGTCGCCGCCCTCGCCCAGGCGGTAGCTGCGCTGGCTGTGCACCCAGTCCCCGGCCATGCCAAGGACCTGGTCCCCGGCGGAGTCGACCACGAAGATCCGGCCATTGCCCAGGCCGGAGGCGCGCATCACGTCATCGCCCGGGCCGCCATCGATCAGCGCGCCGGCCCGGCCGACCAGCACATCCCGCCCCGGGCCGCCGCGCAGGATGCCGCCGCCTTCCAGCCGGTCATTGCCCTCCCCGCCCTCCAGCACGGCATCGACCTGCCCGCCGATCAGCCAGTCATCCCCGCCCTCGCCGCGCAGGGTGGTGGCGCTGGAGAAGGCGAGGCGCAGTTCATTGTCCAGCGCATTGCCGGTGACGCTGGTGACGCCGCCGGTATAGACGGCGAAGCGCTCGACATTCTCCGGCACCACGAAGTCCGTCACCCCCTCGGGCAGGCCGATGACGCGGATCAGGTCCCGCCCCTCGCCCGCGGCCTCCACCACCGTCTCGCCGGACCACAGGTAGAGATCGTTGCCGGTGCCGCCCGCCAGGGTCTCGCCCACGCCATTGCCGTCGAGGATATCGTCCCCGCCCAGGCCGAGGAGGGTGTTGCCGCTGCCCTTGCTGATCAGGCGGTTGTCACCGGCCGAGCCGGAACTGGTCTGGCCCTGGCCGATGAGGAGGAGGTTCTCAACCTCCGGGTAATTTTCCAGCGCGAGGCCGAGGGCGCTGCGCAGCATGTCCACGCCCTCGCCCGGGTTCTCCACCACCACCTCGGCGCCGGTGAAGATGCGGTAGATGTCGTCCCCCGTGCCGCCTTCCATGTATTCGCCGCGCAGGGTGTCGTTGCCGGCGCCGCCAAGGATGCGGTCATCGCCATCGCCGCCGGAGAGCCAGTCATGGCCGTCGCTGCCGGTCATGACATTGTCCAGCGCGTTGCCGAGCAGGTTGCGCGCGGTGACGAGCAGGATGAGGCGCTCGACCTGGGACGGCAGGGTCCAGTAGGTGCCATCATCGGGCGAGGCGGTGGCGGACCAGAGGACGGTATCGACCCCCTCCCCGGCGCGCTCCAGGATGCGGTCGGCGCGCGGCAGGCCCTGGGCGTCGAAGCTCAGGCTGGTGATGAGGTAGGTGTCATCGCCCGCGCCGCCGATCAGGAGGTTGTCGCCGGGGCCGCCCTCCAGGCGGTCATGGCCGGCGCCGCCCTCCAGGCGGTCGCCCCCGCCGAAGCCCTGGAGCACGTCATCCCCCCCGCCCCCGACGAAGTGGTCGGCGGCGCCGGAGCCGATCATCAGATCTGGTCCGGGCGTGCCGTACTGCGGGGTTGGCATGGGGTGCGGTGTCCTGGCTGGTGACGTTTTAAGGCTATGTTCATTTTTTTGGACATAGGGTCAAGGCGAAACGCTCCCCTGCGGGCGGGCTGACCATGTTTTGATTGATTAACGGTAAATATTCCTTTCCGGCAAATTTACAGGCTGATATTAGGAATATCATCCGAAACACAGGAGGCTCCGCGATGTTGTCCCCGACCCAGCTCCGCACGCTCTACCCCCAGGCGGAGCCGGCCCATCTGGAGGCCTTCGCCGAACATGGCGCGGCGCTGTTCCGGCGCACGGGCCTCGACACGCTGCGGCAGCGCTGCCACTTCTTCCTGGCCCAGCTGGGCCATGAGTCGAACGGGCTGCAGGTGAAGGAGGAGAATCTCAACTACTCCGTGCACCGGCTGATGCAGGTCTGGCCCGAGCGTTTCCCCACGGTGGAATCGGCGGAGCTGTATGCCTTCCAGCCGGAGAAGCTGGGCAATTTCGTCTATGGCGGGCGGATGGGGAACCAGCAGCCGGAGGATGGCTACCGCTATCGCGGCCGCGGCTATATCCAGCTGACGGGGCGGGAGGCTTATGTGCAGGTCGGCCGCCGCTGCGGCCTGCCGCTGGAGACGCAGCCGGATCTGGTGGCACTGCCTGAGCACGCGCTGGCCGTCACCTGCGCCTTCTGGGACTGGAAGAAGCTGAACGCGCTGTGCGACCAGGGTGATTTCGTGGGCCTGACCAAGCGGATCAATGGCGGGCTGATCGGGTTGCAGGACCGCTATGGCTGGCTGGAGAAGGTGCAGCGCCATGTGCCCTGGCAGGATCCGGGGCCGATCTCGCTGGCCATCGAGGACATCAAGGCGGTGCAGCAGGAGCTGAAGAATCGCGGCCTGTATGGCGGTTCGATCGACGGCATCCTGGGCCCGCTGAGCCTGCGCGGCGTGGCCATCCTGCGGGCGGAGGAGAAGCTGCCGCCGGGCGGGCTGGACCGCAGCGTGCTGGACGTGCTGGGCCTCTGAGGCGGCTGGCGCCCCGCCTCAACCGGCGGGGCGCCTTCCTGAAAAAGTCTTTTTGCTTCTTTTTCTTCAGAAAAAGAAGTTTCTTTCATTCATTGATTATTTTTATTTATCGATTCTGCGGCATGCCTTCCGGCACGATGGTCTTCACCAGGGTCGAGTCCAGCGCCTCGTAATCATGATAGGCGATGGTCTTGTAGAGATCGGCCCGGGTCTGCATGCGCCCGACCATGGTATGCGTCCCCCCCTCCCGCGCGATGGCGGCGTAGAGTTCCTCCATGGCCTTGGCGGCGATGCGCAGGTGGCTCACCGGCCAGATCACCATGGCGTAGCCCATGGCCTCGAATTCCCCGGCGGTGAAGAAGGGCGTGCGGCCGAACTCGGTCATATTGGCCAGCAGCTTCACCCCCGGCATGCGGCGGGCGAATTCCTCGAACATCTCGCGCGTCGTCAGCGCCTCGGGGAAGATGGCGTCCGCCCCCGCCTCCAGGTAGAGCCTGGCGCGGGCCACGGCGCCGTCCATGCCCTCGCTGGCGGCGGCGTCAGTGCGGGCGATGATGACGAGATGGCGGCGCGCCTTGCGGGCGGCGGCGACCTTGGCGGCCATGTCGCGCGCATCGGCCAGCTTCTTGTCGTTCAGGTGGCCGCATTTCTTGGGCAGCAGCTGGTCTTCCAGATGGACGGCGGCGGCGCCGGCCTCCTCGAAGCTGCGGACCATGTGCATGACGTTCAGCGCCTCGCCATAGCCGGTATCGCCATCGACCAGGACGGGCAGCTGCGTGGCGCGCACCACCTGGCGGATATGCCAGGCGACGTCATCGACGGTGATCATGCCGAGGTCGGGCAGGCCCATGGTGGCGGACATGGCGGCGCCGGACATGTAGAGCGCCTCGAAGCCCGCCTGCTTCGCCAGCAGCCCGGCGATGCCGAGATGGGCGCCCGGCATGCGCAGGATGCCCGGCCGCTCCAGCAGGGCGCGGAAGCGCTGCCCGGCCGGGGCCTCGGGCAGGTCGTCGGCGATCACATAGGGCATGGACGTTGTTCTCCCTGAGCGTCAGAAGAAGACGAGCGTGGCCAGGACGAAGACCGGCACCAGGAAGACCAGCGCCCAGCCGCAATAGCCGAAGAAGCCCGGCATGCGCACACCCTGCTCTTCGACGATGGCCTTGACCATGAAGTTGGGCGCATTGCCGATATACGAATTGGCCCCCATGAAGACGGCGCCGCAGGAGATGGCGGCCAGGATCTGCGCGCCCGGCCCCATCAGCGCGGTGGCATCCCCCCCGGCGAGGTTGAAGAAGACCAGATAGGTCGGCGCGTTGTCGAGGAAGGAGGAGAGCGCGCCGCTCATCCAGAAATACACCCAGGGGATGGGCTGCCCGGCGGCGTCGGAGGTGAGGGCGACGAGCCCGGCCATCGGCCCCTCCGCCCCCGCCTTCAGCATGGCGAGCACCGGCGCCATGGTGAGGAAGATGGCGGCGAAGAGCTTGGCCACCTCGATGATGGCGCCCCAGGTGAAGCCATTGGCCTCGCGCAGGGCTGCCGGCGTCAGCTTCACCGAGGCCAGGGTGATGAGCAGGAAGAGGGCCATGGCCGCCAGCCGCTCGATCCCCACCGCCTGGCCGAGCAGGGGGATGCTGCCGGGCTGCCACAGCCCCTGCATCAGCACCCCGGCGACGACGAGGCCGAGCAGGCCGATATTGCCCCAGCCCGCGATGCGCAGCGGCCCGGCCTCGCCGCTTTCCGCCTGGCCAGTGGAGGGGCCAGTGGCGGGGCCAATGGAGGGACCAGCGGCGGGGCTGGGCTTGCCCTCCCGCTTCTCCCGCGCATAGGCCCAGGAGTCGATGAGCCAGTAGAGGGCCAGGAGCAGCGTGGCACAGAACAGGAATTCGCCCATCAGGTGGGTGGTGGGCCAGAAGAAGGCGACGCCCTGGAGGAAGCCGAGATAGAGCGGCGGATCGCCGAGCGGCGTCAGGCTGCCGCCGATATTGCTCACCAGGAAGATGAAAAAGACGAAGCTGTGCATCTTCCGCCGCCGCCCGGCATTGGCGCGGAGCAGGGGCCGGATCAGCACCATGGAGGCGCCGGTGGTGCCCATGAGGCTGGCGATGAGGGTGCCGGCGGCGAGCAGGGCGGTGTTGGTGGCCGGGGTGCCGACCAGCCGCCCCTTCAGCAGCACGCCGCCGCCCGTGGTGTAGAGGGCGAGGAGCAGGGTGATGAAGGGCAGGTATTCGCCCAGCAGCACATGGGTGAATTCATGCCAGGCGGCGCCCGCCCCGAAGAAGGCGGCGAAGGGCAGCAGGAAGAGCGCGGCCCAGCCGGCGGCGATCTTGCCGTAGTGGTGGTGCCAGAGCGGCGCGGCCAGCAGCGGCATCAGGGCGATGGAGAGCAGCATGCCGGCGAAGGGCAGCGCCCAGGCGAGCGAGGCGAGCACCGGCCCTTCCGCGCCGGCGGCCAGGGCGGGCGGGGCGGCGAGCAGCGCCAGGGCGAGAACGGCCAGCAGGCCGGGGCGGAAGCACGACCCGAATAGGCGGCGGGCAGTCTTGAGAGGGGCCTTGCCCCTCTCAAACTCTCCCCACCAAAGGCCTGAGGCCTTTGGAAACCCATTCGGGCGCACCGACGGCAAGCATGCGCCACGGATTTGAGAGGGCGAAGCTCCTGCGGCAGCACCCAGGGCAGGGCTGGAAGGACGATGCACCCGCAGGCTCCCCCGGCAGGCTCCAGACTGCCCCATGCGCCAGACCCTTCCTGGCGCGAAACCCTGTGGCATCGGCTGTTCTTCCTCGCGCGGCGCCGGCGTGCCGGGCCTGTTTCCCCTGGCCCTGCCCTACACCAGCCCCTGGCGGGGCGCCACCCGCCTCCCCCGCGCCGCCTTGCCTGGGCAGGGGGGGGTGCCCTTCCCCAAGGCGCCCGGGCGCCTTAGCTTCACGGCCTGACCGCCGACAACGCCCCCGCCCTAACCCTGCCCTTGCCCTAACCCTGGGAGAGACCTGCCATGGAAATGACCGGAGAACGCCGGATCGAGGCGCCCCGCCAGACCGTCTGGGAAGGGCTGAACGACCCCGAGGTGCTGCGCGCCGCCATCCCCGGCTGCGAATCGGTCGAGCGCACGGGCGAGGATTCCTTCCAGGCCCGCGTCGGGCTGAAGATCGGCCCGATGGCGGCGAAGTTCTCCGGCAAGGTGCAGCTTTCCAACATCCATGCCCCGGCCGGCTACACCATCACGGGCGAGGGCAATGGCGGCGCCATGGGCTTCGCCAAGGGCGGCGCCGATGTCAGCCTGGAGGAGGATGGCCCGCAGGCCACGCTGCTGCGCTACGCCGTGAAGGCGCAGGTGGGCGGCAAGATGGCGCAGCTGGGCGCGCGGCTGATCGACAGCACCGCCAAGCAGATGGCGGACCAGTTCTTCGACCGCTTCGCCGCCGCGATGACGGCCGCCGCGGCCGCGGCCACCCCGGTGGCGGCGGAGGCGGCCCCTGCCGCCGGAGCCCCCGCCGCAATTCCCGCCATGGCGGAGGCGGCGCCCGCCGCCCCGCGCCCGGCCGCAGCCCTGCCTGCCGCCGCGCCGATCTCGCTCTTCTCCCTCCTGCCCTCCGAGCTCTTCGGCCTGCCGGTGCTGTTCTGGGGCGGCTCGGCGGTGTGGCTGGCGGTGCTGGTCCTGCTCTTCGTGCTGGGCTGAGGCATGAGCCAGCCCCACCCTCCCCTGCCCCGGCCCCTGGCCCTGCCCGCCTCCGTCGCGGAGACGGAGCGCCTGCTGGCCGCCGGCGGCTATGTCGCGGACCGCGCCCTGGCCACCACGGTCTTCCTCGCCCTGGCGATGGGCCGGCCGCTCTTCCTGGAGGGCGAGCCCGGCACCGGCAAGACGGAGATCGCCAAGGTGCTGGCCCAGGGGCTGGGCCGGCGGCTGGTGCGGCTGCAATGCTATGACGGGCTGGACCTCTCGGCCGCCGCCTATGAGTGGAACCATGCCCGCCAGCTGATGGCCATCCGCCTGGCCGAGGCGGCGGGCGAGGGGCGGCTGGAGAGCCTGGGCGAGGCCGGCATCTATGACCGCCGCTTCCTGCAGGAGCGGCCGCTGCTGGCCGCCCTCTCCGGCCCGCCCGCCGTGCTGCTGGTCGATGAGCTGGACCGCGCGGACGAGCCGTTCGAGGCCTTCCTGCTGGAGATCCTGGCGGATTTCCAGATCACCATTCCCGAGCTGGGCACGGTGCGCGCCGCCACGCCGCCCATCGTGGTGCTGACCAGCAACCGCACGCGGGAGGTGCATGACGCCATCCGCCGCCGCTGCCTCTACCAGTGGGTGGACTACCCCGATGCGGCGCGGGAGCGCGCCATCCTGGCCAGCCGCCTGCCGGGCCTGCCGGAGGCGCTCTCCGCCCAGGTGGTGGCCTTCGTGCAGGCGGTGCGGGCGGGGGATTTCTTCAAGTATCCGGGGGTGGCGGAGACCATCGACTGGGCGGCGGCGCTGCGCGCCCTCGATGCCCGCGCGCTGGAGCCCGCCCTGGTGGACGAGACGCTGGGCGCCCTGCTGAAATACCAGGACGACATCGCCAAGCTGCGTGGCGCCGAGGCGGCGCGGCTGGTCGAGGCGGTGCGCCAGCCCGCCGCCACGGCCCTGCCCTTCTGAGCCCGATGAACGGCCATCCCGCCTCGCCGGAAAAGAGCCTGCCGCCGGAGAGCCTGCCACCGGGGAGCCTGCCGGAGGAGGCCAGCGCGGCGGAGGCCCTGCCGGCGGCGCACGGCGCGGCGGGGGCAGGCACAGCGCCGGCGGGCGCGGCCAGGCCC
>NZ_JANFNY010000070.1 GCF_024437745.1 Roseomonas sp. GC11 | reverse complement strand
GGCCTGGGCCGAGGCCGCCGCCGCCCTCGCCCCCACTGGCCTGCTGGCCACCGCCGGGCTGGGCGCGGCGGCGGGGCTGGCAGGGGCTTCTCCCCTCGCCCGCGCCATGCCGGCGGCGGGGCTGTGGCTGGGGCTCGGGCTGCTCGGCCTCGCCGCCGGGGCCGCCGCCGCCGCGCGCAGCGCCAGCCCGGCGCGCTTCCTTGCCCTCACGGGTATCGGCCTCGCCGCGCTGCTGGCCGGCGGCATGCTGGATTCCCTCTCCCTGGTGCGGGAGGCCGCCACGCGCGGGGCGGAACTCCGCGCGGCGCTGGCCCAGCATCTCGCCCTGGCGGGGGGCGCGCTGGCCCTGGCGCTGGCGCTGGCCCTGCCGCTCGGCCTGCTCGCCCTGGCCCAGCCACGGCTGGAAGCGGTGCTGATGGCCCTGGCCAATGGCGTGCAGGTGGTGCCCTCCCTCGCCCTGTTCGGGCTGCTGATGCCGCTGCTCTCGGGGGCGGTGGCGCTCTGGCCCGGCCTGCGCGGCTGGGGCATCGGCGGCATCGGCGCGGCGCCGGCGGTGCTCGGCATCGCCGCCTATCTGCTGCTGCCGCTGGCCGGCAGCCTGCTCGCCGGGCTGCGCCTCGCGCCGCCGGAACTGCTCGACGCCGCGCGGGGCCAGGGCATGACGCCACACCAGATCCTGCTGCGGCTGCGCCTGCCGCTCGGCCTCGGGGTGCTGATGGGCGGGCTGCGGCTGGCGGCGGTGCAGGCCATGGGCCTCGGCACCCTGGCGGCGCTGATCGGCGGCGGCGGGCTGGGCGCGCTGGTCTTCCAGGGCATCGGGCAATTCGCCACCGATCTCATCCTGCTCGGCGTGCTGCCGCTGGCCGGGCTGTCGCTGCTGCTGGACGCCGCCCTGGCCACCGCCCAATCCGCGCTGGAGCGCCGCGCATGATCCGCTTCGAGGCCGTCACCCACCGCCAGGGCGGCCGCGCCATCGTGGAAGACGTCAGCCTGGAGGTGCCGGAGGGGCATCTCTGCGTGCTGCTCGGCGCCTCGGGGGCGGGCAAGTCCACCCTGCTGCGCATGGTCAACCGGCTGGTGGCCCCGGCGGAAGGCCGCGTCCGGCTGGCCGGGCGCGACGTGGCGGAAACCCCGCCCGAGGCGCTGCGGCGCGGCATCGGCTATGTCATCCAGTCGGTCGGGCTGTTTCCGCACTGGCGGGTGGCGGAGAACATCGCCACCGTGCCGCGCCTGCTGGGCTGGCCCCGCCCGCGCATCGCCGCGCGGGTGGAGGCGCTGCTGGAGCTGGTGGGGCTGGAGCCGGCGCGCTTCCGCCACCGCTTCCCGCATGAGCTGTCCGGCGGGCAGGCGCAGCGCATCGGCCTCGCCCGCGCCCTGGCGGCCGACCCGCCGGTGCTGCTGATGGACGAGCCCTTCTCCGCCCTTGACCCCGCCACGCGGCGCGGCCTCCAGGCGGAACTGCGCCGCATCCACCGCGAGACCGGCAAGACCATCCTGTTCGTCACCCATGACGTGGAGGAGGCGCTGGCCCTGGCCGACGGGCTGGCGGTGCTGGAACAGGGCCGGCTGGTGGCGGCGGGGCGGCCGGCGGCGCTGCTCGCCCCCGGCGCGGCGCCACGCCTCGGCGCGCTGTTCGGGGAGGAAGGGCTGGCCTTCCACCGCCTCGCCACCCTGCCCGCCCGGGCCCTGGCGCGGCCGGGGGCGCCGCCGCCCGGCACCCCCGCTTTGGCCCCGGAGGCCACGCTGAAGGCGGCGCTGCTGCGCATGCTGGCCGAGGGCGCGCCCTGCCTCGCTTTGCCACCCGGGCCGGGCTTCGCGGGCGGGGTGCTGCACTGGGTGGATCTCGTGCGGGCCGCGCCGGTGGCGGCGGCATGAGGGGGCTGGCATGAAAGCGGTGGCCGCGCAGGCCCTGGCCTTCCTCGCCGCCCTGGCCGCCATGCCGCACAGCGCGCCGCTCTGGGCCGCGCTCTTCCCGGAGGTACAGCGGCCGCTCTGGGAAAGCCGGGGCTGGTTCGCCCTGCTCGGCTGGCACCTGGCCCTGGCCCTCGGCGCGGCGGCGCTGGCGGCGCTGCTCGGGCTGGGCGCCGCCATCCTGGCCACGCGCGGCGCCGGGCGGCGGCTGCGCCCGGTGCTGGACGCGCTCTTCGCCCTGGCCCAGGCGGTGCCGCCGGTGGCGGTGATCGCCCTGGCCCTGCCGCTGCTCGGCTTCGGCGCGGCGCCGGTGCTGCTGGCGCTGGTGCTCTATGCCGCCCTGCCCGTGCTGCGCGCCGCCACCGCCGGGCTGGAGGCCGTGCCCGCGCCGGTGCGCGACGCCGCGCGCGGCTGCGGCATGGGGCCGCTCGGGATGCTCTGGCGGGTGGAACTGCCGATCGCCCTGCCGGTGATCCGCGCCGGGCTGCGGATGGCGGTGGTGATGGCCATCGCCACCACCGCCGTGGGCGCCATCGCCGGGGCGGAGTGCCTGGGCACACCCATCGTCACCGGGCTGGCCAATGGCAACACCGCCTGGGTGGCCCAGGGGGCGCTGTTCACCGCATGGCTGGCGCTGATCGCCCACCGCGCCCTGCGCGGCTGAACAGGGCGCCCCGCGCGGCGGAGCCACAAAACGCGGCGGGGCCACAAAAACCGGGCGGGGCACCCGGCGGATGCCCCGCCCATGGGCAGGGAATCAGGCGCGGATGGCCACCAGGAATTCCGAGGCGCGGCTGCGCAGGTCGGTGGCCTGCCCGGCCAGCCCCTCGGTGGCCTCCAGCATGCCCGTCGCGGCGCCGCCGGTCTCCACCGCCGCCTCGCGCACGCGGGTGATGCGCTGGGTCACGATGCCCGTCGCTTCCGCCACCTGGCTGGCGCTGCGGGCGATTTCCTGCGTCGCCGCGCCCTGCTGCTCCACCGCGGCGGCGATGGTGGTGGAGATCTCGTTGGTCCGCTCCACCGTGCTGCCGATGCCGCGCAGCGCCTCCACCGCGCGCGTCGTCACCGCCTGCATCTCGGCGATCTGGCTGCTGATCTCCTCCGTCGCGCGCGCCGTCTGCCCGGCGAGGTTCTTCACCTCCGAGGCCACCACGGCGAAGCCCTTGCCGGCCTCGCCCGCGCGCGCCGCCTCGATCGTGGCATTGAGCGCCAGCAGGTTGGTCTGGCCGGCGATATCGCCGATCAGCCGCACCACATCGCCGATGCGCGCGGCGCTCTCGGCCAGGCTGCGCATCGTGCCATCGGTGGCGCGGGCCTCCTGCACGGCGCGGTCCGTCACCTGCGCCGCCTCGCTGACGCGGCGGGTGATCTCGACGATCGAGGCCGCCATCTCCTCGGCGGCGGCGGCCACGGCCTGCACATCGGCATTGGCGCGGCCGGCGGCCTCGGCCACCATCCCCGCCTCCTGGCCGGACTGGCGGGCGCTGGCCGTCAGGCGGCGGGCGGCCTCCTGCATCTCCTGGGCGCGCGCTACCACCGTCTCCACCGTGCCGCTCACCTGGCCCTCGAAGGTATTGGCCAGCCGCGCCTGCTCCGTCGCCAGCGTCCAGACCAGCATCGGGCCGACATAGCCGCCCGCGCTGTCACGGATGGCGGAGATGTTGAGGTCCACCACCTCCCGCCCCATCTGCCGGCGCTCGCGGTGCGGCAGGTTGGCGGCATCGGCCAGCAGGGCGCGCTGGGCCAACGGGTCGGCGTGGAAGATGTCGAGGCTCTGCGCCATCACCTCGCCCGGGGCGCAGGGCAGGGTCTCGGCGATCTTGTCCGAGAGGATCTCGCGCATCTGCGCGTTGAGATAGGTGATGCGGAAATCCTGCGCGGGGTCGGACATCATCACGCCGGCCGGCATCTGCTCCAGCATCTGGCGCTGGGCGAAGGCCTCGGCCACGGTGGCGCGCAGCCCCTCCACCGCCTGGGCGATGGCGCCGATCTCGTCGCGCCGGTTGCGGTCCGGCACGGCGATGGCGGCCTGGCCCTCGGCGATGCGCGCCAGCACGGCGGCGAGGCGGCGCAGCGGCGTGCTGATGGCCCCCGCCGTGGCGAAGCCGGCCAGCACCAGCACCAGCGCCACCAGCCCGCCGGCGATCAGCGTATCGCGCTTCACCTGCCCCAGGCTGGCCTCGACGGCGACATGACGGCGCGCGGCATCGCTGTTGATGGCGTCGCTCACCTCGGAGAGGCTGCCCTCCAGCTTCGCGCGGGCGGGGTCGGCCTTGCCCTGGCGCAGGTCGGCCACGGCGCCGAGGCCGGAGACGATGGCCTCCGCCGCGCCGGCGATGCTGTTGCTGGCGGTGCCCATGCGCTCCACCTCGGCGCGCAGGCTGTCGGAGAGCGGGCCGCTCTGCACGCCGCGCAGGTGGACGCGCTGCTGCGCCACGGCGCGGCGCAGGCGGCGGGCCTGCTCCGCATCCTCCGTGCCGATGAAGCGCTGGATGGCCGAGCGCATGTCATTGACCGCGCCGTGATAGGCGAGCAGGCGCTGGCGCATCTCATCGACCCGGGCGGGGTCGGTCAACTCGAACTCGATGCTGGCGGCGACGGCCTCGAAGCGCTGGTCATACTCGTTCATCGAGGGGAACAGCGTCTTGTCGCGCAGTTCCAGCAGCTTCATGCGCTGCTGCGCCACCTCGCGCAGGGCGGCGCCATAGGCGTCGATCTGCGGCAGCAGGGCCAGGGCCTTCTCGCGCTCCGCCGGCTGCGCCTGGGCGGCGCCGGCCTCGATGCGGGCGCGCAGCAGGACGAGGCGCTCCTGCACGCCGGTCTGCGCCGCCTCCAGCGCCTCGGGCGTCTGCGCGTTCTCGGCCACGCTGTTGGCCAGCGCGGCGCGCACGCCCTCCGTCTCGGCATCGTTCAGCGCGTTGTTGACCTGCGCGACGCTGCGCAGCACCTGGTCCTGCTCCAGCACGCCGGTCAGGCTGGCATTCGTGCGGATCACCAGGACAGCCAGAAGGATGAAGGTGAGCGCGGCTGAGAGCGCGAGCTTCAACCCCACCTTCAGGTTGAGGAAAAATCGCATCGGACACGGTTCCCGCCAGTGTGACGGTCAGCATGCCCTGATGGATTTTAACCGGTTGTTGACCATTGCCCGGAGGAAAGGCAGAAGGAGGCGATAAAATAAATCATCAGAAAGGAATCTTCTTTTTCTGAAGAAAAAGAAGCAAAAAGACTTTTCCATTTGGCGCCGCGCCCCATCATCCAGGCGCAGCGCCAAACTGAAAAAAGTTTTTTGGTTCTTTTTTACAAAAAAGAACCTCTTCCCTTCAAAGCCCGGCGAAGAGATCCGTCGAGAGGTAACGCTCCGCGAAGGACGCGGCGATGCCGATGATCAGCTTGCCTTCCATCTCCTTCTGCTCGGCGAGGTCGAGCATGGCATGCAGCACGGCACCGGAGGAGATGCCGATGGGCAGGCCCTCGGTGCGGGCGCAGAGACGGGCGGCGGCGAAGCTCTCGCGCTCGGTGACGCGGCGGACGGTGTCGAGCAGGGCGAGGTCGAGCACGGAGGGGCGGAAGCCCGCGCCGATGCCCTGGATCTCGTGCGGGCCGGGATCGTCACCGGAGAGGACGGCGGATTCGGCCGGCTCGACACCGATGACGCGCAGGCCCTCGCGCCGCGGCTTCAGGGCGCGGGCGATGCCGGTGACGGTGCCGCCGGTGCCGACGCCGGCCACCACGGCATCCACCAGGCCATCGGTGTCGGCCCAGATTTCCTCGGCGGTGGTGGCGGCGTGGATGGCGGGGTTGGCCGGGTTGTCGAACTGCCGGGGCATCCAGGCCTCGGGCGTGCTGGCGATGATGGCCTCGGCGCGGGCGATGGCGCCGGACATGCCCTGGCTGGCCGGCGTCAGCTCCACCTCGGCGCCGAGCAGGCGCAGCATCTTGCGCCGCTCGATGCTGGCGCCATCGGGCATGGTGACGATGAGGCGGTAGCCCTTGGCGGCGGCGACGAAGCCGAGGGCGATGCCGGTATTGCCCGAGGTCGGCTCGACCAGGACGGAGCGGCCGGGATGCAGCCGCCCCTCCCGCTCGGCGGCCTCGACCATGGCCAGGCCGATGCGGTCCTTCACCGAGCCGAGCGGGTTGAAGAATTCCAGCTTGAGCGCGAGCCGGGCCTTGAGGCCGCGCGCGGCCTCCAGCCGCGGCAGGCGGACAAGCGGGGTATGGCCGATGGTGTCCAGGATGCTGTCGTGCATTCCAGGCACGGAACGGGGCGAGGGGGTGTTTCCTTCGGGCATGGGCGCGTTATATCACGTCTTGCGCACGTGGATCAGGGGGCGAATGCGATGTTGTTGCGGCGGGATCGGGCGATGACGGCGGTGTCGATCGTGCTGGACGTGGCGTTTCACGCCGGGCGCGGGGCGACGGTGCCGGCGGGCGACATTGCCGACCGCCTGGGCGAGGCGCGGCGCGGCATCGAGCCGGTGCTGCAGGCGCTCTCGCGCGCGGGCATCCTGGGCAGCACGCGCGGGCCGAAGGGCGGCTACCGCCTGGGCCGCGCGGCGCGGGACATCACCCTCTCCGAGGTGGTGGCGGCGGTGACGGCGCCGGAGCCGGGGGCGGAAGAGGTGCCGGAGGCTCCCCCCTCCCCCTTGCAGGAAAAAGTGATCCGCCCGCTGTGGGAGGAGCTGGAGACGACCATGCTGGGCGCGCTGGGCGGGCTGACCATGGCGGAGCTGCTGCGCCGCGCCGCCGTGGCGGGGCTGCGCCGGCCGACGCCGGAGGCGCTGAACTTCGCCATCTGAGGCGGGGGCCGCCTGCTTCCCGCTCCTTGCCATGCCGTAATCCGTTTTAACCACGATTTGAGGGGGATATGGCAGGATCCCCGCCGTAACGGATCTTCAGGCCAGGACGGCGATGCGCTCTCTGCGGATGCGGCTCACCCTTCTGCTGCTGGTGTTCGGCCTGGTGCCGCCCTGCCTGCTGCTGGCGGCCTTCCTGCCCGCGCGCGGCGCCCTGCATGAGGTGGCGCTGGCGCGGCTGCAGCAGAGCGCGGCGGGCGTGGTGGACACGATCGACCGCAACCTCTTCGAGCGCTATGGCGATGCGCAGGCCTTCGGTCTGAACCTCGCCGCGCATGCCCCGGTGAACTGGCGGCGCCCCGGCGAGGAGACGCCGCTGGTCAAGGCGATGAACGAGTACATGGCCACCTATGGCCTGTACAAGCTGATGCTCTTCGTCAGCTCACGCGGCGGGGTGCTGGCGGTGAACAGCCGTGACGCCCATGGCAAGCCGCTGGCGACGGACCCGATCTACCGCATGGATTTCTCGCGCGCCCCCTGGCTGCGCAAGGTGATGGCCGAGGCGTTCCTGCGCGGGCCGGAGGGGCTGACGGGCACGGTGGTCGAGCCGCCGGCGAAGGAAGCCCTGGTGGCCGGGCTTTACCCGGGCGAATCGGGGCACACCATGGTCTTCGCCGCGCCGGTGCGGGACCAGGCGGGCAACCTGATGGGCATCTGGGCCAATTTCGCCGATTTCGGGCTGGTGGACACCATCCTGGAGGAATGGGAGGCGCGGCTGCGCGCCGATGGGCTGGCCGGGGCACGGCTGGCGCTCTTCGACTCCAGCGGCACGCCGCTGGTGATGCCGCAGGGCGCGCCCATCGCCCCGCCCCGGCTGGAGGGCGGCGTGGCGGGCGGCACCCTCGTCCTGGGGGAGGAGGCGGAGGGCTTCGCCCGCTCCCAGGGCGCCATGGGCTATCCCGGCCTGTCCTGGGTCGCCCTGGCCAGCGTGCCGGCGGGGCAGGTCTTCGCCCCGATCGATGGCGTGCTCTACCAGTTCTTCCTGCTGATCGGGCTGGTGCTGCTGGTGCTGCCGGGGCTGGGCATCTGGGCCGGCCAGGGCGTGGCGCGGCCGGTGCGCGCGCTGGAGGCGGCGGCGCGGCAGATGGCGCAGGGCCTGCGGCGCGTGCCGCTCGGCGCCGTGCAGAAGCGGCCCGACGAGATCGGCGCCACCGCCCGCGCCCTGGTGGCGCTGGATGAAAGCCTCTGCGCCGCCGATGAGCTGGCCGCCCGGCAGGCGGCGGACAATGCCGCCCGGCTGGAGCGCGCCCGCGCCATCGAGGCCATGGTGGCGCAGTTCGACCGCGAGGCGGGCCAGTCCCTCGGCGCCGTCTCCCACGCCGCCGCCGCGCTGCGCGACACGGCGCAGGACCTGTCCACCGCCGCCGAGGCCGGGCAGGCCCAGGCGCTCTCCGTGGCCCAGGCCGCGGGCCGCGCCGGGCAGCATGTGCAGAGCGTGGCCGGCGCGGCCGAGGTGCTGGCCGGCAGCATCACCAGCATGGCCCGGCAGGGGCAGGAGAGCGCGCGCGTCGCCCGCCAGGCCACCCAGCAGGCCGGCGCCGCCGAACAGGCGGTGGAGGGGCTGAACGCCGCCGCCGCGCGCATCGGCGATGTCGTGAAGCTGATCGCCGATATCGCCGGGCAGACCAACCTGCTGGCGCTCAACGCCACGATCGAGGCCGCCCGCGCCGGCGAGGCGGGCAAGGGATTCGCCGTCGTCGCCTCCGAGGTGAAGACGCTGGCCAGCCAGACGGCCAGGGCCACCGAGGAAATCGGCAGCCAGATCGAGGCCATGCGCACCGAGACGGAGCGCACGGTCCAGGCCATCGGCACCATCGCCACCACCATCGCGGCGATGGATGCGGCGGCGCGGGAGGTTTCCGACGCCGCCGTGGCCCAGCAGCAGGCGACCGAGGGAATCGGCACGGCCGTGGCCGGGGCGGGCCAGGGCACGGGCGAGGCCGCGCGCCATGCCGAGGGGCTGCGCGAGGGCGCCACCCGCACCGGCGCCGCCGCCTCCCAGCTCCGCACCGCCTCGGAACAGCTGGCGCGCGAGGCCGCCGCCCTGCGCGGCGAGATGGACCGCTTCCTCTCCGGGATCCGCGCCGCCTGACCTGAAAGCTTTTCTTGCGCGCCGCCAGCCGCCCGGCCATTGTGCAGAGCAATGGGCGGCCCAAGCCGCCCCACAGGGAAGCGACAGGAACGGGGGGCGCAGGGTGGCGGACAGCATCCTGGAGACCGACGGCATGACCAAGGAATTCCTTGGCTTTGTCGCCGTCGGCGACGTGTCGTTGAAGGTGCGGCGCGGCAGCATCCACGGCCTCATCGGGCCCAATGGCGCCGGCAAGACCACCTGCTTCAACCTGCTGACGAAGTTCCTGCCGCCGACGCGCGGCAGCATCCGCTTCGACGGGCGCGACATCACCCGCATGAAGCCGGCCGAGGTCGCGCGCCTCGGGCTGGTGCGCAGCTTCCAGATCTCCGCCGTCTTCCCGCATCTCTCGGTGCTGGAGAATGTGCGCGTGGCGCTGCAGCGGGCGCGCGGCAACAGCTTCGACTTCTGGCGCTCCGACCAGGTGCTGCGGCAATACGATGCCCGCGCGCGGGAATTGCTGGAGGATGTCGGCCTCTCCGCCTATGCCCATCTGACGGCGGGGCAATTGCCCTATGGCCGCAAGCGCGCGCTGGAGATCGCCACCACCCTCGCCCTCGACCCGGTGATGATGCTGCTGGACGAGCCGACGGCGGGGATGACGGCGGAGGATGTGGACCGCATCGTGGCGCTGGTGAAGCGCGTGGCGGAGGGCCGCACCGTGCTGATGGTCGAGCACAACCTGAAGGTGGTGGAGGGCCTGTGCGACACCATCACCGTGCTGACGCGCGGCCGCATCCTGGCCGAGGGCAGCTATGGCGAGGTCTCGCGCAACCCGGAGGTGGTGGCGGCCTATCTCGGCACCGATCCCTCCATCGCGGGGGGCAGCACCCATGGCTGAGCCGCTGCTGAAGGTCGAGAATCTCCAGGCCTGGTATGGTGAGAGCCATATCCTGCACGGCGTCGGCATCGAGGTGCGGGAGGGCGAGGTGGTCACCCTGCTCGGCCGCAACGGCGCCGGCAAGACGACGACGCTGCGCTCCATCATGGGCCTCGTCGGCAAGCGCAGCGGCAGCGTGCGCTTCGAGGGGCAGGAACTGGTGGGCGCGCGCAGCGACCGCATCGCCCGCGCCGGCATCGCCCTCTGCCCGGAGGAGCGCGGCATTTTCGCCAGCCTCGACGTCACCGAGAATCTGCTGCTGCCGCCGGTGGTGCGGCCAGGGGGGATGGATCTCGATTCCATCTACACCCTCTTCCCCAACCTGAAGGAGCGGGCGCGCAGCCCGGGCACCAAGCTCTCGGGCGGCGAGCAGCAGATGCTGGCCATTGCCCGCATCCTGCGCACCGGCGCCCGGCTGCTGATGCTGGACGAGCCGACGGAGGGCCTCGCCCCCGTCATCGTCCAGCAGATCGGCCGCACCATCCGCGAGATCAAGGCGCGCGGCTTCACCGTGCTGCTGGTGGAGCAGAATTTCCGCTTCGCCCAGACCGTGGCGGACCGCCACTACGTCATGGAGCATGGCCAGGTCGTCGATGCCGTGAGCAACGAGGAACTCTCGGGCTCGCTGGAGCGCCTGCACGAATATCTGGGCGTCTGATTGGAGCGTCTGGGCGCGGCCGCCCGCGCGGCGGGCGCCCGCGAATGCGGTTCGTAGAAGCGGCCCCCCTCCCCCATCTCCGCGAGGGGCGCGCGCCAGGAAAGCCGAGGGAGAAACGGGAACCATGATGCAAGATCGCCGCAGCCTGCTGAAGACCGCCGCCGCCGCGGCCCTCACCCCCGCGCTCTCCGCGGTGCCGGGCCGCGCCCGCGCCCAGGCGGCGAACACGCTGAAGATCGGCGTGCTGAACGACCAGTCCGGCGTCTACCGCGACATCTCCGGCCCCACCTCGGTGGCCTGCGTGCGCCAGGCCATCCAGGATTCGGGGATCACCGCGCGCGGCGTGAATGTCGAGGTGGTCTTCGCCGACCACCAGAACAAGGCCGATGTCGGCGCCACCATCGCCCGCCAGTGGCTGGACCGCGACGGCGTGGATGTCATCGTCGATGTGCCGAACTCCGCCGTGGCGCTCGCCGTCAACGCGGTGGTGCGGGAGAAGAACAGGGCCTATTTCAACTCCACCGGCGCGACGACGGACCTGACCGGCGCGCAGTGCAGCCCGAACACGGTGCACTGGACCTACGACACCTACATGCTCGCCAGGTCCACCGGCGGCGCCATGGTGAAGACGGGCGGCGATTCCTGGTTCTTCATCACCGCCGACTATGCCTTCGGCCATGCGCTGGAGCGTGACACCACGAGCTTCGTCCAGGCCGCCGGCGGCAAGGTGCTGGGCAGCGTCAAGCACCCGCTGCAGTCGACGGACTTCTCCTCCTTCCTGCTGCAGGCGCAGCAGAGCCGGGCGAAGGTCATCGGCCTCGCCAATGCCGGCACGGACACCATCAACAGCGTCAAGCAGGCGGCCGAGTTCGGCGTGACGCGGCGCGGCACCAAGATCGCCGTGCTGCTGATGTTCATCAACGACGTGCACAGCCTGGGCCTGAAGGCGGCGCAGGGGCTGGTCTGCACCGAGAGCTTCTACTGGGACCTGAACGACCGCACCCGCGCCTTCACCAGCCGCGTGAAGGGCAATCTGGGCGGCAACATGCCGGCCATGTCGCATGCCGGCTGCTATGCCTCCGTGCTGCACTACCTGAAGGCGGTGGGCGATATGGGCGTGGCCGCGGCCAAGGCCAGCGGCGCCGATGCGGTGGCGCGGATGAAGGCCATCCCCACCGATGACGACTGCTTCGGCGCGGGCCAGATCCGCGCCGATGGCCGCAAGCTGCACCCGGCCTATCTCTTCGAGGTGAAGTCGCCCGAGGAATCGAAGGGCCCCTGGGACTACTACAAGGTGTTGCAGACCACCTCCGCCGCCGAGGCCTGGCGCCCGCTGGCCGAGGGCAAGTGCAGCCTGATCGCCAGCTGATCCGATCCGCCGGGCGGGGTCCCCTCCGCCCGGCGCGCGCCCCCCTTCGCCGCAGGAAGCATCCCCGGTGTTCGAAGACCTGCTTTTCCAACTGGAGCTGGGCCTGCCGCAGGTCGTGCTCGGGCTGGTGAACGGCGCGTTCTACGCGCTGCTCTCCCTCGGCCTCGCCGTCATCTTCGGCATGCTCAACGTGATCAACTTCGCCCATGGGGCGCAGTTCATGATGGGCGCCTTCGTCGCCTGGATGCTGCTCAACTGGGTGGGCATCGGCTACTGGCCGGCGCTGGTGGTGGCGCCGCTCATCGTCGGCGCCATCGGCGTGCTGCTGGAACGGACGATGATCAGCAAGCTCTACAAGCTCGATCATCTCTATGGCCTGCTGCTGACCTTCGGCCTCGCCCTCATCATCGAGGGCGTGTTCCGCAACCAGTTCGGCTCCTCCGGCCTGCCCTACGCGCCGCCGGAGGTGCTCTCCGGCCCGCCGGTCGATCTCGGCTTCATGTTCCTGCCGAAATACCGCCTCTGGGTGGTGGTGGCGGCGCTGGCCATGAGCCTCGCCACCTGGCTGGTGATCGAGAAGACGCGGCTCGGCGCCTATCTGCGCGCCGCCACCGAGAATGCGGCGCTGGTGCAGGCCTTCGGCGTCAACGTGCCGCGCATGGTGACGCTGACCTATGCCGCGGGGGTGGCGCTGGCCGCCTTCGCCGGGGTGCTGGCGGCGCCGATCTACTCGGTCAACCCGCAGATGGGCTCCAGCCTCATCATCGTCGTCTTCGCCGTGGTGGTGATCGGGGGCATGGGCTCCATCCTCGGCTCGGTCGTCACCGGCTTCGGCCTGGGGCTGGTCGAGGGGCTGACCAAGGTGTTCTACCCCGAGGCCTCCTCCACCGTGATTTTCGTCATCATGGCCATCGTGCTGCTGGCGCGGCCGGCTGGCCTGTTCGGGAGGGCCTGAAGCATGTCCGCTGGTCACGCCTCCGTCGCAACCCTGCCGGTGCTGCATGACGCGCCGGGGCTGCTCGGCCTCTCCGCCCTCGGCTTCAACCGGGCGCAGAGCGTCGCCTTCCTGGTGCTGCTGGCGCTGCTGCTGGCCGGGCCGTTCTTCCTCTACCCCGTCTTCCTGATGAAGCTGCTCTGCTTCGCCCTCTTCGCCTGCGCCTTCAACCTGCTGATCGGCTATGTCGGGCTGCTCTCCTTCGGCCATGCCATGTTCTTCGGCATGGGCGGCTATCTCTCGGCGCACGCGGCCAAGGTCTGGGGGCTCTCACCGGAGCTGGCCATCCTCTCGGGCGGCGTGGTGGGGGCGGCGCTCGGCGTGGTGGCGGGGTGGATCGCCATCCGCCGCCAGGGCATCTACTTCGCCATGATCACCCTGGCCCTGGCGCAGATGGTCTATTTCTTCTGCCTCCAGGCGCCTTTCACCGGCGGCGAGGACGGCATCCAGCGCGTGCCGCGCGGCGCGCTGCTCGGCCTTGTCGACCTCTCGCGCGACATGAACCTCTACTGGGTGGTGGCGGGCGTCTTCCTGGCCGGCTTCCTGCTCATCAGCCGCATCGTCCACTCGCCCTTCGGCCAGGTGCTGACGGCCATCCGCGAGAATGAGCCGCGCGCCATCTCGCTCGGCTACCGCTCGGACGACTACAAGCTGATGGCCTTCACCCTCTCCGCCATGCTGGCCGGCATCGCCGGCGGCACCAAGGCGCTGGTCTTCGGCATCGCGACGCTGACGGATGTCTATTGGGCGATGTCGGGCGAGGTGGTGCTGATGACGCTGGTGGGTGGCCTTGGCACGGTGTTCGGCCCCGTGATGGGGGCGGCCGTCATCGTCACCATGCAGAACTACCTCGCCGAGTTCGGCGCCTGGGTGACGGTGATCCAGGGCTGCATCTTCGTCGCCTGCGTGCTGGCCTTCCGCGCCGGCATCGTGGGCGAGCTGGGCCGCTTCCTCAAGGTCCGGCTCTGATCTGAGGGGCCCTCGCCCCCTCCCCCATCCCCGCCAGTCCCGGGATGGGTTTCCAAAGGCCTCAGGCCTTTGGTGGGGAGAGTTTGAGAGGGGCAAAGCCCCTCTCAAGCCTCAGGCGAAGAGCGAGACGAGGTAGGAGCTCGCGGTGGACGAGCTGGTGGTGTCGTCCTCGGTCATGATGAGGTAGCGCTGGATCAGCTTCTCCCGCCCTTCGGCGGTGGAGAACTGCGAGAGGTCCAGCTTGCTTTCCACCTGCCGCGCCTGGTCCTCGATGTCGAGATAGGCGATCTCGTCCGGCAGCCCGGTCAGCGTCAGCGCGACGCGGCGCAGCACCTTGTCGGCGAGGATGTTGTAGACGTTGGGCGTCTCATCCTCCATTTCGCTGACATGCAGCGCATCGCTCACGGCGCGGCTCTGGTCGGAGACTTCCGAGAGGCGCTGGTAGTCGATGTAGTTGGCCTTGATCTCGGCGAAGAAATCCGCATCCCGCAGATTGTCGAGGCCGGAATTGGCGAAGTCGAGCTTTTCCGCCGCCGTTTCCCAGGCGGTGTTGCTGAGCTGCGAGGCCAGGTTGCCATCGGCCGAGGTGTCCGACATCAGCGCCTTGATGGCGAGGCCGGTATTGTCCTCCTCTCCGGCGAGGCCCAGGGATTGCAGCAGCACGGCGCGCGCCGTCGGGTCCTTCAGCAGGTCCTCGGGCGTTTCCGCCTCGTCGATCGCCTTCTGCAGGGCGTCGAGATTGCGGGTGACCGTCGCATCCTTGCTGAGGCGGACGGTATCCTTCTCCTCGTTGCGGAGGGTCTGGTTGTAGAGGCTGATGCGCTGCGAGCCGGTCAGGGTCGAGCTGTCCGACACGGAGCCGCCGAAGAGGGTGACCATGTAGGGGTTGATCGCCATGCCAGCCTCTCCTCCGCCGCCGCGCCGTTTTTCTGCCGGTTTTTCTGTCAGCGTCCCAGTCAGCGTCCCTGTCAGCCTTGGGCGGCCACCGGCGCCGCCGCCGCCCCCAGCATCGCATCGTCATGGGCGAAGAGCACGCGCAGGCGGCGCATCGCCTCCCAGCAATCCCCCGCCTCCAGGTCGGCGATGGCCTGGGCCAGCACGCCGCGCGCGGTGGGGGAGGTGGTGGTGCTGGAATATTCATCCGCCAGCCGGCGCGCCTGGGCGACGAACTGGGCGCGCTCGTCATCCTCCGCCACATAGGCGGCCTGGATGGCGAAATAGACGCGGCGGGAGGGCGTGCAGGCATCCTCCGGCGCCATGATCTGCTTGCCGAAGAGGAAGCGGGCGCGGTTGGAGAGCATGACGCTGGTGCGCGTCTTGAACTGCAGCGCGGCGCCGTTGACCAGCATGCGGTCGCCGGCGCGCAGGTCGAGGACGAGGCGGCCGGAGCCGCGCGGGGTGCGGGTCTCGCTCATGCCGCGGCGTCCGCGGCGATCCCCTCGGGGGCGCGGCCCATCAGGCCGGCGGCGAAGCAATCGCAGATATCGGCGATGAAGGCGAGGTCCGGGCTCTCCAGCTCCGTCTCGCGCAGAACGCTGCGGCAGAGGGAGAGGATCTGCCGGCGCAGCGGCATCGGCAGTTCGCAGGATTCATGGGCGGTGAGCAGCCGCAGCGTCTCGAAGAGGCGGCGCGCATCGGCGCGGGCGCGCACCCTGTCCATCTCCGAACCGTCGAGCGCCAGGCGCAACCGGCCCGAGACCAGGGCATAGACATCGGCCTCCTGCTCGCGCAGGGGCCTCGCGGCCTTGACGGCACCATAGGCGCGCAGCGCATGGGCCTGCATCGGGGGTGCGGACACGGTACCAGCCTCTCGTTTTGACGGCGGGGGGGCGCGGGGCCCCAGGGGAAGGATGCGTGAAGGGGTGCGGGAAGGAATGAGGGCCGGGCGGTGTTTTTCCCGCCCGGCCCGGTCAGTTCAGCCCTGCGGGAGGTCTTACTGGAACAGGGAGAGCAGGCTCTGCGGCGCCGAGTTGGCGGTGGTCAGCGCCGTGGTGGCCAGCTGCTGCTGCGTCTGCAGCGCGGTGAGCCGGGCCGATTCCTTGGCGAGGTCCGCATCGACGAGCGAGCCGAGGCCCTCTTCCATCGAGTCAACGCGCGCGCTGTTGTAGGTCTTCTGGTTGTCGACGAAGTTGCTGTCGTTACCCAGCTCGTTGGCCGAGGCGTTGACCGCCTGCGTCACCGAGGTCAGCGTCTTGATGTTGACCGTGCCGATGGTGACCGAGGTCTGCGCGGTACCGGTGGCATCAACGCCGGTCAGCAGCGTCTTGGCATCGGCGGCGCTGATCGAGGTGATGGTGTCGAGATCCTCGCCCGAGATATCGTCGGTGAAGCTCAGATCATCGGCCGTGGTGCCGCTGGCGTTGACCGTGTAGGTCTGGCCCTTCTCGTTGCGGGTCACGTCCATCGAGCCGCCGGTATAGGCGGCGCCGGTCAGCGGGTCCTCGGCGGTGCTGCCGAGCAGACGGGTGCCGTTGTAGCTCGCATCCTGCAGCGTCGTGTTCATCTGCTGGACGAGCGACTTGAACTGCTCGGTGTACTGGGCGCGGGTCTCGTCATCGAGGTTGCCGTCGCTCAGCTTCGTCAGAATGGCGCTGACGCCCGAATCCGCCTCGGTCAGCGTGCTGGAGACGCTGTCCACCGCCTCCAGCGTGCTGCTGAGCAGGCCGTCCACGGCGCCGAGCTGGTCATTGGCGGCGTTCAGGCCGGAGATGTCGGAGCGCACCTTCTGCGCCACGGCGTAAGCGGCGCCGTCGTCGGTGGCGTCGGCCACCTTGTAGCCGGTCGAGACCTTCTTCTGCGTCTCGTCGAGCTGGCTGTTGATCTTGTTGAGCGACTGCAGCGCGACCTTGGCGCCGGAGTTCGTGATGACCGAGTTGGCCATGGCGTCACATCCTGTTCACCCGTCACCGCCTGCTTTTCAGGCGGTGCGGCCAGGGCCCCTGTCTTTTCCGGGGCGTCTGGCCGGGAAGGAGGGTCACCGCGCGGATCATCCGCCGTACCATCCGTCTCCGCCCGGTCCTTGGGCGGCAGGCCGAGCCTCCGCCGGGTTTATGAACGACATGTTTACCATTGGGAAAATCTCCGCCCGCAATCGCGTGATCCGCAGGCAAAGGTCATCAGCAGGTTAACAGACTGGTCCGAACTCCGCGCCATCCTGCCGCCGCGACGGCAGAAGACGGATTCGCGGCATGGACGACCTGATCCTGGAATTCCTGGCGGAAACCAACGAGGCCCTGGCCGAGCTGGACACCGCCCTGGTCGATCTTGAGCGCGCTTCCGAGGATGCCGAGATCCTCGCCCGCATCTTCCGCCTGGTGCACAGCGTCAAGGGCACCTGCGGCTTCCTCGGCCTGTCACGGCTGGAGGCGGTGGCGCATGCCGCCGAATCGCTGCTCGGCCTCTACCGCGATGGCGAGCGCCCGGTCACCCCCGCCGGTGTCACCGCCGTGCTCGCCGCCATCGACACCATCCGCCTGATCATGGCCGGCCTCGCCGAGACGGGGGCGGAGCCGGAGGGGGATGACACCGGCCTGCTGGCCCAGCTCACCGCCGCCGCCGCTGAGGGCGAGGCCCCGGCAGCGCCGCCGGCGCCGCCCGCCGCTGCCCCGGAGCCGCCCGCCGCCAGCGCCGCCGCGCTGGAGGAGGAGGATGAGGAGGAGGAGGACCTCCCCTCCCCCGCCGCCTCTTCTCCTGCCCCCGGTTCTCCCTCGGCTCATCCCTCGGCCACTCCCGCGACTCCTCCCTCTGGCGCGCCCTCCCCGGCCACTCCCTCCGGCAGCCCGGCGCATGATCCCGCCCTGCCGGTGCAGGCCATCCGCGTCTCCCTCACCGTGCTGGACGAGCTGATGACGCTCGCCTCCGAGCTGGTGCTGGTGCGCAACCAGCTGCTCCAGGTGGCGCGCGGCCAGGCGGACACGCCCTTCGCCGCGCCGCTCCAGCGCCTCTCCCGCATCACCTCCGACCTCCAGGAAGGGGTGATGAAGACGCGCATGCAGCCCGTCTCCGCCGCCTGGGCCAAGCTGCCCCGGCTGGTGCGCGACCTCGGCGCGGAGCTTGGCAAGCGCATCGACCTCGCCATGAGCGGCGGCGAGACGGAGCTGGACCGCCAGGTGCTGGAGCTGATCAAGGACCCGCTGACCCACATGGTCCGCAACAGCGCCGATCACGGGCTGGAGACGCCGGAGGAGCGCCGCGCCGCCGGCAAGCCCGCCGCCGGGCGCATCAGCCTCTCCGCCCGGCAGGAGGGCGGGCGCATCGTCATCCAGCTCGCCGATGACGGGCGCGGGCTGAACCTCGCCAAGGTGCGCGCGCGCGCGGTGGAGCGCGGCCTCGCCACCGAGGCCGCAGTGGCCGCCATGGAGGATGCCGAGGTGGCGCGCTTCGTCTTCCGCCCCGGCTTCTCCACCGCCGCCGCCGTCACCGCCGTCTCGGGCCGTGGCGTCGGCATGGATGTGGTGCGCACCAATATCGAGCGCATCGGCGGCACGGTGGACCTGCAGACCGTGCCGGGCCAGGGCACCACCATCACGGTGCGCATCCCCCTCACCCTCGCCATCATCTCCGGCCTCGTCGTGCAGGCGGCGGGGGAGCGCTTCGCCGTGCCGCAATCGGCGGTGGTGGAGCTGGTGCGCGTGGGCCATGGCGGCGCCGCGGTGGAATGGCTGGACGATACGCCGGTGATGCGCCTGCGCGGCCAGCTGCTGCCGCTGGTGCAGCTCGGCGCCATGCTGGGCCTCGCCCCGCCGCCGCAGGGCGGCAGCGCGGTGCAGGGCTTCGTCGCCGTGCTCCAGGGCGATGCGGCGCGCTATGGCCTGCTGGTCGATGGCGTCTTCGACACGGAGGAGATCGTCGTCAAGCCGGTGGCGCCGATCCTGCGCGACCTCCAGGCCTTCTCCGGCAACACCATCCTGGGTGATGGCGGCGTCATCATGATCCTCGACCCGGCGGGCCTCGCCCGCATGGCCGGCCTCAGCGCCATGCGCCAGGAGGCGGCCACCGCCGCCACCAGCACGGAAGAGGGCCGCTCCCAGCTCCTCATGTTCCGCGCCGGCGGCCAGGCGACGCCGATCGCCGTGCCGCTCGGCCTCGTCGCCCGGCTGGAGGCCCTGCCGGCGGACAGCATCGAGATCGCCGGCAACCGCCCGGCGGTGCAGTATCGCGGCCAGCTCATGCCGCTGCTGCCGCTCGGCCCCTGGGTGCAGCCGCCGGCCGGCGCCACGCAGCACCTGCTGGTCTTCCAGGATGGCAGCCGCAGCCTCGGCCTGATGGTCGATGAGATCCTCGACGTCATCGAGGAAAAGCTGGTGCTGCGCCCGGCGGCGGACCGCGCGGGCTTCCTCGGCAGCGCCGTCATCGCCGGGCGCGCGGCGGATGTGCTGGACTGCGCCTACTGGCTGCGCCTCGGCGATCCCGGCTGGTTCGGCCGGGGCGAGGCGCAGGCGCCGCGCCGTGTCCTCGTCGTCGAGGATAGCGGCTTCTTCCGCCAGCTCGTCGTCCCCGCGCTCACCGGGGCGGGCTATGAGGTGACGGCCTGCGCCGATGCGGCGGAGGCGCTGAAGCTGCGCGCCGGCGGCGCGATGTTCGACGCCGTGCTGAGCGATATCGAGATGCCGGGCATGGATGGCTTCGCCCTGGTGGCCGAGCTCCGCCGCGAGGGCCCCTGGGCCGCCCTGCCCGTGGTGGCGCTGAGCAGCCGCAGCAGCCCCGCCGACATCACCCGCGGCCGCGCCGCGGGCTTCACCGACCATGTGGCGAAATTCGACAGTGAGCGCGTGCTGGAAGCCCTGGCCCGCGCCCTGGCGCATGCGAAGGAAGCGGCCTGATGAGCGCCTCCGCCGAAACCCTGGCCCGCCGCCCCGCCCCGCCCGCGCGGGGCGCGGCCGAGGCCGGCGCGGGCGAGCCGCGCCTGCTGCTGACGCTGCTGGTGGGGGGGCGGCTCTGCGGCATCGCCGTCCCGCGCGTGCGCGATGTGCTGCGCGGCGAGCAGATCGCCCGCGTGCCGCTGGCCCCGCCCGGCGTGGCCGGGGTGCTGAACCTGCGCGGCCGCATCGTCACCGCCGTCGATCTGCGCCAGCGCCTGCGCCTGCCCCCCGCCGAGCCGGGGGCCGCGCGGATGAGCGTGGTGGTCGAGCATGAGGGCGAGCTCTACAGCCTGCTCGCCGATGCGGTGCGCGAGGTGCTGGCCCTGCCGCCCGAGGTGCGGGAGGACGCGCCGGCGACGCTGGGCGAGGCCTGGCGCGAACATGCCTGCGCCGTGCACCGGCTGGAGGAAGGGCTGCTGATCGAGCTGGACACGGATCGCCTCCTGGCCTTCGGCGCGCGCGCGGCGGCGGATCCGCGCCGGTGACGCTGGATCTGGCGCCGCCCCCCGCTTCGGGGCGGGAGGCCGCGGCCGCGCCGCTGCGCGTGCTGCTCTGCGACGACAGCGCGGTGGTGCGCGCCGCCATGGCGCGCATCCTGCACGCCGATCCCGGCATCCAGGTCATCGCCCGCGCCCGCAACGGGGAGGAGGCGGTGGCCGCCATCCGGCGCGGCGGCATCGACCTCGCGGTGATCGACATCGAGATGCCGGTGATGGACGGGCTGACCGCCCTGCCTTTGCTGCTGCAGGCCGATCCGGGGCTGCGCGTCATCGTCTGCTCCACCCTGACCACGCGCGGCGCGGCGGCGGCGATGGAGGCGATGCGGCGCGGCGCCGCCGACTGCCTGCCCAAGCCCTCCGCCGCCGAGGAGCAGTCCTTCGCCGCCGAGCTGGTGGCGCTGGTCAAGGGCCATGGCGCGCTGCGCCGCCGCGCCTCGCCCACCCCGGCGCTCAATCTTTCTTTCGGCGCGGCGCCCGCGCCAAGCCCCGCGCCGCTCCTGGTGCCCACGCCGCCGCCGCCCGCCGCCGCCCCCGCGCCACCACCCCCCGTGGCCGCGCTGCGCGCCAGCCTGCCGCCCACCCTCCCCGCGGCGGCGGCCGCCCGCCCCACCGCGCCCCGCCCGCCGCGCCCGCCCCTGCCGCTGGCGGTCGGCGCCATCGGCTCCTCCACCGGCGGGCCGGAGGCGCTGGCCACGCTCTTCCGCGCCTTCCGCCAGCCGCCGCGCATCCCGCTGCTGCTCACCCAGCACATGCCCACCGCCTTCATCCCGATGCTGGCGCAGCACCTCTCCCGCCTCGGCCCCGTCCCGGTCGGCGTGGCGCAGGAGGGGGAGCCGCTGCTGCCCGGCCGCGCCTATCTCGCCCCCGGCGGGCGGCACCTGCTGGTGGCGCCCGGCAGCCCGCCCTGCGTCACCCTCTCCGACGGGCCGGAAGAGCATTTCTGCCGCCCCGCCGTGGACCCCATGCTGCGCAGCCTGGCGCAGGTCTATGGCGCGCGCGCCCTGGTCGCCGTGCTCACCGGCATGGGCCATGATGGCGGCGCCGGCGCCGCCCTGGTCGATGCCGCCGGCGGGCTGGTGCTGGCGCAGGACGCCGCCACCAGCGTCGTCTGGGGCATGCCCGGCGCGGTGGTGGAGCGCAACGCGGCGCGCGAGGTGCTGCCCATGCCCAGCCTCGCCGCCCGTTTCGCGGAGCTGGCCGGCGCCGCATGACCGAGGCCGGCTTCCAGGACATCGCCAGCGCCATCCAGGGCGTCTCCGGCCTCGCCCTGCAACCGGGGCAGGGCTACCTGCTGGCCAGCCGGCTCGGCCCCGTGCTGCGCCGGCACGGGCTGGCCGACCTGCCGGCCCTGGCGCAGCGCCTGCGCGCCCCCGGCGCCGCCGCCCTGGCGCGCGAGGTCGCCCTGGCCACCGCCACCCACGAGACCAGCTTCTTCCGCGACGAAATCCCCTTCCGCCACCTCGCCGGGGAGGCCCTGCCGCGCCTCGCCGCCGCCCGCCCGGCCGGGGCGGCGCTGCGGCTGTGGTCGGCCGCCTGCTCCTCCGGCCAGGAAGCCTGCTCCCTCGCCATCATCGCCGCCGAGCAGCGCGCCGCCCTCGGTGGCCGCGCGGTGGCGGTGCTGGGCACCGACCTCGCCCCGGCCATGGTGGCGCGCGCCACCGCCGGGCTCTACAGCGGCTTCGAGATCCGCCGCGGCCTCTCGGAGGCGCGCCGCGACCGCTGGTTCACCGCCGAGGGGGAGAACTGGCGCGCCGGCCCCGCGCTACGCGCCGCCTGCCGCTTCGCCACCGCCAACATGGTCGAGGAAGCCAGCCTGCCCGGCCCCGCCTTCGACGTCATCCTGGTGCGCAACCTGCTGATCTACCTCGATACCCCGACGAAGGAGCGGGTGGTGGAGCTCTGCGCCCGCCGCCTCGCGCCCGAGGGGCTGCTCTATGTCGGCGCGGCGGAGGTGCTGCTCTCCCTGCGCACGCGGCTGGCGCCGCTCGCCACCTGCCACGGCGCCTACCGCCTCGACACCCCCACCGCCCGCGCCTTCTGGGAGGGGGCATGAGCGCGCCCCACCCCTCTCCTTCCCTGCGAGACCGCGCCCTCCAGGCGGCGGCGGCGCTGCGCGCCCTGCCGCAGGGGCGCATCGCCGGGCGGGTGCTCTCCGCCGGCGCGCTCTTCGCGGAGATCGGCGGCCTGCAACCCTTCCTCTCGGTGGGCGCGCGGGTGGCGGTGGAGACGCCGGGCGGCCCCGTCCCCGCCGAGGTGGTGGCGCTCTCCGGCGGCCAGGCCCGCGCCATGGCCTATGGCCCGCTGGAGGGGGTGCGCCTCGGCGCGCCCGTGCTGTTCGAGGGCGAGGCGCGGCTGGCGCCGGACGAATCCTGGCTCGGCCGCGTGGTGGACCCGCTCGGGCGGCCGATGGACGGGCGCGGCCCGCTCGGCCAGGGTGGCACCCCCCGCCGCCTGCGCGGCGGCCCGCCCGAGGCCGGGCTGCGCGCCCGGCTCGGTCCGCGCATGGATCTCGGCGTGCGCGCGCTGGACGCCTTCTGCACCCTGCGGCGCGGCCAGCGGCTCGGCCTCTTCGCCGCATCGGGCGTCGGCAAATCCACCCTGCTCTCCATGCTGGCGCGCGGCGCGGAATGCGATGCCGCGGTGCTCTGCCTCGTCGGCGAGCGCGGGCGCGAGCTGCGCGAATTCATCGAGGACGACCTGGGGCCGGAGGGGCTGGCGCGCAGCGTCGTCGTCTGCGCCACCTCCGACACCCCGCCGCTGATGCGGCGCGAAGCCGCCTATGCCGCCATGACCGTGGCCGAGAGCCTGGCCGCCAGCGGCCGCCACGTGCTGCTGATGATGGACAGCGTGACGCGCTTCGCCCTCGCCTGCCGCGAGATCGGGCTGGCGGCGGGGGAGCCGCCGGCGACGCGCGGCTATACCCCCGGCGTCTTCGCCGAGCTGCCGCGCCTGCTGGAGCGCGCCGGCCCCTGCGCCGAGGGCGTGGGCGGCGCCATCACCGGCCTTTTCACCGTGCTGGTCGAGGGCGATGACCATGACGAGCCGGTGGCCGATGCCGTGCGCGGCATCCTGGACGGGCATGTGGTGCTGGACCGCCGCATCGGCGAGCGCGGCCGCTGGCCGGCCATCGACATCCTGCGCAGCCTCTCCCGCACCGTGCCCGGCTGCCTCTCCCCCGGCGAGCGCGAGATCATGCAGCGCGCCCGCCGCCTCCTCGCGCTCCAGGCCGACATGGCGGAGCTGGTGCGCCTTGGCGCCTACCGCGCCGGGACGGATGCGGCGGTGGATGAGGCGCTGCGCCTCGGCCCGCGCATCGAGGCCTTCCTCAGCCAGCGCAAGGATGAGCCGATGCTGACCGCCGGCGAGGCCTTCGCCGCGCTGGAGGCCGCGATGCGGGAGGATACCCGTGGCCGCGCCTGACCCGCTGGCGGTGCTGCAACGGCTGCGCGGGCTGGAGGTGGCGCTGGCGCGGCGCGACCTCGCCGAGCGCGGCGCCCAGGCCGCCGCCGCCGCCATCCCCGCCGAGGGCCGCGCGGCTGAGGGCGTCGATGGCCATGCCGCCTTCGCCGCCTGGCTGCCCTATGGCACGGCGATGCGCGAGAGCCGCGCCACCGAGGCGCGCCTCGCCGCCGCCGCGCTGGAAGCCGCGCGGGAGGCCCTGGTCACCGCCCGCACCGCCGAGCGCGTGGTGGAACTGGCCCGCGAGGCAAAAGCCGAGGCCGCGCGCCATCAGGCCCTGCGCAAGGCTCAGGCGGCCCTTGATGAAATCGCCAGCCAGAAGAGATTTTTTGAGTGATCTTCTTTTTCTGAAGAAAAAGAAGCAAAAAGACTTTTTCAGGCTGCCGCCGTCTCCTGGCACAGTGGGACGCTACACTGAAAAAAGTTTTTTGGTTCTTTTTTCCAAAAAAGAACATCTTGAAAAAAATCAACGCCCTGGCGGCCGCAGCCGCCACACGAGCGCGATCAGCTCCGCCACGGCGGCGAAATGCTCGGCCGGGATCGCGGTGCCTTCCTCCACGCGGTAGAGGGCACGGGCCAGGGGCGGGTTGGGCATCACCGGGACATCGTGCTTCTCCGCCTCGCGGCGGATGCGGGCGGCCAGGGCGTCCACCCCCTTGGCCACCACGCGCGGCGCGGCGTCCACCCCCCGCCGGTAGGAGAGCGCCACGGCGTAATGCGTCGGGTTGGTCACCACCACCGTGGCCTTGGGCACCTCGGCCATGGCGCGGCGGCGGCTGCGGGCACGCGCCACCTGCTTGCGCTTGGCCTTGAAATGCGGGTCGCCCTCGCTCTCCTTCATCTCCTCCTTCATCTCCTGGCGGCTCATCCGCATCTTGCGCCAGTGGCTGAAGCGCACCCAGGCGAAGTCCGCCAGCGCCACCACGGTGAAGGCCAGCAGCGCCGCGCGCAGCAGCCGCTCCAGCATCGCCGCCGCCGTGGCGCCGAGATCCTCCAGCGGCAGGGCCAGGGTTTCCGGCAGGTGGTCCAGCACCCCCTCCGACACCCACCACATCGCCAGCCCGCAGGCGAGCAGCTTGACCAGCGCCCGCGCCAGCTCGCTCAACCCATGCGGGCCGAACATGCGCTTCAGCCCCGCCAGCGGGCTGAGCTTGGCCGGGTTCGGGGTCAGCGGGCGGGCGGAGATCAGCAGCCGCGTCTGCGCCAGCGTCACCGCCAGGGCCCCCAGCGCCGCCAGCCCCGCCACGCCCAGCGAGAGCGGCGCCGCGCGCAGCACCAGTTCCGGCAGGGCCATGCGCCAGCTGGCCTCATGCGCCAGGGCGAAGATGGCCCGCCCCTCCTCCACCATCTGCCGCCCGAGCGCCGGCCCCAGCCAGGAGAGCGCCAGCGCGCCGCCGCACAGGCTGGCCAGCTGCACCGCCTCCCGCGCCAGCGGCACATCGCCGGATTCCCGCGCCTTGCGCAGGCGGCTTTCGGAAGGATCGAGTTCCTTTTCAGCGGAATCCTCGCCCGCCCCCTCCTCCCCCGCCACGGCTCAGCGCAGCCCGGGCAGCAGGGCGAAGAGGGCGCGCGCCGCCTCGCGCCACACATCGAACAGCGTGGGCAGCAGCAGGGCCAGCAGCCCCAGCCCGGCCAGGCTCAGCGCGGGCGCGGCGAGAATATAGACCTGCGTCTGCGGCGCGATGCGCGCCAGCAGGCCGGAGGCCATCTGGAGCAGCAACGCCATCAGCAGCATCGGCGCGGCCAGGCGCAGCGCCAGCGCGAAGCTGCCGGCACTGGCCTCGGCCACCGTCTCCGCCGCCGCGCCGGCGCCGAAGGGGCCACCCACCGGCAGCAGCGTGTAGCTCTCCGCCAGGGCGCGCAGCGGCAACTCATACAGCCCGCTGGCCAGCAGCAGCGCCACCGCGCCAAGGCCGAGGAAACGGCCCAGCGCGGTGCCGCCCTCGCCCATCGCCGGGTCCTGCGTCAGCAGGCTGGACAGGCCGATGGTCAGCCCGATCACCTGCCCCGCCACCTGCACGGCATAGACGACGAGCCGCGCCAGCCAGCCGATCCACAGCCCGGTGGCGATCTCCAGCGCCAGCAGGCGCAGCAGGGCGGCGGCCTCCCGCGGCTCGGGCGGCAATTGCGGCGCCAGCACCGGCAGCAGCAGCAAAGACACGGCCAGCGCCAGGGCGAGGCGGATCTGCACCGGCACCTCCTGCTCGCCGAGGCCGGGCATGACCATGCCGCAGGCCCCCATCCGGCAGAGCACGAGCACCATCTGGAAGGCGAGATGCGGCAGGGCGTCGAGGAATTCGGCGGCCGTCACCGCAGCCCGCCCAGCGCCACCACCTGGTCGAAGAGCCGCTCCGTCAGGCTGCGCAGCGCGGTGACGGCGGCGGAGGAGCCAAAGAGCAGCATCAGCCCGAGCGCCAGCAGCTTCGGCACGAAGGCCAGGGCGGCCTCCTGCACCTGGGTCAGCGCCTGAAACAGCGCCACCGCCAGCCCCACCGCCAGCAGCACCCCGAGCAGGGGCCCGCCGATCAGCAGCGCCGTCCACAGCGCCTGTTGCCCGGCCAGCCCGACCAGTTCCGCATCCATCATCCGCGCGCCGCCTCCTGCGGCTGGGGACGGGCCACCTCCTGCGGCCCGCCGGATGTCAGAGCGACATCCGCATCACTTCCTGATAGGCCGAGATCACCCGGTCCCGCACCGCCACGGTGGTCTGCAGGGCCAGCTCGGCGCGGGAGACGGCCATCACCACCTCCGTCACCCCCACCTCGCCGGTGAGGCCGCGGGTGGAGGTGGCATCGGCGGCGCGGGTGGTCTCCACCACATTGTTCACCGCGCGCTCCAGCATGGCGCCGAAGCTGCCGGCGGCGGTGGCCGTGGCGGCGCCGTCCTGGCCGGGGACATCTTCCCCACCCATTCCGGAGACGGCCCCGGCGGCGGCGCGGTAGGCGGAGAGCGCGGCCCCGGTGGCCGAGAGCGGCGCGCTCACGATTTCAGCAGGTCGATGGCGCGCTGGATCATGGCGCGCGTGGTCTCAAGGACGGAGAGGTTGGCGCCATAGCTGCGCTGGGCCTCGCGCATATCCGCCATCTCCACCAGGCTGTCCACATTGGGGGTGCGGACATAGCCGCGCGCATCGGCGGCGGGGTGGCCGGGGTCGTAATGCTCCGGGAAGTCACCGGCGGCGGTGCCGATGCGGGTGGCGCGCACCGTCTCCACCCCCAGCGCGCGGTCGAGCCGGCTGGCGAAGCTGACGGTCTTGCGGCGATAGGGATCGGCCCCCGGCGTCTCGCCCGTGCTGTCGCGGTTGGCGACATTCTCGGCCACCACGCGCAGGCGGGTGGATTGCGCCGCCATGCCGGCGGCGGAGACGCCGAGTGCCCGTTCCAGGTCCATCTGCGGCCTCCTCGCGGTCAGGAACTGCGGCCGAGGGCGCTGCGGAACAGCCCGGCCCAGCTCTTGTAGAGATTCAGCGCCAGGGCATGCGCCTGGTCGGTCTCGGCCACCTTCAGCGCCTGCTGCTCCAGCGAGACGGCGTTGCCATCGGGCGCGCGCTCGGCGGCGGCGCGGTCGCGCTGGCCGCGCGGCTCATCGCGGGCGGCGATGTGGCGCGGGTCGGTGCGCGCCAGGGCGGCGGCGGTGCCGGCGCGTTCCAGCGCGCTGGCGAAGGGGGCGAGGTCGCGCGGCTGGTAGCCCGGGGTATTGGCGTTGGCGATGTTCTGGGCGAGCACCTTCTGGCGCTGTTCCAGCCATTGCAGCCTTTGCCCGGCCAGGGCCAGCGGGTCGGAGGGGCGCGCGCTCATACCGCCTGCCTCGCATGCAGAAGCGACCCAATTGTTAACAGCGTTAACATTTGCTTCAGCTTTGCCCCCAAAGACGCCCCGGACCTTCCGGCCCCTCGCCGCCCGACACCGCGACTCACGCCCGGGTTTCCAAAGGCCTCAGGCCTTTGGTGGCCGCGCGGCACTGCCGCGCAGGTGCAGAGAGGGGCAAGGCCCCTCTCAAGGCCCCGCGCCCTCCCCTCAAACCGCCCCTCACCGCAGTGCCCGCAGCCCGTCGGAGAGCGCCCGGCCCATCGCCACCTCCTGCCGCAGGCGCTGCAGCTCCGGCGTGCCGGGCGCGGCCACCGAGGCGGGTGCGGTCAGGGTGTCAAAGGCCTCGCCCAGCGGATCGCCGGCCATGCGCCCGGCATAGGCGGCGCGCAGCGCGGCCAGCCGCCCGGCATCCCCGGCCAGGGCGCGGAAGGCGGCGAGGCGCAGCAGCATCTGCCGCTGCCCGGCCTCAAGCGGCACCGGGGCGGGCGGCAGGGTGGCGGCGGCATGGGCGGCCAGGGCCTCGGCGGCGCCCGCCCAGTCCTGCGCCGCGG
>NZ_JANFNY010000006.1:17756-99006 GCF_024437745.1 Roseomonas sp. GC11 | reverse complement strand
CCCCCCCCCCCCCCCCCCCCCCCCCCCCCCCCCCCCCCCCCCCCCCCCCCCCCCCCCCCCCCCCCCCCCCCCCCCGGAGACGTCAGGCGGCCTTCGCGACATCCGGCAGCCCCGGCCGCCCGGCGAGGGCCACGCGCATCAGACCCTCCACCTCCGCCGCCTCATGCGGCAGCAGGGCGAGGCGCGGCGGCCGGGTGAGCGCCGAGCCGCGCCCCATGATGTGCTCGCACAGCTTGATGCACTGGACGAGATCCGGCCGGGCATCGAGGTGCAGCAGCGGCATGAACCAGTCATAGAGCGCGCGGGCCTCGGCGTAGCGGCCGGCGCGGGCCAGGCGGAACAGCGCCTCGCCTTCCTCGGGGAAGACGTTGGACATGCCGGAGACCCAGCCCTCGGCGCCGAGCATGACGCTTTCCAGCACGGTGTCGTCCAGCCCGGCGAAGATCAGGAAGCGGTCGCCGGCGAGGTTGCGCAGGTCGGTGAAGCGGCGCGAGTCGCCCGAGGATTCCTTGAAGCAGACGATCGTGTCGCAATCGGCCAGCGAGGCCAGGATCTGCGGCGTCACGTCGTTCTTGTAGATGGGCGGGTTGTTGTAGACCATCACCGGCAGGTCGGTGGCGCGGGCGACGCCGCGGAAATGCGCCGCCGTCTCATGCGGCTTCGAGGAATAGACCAGGGCGGGCATCACCATCACGCCGTCGAGGCCGATGCGCGCGGCTTCCTGCGCCATGCCGCAGGCGAAGGGGGTGGTGAATTCGGCGATGCCGGCGATGACGGGCACGCGCCCGGCGGCGGCGTCCTTCGCCGTTTCCATCACCGCCACCTTCTCCGCCGCCGAGAGGGAGCAGTTCTCCCCCACCGTGCCGCAGACGATGAGGCCGGAGACGCCATCGCGCACCAGCGCCTGGATGACGCGGTGGGTGGCGTCGAGGTCGAGGCTGAAATCCTCGCGGAACTGGGTGGTGACGGCGGGGAAGACGCCGGACCAGCTGGGCTTCTGGGCCATGGGGAAGGAGTCCTGCGGATGTGCGGGCAAAAGGTAGATTTTATACATTCGATCCGTCAACATCATCCGGCCTGGAAATCCGGTATCCCGCCGCGATATCCCCCCGCTGCACGAAGGCCCCGCCCATGACCCGGCCGCAGGAGAGAGCATGACCGCGCTGAAGCACCGCACCGTCTCGGCCGCGCTGCTGGAGGAAATTCGCCGCCGCGTGCTGGATGGGCGCTACCCGGCCGGCTCGCAGCTGCGGCAGGACATGCTGGCGGAGGAATTCGGCGTCAGCCGCATCCCCGTGCGCGAGGCCCTGTTCCAGCTGGAGGCGGAAGGGCTGGTCCGCATCTCGCCGCACCGGGGCGCCACGGTGGCGGAGCTTTCGCCGGAGGAGCTGGAAGAAGCCTTCGCCCTGCGCGCCCTGCTGGAGCCGCGCCTGCTCCGCGCCTCCGCCCCCCGGCTGGAGGCGGAGGACTTCACCGCGCTGGAGCGCCTGCTGGACGACTACGCGGCGGCGATGCGCGCCGGCGACACCAGCCGCTGGGGCGAGCTGAACACGGCGCTGCATCTGCGCCTCTATGCCCGCGCCGGGCAGAAGCGCACGGCGGCCATGGTCGCCAGCCTGCTCCAGGAATGCGACCGCTACACCCGCCTCCAGCTCTCCACCGAGCCGGAGGGGCTGGCGCGGGCGGACCGCGAGCACCGCGAGCTCGTCCGCCTCTGCCGCGCCGGGGCGGTGGAGGCGGCGGCGGCGCTGCTCGCCGCCCATGTGGCGCATGTGGGGCAGGCGCTGCTGGCCTTCCTGCGCCAGCGCGGCGGCTGAGTTTCCCTTCTCGCCCTCTTGGCGGGCGCGCCGGAGCGGCGCAGAAACGCGGCATGGCCGCACCCGCTCCCATCCCCCCCACCCTCCTGCCCGGTGATCTCCTCCCCCCGCTCGCCCTGCCGGATGCCACCGGCGCGGCGGTGGACCTGTTCCACCAGAGCCTCGCCGGCCTGTCCTGCGTGCTGGTGATCGGCCGGCCGCCGGCCGACCCCGCCGCCGCCCAGGCGCGCGCGGCGGCGAAGCGGGCGCGGCTTTTCCTCGTCGCCCGCGCCCGCCCCGATGGCCTGCCGCAGCCCGAGGGCGCGCCGGTGCGGCTGTTCGATGCCGAGGGCCGGCTCGCCGCCGGGCTGGGCCTCGCCGGGGATGGCGTGGCGGTGATCTCGCCGCGCGGCCGCCTGGCCTTCCTGCGCGCCGGGATGGAGGCGCCAGGGGGGGCACCAGAGGAGGTGCTGGAGATGGCGCTGGACCTGCTGCCCGAGCCGCCCGCCGCCCCGCCCCCGGTGCTGCGCGGCGGCGCCCCGGCGCTGATCATCCCCGATGTGCTGGAGCCCGCCTTCATCGCCGCCCTGCTGGCGCATTGGGAGAAGGGCGAGAAGACGCGGGACCGCGTGGCCTCCACCGCCGGGGCCGCCAATGCGGCGCAGAACATCAAGCGCCGCACCGATGTCTGGCTGGATGACCAGGGGCTTTACGCCACCTATCGCCTGCGGCTGGAGCGGCGCGTCCTGCCGGAGCTGTGGCGCGCCTACCGCTTCCGCGCCGCCAGCTTCGAAATGCCGCGCATCGGCTGCTACGATGCCAGCGACGCCGGCGGCTTCGGCGCGCACCGCGACAACCGCACGCCCTATACCGCGCACCGCCGCTTCGCCATGAGCCTCAACCTCAACACCGGGGCGTATGCGGGCGGGGCGCTGAACTTCCCGGAATTCGGGCCGGAACTCTATGAGCCGCCGGCCGGCGGCGCGGTGCTCTTCTGCTGCGACCTGCTGCACGAGGCCATGCCCGTCACCGCCGGGCGGCGCTTCGCCATCTTCACCTTCCTCACCGACGCCGCCGGGGCGGAGCAGGAAAAGCGCCTGATCGCCGAGCGGCAGGCGGCGGGGGAGAAGGGAGTAAGATTCAGGTAGGAGGGTTCTTTTTTGGAAAAAAGAACCAAAAAACTTTTTTCAGGGGGGGCGTCTCCCCCGCGGCGGGGGAGACAAGGGCGGCCAGGCGCGGTTCAGTCGATGGTGACGCCCGCCTCGCGGATCAGCGTGGTGATGCGCGCGCGCTGCTCGGCGAGGTAGAGCCGGAATTGCTCCGGCGTGCTGCCAATGGCCAGCGCGCCCATCGATTCCAGCCGCTCCGCCACGGCGGGGTCGCGCAGCGCGGCCAGAAGGGCGGCGTGCAGCGCCTCCAGCGCCGGGGCCGGGGTGCCGGCAGGGGCGTAGAAGCCGTTCCACTCGTTCAGCTCATAGCCGGGGAAGCCCTGCTCGGCGATGGTGGGCACATCGGGCAGCGCCGCCAGCCGCGCCGCGGTGCTGACACCCAGCGCCCGCACCTGCCCATCCCGCGCCAGCGCGGCAGAGGAGGAGACGGTGGCGAAGACGAAATCCACCTGCCCGGCCATCAGGTCCTGCAACGCCTGCCCGCCGCCGCGATAGGGGATATGCACCATCTCCACCCCCGCCCGGCGCAGCAGCGCGACCGAGGCCAGATGCGCCGCCGTGGCATTGCCGGAGGAACCATAGCTGAGTTGCCCCGGCTTCGCCTTCGCCGCCGCCAGCAGCGCCTCCAGGCTGCGGTGCGGGCTGGTGCGCGCGGTGATCAGGATCTGCGGCAGCAGCGTCACCTGGCTGATCGGCGCAAAGGCGGTGGCGTAGTTGAAGGGCAGGCTGGGCAGCACCGCCGGGTTGGAGACATGCGCCAGCGCATCCAGCATCACCGTATGGCCATCCGCGGCGGCACGCGCCACCTCCGCCGCGCCGATCGAACCGCCAGCGCCCGGGCGATTCTCCACGATCACCGGCTGGCCCAGGCTGCGGCTCATCGCCGGGGCGAGCAGCCGGGCCGTGATGTCCGCCCCGCCGCCAGGGGCATAGGGGGCGATCATCCGCACCGGGCGGCTGGGCGCCCAGGCCGCGCGGGCCGGAGATGGCGCCAGCAGCCCGGCCGGCAGGGCCAGGGCAGGCGCCAGGATGGTGAAGGCCCGTCGGGTCATGGATCGGGTCATGGCGTTGTCCTCGCGAGGTTGGGGCAAGGCTAGAGCTTTCCGTAACTCCTGCAAAGGACCATAAGAGCAGAGGGGAACTGGCGGCACCGCCGCATCCGTGCTTGTCTGGCCCGGCCATGACGGACCCCGCCCCGCTCCCCCTTGCCGAGGATCCGCGCCTGCCGCTGCACGCCCGGCTGCGCGATGCCCTGGCGCGCCGCCTCGCTGCCGGGGAGTGGCCGCCCGGCACCGCCCTGCCGGCGGAGAGCCGCCTGGCCCAGGACTATGGCGTGGCCTTGCAGACCATGCGCCGCGCCCTCAGCCACCTGGAGCAGGAAGGGCTGGTGGAGCGCCGCCAGGGGCGCGGTACCTTCAGCCGCCAGGCCCCCGCCGCCGCCAGCCTGCTGCGCTTCTTCCTGCTGCGCCATGCCGGGGAGGCGAAGGGGCCGATCCTGCCCGAGAGCCGCATCCTCTCGGCGCGGCAGGAGGGCCTGCCGCCGGAGGCCGCCGCCCGCCTCGGCCGCCCCGCCGGCGCCCCCGCCCTGCGGCTGGAACGGCTGCGCGCCTGGGGCGGGGAGACCCTGCTGGCCGAGACCATCCACCTGCCGCTGCCGGAGGCCGCGCCGCTGCTGGCCCTGCCGCCGGAAGGCTATGGCGCGCTGCTCTACCCGCTGTTGCAGGCGCGCTGTGGCCTGCTGGTGGCGCGGGTGGAGGATGAGGTCTCGGTGGGCCGGGCCGATGCCGCCACTGCCCTGGCCCTTGGCCTGCAGGCGGGGGAGGCGGTGATCCTGGCCGACCGCACCGCCTTCGATGCCGCCGGCCGCGCGGTCGAGCACCGCATCGCCCGCGGCCGGGCTGACCGCTTCCGCTACCGGGCCACCGCCACATGACTCCTGTCCTCGACGCGCATTTCCACGTCTTCGACCCCGCCGCCGCCCTGCCGGGTGATGGCGGCTACCACCCCCCGGCCTTCAGCGTGGCGCAATACCGCGCGGCCGCGGCGCCGCTCGGGGTGGCGGGGGGGGTTCTGGTCGCCGCCTCCACCCATGGGCTGGATCCCGCCCCGCTGCTGGCGGCGCTTGAGGAACTCGGCCCGCGCTTCGTCGCCATCGCCGCCGCCGACCCCAGCCTGACGGACGAGGCTTTGCGCGCCCTGGCGGCGCGCGGCGTGCGCGGCCTGCGCTATATCCTCTATCGCGGCGCGGGCCTGGAGATCGGCGCCGCGCTGGACATGGCCGACCGTGCCCATGCCGTGGCCGGGCTGCATGCGCAGTTCTATGCCGATGCGGCCCATCTCGCCCCCTGGCTGGGGCGCTTGCGCGGCATGGCGGGGCGGCTGGTCATCGACCATCTCGGCATGACCGAGGCCGGGCTGCCCGTGGTGCTGGAACTGGCCGCCGCCGGGGCGAAGGTGAAGGCCACCGGCTTCGGCCGCGTGGAATTGCCGGTGGAGGAGGCGCTGCGCCGCATTGCCGCCGTGGCGCCGCGCGCGCTGATCTTTGGCACGGACATGCCCTCCACCCGCGCCCGCCGGCCCTTCGCGGCGGAGGATATGGACACGCTCCGGCGGATCGCCGGGGAGGCGCCTTTCTGGGAGAATGCGGCAGATTTCTATGGCATTGAATAATTTCTTCTTTTCTTTTTTTTAGGCTGCCGCCGTCTCCCGGCACAGTGGGCCGCTTTTTTTCAGGCTGCCGCGGTCTCCCGGGGCAGCGGGCCACGAACTGAAAAAAGTTTTTTGGTTCTTTTTTTCAAAAAAGAACCCTTCTTGTCCTCACATCAAGGGCGCGTAGCGCGCGACTTCGGCGAAGATGTCGCGCACGGCGTCCGAGAGGGTGCGGTTCAGCTCCTCCAGATTCGCCACCTGTTCGATGCGGGCCTGGGCGTGGTCCAGCTCGGTCGGGGCCAGCAGCAGGGGGAAGAGCCCGGCGGCGCGCGTCAGCCCGATCAGCAGGGAGTCGCGCGGGTCGGGAATCTCGTCGTTGAAGATCACCGCCATCAGGCGGGCCTTCACCTCGCGCTCCTCCTTGTCTGACAGCACGGGATAGCGCCGCTCGGAGAAGAACCACAGGAAGCGGCCTTCCTCGCGCTTCAGCACGCCCCGCGCCACCAGCCGCTCGAAATAGAGATCGCGGTACTGGTCGGCCTCCTTGGCGAGGGCCTCGATCCACCAGCGGCTGTTGTGCGGCTCTGGCTCGGCCAGGATGCGCTGTTCCACCCCGTCCAGCACGGCATCGCCGGTGGGGGAGGGGTCGCCGACGAAGAGGCGCTTCGGGTCGGTATCGATGCGGCCGGTCAGCGCCAGCTCGGCCAGGATGGCACCGGCCAGGGCATAGTCGCCCGAGGGCGCCGCGCGGTCGATCAGCCGGCCGGTCTCGTCATCGAGCATGAGGAGAAGGATCTCCTCCGGCATGGTCAGCGACATCGTGGCGCTCTCCGCTTCTATGGTTGCCGGCGGAAGGGAAGCGCGCGGGGGGGCGCGCGTCAACGCCCGGCGCGGCGGCTTTGCGCGCCCGGCCTTCACGCCCCCGTTTGTATGGCCGTTTGCATCCCAGCTGGCGGCGTGGCGATCTCCGCCTGGCGTGTGGCGGCCTGGCAGAAGGCGGCCAGCCCCTCCTCGATCACCGTGCGCGGCAGGTCGCGCAGGATGAAGACGAGGCGGGAGCGGCGCGGCTCCCCCTCCGGCCAGCCGGGCAGCAGGGTCGGGCGGTGCCAGACGCTCTGCACGCCATGGATGGCCACGGGGCGGTCCTGCCCCTCCAGGTCCAGGATGCCCTTCACCCGCAGCACGGCATCGCCGCGTGTCGCCGCCAGCACCTCCAGCCAGGTGGCGAGGCCTTCCCAGGGCAGGGGCGTGTCGAAGCTCAGGCAGAAGGCGTGGATGCGCGCATCATGCCGGTTCGGGTCGTGGTGGTGGTGATGCCCGTGGTGGCCATGGCCGTGGTGGTGGCCGTGGTTGTCATTGTCGTGGCCGTGGCTGGTCCAGGCGGCCTCGTCCAGCCAGCGGCGGACATCCGCGCCGCGCGCCGCCGGGTCGAAGGGGCCGCAGGCCAGGATGGCCTCCGGCGCCACCGCGCCCTGCGTCACCGCGATGGCGGGGGCGCCCGGGTTCAGCGCGCGCAGCCGCGCGGTGAGGCTGGCCACCGCCTCCGGCGTGGCGAGGTCCGTCTTGCTCAGCAGCAGGCGGTCGGCCACGGCGGCCTGCCGCACGGCCTCGGGCTGGCGGTCGAGCGTGGCGGCGCCATGCACCGCGTCCACCAGCGTCACCACGCCATCCAGCACGAAATGCCGGGCGATGCTGCCTTCCGCCATCAGGGTTTGCAGGATGGGCAGGGGGTCGGCCAGCCCGGTCGTCTCGATCACCACGCGGCGCAGCGGGGCGGCGCCAGGGGCAGGGGCAGGGGCAGGGGCGGGGGCGCGGGCGCGCTCCGCCAGCCGGCCCAGCGCCGCGGCGAGGTCGCCCCGGATGGTGCAGCACAGGCAGCCGGATTGCAGGAGGACGGCATCCTCCTCCAGCGTCTCCACCAGCAGGTGGTCCAGGCCGATCTCGCCGAACTCGTTGATCAGCACGGCGGTGCCGGCCATCTCCGGCTGGCGCAGCAGGTGGTTCAGCAGCGTCGTCTTGCCGGCGCCGAGGAAGCCCGTCAGCAGCGTGACGGGGAGGGGGAAGCGGGGCGCCTCAGCGGCCATAGAGCACCTCCGGGTCCACCTCCGGCGCGGTGATGGGCACCAGCTCCCCCTCGCGCAGGGCCTGGTAGAAACAGGAGCGGCGGCCGGTGTGGCAGGCCACGCCCTTCTGCGTCACCAGCGCCAGGATGGTATCGCCATCGCAGTCCAGCCGCAGGTCCACGAGGTGCTGTTCCTGCCCCGAGGTCTCCCCCTTGCGCCAGAGGGCGTTGCGGCTGCGGCTGAAATAGACCACACGCCCCGTCGCCAGCGTTTCTTCCAGCGCCGCGGCGTTCATCCAGGCCATCATCAGCACCTCGCCGCTGGCATGGTCCTGGGCGATGGCGGGGACCAGCCCATCCGCGTTGAACCGCGTGGCGGCGAGGAAGCGGGCGCGGGCGGCGGGATCGGCGACAGGCATCGGACGGGGTCCTCACAAGGGCAGTCCGTTACTATATAACGGTAGCACCGGGAACAGGAGAGTGGTCATGGCATCAGGGCAGGGCAGCGCGGAGGGGATGCCGCCGGTGGCCCGCGCGCTCGACGCGGCCGAGGCACGGTGCCTGCGCGCCGGGGCGCAGCTGACGGAGCTGCGCCGGCAGGTGCTGGCGCTGGTGCTGGAATCCGAGCAGCCGCTGGGCGCCTATGCCCTGCTCGACAAATTGAAGGCCAAGCGCCCCGGCGCCGCGCCGCCCACCGTCTACCGCGCCCTCGACTTCCTGCTGGAGCAGGGGCTGATCCACAAGGTGGAGCGGCTGAACGCCTTCATCGGCTGCGTCGAGGTCGGGCACGCGCATGGGCATGACCACCACCATGCCCACCCGCACCAGTTCCTGATCTGCCGCGAATGCGGGATGACGCTGGAATTGAGCGACCACGCCGTGGCCCATGCGCTGGAAGAGGCCGTCGCCCGCGCCGGCTTCCGCATGAGCCGGGCGACGGTGGAGGTGGAAGGGCTGTGCGCGGCCTGCGCGGGAGGGGCTTCATAGAAATTCTTCTTTTCTGAAGAAAAGAAGCAAAAGACTTTTTTCAGGCTGCCGCCGTCTCCCGGCCAGGCGGGACGCCAAACTGGAAAAATTTTTTGGTTCTTTTTTTCAAAAAAGAACTCTTGAAATCTATCGCTTCCGCTTCCCCGTCTTCAGGCAGAACAGCAGGAGTGAGCGCCCGGTGACGGTGTAGCTCTCGCCGATGGGGAAGCTGGGCTCGTCCTCTTCCTCATCGGGCAGGTTGGTGTCGAGCAGGCGGGTCCAGGCCGCGCCGTCCTGCACCGCGGGCAGGGTGAATTCCACCGCCTCGTGATAGGCATTCAGGATCAGCAGCAGCGTCGCGTCATGCGCGGCCACGCGGATGTTGCTTTCCTGCGCGCGGCCATCGAGCAGCTTGGCGAGGCAGCGTGTGTTGGGGTCGTCCCAGTCGGCGCTGTCCATTTCCTCGCCGGAGGGCTTGTACCAGGAGAGCGCCTTGGCGCCGCTCGCCTCATGGTATTCGCCGGAGAGAAAGCGGCCGCGCCGCAGCACGGGGAAGCGGCTGCGCAGCGCGGCCAGGCGCTGGGTGAAGGCCAGCAGCCGCGCGCCACGCTCGCCATGCTCCCAGTCGAACCAGGAAATCTCGTTGTCCTGGCAATAGGCGTTGTTGTTGCCCTGCTGCGTGCGGCCAAACTCATCGCCGGCCAGCAGCATGGGCGTGCCCTGGCTGAGATAGAGCGTGGCGAGCATGTTGCGGATCTGCCGCTCCCGCACGGCGTTGATGGCGGGGTCGTCGGTCGGCCCCTCGGCGCCGTAGTTGTGGGAGAGGTTGTGCGAATGGCCGTCGCGGTTCTCCTCGCCATTCGCCTCGTTGTGCTTCTCGTCATAGGTGACGAGGTCGTTCAGCGTGAAGCCGTCATGCGCGGCGAGGAAGTTGATGCTGGCCCAGGGCTTGCGCCCATGGTGGTCGAAAAGATCGGCCGAGCCGGAGAGGCGCTTGCCGAGATCGGCGGCCTTGCCTTCCTCCCCCACCCAGAAGCCGCGCACGGTGTCGCGGTACTGGTCGTTCCACTCCGCCCAGCCGGGGGCGAAATTGCCGACCTGATAGCCGCCGGGGCCGATATCCCAGGGCTCGGCGATCAGCTTCACATCGGCCAGCACCGGGTCCTGCATGCAGGCCTTGAGGAAGGCGGACTGCTCGTCAAAGCCATGCGGCTCGCGCGCCAGGATGGTGCCGAGGTCGAAGCGGAAGCCATCGACATGCATGTCGTTCACCCAGTAGCGCAGGCTGTCCGTCACCATCTGCAGCACGCGCGGGTGGGAGAGGTTCACCGTGTTCCCGGTGCCGGTGTCGTTGATGTAGTAGCGCTTCTGGTCCGGCAGCAGGCGGTAGTAGCTGGCATTGTCGATGCCCTTGAAGGAGAGCGTCGCGCCACGCTCATTGCCTTCCGCCGTGTGGTTGTAGACCACGTCCATGATGACCTCGAGCCCGGCATCGTGCAGGCGGGCCACCATCTCCTTGAACTCGGCGAAGGCGAAATCCTGGTTGCGGGCATAGCGCCGCGCGGGGGCGAAGAAGCCCAGGCTGTTATAGCCCCAGTAATTCACCAGCCCCTTCTGCAACAGGTAATCGTCGTTCAGGAAGAAATGCACCGGCAGCAGCTCGACCGCCGTGACGCCGAGCGATTTGATGTGGCGGATCATCTCCCGCCCCGACAGGCCGGCATAGGTGCCGCGGCGGTCCTCGGGGATCAGCGGGTGGCGCTTGGTGATGCCCTTCACATGGGTTTCGTAGATGAGCGTGCGTTCCCAGGGGATACGCGGGCGGCGGTCCTGCCCCCAAGTGAAGGCCGGGTCCACCACGCGGCATTTCGGCATGAAGGCGGCGCTGTCGCGCGTGTCGAAGGAGAGATCCTCCGCCTCATGCCCGATGGCGTAGCCGAACAGCGCGGGGTCCCACTTCAGCTCCCCGACATGGGAGAGCGCATAGGGGTCCAGCACCAGCTTGTTGGGGTTGAAGCGGTGGCCTTCCTCCGGCGCGTAGGGGCCATGCACGCGGTAGGCATAGATGGTGCCGGGCCGCGCATCGGGCAGGAAGCCGTGGAACACCTCGTTGGTGTATTCCGGCAGCTCGATGCGCTCCAGCTCGGTCTCGCCGCTGTCGTCGAACAGGCACAGCTCGACCTTGGTGGCATGGGCGGAGAAAAGGGCGAAATTCACCCCCAGCCCGGTCCAGGTGGCCCCCAGCGGATTGGGGCGGCCTTCGGTCACGCGGGAGCGGTGGATGGCAGGGGGCACGGGTCATCCCTCGGTGAAACGCGAGGAACAACCCCCACCCCCACCCCCCAGTTTCTTTTTCTTTCAGGCTGCCGCTTCTTTCAGGCTGCCGCCGTCTCCTTCACAGGCGGGACGCTGCGCGGTGCCGCCAGCGCCCCGGTGGAGTTGCGCGGCCCGCCTGGCCGGGAGACGGCGGCAGCCTGACAGAAAAAATTAGTGGGGTAGTGTGTCGAGGCCGGCTTCCAGGTCGGCGATGACGTCGGCGGTGTCTTCCAGGCCGATATGGAAGCGCACGGTCGGGCCTTCCAGCACGCCGGCATCGGTGGCGGTGCGGGAGATGTAGTGGGTGGTGGGCAGGGCCAGGCACTCATACCCGCCCCAGGAGGCGCCAATGCCGAAGAGCTTCAGCCCGTCGATCACCGCATCGATCTGCTTCGTGCTGTAGCGCGGCTGGAACACCACGCCGAAGAGCGAGCAGCCGCCGGTGAAGTCGCGCCTGAACAGCGCGTGCTGCGGGTGGCTGGGCAGGGCGGGGTGGAGCACGCGCAGCACTTCCGGCCGGCTCTCGAACCAGCGGGCGACGGCGAGGCTCGACTCATACTGGTGCTTCAGCCGCATCGGCAGGGTGCGCAGGCCGCGCAGCGCCAGCCAGCAATCATCCGGGCTGGCATAGTGGCCGATCTCGCGCGCCGCGCCGGCGACGCGCAGCCAGTCCTCTTCCGTGGCCACGGTCACGCTGCCCAGCAGCACGTCCGAATGCCCGCCGACATACTTGGTGAGCGCCTGGATGGAGACATCGACGCCCTTGGTGAAGGGCTGGAAGTGGTGGATGCCCCAGGTGTTGTCCAGCAACACCTTGGCGCCATGGGCATGGGCGACCTCGGCCAGGGCGGGGATGTCCTGCACCTCGAAGGTGTGGCTGCCCGGGCTCTCGGTATAGAGCACCTTGGTGTTGGGCCGCATCAGCGCGGCGAGGCCGGCGGCGTCGATCACCGGGTCATAATAGGTGGTCTCGATGCCGAAGCGCTTCAGCATGCCATCGGCGATGCGGCGCGTCGGGCCATAGACGGAATCCGGGATCAGGCAGTGATCCCCGGCCGAGAGATAGGCCATCAGCGGCAGGGTGCAGGCGGCGAGGCCGGTGCCGGTGATGAGGGCGCGGTGGCCACCCTCGATCTCCGCCACCATGTTCTCCAGCGCGAAATGCGTGGGGCCGCCGGCGGTGCCATAGGTCATCACCTGCTCGAAAGAGCGGGCATTGATGGTGCCGCGCTCCTCGCAGGAGGGGTAGAGCACGGTGGAGCCGCGATAGACCGGCAGGTTGACGAAGCCATGCTCGCGCACGCCGGGGCGGCCGCCATGGCTCATGCGGGTGGCGAAGCCGTGGCCGGAATTATGGCCTGAAGCCTGACTGGGCTTCTGGCTGCCGGGCGGAAGATGGTCGGGCATCAGGGCGTGCTCTGCTTCGGGGTTTCGGGCCGGGCGGCCCATTCGGTCCAGGAGCCGTCATAGACGGCGGGCTCCGGCAGCCCCGCCTGCACCAGCCCGAGGGCGAGGATACAGGCGGTGACGCCGGTGCCGCAGGAGGTGACGAGCGGCCGCGTGCCATCCACCCCGGCCGCGGCGAAGCGGGCGCGGAGTTGCTCGGGCGGCAGCATGGTCATGTCGGGCGCCAGCAGGTCGGTGGCCGGCACGCTGCAGGCGCCGGGCATATGGCCGGAGGGCAGGCCCGGCCGCGGCTCCGGCGCCGTGCCGTCGAAGCGGCCCTTGGCGCGGGCATCGAGGATCAGCGCCGAGCCATCGGCGACGATGCGCTTCACATCGCCGATGCCGGCCAGGCGGCGGGCGATGAAATCGGCCCAGAAGGCCTGGGGCGTGGCGGGGGCGGCGGGGCCGCTCTCCAGCGGGTGGCCGCCGGCGCGCCATTTGGGCAGGCCGCCATCCAGCACCGCCGCCTTCTCATGCCCGAACAGCCGCAGCAGCCACCAGCCGCGCGCGGCGGAGAACAGGCCCTTCTGGTCGTAGAACACCACGCGGTGGTGGTTGGAAATGCCGAGCTGCCCGAGCAGCCGCGCCGCCCGGCCGGGGGTGGGCGCCATATGCGGCAGCTCCGTCTCCGGGTCCGCCACCTCGTCGATGTCGAAGAAGCGCGCGCCCGGCAGGTGGCCGGCGGCGAATTCCGCCAGCGCGTCCTTCGGCTCGTTGGGCAGGTATTTGGTGGTGTCAAACACCAGCAGGTCCGGCTTGCCCAGCTCGGCCGCCAGCCACGCGGTGGAAACGAGATTGTCCATGATGCCTGTTCAGCCTTCCAGCGTCAGATAGACGCGCCGGTTCTGCTTGCCCTTGTTCTCAAGCTTGGTGATGGTGATGGCGCCGATCTCGGCGGTGTCGCGCACATGGGTGCCGCCGCAGGGCTGCAGGTCCACCGGCGCCGCCGGGTCGCCGATGCAGACCAGCCGCACCTGCCCCGCCCCGCGCGGCGGCTGCACCGAGAGGGTGCGCACCAGCCCCGGATTGGCGTCCAGCTCCGCCTCGGTGATCCAGCGCTCGCTCACCGCGTGGCTGGCGGCGGCCAGGGCGGTGAGCTTCTCGGTCAGCCATTCCTTGGTGGGCGGTTCGGGCAGGTCGAAATCCAGGCGGGACTTCTCCAGCCCGATCTGCCCGCCGGTGACGCCGGCACCGGGGATCAGGCTGCACAGCAGGTGCAGGCTGGTGTGCATGCGCATCAGGCGGTGGCGGCGCGCCCAGTCCAGCACGGCGGTGACGCTGGCCCCCACCGGGGGGAGGCTGGGGGGGAGGCTGTGGGTGGCGTCCGGCGCGGGCAGGTGCAGCAGGGTGGCGCCCTCGCCCTTCACCGTGTTGGCCACCGCCATCTCGCCGCCCGCCCAGCGCAGCCAGCCGGTATCGCCCGGCTGGCCGCCGGCCTGGGCGTAGAAGGGGGTGCGGTCCAGCACCACGCCCTCCGGCCCGGCGGAGAGCACCACGGCCGTGGCTTCGCGCCGATAGGCATCGGCGCGGTACAGCAGTTCGGTCATGCCCTGGTCCACTCTTCCTCCAGCCGCGGCGCGTTGAGTTGCAGCCACATCAGGGCCATGGCCGCGGTCACGTTGCGAATCTCGTTGCGGGCCAGCTGGGCATAGGCCTCGGCGGCGTCCAGCACGCGCACCAGGGTTTCCTCGCCCTCCGCCTCCAGCCCACGCGCCCCGGCCAGGCCTGGCTCCGGCAGCCGGGTGCGGCCGCAGTAGAAATGCATCAGCTCGTCGCAGCCGCCCTGCATCAGCATGAAGCGGCCGATCGGCACCACGAGGTCCGGGGAGAAGCCGGTTTCCTCCTCCGCCTCGCGGCGGGCGGCGGCCTCGGGGTCCTCGCCCGGCTCCAGCAGGCCGGCGGGGCATTCCGTCATCATCGGCGCCTCGCCGGCGGCCAGGGCGGGCAGGCGGAACTGCTCGATCAGCGCGACGCGCCGCGTCCAGGGGTCATAGGGCAGCAGGACGACGCCCTGGCCGCGCCGCCACAATTCCCAGGTCAGGGGCTTGCTCGGCGTGCCATCGCTGCGGCGGTAGCGGAAGCGCACCAGTTGCAGCGCGAAGCGGCCGGACCACGCGACCTCGTCGCTCTCCGGCAGGTAGAGCGGGTGGGCGGGGACCTCAGGGGCCTTGGGTGGTCTGGCCTTCATGCGGGGCTGCGCCTAACCTCTCACAAAACATGTCACGATCATGAGCCGGTCCACTTCCCTCGTCCATGCCCCTCCGCCCTCCTCGCGCGCGGCGCGGGGGCGAGCCATCCTCTGTGTCATGGGGGCGGCGGCCACCTTCGCGCTCGCCGCCGTCGCCGTGAAGCTGCTGGGGGGCGCGGTGCCGGTGATGCAGGTGATCCTCTGCCGCAACCTCTTCGCCATTCCGCCGCTGCTGGCGCTGGCGCTGTGGCAGGCGCCGCGCGGCAACCGCCTCTCGGTGCTCGCCACCCGCAACCCCTGGGCGCATGCGCAGCGCACGCTCTATGGGCTGGTCGGCATGTTCGGCAGCTTCTACGGCTATATCCACCTGCCAATGGCGATGGTGACGGCGCTGGGCTTCACCATGCCGCTCTTCCTCACCGCGCTGTCGGTGCCGCTGCTGGGGGAGAAGGTGGGCTGGCGGCGCAGTTGCGCGGTGCTGGTGGGGTTCTGCGGCGTGCTGCTGATGCTGCGCCCCGGCGCAGGGGACGGCATGGGGGAGGGCGCGCTGCACCTGCCCGCCACCCTGGCCGTGCTGGCCGGCGCGGTGGCCTGGGCGCTGGCCATGATCACCATCCGCCGCATGGGCGAGCAGGGGGAGAGCGGCAGCGCCATCGTGCTGTGGTTCGCCATCGGCGGCGCGCTGGTGGGGGGGCTGGGCGCCATCCCCGGCTGGGTCTGGCCGACACCCGGGCAATGGGCGCTGCTGGCGGCGGTGGGGCTGGTCTCCTCCCTGGCGCAGCTGCTGATGACGGCGGCCTATCGCAGCGGCGACACCACGCTGATCGCGCCTTTCGAGTATTCCGGCATCCTCTGGACCATGAGCTTCGGCATGCTGCTCTGGGGCGAGATGCCGGATGGCTGGGATTTCGCCGGCATCGCCGTGCTGGTGGCCTCGGGGCTCTATATCTGGCACCGCGAGGTGCGGCGGGGGGTAAAGAGGTAAAAGAAGTTCTTTTTTGGAAAAAAGAACCAAAAAACTTTTTTCAGTTGGGAATCCCGCAAGGCCGGGGAAATTTGCCCGGGCCTTGCGGATGGGGAGCAGGGAGCGTAGCCCCTGCGCCCTATCCCTGCCGATCAAAGCGTGATGGTGGCTGGAACGAAGCTGTCGGGCGTGCGCTCCGCCTGATCTGAGGCCCAGGCTTTGGCGATGGCCTGCGGCTCAGGCGGATTCTGCCGCCGCGCCGCCTCAAGCTCCGCCTTGGTTCCACTGGAGCCGTAAGGCACCAGATAAACGCCAGCGACCAGCACCTTACCATCTTCAATTTTGAAGACCTCGTTCCTGGCTGCGGCTTTTTCCAAAACGGCCTTCACCTTGTACAGAATCTTGGCCCCCGCCTCATTGGGGTCGATGTCGCTATAAAGCGCGAGGAGTTCGGACGCTTTGATCGTGCCGTTGCGGGGTTCATCGCTGTTGGATCGCTGAGCATCCAACTTCTGTGCCGCCTCCATGAGGGTGTCTGTGGTGGCCCCCGCCTGCTTGGGCGTCTGATGGCTGAGCAGCGTCAGCGCGTTTTTGGCTCCTGAAATTCCGCTGATGTCCATCGTGCTCGCTCCTTTTGGTCGGGCGGATGACCATCGGCGGGCATGATGAAAAATTCCTCTAAGGTGTGTGCTACCCGAATAACGTCATGGTGTTGGCGCCCCGCTGTGCCGGGAGACGGCGGCAGCCTGAAAGAAAAATTTTTCTTCAGAAAAAGAAGTTCTTGGCATACCAAATTCGGTCAAACCCTTCCGGCCGTCCCGGCAGCCGCCCGATTTCGCGGTAGCCCTGCTTCTCGTAGAAGCCCGGCGCCTGGAAGCTGCTGGTGTAGAGATGCGCCCCGACGGCGCCCTGGCCCTTCGCCCAGGCTTCGGCCGTGGCGAGCAGGCGGGCGCCGAGGCCCTGGCCGCGCAGTGACGCATCCACCCAGAACTTGTCCACGAACAGCCAGTCCAGGCTGACCTCCCCGACCAGCCCGGCGCGAAGCTCTCCCCCGGCATCGCGCCAGGCCAGGGTGAGGGGCAGGCGCCCGCCGCCATCGGCGCGCGGTGGCAGGCTGGCGCGGCGATGCGCCACCAGCCCGGCCCGCACCGCGGCGGCGATGGCGCCCTCCGCATCCTCCTCCAGCGTGATGCCATCGGCCAGGATCACGCCAGCGACTCCTGGATGGCGCGCAGCACGGCGCGGGCCTCGGCGGCGGCGCTGCCGCGCGGCGCGGCCTCCACCACCCCGAGCCCCTGCGCGAAGGCGGTGGCGAAGGCCGTGCGGTTGCCGAAGCCGTATTCCAGCAGCGGCAGGCCGCGCCGGTTCAGCTCCGCCACGATATCGTCGCGCAGCTTGCCATTGGGCGGCACGCGGTTGAGCAGGATGCGCACCGTGCGGCCCTCGGCCCGCGCCACCTCCAGCGTCGCCTCCATCGCCCAGAGATCCGCCGGGGAGGGCTGGAGCGGCACCACCACCAGATCGGCCGAGCGGATGGCGATGCGCGCATCGCTGTCGGCATGCGGGGGGGTGTCGATCACCAGCACCTCGCGGCTGTCGCGCAGGCGGTCCAGCGTGGCGGGCATGCGCCAGCCCGACACCGCCTCGAACAGCAGCGGCTTGGCCTGGGGCTGGCGGGCGCGCTCGGTGTACCAGCGGGCCAGGCTCTGCTGCGGGTCGCTGTCCAGCAGCGCCACGGGGCGCCCGGCCACGGCCAGGGTGGTGGCCAGCGTGGCCGCCACGGTCGACTTGCCGGCTCCGCCCTTGCGTTGCGCCACGGCCACGACGAAGGCCATCCTGTCCTCCTGCTTTTTCTCTCGCATGCATCCTGCCCTGTGCGGGCCGGTCCGGCCAGCATGGACGCAGGGCCCTGCCCACCCCACACTAAGGAAGAGTCACCGAACCGGAGGAACGCCATGAGCGTTGCCGATATTCCCCCGCGCGCCACCTGGGACGCGCTGCGCAGCGACCCCGAGGCCGTGCTGGTCGATGTGCGCACCGATGCCGAGTGGAATTTCGTCGGCCTGCCCGATCTCTCCGAGGCCGGCAAGCAGCCGGTGCTCATCCCCTGGCAGGTCTATCCCTCGATGCAGGTGAACGGCGCCTTCGCCGACTACCTGCGCAAGGCGGGGGTGACGCCGCTGAACAAGATCTATTTCCTCTGCCGCTCCGGCGCGCGCAGCCTCGCGGCGGCGCAGGCGGCCCAGGCGGCGGGCTTCGCCCAGGTCTTCAACATCGCCGATGGCTTCGAGGGGCCGCCGGATGCGGAAGGCCATCGCGGCCTCGTCGCCGGGTGGAAGGCGGAAGGGCTGCCCTGGCGCCAGCGCTGAGAGAGCCCAGGAAGCGGTTCTTTTTTGGAAAAAAGAACCAAAAAACTTTTTTCAGTTGGGCGTCCCGCGTCAGGTCAGGCGTGGGACGCCAACGGAAAAATCAGTTGCAGCGGAGCTCGTGCGGGGTGGGGTCGTAGCCAGGCAGGCCGGGCACGCCATAGCCGGGGAAGGGGGTGTTCTCGGCGTCATCCGCCGCGGGCTTGATGCCGAACCACTTCTCCGAGAGGGCAGCCAGGCTGCCGTCCTTCTTCATGCACTCCAGCACATTCTCGACCGCGTTGCGGAGCGCCACATTGTCCTTGCGGAAGGGCGCGGCCCAATGGGCGCGGGTCTCCTTGATGGCGAAGTCCGGCACCAGCATCGGCGTGCGCGTGGCGGCGTAGCGGATGACGGTGTTGCCGCCCAGCGTGGCATAGACGCGGCCCGAGACCACGGCCTGCACCGCATCCGGCTGGCTGTCGAAGGTCTGCGCGGTGAAGCCATAGGTGGCGGCGTTCTTCTGCGCCCAGGCGTCGTAGGCGGAGCCCTTGTTCACGGCGACGGTCTTGCCGCGCAGATCCTCCAGCGAACGGATCGGCGCCGAGCCCTTGCGGATGCCGAACTGGAACTCGGTGTAGAGATAGCCCTCGGTGAAGAGCAGGTTCTCGGCGCGCTCCGGCGTGACGGTCACGGGCGCGGCGAGGAAGTCATAGCGCCCGGCATTCAGCGCGGGGACGAGGCCGGAGAAGCTGGCGCTGTCGATGGTGATGGGGCGGCCGAGGCGCTTGGCCACCTCGGTGAAGAGATCGACGTTGAAGCCCTGCACGCCACCATCGAGCTTGGGGAAGGCATGCGGGGCGAAAGTGCCGTCCACCGCGCTGCGCAGCGGTTCCTGCGCCTGGGCGGCTGCCCCGAAAGCGAGCGGCACGGCACAAAGAAGGGCAAAGGCGAAGGAACGCATCGCGAGTCACACTCCTGGAAGGCCCAGATCGGCCGGAATGGCCGTGCGGTCTGCAAGAAGCGTGCAAAAGGCCAGGGCGCCGGCCAAGCCCCGCCGCCCATGCCGCGCGGAGCCTTGCCCTTCCTGCCGCCCCACCCCCTCCTGGTAGTGCCAGCCACTACCTGTTGTAGAGAGTTTCACTGAAGGCGGGTGCAGGGGACCCTGTCCCCTGCTGGGGGAGTTTGAGGGGGCAAAGCCCCCTCAATGCGACGCGGCAGGGGCGGCGGCCTGCGCGAAAAGATCCGGATAGAGGTTGCGGAGCCCTTCCTCCGAGGCGGCGCAGCGCCCGCGTTCGGTGATCAGGCCGGTGACGAGGCGGGCCGGCGTCACGTCGAAGGCCGGGTTGGCGCCAGCGCTGCCGGGGGCGGCCACGCGCACGGTTTCGGTGCGCCCGTCCCAGGTCTGGCCGGTGACGTCGAGCACCTCGCGCGCGTCGCGCTCCTCGATGGGGATTTCCGCCACGCCGTCGCGCACGCTGAGGTCCAGGGTGGAATGCGGCAGCGCCACCCAGAAGGGCACGCCATTGTCGTGCGCGGCCAGCGCCTTCAGGTAGGTGCCGATCTTGTTGGCCACATCGCCCAGGCGCGTCACGCGGTCGGTGCCGACGAGGACGATATCCACCTGTCCGTGCTGCATCAGGTGGCCGCCGGCATTGTCGGCGATCACGGTATGCGGCACGCCGTGCTTGCCGAGTTCCCAGGCCGTCAGCGCCGCGCCCTGGTTGCGCGGGCGGGTCTCGTCCACCCAGACATGCACGGGGATGCCCGCGTCATGCGCCTGGTAGACGACGGAGAGCGCGGTGCCGAAATCCACCGTGGCGATCCAGCCGGTGTTGCAGTGGGTGAGGATGTTCACCGGCTGCCCCGGCTTGCGCGCGGCGATCTCCTGGATCAGCGGCAGGCCGTGCTGGCCGATGCGGCGGCAGGTTTCCACATCATCCTCGGCGATGTCGGCGGCGGCGGCATAGGCGGCGGCGCCGCGCGCCTCCGGCGCCACCGGGCGCAGCGCGGCCAGCATCCGCTCCAGCGCCCAGCGCAGGTTGATGGCGGTGGGGCGGGTGCGGCCCAGCATGGCGGCCACGGATTCCAGCGCGGCGTCCGAGGCATCGCGCCGCAGGGCCAGCGCCAGCCCATAGGCGGCGACGGCGCCGATCAGCGGCGCGCCGCGCACCTGCATGGACTTGATGGCGTGCGCCACCTGCTTCTCATCCACCAGCCGCAGGATCTCGACCGTCCAGGGCAGGCGCGTCTGGTCGAGGATGCGGACGGACCAGCCATCTTCCGGGTCGACCCAGACGCTGCGGTAGGGGACGCCATCGATCTTCATGCTGCGGGGCTCCGGTCAGGGCGCCCGGGGCGCGGGCGGGAGGGGAAGGATTGGCGAGCGCATATAGGGGTTCCGCCCCCGCCATGCCATGCGGGCGGCGGAAGGGCGGGGATGCGGCCAGAGGGGAGGCTGCCGGGGGCTCGGCTTCGGGCGTGGCTCGGCTTCGGGCGGGGCTCGGCTTCGGGTGGAGCTAGGCTTCGGGTGGAGCCTGGCGCGCGCGCCGGAGGCGGCGGCGCTCCAGCCGGGCGGTGGCCTCGGCGAGGTAGCGGGCGGAGGCGCGGCGCCGGGCGCGCAGCATCTGGCGGATGGTGGCCGGCGCCAGCGGCGCGCCGTCGATCAGCGCCTGGAGGACGGGCTGGATCACCTTGGTGTCGATGGCGAAGCGCAGCGTCTCGTGGTTGCTGAAGGGCGTCAGCACCGTGCGCGCCGCCGGGCAGCATTCCAGGATGCGCCCGGCATGGCGGACATCGCCCTTGAAGAAGGGGTCGTAGAACAGCGTGACCGCGCCGCCGATATCGCCGGCGGTGATGCGCATGCCGTCATGCAGGGCGGGCTGGTAGTAGGTGGCCGGGCGGCGCTTGTCGAAGGCGCCGACATCCTCGGGCGTGATGGAGAATTGCGGGGCGAAGGCCAGCACCGCATCGGCGCCCAGGGCGCGGCTGTATTTCAGCGCGGCATAGGCGCCCATGCTGAAGCCATAGAGGATGACGCGCTCATACCCCGCCAGCTTCTCGCGCAGGGCGGGCAGGAGGAGGGCCATGTCCTCGGCCGGGAACCAGCTTTCCGAGACGTCGGTGACGCCGAAGATGGCGGCCTCGAAGCGCGGCAGGAAGGCGCCGCCCCACAGGGTTTTGGCCTTCTGGCGTGGGGCGAAGGTGACGATGGCGCTGCGCGCGGCACGCGGCAGTTCCAGCAGCGCGATGCGCTCCGTCTCGGCGAAGATCCGCGGCGTGGCGGCGGGGGAGGGCCCTTCGGCCTGCCCGCCCGTCTGTCCGCCCGTCTGCCCGTCCGTCTGCTCCTCGGGCAGCGTCCCGGTGGAGGAGGGCTCCGTGGCACCGGACTCCGGTGCCGTCATTTGGGGCGATGCCAGCGGGGGAGATGCCAGCGCGGCGGGCGCCGGCATGAGGAGCGGCGGCCCGCCCAGCAGCGAGGGCTGTGGGCTGGCCAGGGGCGCGGCGGGGTCCAGGAAGTGCTCGGGGAAGGCGGGGCGCGGGGCCTTGCCCTGCGCCTCGCGCCGCTTGCCGAGGCGCAGGGGAATTTCCTCGACATAATGCGTCGCGGCGGCGCGGCGCGGGCGGATCCAGCGGCGCAGCTCCGCCGCCCCGGGCGGCGTCCCCGCCAGGCAGGCCTGGAACAGCGGCTCCAGGATCTTCGTCGCCATGGCGAAGCGCAGCGTGTCGTGGTTGGTGAAGGGCATCAGCACCCGGCGCAGCGGGCCGCAGCGGCTGATGAGTGCGACATGCTGCGCATCTTCGCGGAACAGCGGGTCGTAGAAGACCAGCGCCTCGCCGCCGAGATCCCCGGCCTGTAGCCGCATCCCCGCATGCAGGTCCGGGCGGTAGAACAGCCGGGGGCGGCGCCGGTCGAAATGCCCGGCATCCTCGGGGGTGATGGAATATTGCGGGGCGAAGGCCAGCACCGTGCTGGCACCCAGGGCGCGGCTGTATTTCAGCGCGGCATAGGCACCCATGCTGAAGCCATAGAGGATGACGCGCTCATACCCCGCCAGCTTCTCGCGCAGGGCGGGCAGGAGGAGGGCCATGTCCTCGGCCGGGAACCAGGTGTTGGTCACATCGGCCACGCCATAGATGGCGGCGTCGAAGCGGCGCAGGAAGCTGTGGCCCCAGAGCACCTTGCCATCCTGGCGCGGGGCGAAGGTGACGATGGCATTGCGCGAGGCGCGCGGCAGTTCCAGCGCCGCCAGCCGGTCCGTCTCGGCGAAGATATGCGGCTTGTCCTGCGGCTCGGCGCTCCCGGCGCGGGGGGCGGGCTGCGGGCGCGGCGGGGCGAGGCGGGCGCGCTGCTGCGGTGCCAGCAGCGAGGCCGTGTTTTCCGCCTCGGGCGGCTGCCCGGCCGGGGTATCGGCGGCCATGGGGGCGGCGCGGCGGGGCGTGGCCTGCGCGATGCCCTCGCCGATCCTGGCGCCGAGGCCCTGGCCGATCTGGCGCGGCCCCGCATGGCGCAGCGCCAGGCGGACCCAGCCCGGTTCCGGGGAGAGGGCCGAGGGGGGGCCGAAGGCGCGGCTCAAAGGACGGCCCAAAGGACGGCCAGGCCGCCGGAAACGCCCGCTCATAGCAGATTGCGCAACCGCGTGAGGTCAGAGGCGGCCGCCTCGATGCAGGCTTCCAGCTCCGCCGGATCGACCGGCCGGGCGATCTCGGCCAGCCGCGCCGGCGGCTGCCGCATCGGGCCGGTCAGGAACAGGGTGGCAGGGGTGAGCGAGGGCATGCGGGTCTGGATCAGGCGGCCGATCTTGCCGGTGGTATCGGCCACCGCCGCCAGCCGCGCCCCGCCCAGCGCGCCGAAGATCAGGCCGTGATAGCGCGAGGTCACCACCAGCGCGGCCGTGGCGTAGAGTTGCAGCGCCGCCTCCACGCTGCCTTCGTCGAGCGGCAGGCAGGCCGCGCCCGTCTCGGCGCTGACCTGGGCATAGATCGCGCCGTCATCGACCGAGTGGCGCGCCAGGATGACCTCGTGGCTGGGTTGCAGCGCCTCCACCAGCCCGCGCAGATAGGCGGCGAAGGCGGCGCGGTCACGCGAGAAGCCGCCCATCGACACGGCCAGCGAGAGCAGCGCGCGCGGCCGCCCTGGCAGCGGTGGCGGGGGGGGTGGCTCCGCGATCAGCGAGGGCGGCGCGGCGGGCGGCGCCCCTTCTTCCGGGGGGGTGGTGGCGGGCGCGACCCCTGACTGTTGCTCGGGCTGGGGCGCCAGCAGGCGCGGCAGCAGGAAGGCGAGGTCGGCCGAGAGATGCACGCGCGGCAGGCCCAGGCCCTGCATCAGCAGGCTGCGGTCCACGCTGTCACGCACGCTGAGGAAATCCACCCGCCCCAGCGCATCGGCGAAGGCGGCGCGGCCGGCCGGGGTGCGGATGCCCTGCACGCCCACGCCGATCACCGCGGCGGGAATGCCGCGCGCCGCCGCCGCGTGCAGCGGGGCGGTGTAGTTGCCGACATTCTCGTAATCCGGCTGGCCGCGATAGTCGCTGTCATAGAGCAGCCCGCCACCGCCGATCAGCAGCAGCCGCGCCCCCTCCAGCGCCGCCTCCCAGTTCTGCGGGCCGGTGCAGAGGGCCTCCGCGCAGCCAGCCTGCAACGCCATCGCGCGCGCGGCCTGGCTCACCGCGTCATCGCCGATATTGCCGGTGCGCCAGGCGGAGACGATGACCGCCCGGCCATGCCCCCGCCGCCCCGCCGGGCCGCCATGCAGGAAATGCTCGACCGGGCCGAGATGGGCGGCGTCGAATGCCTGCGGGGTGAGGCCGGGGCGCGGGCTGTGCAGCACGAAGACCGCATTGGCGAAGAGCACCGTGCTCTCCGCCCGCAGCACCCGCAGGTAGCGCGGGCCGAGCTGGCCCAGCATGCCCTTGTGCAGGATCACGAGGTCCGGCAGGCGGTCCCCCAGCAGGCTGCGCGCGCAGTAGGGCACCGCCTGCCAGGCGGGCAGCGCCTCGGACAGCGGGCGGTGCAGGTAGTCCGGGCACAGCAGCGTGCCGGGCTTCAGCGTGCTGGCGATCTCCAGCACCGCCTGATGATGGGCGTCCAGGCTCACCAGCTCAGCCTCTGTTCGAAATCAGCGGGCAGCACCCAGCGCGGCGCCTCGGGGTCCACCGCCAGGGGCAGGGGGAAGGCCTCCAGCAGGTGCCGGGCATCGAAGTGGTGCGGCTCATAGTGCCGGTCAATGCTGCGCATCACCGCCGCCCAGTCCGGCCGCCGGTCGGGCGGCAGGCCGATCGCCAGCACATGCCGCCGGCCGCTGCCCATGTAGAAATCGGCCACCCGGTGGTCGATCCGCTCCGCCGCCTCGGGCAGCGGCAGCAGATGCGGCCCCGGCGGCAGCGACGCACTCAGATAGGCGGAGGGGATGCCATAGGCATCGGCCAGGATCAGCCCGTGGAAGCTGCCGCTCAGGATGCGGCGGCAGGCCAGCATCTCCGCCAGCTTGGCGCGGAAGGCGGCGAAGGAGGGGGCGTGGTAGGTGGGGATGAAGCGCACCTCCTCCAGCGCCGCGAAGCGCGCCTGGCCCGGCGCCGGCCCGGCCTGGGGGCTGGGCTCCGACAGGTCGGAGATATGCGGGATCAGCCCCAGCTCATGCAACGGCCCCTCTCCTGGCCCCTCTCCCGCGCCGCCTCCCGTCAGGGTGGCCCCGCGCGGCATCAGCCGCGGCAGCAGCCAGCCGGGATCGCCATAGACGGCCGGGGCATGCAGCCCGGCATCCAGGCAGGCCCGGCGCGAGATCGGCCCGCGCAGCGCGTGCAGGATATAGGTGGTGTCGGGCTGCGCCTCGAAGCGGCCGGTCAGCTTCGTCAGCGTGCGCTTGCGGTCGAAGCCGGTGCCCCAGACATGCACCGTGCCGTTGCGCTGGTCCTGCCCGATGGTGCCGATGGCCGACATCCGCACCCTGCGCGCGTCGAAGAAGCGGTGCTCGACCGGCAGGCCGGCCAGCAGCGCGACGATCACGGCACTCAGCGCATCGCCGAAATTGTTGAAGGGCACCTTGCCGGAACTGCGCACCCAGGCCAGCGGCACCGCCTTCAGCGCCGCCACCTCCCGCCGCAGATCCGCATAGGCGGGCTCGGGCGGCGGCGGGGTGAGCAGGCTCGGCGCCTCGGTCGTGTTGCTCATCGTGCTCCGCGATTCCGTCGTGAGGGCCTGCGAGGGCCGGCCGCCATCACGCAGAGGAGGGGGGATGCCCCGGCGGAAGCCGCAAAGGAAGCATCCGCGGCCAGAGTCTGTCCACCAGGGCTGCCGGCGTGCTGATGGGCCGAGTGCTTATGGAGGGCGCAATTTCATGTCAAGTTCTTCACCGGCGGCAGCACCCCCAGGGCAAGCGAAGGCCTTCTTTTTCTGAAGAAAAAGAAGCAAAAAGACTTTTTCGGGCAGCCCGCGCCAGATCCGCCCGAGATCCGCCCGAGATCCGCTCGCCTCAGATCCGCTGGTGCAGCGCGCAAACCAGCGTGAAAAGGCGGCGCGAGGTCTCGAAATCCAGCGTCACCCGGCCATCCAGCCGCTGGCTGAGCAGCTCCGCCCCCTCGTTGTGCAGGCCGCGCCGGCCCATGTCGATGGCCTGGATGCGCGCCTCGGAACTGCCCTCCGTCACCGCCTGCTCATGGCTCGCCACCACCATGTGGTAATCCTTGATCAGGCGGCGGAAGGGGCCAAGCGCCAGGGCGATGATGCGCAGCGTCGCCTCCGCCGTGTCGCGGATGTCAAAGACCAGGCGCCCGTCGCGGATCTCCAGATGCAGGGAATAGGGGCCGGGGGGCAGCCCCACCGGCACGAAGCTGTTGCCCGCCAGAAGGTCGGCCACCGCCTGGGCGCGGTCCGCCTCGGCATAGGGGTTGGGCAACGGCGCGCTGTCCGGCAGCGTGATGCGGGCAAGGCGCTGCTCAGCCATGGGGCTTGCCCTCGTGCGGCGGCGCCGCGGGCAGAGGCGCGGGCGGGAGCGGCGCGGGCAGCGGCATCTCGTCCTCCGGCGTCAGCAGGCCAAGGCGCAGCATCAGCCCCACCGTGGCGCCCTTGATGGGGCGCAGCAGCAGGGTGGAGATCACCGCGAAGAGCGGCAGCCACACCGCCATGTGCAGCCACATCGGCGGCTCATAGGCCTTCTCCACCCAGAAGATCACCGGCACCAGCAGGTGGCCGACGATGAAGATGGTGAAATAGGGCGGCGCGTCATCCGCCCGCAGCCGGCCGAGCGGCGTGTGGCACTGCGCGCATTCCGGCACCACGCGGAGAAAGCCCTGGAAGACCGGCCCCCCGTCGCAGACCGGGCAGCGGTTGCGCGCGCCACGGGCGAGCAGCGTCGTCAGCGGTGGCAGAGCGGCCGGCGCGCCGCTGGCGCGTGCCGGTTCCCAGCGCTTGGGCTGGCTGTCCATGGGCGTGATCCTGGCTTTGTCTGGGCCCTGTTGCCGGGCTGTTCCGTGTGCGGTGCAATATCGCCCTGTCCGGGCCTGCCGATCAAGCAGAAGCGGTATCAGGCTGGGCCGCACCCCGCCTCGCGCCCCCCCCCCGGCGCTCCACGCCTTGCGCCGCCCTGGTGGGGCGGGGATGCTGTTCAGATGGTCAAGCGCATCCTCGTCATCAACCCGAATTCCTCGCAAAGCTGCACGGCGGGCATCGCCGCCAGCCTGGAGGCCTTCGCCGCCCCCGGCCGGCCGGTCTTTGAGACCATTTCCCTCCCCGGCGGACCGCCGGCCATCGCCTCCTGGCGGGACTGGTACGGCGTGGCGGAACCGCTCTGCCGCCTGGTCGAGGCCAGCCCGGCCGAGGCCTATATCCTGGCCTGCGTCTCCGACCCCGGCCTGGAGGCGGTGCGGACGGTGACGCCAAAGCCCGTCTTCGGCCCCTTCCGCAGCGCCGTGGCCGCCGCCCTGGCGCGGGCGGAGCGCTTCGGCGTCATCGCCTTCGTCGAGGCTTCCAAGGCCCGGCAGCGCCGCGCCCTCCAGGCCATGGGGGCGGAGGCCCGGCTGGCCGCCAGCATCGCCCTCAACCTGCCCATGGAGGTGCTGACCGACCCCAGCGCCGCCCGTGGTGCGCTCTGCGACACCGCCCGCGCCCTGGTCGCCCAGGGGGCGGAGGCCGTCATCCTGGGCTGCGCCGGCATGGCCGGGCACCGCGCGGCGGTGGAGGACGCCGCCGGCGTGCCCGTCATCGAGCCATGCCAGGCAGCGGCGGCGCAGGCGCTGCTGGCGCTGGTGTGAGGGGGGGATTTGAAAGCAAGAAAGGTTCTTTTTTGAAAAAAAGAACCAAAAAACTTTTTTCAGAAAGCGTCCCGCCTCGGGCCTGAGGCGGGACGCCAAACTGAAAAAAATCTTACTTAACCGTGCAGGGCGATGACGCCCAGGCTGACCACGCCGAGCGCCAGCAGCGAGAGCACCACCACCGCCGTCACGCGCGGGCCGGCCTTGGCGACGCTGCGGAGATCGACGCCGAGGCCGAGCGCGGCCATGGCCAGCAGCGTCAGCGCCGCGGTGAGGCCGGAGAGCGGCGGCAGCAGCGCCTCCGGCACGGCGCCCAGGGCGCGCAGCAGCGCCAGCCCCAGGAAGCCCAGGATGAACCACGGCACCAGGCGGGAGAGGCCGGGCTTCTGCCCGCCCTGCGTCCCGGCGCGCAGCGAGAGCACCAGCACCACCGGCCCCAGCATCAGCACGCGCACCAGCTTCACCAGCGTGCCCACCTGCACGGCCAGCGCGCCCACCGGGGCGGTGGCGGCCAGCACCTGCGGCACGGCATAGACCGTCAGCCCGGCCAGGATGCCGTATTGCACCTCGTCCAGCCCCAGCACGGGCACGAGCAGCGGCAGGCTCAGCACCACGCCCACGCCGAGCACGGCGGTGAAGGCGATGGCGGAGGCCACATCCCGCGCCTGCGCGCCGATCACCGGCGCCACGGCGGCGATGGCCGAATTGCCGCAGATGGAATTGCCGCAGGCCACCAGCATGGCCATTTTCTCCGGCAGGCCCATCAGCCGCCCCAGCCCGTAGCTGGCGAGGATGGAGAGCACCACCACGGCGGCGATGCCCAGGATCAGCCCCGGCCCCGCCGCCAGCAGCGCCGGCAGGCTGAGCGAGGCGCCGAGCAGCATCACCGCCACTTCCAGCAGCGTCTTGGCCGAGAGGGCGATGCCCGGCGCGCAGGCCTTGGGCGGCGCCCAGAGGCTGCGCAGGGCCGTGCCGATCAGGATGGCCAGCACCAGCCCATCCACCCAGGCGCGGCCGAAGAGCGCGGCCTCCAGCCGGGCCAGCGCCGTGCCCGCCAGCGCCACGCCACCGCAGAGGGCGAGGCCCGGCGCCATTTCGGCACTCCAGGCCAGCAGGCGGCGGGGCAGGGGGGAGGCGTGGGTGGCAGCGGACATGACGGAACCGTGTCAGGGATGCGACACCCTGCCGCACCGCATCCGTTCGATCCAACGCGTTGTTCTTGTCATTCCGTTCGATTTCTCTTCTGAATATCGCTCAGCACCCCGGTGGAGAAGGACGCGGCCCGGCGCATGACCCTGGAACAGTTGCGCATCTTCCTGGCTGTGGCGGAGCGCGAGCACGTCACCCGCGCCGCCGAGGCGCTGCACCTGACGCAATCGGCCGTCAGCGCCGCCATCCGCGCGCTGGAGGGGCGGCATGGCATCACCCTGTTCCACCGCGTCGGCCGCCGCATCGAGCTGACGGAGGAAGGCCGCATCTTCCGCACGGAGGCCGCCGCGGTGCTGGCGCGGGCCGAGGCGGCGGAGCTGGTGCTCTCCGAACTTGGCGGCACGCTGCGCGGCACGCTGCGCATCCAGGCCAGCCAGACGGTGGCGAGCTACTGGCTGCCGCCGCTGCTGGTGCGCTTTCACCAGGCTTGCCCCGCTGTCGCGGTGGAGGTGGGGGCGGGCAACACCACCAGCGTCGCCCAGGCCGTGCTGGAGGGCAGCGCGGAACTCGGCTTCGTGGAGGGGGAGGTGGAGGAGCCGGCGCTCTCGCAGACCGTCCTGGCGCGGGATCAGCTGGTGGTGGTGGTGGGGCTGGGCCACCCCTGGGCCGGGGCGGGGTGGATCGCGCTGTCCCGCCTGCCGGAGACGCCGTGGATCATGCGCGAGGCCGGGTCCGGCACGCGGGCCGCCTTTGAGGGGCTGCTGAAGGAATGGGGGCTGTCGCCGCTGCGCGTGGCGCTGGAACTGCCCTCCAACGAGGCGGTGCTGGCGGCGGTGGAGGCGGGGGGTGGCGCCACGGTGGTCTCGGAGCGCGCGGCGGGGCCGCATCTGGCGGCGGGGCTGCTGGTGCGCGCCGGGGTCAGCCTGCCGCCGCGCAGCTTCAAGGCGCTGCGCCACCGGGAGCGCTATGCCAGCCGGGCGAGCCGGGCGCTGCTGGAGTTGGCTTTGGAAAAGTAAGTGTTCTTTTTTGGAAAAAAGAACCAAAAAACTTTTTTCAGAAAGCGTCCCGCTGTGCCGGGAGACGGCGGCAGCCTGAAAAAAAGTCTTTTTGCTTCTTTTTCTTCAGAAAAAGAAGGACTTAAAAGAGCCTTTGATTGGGCGCGTAGGGCATCACCAGCTCATCCTTGCCCACCATGTTGAGCAGGGCGCGGGCGCGTTCATCGAGCTGGTCGCGGTCGATGCGGTCGCCGCGCAGGCCGACCACCTTGCGCTCGATCGAGTCGCGCTCGGCCTCGGCTTCGGCCAGGGTGATGCGGGCGGCGGCGATTTCGGCGGCCTTGGCCTCGCGCGCCAGGGAGCCGACGCGCGGCCCATGCACCGCGTACCAGGCGAAGTGCCAGATCAGCCCGGCAAAGACCAGGGGAAGCCAGAGGACCTGGATCGCCCGCTTGATGGCCCGCATCGATTCGCCTCGTTCCGCGTCAATCGCCCGTTGGTTAACGACAGGATAAAGATAACGCGCAAGGGGAAGTGGGGGAAAACAACGAATTCGCGGCCGGCGTGGCCATCAGGACACGAACAAAGCAAGGCCGGGCAAACAGAGGCCGGGGAGGGGCGTGCCCTCCCCGGCGGTGGCGCTCAGCGCTTGAGGATGGTGCGGCCGGCGTAGCGGGCGGAGGGGCCGAGGCCCTGCTCGATGCGGATCAGCTGGTTGTACTTGGCCAGACGGTCCGAGCGGGAGAGCGAGCCGGTCTTGATCTGCCCGCAATTGGTCGCCACGGCGAGGTCGGCGATGGTGCTGTCCTCCGTCTCGCCCGAGCGGTGGGACATGACGGCGGTGTAGCCGGCGCGGTGGGCGGTCTCCACCGCTTCCAGCGTCTCCGTCAGGGTGCCGATCTGGTTGACCTTCACCAGGATGGAGTTGGCCGTCTTCTTCTCGATGCCCTGGCGCAGGCGCTCGGGGTTGGTGACGAAGAGGTCGTCGCCCACCAGCTGCACCTTTGCGCCGAGCCGGTCGGTCAGCAGCTTCCAGCCGGCCCAGTCATCCTCGGACATGCCGTCCTCGATGGAGATGATGGGGTAGCGGGCGCAGAGGTCGGCCAGGTAGTCCACCATGCCGGCGGCGTCGAGCTTCTTGCCCTCGCCTTCCATGTCGTAGACGCCGTCCTTGAAGAACTCGGTGGAGGCGCAGTCGAGGGCGAACATGATGTCCTCGCCCACGCGGTGGCCGGCGGCCTCGCAGGCCTTGGCGATGAAGCCCAGTGCCTCGTCGGCGGATTTCAGGTTGGGGGCGAAGCCGCCCTCGTCGCCGACATTGGTGTTGTGGCCGGCGTCGTGCAGGGCCTTCTTGAGGCTGGCGAAGACTTCGGCGCCGATACGGGCGGCCTCGGCGGAGGAGCCGGCGGCCACCGGCATGATCATGAATTCCTGGATGTCGATCGGGTTGTCCGCGTGCTTGCCGCCGTTGATGATGTTCATCATCGGCACCGGCAGGGTGCGGGCGAAGACGCCGCCGACATAGCGGTAGAGCGGCACGCCGTAATGCTCGGCCGAGGCCTTGGCGGTGGCGAGGGAGACGGCGAGGATGGCGTTGGCGCCGAGGCGGCCCTTGTTGGGCGTGCCGTCGAGGGCCAGCATGGTCTCGTCGATCTTCACCTGTTCGGTGGCGTCCATGCCGGAGAGGGCGTCGAAGATCTCGCCCTCGACATTGGCGATGGCCTTCTGCACGCCCTTGCCGTGGTAGCGGGCCTTGTCGCCGTCGCGCAGCTCGACCGCCTCATGGGCGCCGGTGGAGGCGCCGGAGGGGACGGCGGCGCGGCCGATGGCGCCGCTGTCCAGCACGACATCCACCTCGACGGTGGGGTTGCCGCGCGAATCGAGGATCTCGCGCGCGATGATGTCGGCGATGGCGGTCATTCCGGACTCCCCTGGGTGTGTCGGAGAAGGCGCGGATAGGACGCTCTTGGCCGGAGGGCAAGCCCGGCCTTGGCGGCGGGCGGGGTGTGGCGGGGTGGCGCGGGGGCCGTCAGGCGCGGCTGGAGACGGGGGCGGGGGTGGGGGCCGCCGGGGTCGCGGGCTGTGTGTCGCGCTGGCCGCGCTTGGCGGCGTACATCATGCCATCGGCGTGGTGCAGCAGGGTTTCGGCATCGCCGCCATCGCGCGGGTAGAAGGCGGCCCCCATGCTGGCGCCGACTGAGAGAATTTCCCCTTTATATTCAATTGGCTGTTCGATCAGTTCGATCATCCGCGCGGCGATGGCCTGCCAGCGCTCCAGGATTTTCGCGCCGGTGAGGAGGATGACGAACTCATCCCCGCCGAGGCGGGCGATGGTGTCGCCCGGGCGCAGGGCGTTGCGCAGGCGCAGGCCGACGGCCTGCAGCACGGCATCGCCGGCGTCATGGCCCAACGAATCGTTGATGACCTTGAAGCGGTTGAGATCGAGGAAGAGCAGGACGAGGGCGCCGCCGGCCTGGCGCGCGGCCTGCAGGCCGTCCTCCAGCCGGTGCTCCAGGGCGAGGCGGTTGGGCAGGCCGGTGAGCGCGTCGTGCTGGGCCTGGTGGAGCAGGCGCTCGGCGATGTCGACGGCGTTGCGGTAATGCGCGACCAGCCCGTAGATCACCCAGAGCATGGCCAGGGTGAGGGAGACGCCGGCCAGCAGCACGGCCAGGGGCAGCGGCTCGACATAGGGGGTGATCAGCGGCCGGGTCATCACGACGGCCCAGTTGCGCCCGGCGACGCTGAAGGGGCGCTCCAGCCGCGCGACGCTCTCCGGCTCGCGCATCTGGCTTTCGGCGCGGCTGTCATACATGAGGTTGCCGGTGGCGGTGATGGTGCCGCCCTGCGGGCCGCGGTCGTAGAGGCGGATGCGGTATTCCTGGAGATGGTCGCGCAGCAGGGGCTTCAGCACCTCGCTGGCGCGGAAGACGCCGCTGATCTGGCCGATGAAGGCGGCGCGGCGCTGCTCCACCGTCCAGGTCGGCACGCCGCGGCGGAAGATGGCCTGGCGGACGACGAAGCCGATCTCGCCCTGCACCAGTTCCAGCGGCGGGGAGGCCATGGGCTCGCCCGTGTCGCGGCTGCGCTCCATCACGCGCAGGCGGGTGGGCTCGGCGGCGTTGTCGTGGCCGAAGGCGGCCTCGTTGCCGGCCATCGGCTCGTTGTAGAGCACCGGCAGGTAGAAGGGGCGCTCCCCGGCCGGGTGGATGGCGTAGTCGGAATAGCCATGCGGGTCGAGGCTGATATCGGCGCGGACCTGGGCCTCGAAGCGCTCCTTCTCGGGGGCGGGGACGTAGGGGGCGAATTGCACGGCCAGCACGCCGGGGAAGCGCTCGGTCAGGCGCAGGCTCTGGGCGTGGCGGTGGAAATCCTGGCGGGTGACGTGGTCGCTCACCTCGAAGAGGGCGCGGAAGCCGGCGATCAGGTCGAGGCTGCGCAGCAGGCGTTCCTCGACGAGGCGCTGCACATGGCGGCCGGCTTCCTGGAAGCGTTCCTCGGTTTCGTGCAGGGCGCGCTGGGCGGTCATGTGCCACAGCACCAGCGTGCCGACGACGCCGAGCGCGAGCACGATCCTGGCCACGCGGCGGAGCAGGATGACGCGGGCGGACAGGGCCTTCGCTTCGCCACGTAACAACCGCGCAGCCTTCCCCAGCGAGCCGGAGGCGAGGGATGCGCCGTGGCTCTGCGGCGCATGTCTCAACATGGCGCAGAAAGCTTAAAGCCCGGTAAATGCCCGGGGGCTTATGGAAGCCATTCAGGGCGCTCGCGCGCGGCCCGCGCCGCTCTGCCCAGGGCGATAGGGAGGGGCGATGGGGAGGGGCGATGGGGAGGGGCGATAGGGGGCGGCGGGGAAAGGCCGGTGCCTCCCCCCGCCAGGGTCTCAGACGAGCCGCGCCTGCTTCACCGCCGCGCCGACGAAGCCGGCGAAGAGCGGGTGCGGGCTGAAGGGCTTCGACTTCAGTTCCGGGTGGTACTGCACGCCGATGAACCACGGGTGGTCCGGATACTCGACGATTTCCGGCAGCAGCCCGTCCGGCGAGAGGCCGGAGAAGCGCAGCCCGGCTTCCTCCAGCCGCTCGCGGTAGCCGATATTGACCTCGTAGCGGTGGCGGTGGCGCTCCTCGATCACCGGCTGGCCATAGACCTGGCGCACCAGCGAGCCCTCGGCCAGCTTGGCCTGGTAGGCGCCGAGGCGCATGGTGCCGCCGAGATCGCCCTCCGCCGAGCGCATCTCGCGCGCATTGCCGCGCTGCCACTCGGTCAGCAGGCCGACCACCGGCTCGTCGCAGGGGCCGAACTCGGTGGAGGAGGCGCCCTCGATGCCCACGAGGTTCCGCGCCGCCTCGATCACCGCCATCTGCATGCCGAAGCAGATGCCGAGGAAGGGGATCTTGTGCTCGCGCGCGAAGCGCACGGCCTCGATCTTGCCTTCCGCGCCACGCTCGCCGAAGCCGCCGGGGACGAGGATGCCATGCACCCCCTCCAGCCGCTCCACCGCGTTCGGGCTTTCGAAGATCTGGCTGTCCACCCAGTCGAGCCTCACCTTCACGCCATGCGCGGTGCCGCCATGGACCAGGGCCTCGGCCAGGGACTTATAGGCATCGAGCAGGGTGATGTACTTGCCGACGACGGCGATCTTCACCTCGCCCTCGGGGTTCTCCAGCCGCTGGACGAAGCGCTTCCAGTGGGTGAGGTCCGGCTCGCCATAGATGGACAGGCCGAAATGGCGCAGCACCTCCCGGTCCAGCCCCTCGGCATGGTACTGCAGCGGCACGGCGTAGATGCTGGAGGCATCGAGCGCCGGGATCACGCTTTCCGGCCGCACGTTGCAGAACAGCGCGATCTTGCGCCGCTCATTCTCCGGGATGGGCCGGTCGCAGCGGCACAGGAGGATCTGCGGCTGGATGCCGAGGCCGAGCAGCTCCTTCACGGAGTGCTGCGTCGGCTTGGTCTTCAGCTCGCCGGCGGAGGGGATGTAGGGCACCAGGGTGAGGTGCATGAACAGGCTGCGCTGCGGGCCGAGCTCGTTGTGGAGCTGGCGCAGGGCCTCCAGGAAGGGCAGGGACTCGATGTCGCCCACCGTGCCGCCCACCTCGACCAGGACGAAGTCCAGCCCCTCGGTATCGGCCGTGGCGGCGTCCTTGATGGCGTCGGTGATGTGCGGGATGACCTGGACGGTGCCGCCCAGATAGTCGCCCCGGCGCTCCTTGGCGATCACCTCGGCATAGATGCGGCCGGAGGTGTAGGAATCCCCCCGCGTCGCATGCACGCCGGTGAAGCGCTCATAATGGCCGAGGTCGAGATCGGCTTCCGCCCCGTCATCGGTGACGAAGACCTCGCCGTGCTGATACGGGCTCATCGTGCCCGGATCGACGTTGAGGTAGGGGTCGAGCTTGCGAATGCGGACCTTGTAGCCCCGCGCCTGCAAGAGCGCGCCGAGGCTGGCCGCCGCGATGCCCTTGCCGAGAGAGGAAACCACGCCGCCGGTGATGAATACGAACCGCGTCATGGGCGTCCTTTCTAACGCGCGCCACCGGCCACGGGAAGCCGATGGCACGGCAAGGCTGCTGGTTGTGGGAAGCGGGGGTGCCGGAAGAGGAAAAGGCCCCCCATTAAAAGGTTCGGGCGCCTGGGCTTCCGCCCGGCGCCCGATTCGGGAACCGTCAGTTGGTGGGCACCGCCGGTTGCGGCGGGGCCGCCGGCGCGGCGGGCGCGGTGGCGGCGGGCGGCGGCACGTCCAGGATCGAGCTGCGGCCGGACTGGCCCTTGCCGATCAGCGCCATCGCCAGGGCCAGGCCCATGAACAGGGTGGCCAGGATGGCGGTGGTGCGCGTCAGCAGGTTGGCCGTGCCGCGCCCGGTCATGAAGGCCCCCATCCCTTGGGAGGAGCCAATGCCAAGCCCGCCCCCCTCGCTGCGCTGGAGCAGCACGACGCCGATCAGCGCGAGGGTGACGAACAGATGCAGGACGAGCAGGACGGTCATCATGGCGCTGCGCTCCTAGCCGCTTTCGCAAGGAAGCGCCAGCAGGGATATCCCGGCGGACCGATCATTGTGGGAAGGCGCCGCCGCCCCACCCCGTCATCCCCGGGCGCCAACAGATGGGTTTCCAAAGGCCTCAGGCCTTTGGTGGGGAGAGTTTGAGAGGGGCGAAGCCCCTCTCAAGACCACGCATCATACAGCCAGAGGTTCTTTCACAGAGCCTCTTCGAGCAGCCCGAAGGCGGTGGCGAGGCTGGCCTCCCGCACCGCCGCGCGGTCACCGGGGAAGACCTGATGATAGCGCCGCGTCGCCTGCCCGCGCCGGGCGCAGGCGAAATGCACCAGCCCGACCGGCTTGGTGGCGGTGGCGCCGCCCGGCCCGGCGATGCCGGTGGTGGCGATGGCGAGATCCGCCCCCGAATCGCGCAGCGCCCCTTCCGCCATGGCCTGGGCGACCTCGGCGCTGACGGCGCCATGGGCCTCCAGCATCGCCTCCGGCACGCCCAGCATCCGCGCCTTGGCGGCGTTGGAATAGGTGACATAGCCGGCCAGCAGCGTGGCGGAGGAGCCGGGGATGGCGGTCAGCGCCGCGCTGACCAGCCCGCCGGTGCAGCTCTCGGCCGTGGCCAGGGTCAGGCCGCGCGCCTGGAGTCGCGCCAGCAGCGCGGCGGCGCGCTCCAGCAGGGTCTCGTCCAGCAGCAGGTTCATGGCAGCAGGCTCATGGCAGCATCCCCCCGAGGCGCAGCGCCAGGATGACCAGGGCGGCCAGGGCGCCGGCGATGATGTCGTCCAGCATGACGCCGCTGGCGCCCTTCTGGCGGTCCGCCCAGCCCACCGGCCCGGGCTTGGTGATGTCGAACAGCCGGAACAGCAGGAAGGCCAGCGCGATGCCCGGCGCCGCGCCGAAACCCGACGGGACGCCCGTGGCGAGGCCGCTGCCGAGCGCGGCCAGGGCGAGGCTCTGCCCCGCGCCCTCGTCGATCACCACCCAGGAGGGGTCTTCGCGCGCCTCGGGCAGGCGGGCCAGCGCCCACCAGCCGAGGGCCGCGCACAGCCCCGCCAGCGCCAGGCAGGCCCAGGGGCCGAGCAGCGCCGCCGGCAGCACCACGGCGCTGCCCCAGCTGCCGGGGGCGGGGCGCAGGAAGCCCACCCCGCCCAGGCTGGCCAGCATCCGGGGCAGGGCGCCCCCCCGGCGGGCCGTGCCCTCCCCACCCATGGCCGCCCCGTCCGGCATCAGCGCGCCGCCAGCACGGGGGCCAGCCAGGGCTGCAGCGGGTGCTCCTGCCCCTCCTGGCCGCCCCATTGGCTGCCGCCCTGCGCGCCGAGGGCGCGGTAGACCACGGCATTCTCCACCACGCGCTGGGCGTAGTTGCGGGTTTCGCTGAAGGGGATCTGTTCCATCCAGTCGATCATGTCCGTGCCGCCGTTGCCGGGCGGCAGGCGCGGGTCGCCATAGGTGACCACCCACTCCTCCACCCGGCGCGGCCCGGCATTGTAGGCCGCCGCCGCCATGGCGAGGTTGCCGAAGCGCGCGATCTGGTCCGCCAGATAGCGCGTGCCGAGGCGGATATTGTGCTCCGGCTGGCTGGTCAGCCAGGCCGGCTGGTGCGGGATGCCGAGCTGCCGCGCCACCAGCGCCGCGGTGGAGGGCAGCAGCTGCATCAGCCCGCGCGCATTGGCGCTGGAGATGGCGGAGGGGTCGAAATTGCTTTCCTGCCGGGTGATGGCCCAGGCGAAGGCCGGCTCCACCTCCGCCCCGGCGGGCAGGGCATAGGGGGTGGGGTAGCCCTCGGGCAGCATCATCACGCCATCGACGCCGCCGCGCCGGGCGACCCAGACGGCATGGTCCGGCCGGCCGATGCTGGTGGCCAGCCGCGCCGCCAGCACCTGGTCCTGTGGCGCCGCCGCGATTTCCTCCAGCCGCAGCAGGAAGGCGCGGGCGCGGCTGGTGTCGCCGAGATCGGCCAGCGTCAGCACGGCGCGGGCGAGGTCCTTGTCCAGATAGGCGGCGGCGGCCTCGGCGCTGGGCTGTGGCGGGCGGGTCCTGGCGATGCGCGCGGCGAGCTGCGCCGGGCTCTCCCCCAGCGCCAGGGCGGCGAGCTGGCCATAGAAGGCGGTGGGCAGGGCGGCGGCGGCGGCAAGCTGGCTGCGCGCTTCCTCCGCGCGGCCCTGGGCGGCGGCGGCGCGGGCGCGCCAGTAGGCGCCGCGCGCATTGGTGATGACGCTGGCGCTGTCCTGGCCCAGGCGGGCGAAGTGGCGGGCGGCGCGGGCCGGGTCCTCCAGCCGGCGCAGGGCGATGAAGCCGGCCCAGAACTCGGCCTCCTGGAAGCCCTCGCCCTCCGTCTGGCCATGCGCGGCGGCGACGCGGTAGGCGGCCTCCGCATCGCCCAGCCGCAGCAGCTTGCGGGAGAGCACCTGCCGCTCCGTCCACAGGGCGCGGGCGGCATCCGGCGTCAGGTCGCGCTGCAGCGGCTCGGCGCGCTGCCACAGGGCGGCGGCCTCGCGGTCCCGGTCCTGGCGGCGGAGGAAGCGGGCCAGCTCGGCGGCGAGGCCGAGATCGCCGGCGGCGCGTGGCGTGGCATTGGCCTCCGCCCCCGGCTGGTCCCCGGCCAAAGCGAGGCGGAGCTGCGCCGACTGCGCCATCGCGGCGGGCAGCAGCGGCAGCAGGCGGGCGGCGGCGGTGGTCTGCCGCGTCCAGGCCAGCTTCTCGAAGCGGGCGCGGTGGTCCTCGGGCCGCAGCTGGCCGCCGAAGACGGCGAGGAAGGTGGGCTCGCTGGAGGCATCGCCCGCGCCCTCGCGCCAGCCGGCGCGCAGCACGCGGGTGGCGTCCGCCGCCTTGCCCTGGCGTTGCAGCGCCTCGGCCAGCTGCCGCAGCGCCGGCAGGCCGCGCGGCGGCTGGCGGGCGAAGAGGCGCAGCACCACGGCATCCGGCGCCATCACCGGCAGCACTTCCTCGCCGCGCTGGACGAGGGTGGATTGCAGCGGCCAGTCCGGGTTGGTGGCGATGAAATTGGCGATTTCCTCGGCTGTCGCCTGGCCGCGCACCTGCAGCCGCGCCCAGGTGACGAGCTTGGCCGCCAGCGGGTCCGCCCCCTGGCGGGCGAGGGTCTCGGCCTCGGCCCAGCGCCCGGCCTGGGCGGCGGCCATGGCGGCGCGCCCGGCGGCGCGGGCGGGCTCCGGCGCCCAGGGCTGGGCCAGGGCGGGCGCGGCGGAGAGCAGCGCCAGGACGGGCAGCGCCAGGATGGGCAGCGCCAGGATGGGCAGCCAGCGGCGCCGGGCGTGGGGGCGGGCAGGGGCGTGGGCGGAGAGGCGGGCGGACATGGCGGCGGACCCTATCGGAAAGCCCCGCCCTTGTCCTCCCTTCCCACGGGATGCGGCGTCAGCCCCGCATGGCCCCTGAGGGGGCTTTGCCCCCTCAAGCTCCCCCCTTCTTTCCCTTGGGCAGGGGGCAGGGCCCCCTGCACCTGCCTTCAGTTGGGTTTCCAAAGGCCTCAGGCCTTTGGTGGCTGCGCGGCACTGCCGCGCAGGTTTGAGAGGGGCAAAGCCCCTCTCAAGGCCACGCGCCCTTGTGCGGGAAGGGCAGGGCGCCTAGCTTCCACGCCCTGCCACCACGCCAGCCAGCCTGTGCGGCCGCCGGAACGGCCCGCGGAAAAGGAAAGTTTCGTCCGATGTTCAAGGGTTCCCTTGTCGCGCTGATCACCCCCATGACCGAGGATGGCGCGCTGGACCCGAAAGCCTTCCAGGACTTCGTCGCCTGGCAGGTGTCGGAGGGCACGCATGGCCTGATCCCCGTCGGCACCACGGGCGAGAGCCCGACCCTGTCGCATGAGGAGCACCACCGCGTCGTCGAGCTCTGCGTCGAGGCCGCCGGCGGGCGCGTGCCGGTGATCGCCGGCACCGGCTCGAACAGCACGGACGAGGCCATCGCCCTGACGCGCCACGCCAAGGATGCCGGCGCCGATGCCGCCCTGGTGGTCACGCCCTACTACAACAAGCCGACGCAGGAGGGGCTCTACCTCCACTTCAAGGCGATCGCCGATGCGGTGGACCTGCCCGTGCTGATCTACAACATCCCCGGCCGCAGCGTCGTCGACATGAGCGTCGAGACCATGGCGCGGCTGGCGAAGCACCCGAACATCGTCGGCGTGAAGGATGCCACGGCCAATCTGGCGCGGCCGCTGCACACGCGCCTCGCCTGCGGGCCGGATTTCTGCCAGCTCTCGGGCGAGGACCACACGGCGCTGGCCTTCCGCGCCTCGGGCGGGGCGGGCTGCATCAGCGTCTCGGCCAATGTCGCGCCGCGCCTCTGCGCCGAGATGCACAGCGCCTGGGAGGCAGGGGACCTCGCCACCGCCATGGCGCTGCAGGAGCGGCTGGTGCCGCTGCACGACGCCATGTTCTGCGAGACCTCGCCGGGGCCGGTGAAGTACGCGGCGAGCCTGCTCGGCAAATCCACCGCCTTCTGCCGCCTGCCGATGGCGCCCGTGGCCGACAGCACGCGGGAGCGGGTGAAGGCCGCCATGCTCTCCGCCGGGTTGCTGAACTGAGATGAAGGCCGGGAGGGGCGCGCCCCTCCCCGCAGGGGACAAGAATGGCTGAGCCTCGCAAGAAGTCGCTGATCTCGCACGGCACCGCCGCGCAGAACCGCAAGGCGCGCTTCGACTACAAGATCAACGAGACCTTCGAGGCCGGGCTGGTGCTGCTGGGGCCGGAGGTGAAGTCGCTCCGCGCCGGCCGCGCCGCCCTGGCCGATGCCTGGGCCGGCGAGCGCGATGGCGAGATGTGGCTGTTCAACAGCTATATCCCCGAATGGCAGGCCGGCAGCTTCATGGCGAAGTTCGAGCCGCGCCGCCCGCGCAAGCTGCTGCTGCACAAGAAGCAGGTGCGCGAGCTGACCGGCTCCGTGACGCGCGAGGGCGCGACCCTCGTGCCGCTCGAGATCCTGTTCAACGAGCGCGGTGTGGCCAAGGTCGTGCTCGGCCTCGCCGAGGGCAAGAACAAGGCCGATAAGCGCCAGGCCATCGCCGCGCGCGACTGGCAGCGCGACAAGGCCCGGCTGATGCGCGAGAAGGGCTGAGGGCGGCCCGCGAGGGCCGGCGCGGGGTGTCGAGAGGGGCTTCGCCCCTCTCAAACTCTCCCGACCAAAGGCCTGAGGCCTTTGGAAACCCATTCATGGGTTTCCCCCCGGTTGGCACTGTTTCATGAACAACCGGACATGCATCCCCCCTGTGGATTGCGGGTGATAATGATTCTCATTATTGCGGGCGGTGGCGGATTGTTCCGCGCCTCCCCCCGCGATGGAGAACCATGCCATGCTCCGCACCCTTCCGGCTCGCCGGGCCCTCCTGCTCGCCGGCGTGGCCCTGGCGGCCCTCGGCGCCGCCGCCCCGGCGCGCGCCCAGGATGCCGCCGCCACCGAATTGCCGGAAGTGCAGGTCCAGGGCACGGCCTGGAAGGCATGGCAGCCGATCCGTGGCTATGTCGCGCCGCTGACCACCACCGGCACCAAGACCGACACGCCGCTGATCGAGGCGCCGCAATCGCTGGGCGTCGTCACCCGCGACCAGATGGACGACCAGGGCGCCACCACCGTCTCCCAGGCGCTGCGCTACACCGCCGGCGTGCAGGGCGAGGTGCGGCCGGGCGTGCGCTATGACAGCGTCTATGTCCGCGGCTTCGGCGGCCAGGGCACCGATGCGGCCTATGTCAACTATCTCGACGGGCTGCGCCAGCAGCGCGGCATTTCCTACGCCGTGCCCAATGTGGACCCCTGGCTGCTGGAGCGCATCGAGGTGCTGCGCGGCCCCGCCTCCGTCCTCTATGGCCAGAGCGGCTCGGGCGGCATCGTCAACCTCGTCAGCCGCCGCCCCACCGAGGAGACGATCCACGAGGTGCGGCTGGAGGCGGGCAGCCACGGGCTGGCGCAGACCGCCTTCGACCTCGGCGGCAAGGTCACCGAGGATGGCACCTTCCTCTACCGCCTGAGCGGCATCGCCCGCACCGCCGGCAGCCAGGTGGACTATAATGACGAGCAGCGCATCGCCATCGCCCCGGCCCTGACCTGGCGGCCGGACAAGGAGACGACGCTCACCATCCTGGCCAACTACCAGTACGACCCGGATAGCGGCTTCTACGGCTTCGTCCCCGCCAGCGGCACGGTGCTGGCCAACCGCAACGGCCAGCTGCATTCCAACTTCTTCAGCGGCGACCCCAACTGGAACCATTTCGAGCGCCGGCAGGCCTCCATCGGCTACCAGTTCGAGCGCCAGCTGGACGATGTCTGGACCTTCCGCCAGAATTTCCGCTACCAGCATATCGACAGCGAGTTCCGCGGCATCTCCATCCGCAGCATCTCCGCCGATGGCAGGACGCTGGCGCGCGCCGCCGCCCTCTCCATCGAGCATGTCGACAGCTTCGCCCTCGACAACCAGGCGCAGGCGGTCTTCCGCACCGGCGGGCTGGAGCATGTCGTCCTCGGCGGGCTCGACTACAGCCGCGCCTCCGCCAAGCGCCGGCTGGGGCAGGCCAATGTCAGTTCGCTGAGCATGTTCAGCCCGGCCTATGGCATCACCGTCCCCACCATCAACGCCGCGCTGACCACGCAGATCCAGGACCAGCTCGGCACCTACCTGCAGGACCAGATGGCCTATGGCCGCTGGCATTTCACCCTCGGCATCCGCCAGGACTTCGCCAGCAGCGAGACGGTGACGCGCAGCAGCGGCACCCATACCAGCCAGTTCGACACCGCCACCACCTGGCGGGCGGGCGCGCTCTACCGCTTCGACAATGGCCTGGCGCCCTATGCCAGCTACGCCACCTCCTTCCTGCCCAACAGCGGCACCTATTCCCCGGCGCGCGGCGGCACGCCCTTCGACCCCACCACGGGGCAGATGTACGAGGTGGGCGTGAAGTTCCAGCCGGATGGCTATGACAGCTTCATCCAGCTCGCCGGCTTCCAGATCACCCAGCAGAATGTCCTGACCACCGACCCCAACAACACCAGCTACTCGATCGAGACGGGCGAGATCCGCTCGCGCGGCATCGAGCTGGAGGGGCGCGCGACGATCAGCCGCAACCTCGACCTGATCGGCACCTACACCTACACCAACGCGGTGATCACCAGCTCCGCCGTGGCGGGGGTGACGGGCAATCAGGCGCCGGTGGTGCCCAAGCACATGGCCTCGGCCTGGGCCAATTACCGCTTCCGCGAGGGGGCGCTGGCCGGGCTCGGCGTCGGCGGTGGCGTGCGCTACCTCGGCACCAGCATGGGCGACCAGGCGAACAGCTTCCACGTTCCCGCCGCCACCCTCTATGATGCTTCCATCCGCTACGATCTGAGCCGCTTCGGCGGCCCCCTCGAAGGTGTGGAAGCGACGCTGAACGTGACCAACCTGTTCGACAAGGAATACGTCTCCTCCTGCTCCTCCACCACGGCCTGCTTCTTCGGGCTGCGGCGGATGGTGCTGGGCGGCATCCGCTACACGTGGTGAGGCGCCGCGCGCTGCTCGGCGCCGCGCTCGGCGCCGGGCTGTGCGGCCGCGGGCTGGCCACGCCCGCCCCGGAAGCCGGGCTGCGGGAGATGGGGCCCATTCCCGGCCTGCCGCGCAGCGCGCTCTGGTCCTGGCGCAGCCCGCGCCAGCCGGAGGCGCATCACCGCATCCAGCTCGCCTGGCCGGAGGGGCCACCGCCCTCCGCGGGTTGGCCGCTGGTCTTCCTGCTCGACGGGCCGGCCACCTTCCCCCTGGCGGTCGAGGCCCTGCGCCAGCCGGCGGGCGGGCGGCCGGGCCCGGCGGTGCTGGCCGGCCTCGGCTACCCGGAGGAGCCGCCGCGCGACCCCGGCGGGCGGAACCGCGACTACACGCCCCCCGCCGCCGATGCGCCGCACGGCTTCGGCGGGGCGGAGCTTTTCCTGGACGTGCTGCGCCACGAGATCCAGCCCGCCATCGCCCGCCGCCATCCGGTCGATGCCGGGCGGCTGGCCATGCTGGGCCATTCCTATGGCGGGCTCTGCGTGCTCTACGCCTTTTTCAGCCGGCCGGACTGGCTCTGGGCGGGGGTGGCGGCCAGCCCCTCCATCTGGTGGAACCAGGGGACGCTGCTGCGCACGGCGGAACCTTTCCTGGCCGCGCCGCCGCCCGGCACCCGCCATCGCCGCCTGTTTCTCTGCGCCGGCAGCGAGGAGGAACCCCCCCTCGACCGCCCGGGCCTGACGCCCGAGCGCCGCGCCCGCCTGGCGCAGAACCGCATGGTCAGCCGCGCGCAGGAGATGACCGGGCGCCTCGCCGCCCTGGGGGAGGAGGCGCCGGACCTCGCCTTCCGCGTCTTCGAGGGGGAGACGCATGGCTCCGTGGTGGCCCCCGCGACGCGGGAGGGGATGCGCTTCCTGCTCGGTTGAGCCTTGAGGGGGCTTTGCCCCCTCAAACTCCCCCCATTCTTTCCCCTGGGCAGGGGATAGGATCCCCTGCACCCGCCTTCAGTTGGAAACCAACGGATGGGTTTCCAAAGGCCTCAGGCCTTTGGTGGCTGCGCGGCACTGCCGCGCAGGTGCAGAGAGGGGCAAAGCCCCTCTCATGGCCTTCCCTTACTGCCCGTGGCTGGCGCGCAGCTGGGCCAGGGTCTCGCGCAGGGCCGCATGGGCGGTGGCGACCTCGCGCCGCAGCAGGAAGCCGCGCAGCTTCACATGGGCCTCGGGCGCCTCGGCGCCGCCCTCGGCCAGGGCGGTGGCCGCCAGGAGAAAACCCTGCATCGCCTCGGGCGAGGGGGTGGCGCCCTTGGCCCCGGCCTCGTCGATCTTCACCATCAGGTCGCTGAAGGCGCGCAGCCAGGCGAAGGCCGGGTCATGCATCACCGCCTGGAGCAGCGCATAGGGGTTCTGCGCCGCCGGGTGGCCGATGGCCTGGGCGTTCAGCAGGGTGCGGTGCAGCCCCGCCAGGGCGGCGGCCAGCTGCCTGTGCGGGGCCTGGGCAGCGGGGGCGCGGCGCGGCGCGGGGGAGGAGGGCATCGTCATTCTTTCGGGCCTCGGGCGTCGGCCGGCGCCGGCGGCAGCCGGGCCAGCAGGTAGAGCATGATCCCCATGGCCGGCAGGGCGGCGGCGGTGGTCAGCAGGAAGAAGTCGGGCCAGCCCAGCGCCTCGGCCAGCGTGCCGGAGGCGCCGCCGATGGTGCGCAGCGGCACCGCCGCCAGCGAGGAGAGCAGCGCATACTGCGTCGCCGTGAAGGCCCGGCGGGTGAGGCTGGAGAGGTAGGTGACGAAGGCGGCATCCGCCAGCCCGTCCGTCGCGTTCTCGATGCCGACCTGGAGCCAGAGCATGGGCACGTCATGCCCGGCCTGGGCGAGGGCGACATACATCAGGTTGGAGAGCATCTGCCCCAGCCCGGTGATGACCAGGGCGCGCGCCGTGCCGATGCGCGCCACCAGCCAGCCCCCGGCCAGCGCGCCGAGCAGCGTGGCGAAGAGGCCGAAGACGCCGACGACCTGCGCCACCTCGGCGCGGCTGAAGCCCAGCTCGCGGTAGAAGGGTGCCGGCATCACCCCGGCCATGGCCTCGCCCAGCTTGAACAGGGCGATGAAGAGCAGGATGCCGAGCCAGTAGGGCCGCCGCATGAAATCGGCGAAGGGGTCCACCACCGCCGCGCGCAGCCGGGCGGACCAGCCGGTGGGCGCCAGGGGCGCCATGGCGGGCGCCGCCGGCTCCCGCCCCGCCAGGGTGGCGGCGAGGCCCACGCCGATCAGCGCCGCGCAATAGGCGAAGGTCGCCGTCCAGCCGGCATATTCGGCGACGGTCAGCCCGCCGCCGCTGGCCGCCAGCATCGCGCCGCGATAGCCCCAGACGTAATAGGCGAGGCCGAGCCCCTGTTCCTGCTCCTCCAGCAATTCGATGCGGTAGGCGTCGATGACGATATCCTGGCTGGCGGAGAGGAAGGCGACCAGGATGGCGACGGCCACGGTGGCCTCGGGCGCCACCGCCGGGTTGGTGAGGCCCATCGCCAGGATGGCCAGGGCGAGCGGCGGCTGGATGCTGGCCAGCCAGCCGCGCCGCCGCCCGAGCCGCCGGAAGAAGGGCGGCGCCGCGTGGTCGATCAGCGGCGACCACAGGAATTTCAGCGAATAGGACAGGCCGATCATCGTCGTCATGCCGATGGCGGTGAGCGAGAGGCCGGATTCGGACATCCATTGCCGCAGCACGAAGGCGGTGAGCGGCAGCGGCACCCCGGCGGAGAAGCCGAGGGCCAGCATGATCAGGAAGCGGCGGTCGTTGAGCGCGATCGCGGGGAGGAGGCGGGCGAGGAGACGGGGCATGGGCCGCCAAACTGCCACGCCGCGCGCCGCTTTTGAACCGGGGGCCGCCCAGGCAGGAGAGAGCCCAGGCGGGGGTGGCCCTGCCTCAGGCCTGGGCCGGGCGGGCCAGGGCGGCGGCGATGGCGGCGGAGATCTCCCCCCGGCCGCAGGGCGGGCGCAGCACGGCGGCGGCCCGGCCGGACAGCGCCTCCGCCGCGCCCGGCCCGGCGATGAAGATGCAGGGCACGCCCCGCTCGGTCAGCCGGTCCGCCAGCGGGAAGAAGGGCTCGGCGGGGCCGGGCACCTCCATCACCGCGGCGGCGATGCCGGCGCTGAGCCAGCCCTGGGCCTCGCCCGGCTCGCGCACGGGGCCGAGCAGCAGCAGCCCGCCCTCCGCCGCCAGGGCCGACATGTCGCGCACCAGGGCGGGGGAGGTGGCCAGCAGCAGCAGGCGGGGTGCTGCGCCCCAGCCGGCCTCACCGCGCGCCATGCCGGTGGCGGGGGACCATCCGCCGCCGATGCCGCCTCCCGGCCCATGGCTTGGCCCCTGTCCGGGCTCCTGTCCGGGCCCCTGGCCGGGCCCATGGCTTGGCCCATGGCTCGGCCAGCCGCCCATCCCGCCGGACGGGCCCGCGGCCGGCCCGGCCCCGCGCGGCGGCAGGCGCAGCGTGACGCGCAGCCCCTCCCGCGGCCATTCCAGCGTCAGCCGCCCGCCCAGCTGCCGCTCCGCCAGCTGCCGCACCAGGCGGCTGCCGAAATTGCGCCGCACCGGCGGCCCCTCCAGCGGCGGGCCGCCGCTCTCCGCCCAGCGCAGCCGCAACCCGCCATCGGGCAGCCCCTCCCAGGCCAGGCAGACCTTCCCCTCCGGCTGGCTCAGCGCGCCATACTTGGCGGCATTGGTGGCCAGCTCGTGCAGCAGCATGGCCAGCGGCTGCACCGCCGTGGCCTCCAGCCGCAGCTCCGGCCCCTCCATCACCACGCGGCCGGCATGGGCGGCCAGCTCGCCCTCCGCCACGGCGCGCAGCGCGGCACCCTCCCACGCCTCCTGCGCCAGCAGGGAATGGGCGCGCGCCATGGCGGCCAGCCGCCCCTCGGCGGTGGCGGCGAACAGCTCCGGCGTCACGTCGCGCGGGGCCAGCCGCACCAGCGACAGCGCCACCGCCAGCGCGTTCTTGGCGCGGTGGTCCACCTCCCGCATCAGCAGGGCCTGGCGCGCCTCGCTCTCCCGCTTGGCCCCGGCGCGCTGGTGCAGGGCCTGGCCCACCCGGTGCAGGCTGGCCCGCGCCTCCGCCACCTCCCGCACCATCGCCGCCGGGCGCGGGCGGGGCGGCGCCTCGGAGAGGGCGACGGCCGCGGCATCGCGCCCCAGCCCTTCCACCTCCCGCCCCAGGCGGCGGCCGAGCACCAGCGCCGCCAGCGCGGCGAGGCCGAGCGCCAGCACCCCCGCCGCCGCCGCCAGCGCCAGGGTGCGCCATCGCGGCCCGTCCACGCTGGCGGCCGGGGCGGCATAGGCCAGGGCCCAGGGCACCTGCTCCAGGCGGCGCAGCGCGGCATAGCTGGCGCCCGTCGGCGCCTCGGGCATGAACAGCACCGCCTCGCGCCGCTCCGGCTCGCCCTGGAACGCGCGCACCGGCGCTGGCGCCGGCAGGGCCAGCCACGCCGCCGTGTCGCTGGAGCGGGCGAGGATGATGCCGCCCCGGTCCACCACCGTGGCATGCCAGCCGGGGGGCGGGCGGTGCTCCTCCAGGATGGCGGTGATGCGCTCCGGCCACAGCGCGGCGATCAGCAGCGCCACCGGCCGCCCCTCGCGCTCGATCGGCAGGGTGATGGCGAAGCGCCAGGGCTGGTCCTGGTTGTTGCGGTAGAGGTCGGAGACGCGCGCCCGCCCGCCATGAATCATTTCCAGCCACACCGTCTTCGCGTCCGGCAGCGGCAGGCCGGGGCGCGGCGGATGTTCTATCCGCGTCGGCAGGGTGCGGCGCATGCCGGGCGGGCCGAAGGTGCTCATCACCTGTTCCAGCGGCTCCCCCGCCGGGCCCAGGCGGATCAGCGCGAAATTGCGCATCGCCCCGGGCGGGCGCTCGGCCATGGCGCTGGCGCGGGCTTGGAAGGCCGCCCCCTCCTCCTCCGGCGCACCCGGCTCCAGCAGCGCGTCGAGGCCGGGCATGCCGGCCAGGGCCTCCAGCGTCACCATGCCGGTGCGCAGCTCGCGGTCGATGGCGATCTGCAGCGCATGGGCCGTCTGCGCCATGCCGCGCAGCACCTCGGCACGCTGGGCCTGCGCCGTCCACAGCGCCAGCGCGCCGGAGAGCAGCACCAGCGGCAGGAGGGCCACCACCACCAGCCGCAGCAGGTGGATGCGGAAGCGCGGGGCGGGGCGTGGCTCGTGCGGGGCCGGCAATGCGGCGGGAGGCAGCACGGAGGGGGCCGCGTGCGGCGCGGCCGCCGCGCGCCCCATGCTGCCCGGGCCTGCCCTCATCCGTGACTGTGCCTCCGCCTCCAGGCCGGCGGGGCGGCCGCGCGCGGGCCGCCCCCCGGAAAACGGACCGGTTCGATTCCCGGCCTCAGGCCATGTTTACCATGATTGTCTTTTTATGGGTGAAATGTTCCAGCATGGATTCAAGGCTGGCTTCCTTGCCAAGCCCCGAATTCTTCACCCCGCCATAGGAGAGGTTGGGCTGCACCACGAGGTTCTGGTTCACCTGCACCAGCCCGGCCTCGATGCGGTGGGCGAAGGTGAGGGCGATCTTCAGGTTGTTGGTCCAGACGCTGGCGGCGAGGCCGAATTCGGTGTCGTTCGCCTCCGCCAGCACGGCCTCCGCGTCGTCGAAGGGGAAGACGCAGGTGACGGGGCCGAAGATCTCCTCGCGCACCAGCCGGCTCTCCTTCGTCAGCCCGGTGAAGATGTGCGGCTGGATGAACAGCCCCTTCCGCAGTGCCGGGTCGGCCGGCAGGGCGGAGCAGGCGCGGCCCTCGGCGCCGGCCGTCGCGCGGCCCTCGGCGATGAAGGCGCGCACCTTCTCGAACTGGCCGGGGGAGATGATGGTGCCGATATCGGTCTTCTCATCCAGCGGGTCGCCCATCACCAGGGCGTCCACGCGCTTCGCCATCTCGGCCACGAATGCCTCGAAGATCGGGCGCTCGACGAAGATGCGGCTGGCGGCGGTGCAGCTCTGCCCCTGGCGGGTGAAGCGCATCGAGGTCAGCGCGCCCTGCACCGTCTTCTCGAAATCGCAGTCGGCGAAGACGATCATCGGCGACTTGCCGCCGAGTTCGAGCGTGACGGGGATGAGCTTGTCCGCCGCCGTGCGGGCGATGATCTTGCCGGTCTCGACGCTGCCGGTGAAGGTCACCTTCCGCACCAGCGGGTGGGCGACGAGCGGCGCGCCGCATTCCGGCCCCTGGCCGGAGAGCAGGTTGAAGACGCCGGGCGGCAGCACGCGGTTCATCAGCTCGGCGATGCGCAGCACGGCCAGCGGCGCCTCCTCGGCCGACTTCACCACCACGCTGTTGCCGGCGACCAGGGCGGGCGCCACCTTCAGCGCCAGCAGCATCATCGGGATGTTCCACGGGATGATGGCGCCGACGACGCCGAGCGGCTCGCGCACGGTGATGTTCAGCACCTCCGGGCCGAAGGGCACGCTCTCGCCCTTCAGCTCGCCGCCGAGGCCGGCGAAGAAGTCGAAGATGTCGGCGACGTTGTTGGCCTCCACACGGCTTTCCGTGCGCAGCGCCTTGCCGGTCTCGAGGGCCACGAGGCGGGCGAGCTCCTCGACATGGGTGCGGATCAGCGCCGCGGCCTGCGCCACCAGCGCGCCGCGCCTGCGCGCCGGCACCTTCGCCCAGGCCTTCTGGGCGGTGGCGGCCTCGCTGACGGCGGCCTCGACATCGGCGGCGTCGCCATCGGCGGCCTCGGCCACCACCGCGCCGGTGGCGGGGTTCACCACGGGGAAGACCTTGCCCGCGCGCGCCGGCACCAGCCGGCCGCCGATCAGATGCGCGCCGGAGAGCGCCCGCGCCAGGGCGAAGGGATCCAGGCAGGGCGCCTCAGGGGGTGCCTCAGGAAGGGTGGTGGTGGCCGGATGGTCGAGCATGGGTCTTCTCCCGCAGCGGGCGATCGGGCTGGCGATCAGGGGGCGCGACCATGCGATGCGGGCGGCCCGGCGGCAACCCTTCCTCTCCGGTCCTGCTGCGGGGCGCTGCTCACCGCCGATACCGTCCGCCGCATGGTCCGCCACTCCAGGGTGGAACGCGCCGAATTCGCCGGCTGCGGCCAGGCCCCGGCGCGGGGGTGGGGCGCGTTTCTCGGCCAGGGGCTCCGCCCCTGACCCCGCCGGGGGGACAGGGTCCCCCCGGACCCCGCCTTCCGTGGGCGCCTCCCGCCCCCGGGCGCGCAACCGGCAAGGCGAAGTCCGTGTTTCCCCGGCGCCGCCCGCCGCTGATGGCGGGCCCTGGAGGAGATGCCGCCATGCTGTCCATGTCCCGCCGCGCCGGCCTGATGCTGCTGCCCGGCCTGCTGGCCGCCTGCGCCACCGCGCCCGAGCCCCTGCCGCCCGCCGACCCGACCGGCCGCGCGGACCCGGAGATGCGCGCCCTGCTGGAGAGCCTCCAGGCGCTGAACCCGCGGCCGGTCGAGACGCTGCGGCCGGAGGAGGCGCGGTTGCAGCCCACCCTGGCCGATGCGGTGGCGCAGCGGCAGCGCGCGCTGGGCCGCCCGGCCCTGCCGCGCCCGCTGCCGCTGGTGCGGGATATCGAGATCCCCGGCCTGGGCGGCCCGCTGCCGGCGCGGCTCTACAGCCCGGTGCCGCCGCTGCGCGCCGGCGACGCGCCGCGCCCGCTGCTGCCGCTGATCGTCTACTACCACGGCGGCGGCTTCGTGATCGGCTCGCTCGATGCCTATGACGCCTCCGCCCGCGCCCTGGCGGCCGAGGCGCAGGCCATGGTGCTGTCCGTGCATTACCGCCAGGCGCCCGAGGCGCGCTTCCCCGCCGCGCACCAGGATGCCTATGCGGCCTATGTCTGGGCCTTGCAGAACGCCGCGCAGTTCGGCGCCGACCTCACCCGCGTGGCGGTGGTGGGGGAGAGCGCGGGCGGCAATCTGGCGATCAACGTCGCCATGGCGGCGCGTGAGGGCCGCACGCCGCTGCCGGTGGCCATGGGGCTGATCTACCCGCTGGCGGGGACGGACATGTCCACCCCCTCCTACCAGCAGAACGCCATGGCGAGGCCGCTGAACGCCGCCATGATGCAGTGGTTCCTGCGCCATGCCACCGTGCTGCCGGGCGAACTCCAGGACCCGCGCCTGAATGTCTATGGCCGGGCCGATCTGCGCGGCCTGCCCAAGGCCATCCTCATCACCGCCGAGATCGACCCGCTGCGCAGCGATGGCCTGCTGCTCGCCGGGCGCCTGCAACAGAGCGGCGTGCAGGTGGTGGGGCAGGATTTCCCGGGCGTGACCCATGAATTCTTCGGCGTGGACCCGCTGGTCCTGCCCAAGGCCGGCGCGGCGCAGCGCTTCATGGCCGGCGAACTGCGCTCCGCCTTCGCCCTCCCGGCCCCCGCCCTCATCCCCCCCTCCCGCCCCTGATTCTTCTGTCAGCTGCCGGTCAGGGCCGGGACGAGAGGGGCGGCACTCAGGCGGGGCGCTCCGGCCCAGGGGGAGGGGCGCCCTGGCCACCGCCGCGCGGGGAGAGGGTTGCGTCCCGCCTCTCCACCCGACGGCGGCAGCCCGAAAAAATTAACGCCAGTGGCCGGGGAGCCAGGTCCAGCCGCCGTTGCCCCAGACCCAGCGGCCATGGATCCATTCGGCACCGCGCTCGGGGCGGGGGATCCAGCGGCCGCCGACCCAGGCATATTCGCGCCCGTCCCAGTGCCAGTGGCCGGGCTGCCAGACGAAGCGCTCCGGATAGGGTGGCGGTGGCGGGCGGACCTCGCTGCGCAGCTCGGGGATGGGCGGGTAGGGGGCAGGGCGCGGCCCGGGCGGATAGGGCGGCGGCGGCATGGGCTGCGCGCAGGCCGCGGTGGCCGTCAGGCTGGCCAGGGCCAGCCCCTTGAGGAAGGAGCGGCGGATCATCGGGGCATTTTCTCCGTCAGGGCCGCGCCGGTCGGCGGGGCACAGGAGGGAGAGCTAGGCGGGTGCGGCGCCGGGTTCCAGTGAACGGCGGATGAGTTCGCCGCAAGGTAAGGGGGCGGGCGCCCCCTCTCTTGCCCCGTCCTCCCTTGCCCCGCCCTTTCTTGTCCCGTCCGGCCCGGCTCAGCCCTGGCGCAGCCGCCGCGCGGCCTCGACGGCGAAATAGGTCAGCACGCCATCGGCCCCGGCGCGTTTGAAGGCCAGCAGGCTTTCCAGCATCGCCTTGTCATGGTCCAGCCAGCCATTGCGGACGGCGGCCATGATCATCGCGTATTCGCCGCTCACCTGATAGGCGAAGGTGGGCACGGCGAAGCGGTCCTTCACCCGGCGCACGATGTCGAGATAGGGCATGCCGGGCTTGACCATCACCATGTCCGCGCCCTCGGCGAGGTCGAGCGCCACCTCGCGCAGCGCCTCGTCGGAATTGGCCGGGTCCATCTGGTAGGTCTTCTTGTCCCCCTTCAGCGCGCCGCCGGAGCCGAGCGCGTCGCGGAAGGGGCCGTAGAAGGCGGAGGCGTATTTCGCCGCGTAGGACATGATGCGGGTATGGATCAGCCCGCGCGCGTCGAGGGCGGCGCGGATGGCGCCGACGCGGCCATCCATCATGTCCGAGGGGGCGATGATGTCGATGCCGGCTTCCGCCTGGTTGACGGCCTGGGCCACCAGCACGGCCACCGACTCGTCATTGGCGACATAGCCATCGCGGATCACCCCGTCATGGCCGTGGTCGGTATAGGGGTCGAGGGCGACATCGCCGACGAGGCCCGTCTCCGGGAATTCGCGCTTCAGCAGGCGGGTGGCGCGGCAGATCAGGTTGTCGGGGTTCTTCGCCTCGCTGCCCTCGGCGTCCTTGAGCCCGGCCGGGGTGGCGGGGAAGAGGGCGATGGCCGGGATGCCAAGCTCCACCGCCGGGGCGACATGGGCGGCCAGCCGGTCGAGGGTGACGCGGTGGGCGCCGGGCATGGAGGCCACCTCCGTCACCTGCCCCTCGCCCTCGATGAGGAAGATCGGCCAGATCAGGTCGTCCACCGAGAGGCGGTTTTCCGCCACCATGCGGCGCGTCCAGGCGTCGTGGCGGTTGCGGCGCAGGCGGGTGGCGGGGAAGGACCCCGGCATGTCGGTCATTCTTTGAGGCTCCCGGGGGCACGCTGGCGTGTGACAGGAAAGGCCGGGGAATGAATTCCCCGGACCCCTTCTTTTTCTTTTATCAGAGAAAAAAAAGAAGGGGGTCCAGGGGGAATTCATTCCCCCTGGCCTTGATCCTCTCCTGGCTTTCCCCCTGGCCTTCCCTGCCGCACATGCCGGGGTTGCGCCCCAGGGTTGGGGGTTCGAGTTTTCCCGATCAACAAGACGTGGTAACGGGGCCGCCATGAACCCGGCCGAGACCCCCATCGCCCTCGGCGCCGACCATGCCGGCGCCGCCCTGAAGGACAGCCTGCGCGCCGCGCTGGAGGCGGCCGGGCATCCGGTGCTCGATTTTGGCACCCATGGCACGCAGAGCTGCGACTACGCCGATTTCGCCCATCCGGTGGCCGAGGCGGTCACGGGCGGGCAGGCGCGCTTCGGCGTGCTGGTCTGCGGCAGCGGCATCGGCATGAGCATCGCCGCCAACCGGCACCCGGCCATCCGCGCCGTGGTGGTGCACAACACCACCGAGGCCCGGCTGACCCGCGCGCACAATGATGCCAACATTGCCTGCTTCGGCGCCCGCACGATCGGGCACGAGGTGGTGCTGGATGCGCTTTCCGCTTTCCTCACCACCCCTTATGAAGGCGGCCGCCACGACCGGCGCATCGCCAAGCTGATGCCCTCGGTCACCTCCGCCGCCCCCTCTGCCTCTGCCCGGCCCCAGGAGGCCTGACGCCATGAACGAGCTCTCCCCCGCGACCCTCGATGGCCGCTTCTTCGGTGCCTCCCTGGCCGAGGCCGATGCCGATATCGCCGCGCTGATCGGCCGTGAGCTGATCCGCCAGCAGGATGGCATCGAGCTGATCGCCTCCGAGAACATCGTCTCCCGCGCCGTGCTGGAGGCCCAGGGCTCGATCCTGACCAACAAGTATGCCGAGGGCCTGCCGGGCAAGCGCTACTATGGCGGCTGCGAGTATGTGGACGAGATCGAGACGCTGGCGATCGAGCGCGCCAGGCAGCTCTTCGGCTGCGGCTACGCCAATGTCCAGCCGCATTCCGGCGCCCAGGCCAACCAGGCCGTGTTCTTCGCCCTGCTCCAGCCGGGCGACACCTTCATGGGCCTCGACCTCGCCGCCGGCGGCCACCTGACGCATGGCTCGCCGGTCAACATGTCTGGCAAGTGGTTCAAGGTCGCCCCCTACACGGTGGACCGCGAGAGCGGCCGCATCGACATGGCCGAGGTCGCCCGCATCGCCCGCGAGAGCCGCCCCAAGCTGATCGTGGCCGGTGGCTCCGCCTATTCCCGCGCCTGGGATTTTTCCAAGTTTCGCGCCATTGCTGATGAGGTCGGCGCGTACTTCATGGTGGACATGGCGCATTTCGCCGGGCTGGTGGCCGGCGGCGCGCATGACAGCCCCTTCCCGCACGCCCATGTGGTGACCACCACCACCCACAAGACGCTGCGCGGCCCGCGCGGCGGCATGATCCTGACCAATGACGAGGCGCTGGCGAAGAAGTTCAACAGCGCCGTCTTCCCCGGCCTGCAGGGCGGCCCGCTGGAGCATGTGATCGCCGCCAAGGCGGTGGCCTTCGGCGAGGCGCTGCGCCCCGAATTCCGCGCCTATGCCAAGGCCGTGGTGGCCAATGCGAAGGCCCTGGCCGAGGAGCTGGTGGCCCAGGGCGCCGGCATCGTCACCGGCGGCACGGACAACCACCTGATGCTGGTCGACCTCCGCCCGCTGAGCCTGACCGGCAAGGCGGCCGAGGCGGCGCTGGGCCGCGCCCATCTGACCTGCAACAAGAACGCCATCCCCTTCGACCCGGCCAAGCCCTTCGTCACTTCCGGCATCCGCCTCGGCACGCCGGCCGGCACCACGCGCGGCCTGGGCGAGGCGGAGTTCCGCCAGATCGGGCGCCTGATCGGCAAGGTGCTGACCGGCCTCTCCCGCGCCAACGACCCCGAGGGCAATGCCGCCATCGAGGCCGAGGTGGGGGCCGAGGTCCTGGCCCTCTGCCAGCGCTTCCCGATCTACCGCTGAGCGGCCGGGGCGGGGGGCCGGGCCATGCGCTGTCCGTTCTGCGGCAGCGAGGACACGCAGGTGAAGGACAGCCGCCCCGCCGATGACGGGGCGGCCATCCGGCGCCGGCGTTCCTGCCCCTCCTGCGGGGCGCGCTTCACCACCTTCGAGCGCGTGACGCTGCGCGAGCTGACGGTGGTGAAGTCCGACCAGCGCCGCGTGCCCTTCGACCGCGACAAGCTCGCCCGCTCCATCCGCATCGCGCTGCGCAAGCGGCCGGTGGACGAGGACCGCATCGAGCGCATCGTCAACGGCATCCAGCGCCGCCTGGAGGCCGAGGGCGAGAGCGAGATCTCCAGCCGCGCCATCGGCGAGATGGTGATGGAGACGTTGAAGGAACTGGACCAGGTGGCGTATGTGCGCTTCGCCTCGGTCTACAGGAATTTCGGGGAGGCGAGCGACTTCCGCGCCTTCCTCGGCTCCCTCGATTTCGGCGACGGCAACGGCAAGGGCTGAACCCGGCATGGTCAAACTGTTTCATCCCGCGGCCCTGGCCGGCGGGGCTTCGGCTGCCGGCATCTCGCTGGGGGCAGGGCTGACGCTGCGCCGCGCGGGCGCCGCCGACCTGCCGGCGCTCGCCGCCGTGGCGGTGGCGGCCTATGCCCAGGGCACGGCGGCGCTGCTGCCGGCCGAGCTGCGCCGCCGCGCCACGGTGGAGCGCTTCACTGCCCTCTTCGCCGCCGCGCTGGCGCAGGGCGGCCCGCTGCTGCTCGCCGAGGGCGCGCAGGGCCCGCTGGGCTGCGCCCTGGCCGAGAAGCCGGAGGCCGGGGCCGATGCGCGGCTCTCCGGCCTCTGGGTCGCGCCGCAGGTGGGGGGGCAGGGCATCGGCTCCACCCTGCTCGCCGCCATGGAGGCGCTGCTGGCCGCCGGGGGCGCGCCCAGCCTGCGCGTGCGGGTGCCGAGCGGGCATCTGCGCGCCCTCGGCCTGTTCCGCCGGCGCGGCTATGCCATGCAGGCGGCCGGGCAGCGCACCGAGCCGGTGCTGCAGGTGACGCTGCCGCACACCGTGCTGGCCAAGGCGCTGCCCCAGCCCGAGCTGCTCCCGTCTGGGCTGCTCCCGTCCGGGCTGCCCCAGCCCGAGCTGCCCGAGCTGCCTCCCTTCGGCGCCGCCGCGTGATGAACGCGCTGCCCGCCCAGGCCCGCCACAGCGTGGAGGACACGGCGCATATGCGCGCCGCCCTGGCGCTGGCGGCGCGCGGGCTGGGCAATACCTGGCCCAACCCCTCGGTGGGCTGCGTCATCGTGGCGGCGGACGGGCAGGTGGTGGGGCGCGGCTGGACCGCCCCCGGCGGCCGCCCGCATGCGGAGACGGAGGCCCTGGCCCGGGCCGGCGCCGCCGCGCGCGGCGCCACCGCCTATGTCACGCTGGAGCCCTGCTGCCACTGGGGCCGCACGCCGCCCTGCGCCGATGCGCTGGTGGCCGCCGGGGTGGCGCGCGTCGTCATCGCCCTGCGCGACCCGGATCCGCGCGTCGATGGCGGCGGCATCGCCCGGCTGCGCGCCGCCGGCATCGCCGTCTCCACCGGGCTGCTGGAGGCGGAGGCGCGGGCGCTGAATGCCGGCTTCCTCAAGCGGCTGACGCGGAACCTGCCGCTGCTGACGCTGAAGCTGGCCACCACGCTGGATGGCCGCATCGCCACCCGCGCCGGCGAGAGCCAGTGGATCACCGGGCCGGAGGCGCGCCGCGCCGCCCATGCCCTGCGCGGCCGGCACGATGCCGTGCTGGTGGGCAGCGGCACGGCGCTGGCCGATGACCCGGACCTCTCCTGCCGCCTCCCCGGCTTCACCCCGGTGCCGACGGTGCGGGTGGTGGCGGATGCCCGGCTGCGCCTGCCCGCCACGGCGCGCATGCTGCGCGCGGGCGGCGGCCCCGTCTGGGTGGCGACGCGCCCGGGCCACCCGGAGGCCCTGCTGGCGCCGCTGCGCGCCGCCGGGGCCGAGATCATCGAGGTTCCCGAGGCGGAGGGCCATCCCGGCCTCGACCCGGCGGCGCTGCTGCGCGCCCTGGCCGCGCGCGGCCTGACGCGCGTGCTGGCCGAGGGCGGCGCGGCGCTGGCGGCGGCGCTGCTGCGTGCCGGGCTGGTGGACCGGCTGGCCTGGTTCCACGCCCCCGGCCTGATCGGCGGCGATGGCAGGCCCGCGCTGGACGCCTTGCCGCTGGAGCTTTTGTCGGCCATGCCCAGATATCGCCGCACCACCCTGGCCACCGCCGGGGCGGACCTGCTGAGCGAGTATGAATCGCTCGCGGACAGCAGGATGAGCGAAAGCGAGATGGGGGCCGCCTGAGCATGTTCACCGGAATCATCACCGCGAAGGGCGAGGTCGCCGCGGTCGCGCCGATCGGCGGGGGGCAGGATATGCGCCTCGTCATCGCCACGCCCGAGGGCTGGCTGGAGGGCGCGGCCATCGGGGCCTCCATCGCCTGTTCCGGCTGCTGCCTGACGGTGATCACGCGCGAGGCGGACCGCTTCACCGTCGAGGTCTCGGCCGAGACGCTGGGCAAGACCACGCTCGGCGCCTGGCGGCCGGGCGCCGCCATCAACCTTGAGCGCGCGCTGCGCATGGGCGATGAGCTTGGCGGCCATGTCGTCTCCGGCCATGTCGATGGCGTGGGCGAGGTGGTCTCGGCCACGCCGGAGAATGGCTCGCTGCGCCTCACCGTGCGGCTGCCGGCGGCGCTGGCGCGCTTCGTCGCGCCCAAGGGCTCGGTCACCATCGAGGGCGTCTCCCTCACCGTGAACGCGGTGGAGGGCACGGCCTTCGGCGTGAACCTCATCCCGCACACGGCGCAGGTGACGACGCTGGGCGGCCTCGCCGCCGGCGACCGGGTGAATATCGAGATCGACATGCTGGCGCGCTACGTCGCCCGGCTCCGTGAATTCGAGGTGGGGGAGCACTCCGCATGACCGTCCTGACCCAGCGCACCTCCTTCGCCGAATTCCTCAGCCCCACCGAGGAGCTGCTGGAGGAGGCGCGGCGCGGCCGCATGTTCATCCTCGTCGATGACGAGGACCGGGAGAATGAGGGCGACCTCGTCATCCCCGCGCAGTTCGCCACGCCGGATGCCATCAACTTCATGGCCCGCCACGCGCGCGGGCTGATCTGCCTCGCCATGACGCGGACGCGGGTGGAGCAGCTCGGCCTGCCGCTGATGGCGCAGAGCAACGGCACCCGGCACCAGACCGCCTTCACCGTCTCGATCGAGGCGCGGGAAGGGGTGACGACCGGCATTTCCGCCGCCGACCGCGCCCGCACCGTGGCGGTGGCGATCAACCCCGAGGCGGGGCGCGAGCAGATCGTGACGCCGGGCCATGTCTTCCCGCTGGTGGCGCGGGAGGGCGGCACGCTGGTGCGCGCCGGCCATACCGAGGCGGCGGTGGATTTCGCCCGCCTCGCCGGGCTGAACCCGGCCGGCGTGATCTGCGAGATCATGAATGACGACGGCACCATGGCCCGCATGCCGGACCTCGTGGCCTTCGCCCAGCATCACGGGCTGAAGCTCGGCACCATCGCCGACCTCATCGGCTACCGCCGCCGCACCGAGCGGCTGGTGAAGCGGGTGGAGGAAAACCGCCTGGCCGACCTGCCCGGCGGGGAATGGCGCGTCGTCGTCTATGCCAACACGCAGGAATATGGCGAGCATGTCGCGCTGGTGAAGGGCGACCTGGCGCGCCCCGGCCCGGTGCCGGTGCGCATGCACGCCGTCAACCTCTTCGCCGATATCGTGGGCACCAGCGGCTCGGCCGAGCTGCACAGCGCCATGCGCGCCATCGCCCAGGAAGGGCGCGGCGTGGTGGTGCTGATCCGCGACGTGAAGCCCACCGCCCTGTCGGAGCGCATCCGCGCCCGGCGGGACCGCAGCGCGCCGCCGGAGCTGCGCGACTACGGCATCGGCGCCCAGATCCTGGCGGATCTTGGCGTCAAGGACATGGTCCTGTTGACCAACCACCCCAAGGCCATCGTCGGACTGGAGGGCTATGGCCTGACCGTGTCCGAGAGCCGGCCCATCGAGGAAGAAGGCGCCGCATGAGCACCGCCGACGCGCCGGAACGCGCGACCCCCGCCATCCCCGGCCCCGCGCCGCGCATCCTGCTGATCCAGGCGCCGTATTATGACGGCGTCGTGGGCGGCATGCGCCGTGGCGCCGAGAAGATCCTGGCCGAGATCGGCGCCACGCTGGAGGTGGTCGATGTCGCCGGCGCCTTCGAGCTGCCGGCGGCGCTGCGCATGGCGCTGAAGGTGGCCCCGGGCTGGGACGGCTTCCTGCTGCTCGGCTGCGTGGTGAAGGGCGAGACCGACCACTACCAGTTCATCTGCGAGGCCGTGTGCCAGGGCGTGATGGACATCAGCGGCGAGACGGGCGCCCCGCTCGGCTTCGGCCTGCTGACGGTGGAGAGCCTGGCCCAGGCCGAGGCGCGCAGCGCCGATGACCGCCACAACAAGGGGGCGGAGGCGGTGCACGCCCTGCTGCAGCAGATCGCGCTGGCGCGCCGCTGGGGGCAGGCATGAGCGCGCCCCAGACTCCTGCCGGCAGGAAGCCGCGCCCGCCGGTGGCCGGGCGCCCGCGCACCGGCTCGCGCGTGGCCGCCATCCAGGCGCTGTTCCAGAGCGAGCAGAGCGGCGAGGCGGCGGAGGCGGTGATCGACCAGTTCGTCCGCTACCGCATCGGCCCCGATGCCGGGGGCTTCGAGGATGGCCGGGTGCCGCTGGCCGATGTGCCGCTCTTCGCCAGCGTGGTGCGCGGCGTGGCGCGCCAGCCCGACGGCCTGGACGAGATCGTCCAGGGCCATCTGGCCGGCGAGTGGACGGTGGCGCGGCTCGACCCCGTGCTGCGCGCCCTGCTGCGCGCCGCCGCCTATGAGCTCTCCTCGGGCACCGAGCCGCCGGCGCGCGTGGTGATCAACGAGTACATGGACATCGCGCACGGCTTCTTCAGCGGCGAGGAGCCGCGCTTCGCCAATGGCGTGCTGGATGCCATGGCCCGCGCGCTGCGCCCCACCGAGTTCCAGCGCTGAACAGCCGGGCCACCGCCTGCATGAGAGGGGCTTCGCCCCTCTCAAACTCTGAAGGCGGGTGCAGGGGACCCCGTCCCCTGCCCAAGGGAAAGAAGGGGGGGTTGAGGGGGCAAAGCCCCCTCAAGGCCACCTGGAGAGCATGCGATGCCCATTCCTGCTGAATTCTCCCTGATCGCGCGCCATTTCGCGCCGCTGGCCGGCCCCGGCGCGCTGGGCCTGCTGGACGACGCCGCGCTCCTGACCCCCCCCGCCAACCGTGAACTGGTGCTCGCCGCTGATGCGATGGTGGCCGGGGTGCATTTCCTCCCCGACGACCCGCCGGAGACGCTGGGCCGCAAGCTGCTGCGGGTGAACCTCTCCGACCTCGCCGCCATGGGCGCCGCGCCGCTCGGCTACCTGATGACGCTTGCCCTGCCGCGCGGCACGCCGGATGCCTGGCTCGCCGCCTTCTCCGCCGGGCTGGCGGAGGACCAGCGCGAATTCGGCCTCTCCGTCCTCGGCGGCGATACGGTGTCCATCCCCGGCCCGGTGACGCTCTCCCTCACCATCCTCGGCCATGTCGCGCCGGGGCAGGCGCTGCGCCGCGCCGGCGCCCGGCCGGGGGATGAGGTGTGGGTCTCCGGCAGTATCGGCGATGGCGCGCTGGGGCTGATGGCGCTGCGCGGCGCGGTGGCGGATGCGGGGGGCTTCCTGGCCTCACGCTATCGCCTGCCGCGGCCGCGCCTCGCCCTGGGGCAGGCGCTGGCCGGCCTCGCCCGCGCCGCCATGGATGTGTCGGACGGGCTGGTGCAGGATCTCGGCCATCTCTGCCGGGCCGGTGGCTGTGGCGCGGTGCTGCGCGCGGCCGATGTGCCGCTCTCCCCGCCCGCCGCCGCGCTGGTGGCCGCGGGCGCCGTGGCGCTGCCGAAGCTGCTCTCGGGCGGCGATGATTATGAGCTTCTCTTCGCCGCCCCGCCCGGGGCCGCGCCGGAAATTTTCGCCCGCGCCGCCGCCTGTGGCGTGGCTGTGTCCCGCATCGGGCATTTCGTGCCGGGCGAGGCGGTGGTTACCGTGCTGGATGAGGCCGGCGCGGAACTTCCCCCCGGCCCGGGAGGATGGAGTCACTTCTGATGACAGTTCACGAGGCCGGACAGACGGCGGAGGCCGCGGCGGCCATGCGGAAGAATGTCTGGCTGATGTTCCTCTGCCAGGCGCTGATGCAGGCGAGCACGGTGGGGCAGGTGGCGATGTCCGCCCTGATCGGCCACAGCCTGGCCACGGACAAGGCCCTGGCCACCCTGCCCATGGCCATGCAGATGGCGGCGACGATGGCGGCCTCCATCCCCGCCGGCCTCGTCTTCGCGCGGCTGGGGCGCAAGCCGGGCTTCCTGCTCGGTGCCTGCGGCGCCTTCCTGGGCAGCGTGACCTTCGCGCTCGGCGTGTGGCACGGCAATTTCGCGCTCTACTGCCTTGGCGCGGTGCCGGCCGGGCTGGGCTTCGGCATTTCCCAGCATTACCGCTTCGCGGCGGCGGAGGTGGCCACCCCGGCCTACCGCCCGCGCGCCGTCTCGCTGGTGATGGCGGGGGGCGTGCTCTCGGCCATCTTCGGGCCGGAACTGGTGAAGCATTCGCGGGAGATGATCCCGCCCTTCACCTTCCTCGGCACCTATATGATCCTGGCGCTGCTGCCGCTGGTGTGCATGACGCTGCTGTCGCGGGCGACGCTGCCGCCGGCGCCGCCGCGGCCCAAGGTGGCGACGCCGCTCCGCGAGATCCTGCGCCGGCCGGATTTCCTCATCGCCGCCGTCACCGGCGCCATGGCCTATGGCACGATGAATCTGGTGATGACCTCCACCCCGCTGGAGATGCAGCTCTGCGGCTTCGGCATCGCCGCCAGCGCGACGGTGATCCAGATGCATGCCGTCTCGATGTTCGCGCCGGGCTTCGTCACCGGGCGGCTGATCGGGCGCTTCGGCGCGCGGCGGGTGATCGCGGCGGGGGCGGTGCTGAACCTCGCCTGTGTCGCGGTGGGGCTGTCGGGGCAGGATTTCGCCAATTTCGGCGCCGCGCTGATGCTGCTGGGCGTGGGCTGGAACTTCATGTTCGTCGGCGCCACCAACCTGCTGGCCGAGGCGCACCGGCCGGAAGAGCGCGTGCGCGCCCAGGCGGCCAATGACTTCATCGTCTTCGGCACGGTGGCCTGCACGGCGCTGGCCTCCGGCGCCATCCACGAGGTGGCGGGCTGGACGACGCTGAACATCCTGCTGCTGCCCGCCATCGGGCTGGCCCTGCTGCTGGTGATGCTGCAGGGGCGGCGGCGGGCCGTGGCGTAAGAAAAGACGAGAGAGAAAGGTTCTTTTTTGAAAAAAAGAACCAAAAAACTTTTTCAGAAAGCGTCCCGCCTCGGGCCTGAGGCGGGACGCCAAACGGAAAAAATCTTTTTGCTTCTTTTTCTTTAGAAAAAGAAGATTCTTTATCTAAACTATGAAATCAGCGTCCCGGACCGGTGCCGGGACCCTGCTCACTGCCCATGTTGCCGGCGCCGATGCGGCCGATATTGCCGAACAGCGCCTGGAGGACGGTGCGCTCGGTGCCCGGTACGGGGGTGGTGCGCTCGACCATGCCGACATTGTCGTTCATGTCTTTCTCACCGAGCTCGCGGATCTGCCGGAGCACGCCGCGCTCGTCGAAGGTGAGGGCGACGACACGGCGTTCCTCCACCGCGCCCTTGGTGCCCGGGCGCATGCGGGTGACGGAGCTGATGTAATACCAGTTCGTCCGGTCGAAGGTGCCGGTGGAGGTCGGCGGGCCGAGCAGGGACTGGACATCGGCCTGGGTCTGCACCCCCGGCGTGAGCTGGGCGAGGAGGTCCGGATCGGCCTTGTTGCCGCGCTGGACCGGGGGCGCCTCGAACAAGGAGCAGCCGGCGGCGGGCAGGGCGAGGGTCAGGGCCAGCAACGCGGCGCGCAGGCGCGGCGGGCGGGCAAGGCTGCGGGGATTGTCGCTGCGAGTCACGGGCGCCCGGATTCCTCTTGGCCAGGGCCCCACGCGGTCGGATTGACCGGCGCGGGGATGCGGTCCATCTGCAGGACCGATTGCCACCGCCCCGCAGCGGGGTCAACCGGCGCCTGCGTGCGCCAGCCAGGGAGCCGTCCGACCATGGGCCTGTTCGGCCTGTTCCGCCGCAAGCCGCATGAGCGGCAGGGCTTTGAACTCTACGGCGCCGCCGTGCGCGCCGCCCGCCACCCGGCCTTTTTCACCACGCTCGGCGTGGCGGACACGCTGGATGGGCGCTTCGACCTGATCGGCCTGCATGTCGCGCTGCTGATCCGGCGCCTGCACAGGGATGCCGACCCGCGCGGCGCCGCCCTGGCCCAGGCGGTGTTCGACGCCATGTTCGCCGACATGGATTTCAACCTGCGGGAGATGGGGGTGGGTGACATGTCCATCGCCAAGCGGGTGAAGAACATGTGGGAGGCCTTCCACGGCCGCGCCCAGGCCTATGAGGCGCCGCTGGCCGCCGGGGACGCGGCGGCGCTGGCCCTGGCGCTGGCCCGCAATGTCTGGCGCGGCGGGCAGGAGGCCACGGCCCCCGGCCCGGTGGCCCTGGCGGCGCTGGCCTTCCGCATTGATGCCGCCCTGGCGGCGCAAACCCTGGATGACCTGGCGCGCGGCACCGCCCGCTTCCCCGCGCCGGAGGAGGACCCCGCATGACGGAGAACCTGGAATTCTCGCGCACCCTGCCCTGGGTGGCCGTTGGCCCCGATGGCCGCCGCCAGCTGGTGGAGGCGAAGGCGGCGGAGTGCGCCGCCCTGGCCGCGCGCTTCGGCATTCCCGCCATCGATGCCTTCAGCGCCGAGCTGGAGATGCGGCAGGAGCGGGGCGGCGCCATCCGCATCCGCGGCACGCTGCGCGCCCGGGTGGTGCAGGCCTGCGTGGTGACGCTGGAGCCGGTGACGCAGCAGGTGGAGGAGGCGGTGGATCTGCGTTTCCTCCCCGCCGAGGCGGATTTCTCCGACGACCCGGAAGGCCCCGACGAAATCCACGCCGACGAGAACGGGGTGATGGAGCTGGGCGAGGCCCTGGCCGAGCAGCTTTCCCTGGCGCTCGACCCCTATCCCCGCGCGCCGGGCGCCGCCCTGCCGGAGATCGTGGAGGAGGAGGCGCCGGAAGAGGCCCCGGCCCGGCCCAACCCCTTCGCCGTGCTGAAGCGGCGCTGACGCCCGGCCATGGCTCTGCCCCGCTGGCTGCGCCGCATCGTTGGCTGGGCCAATATCAGCTACGCCCGCGCAAAGCCGGCGGTCTATGTGGGCGAGGGCAAGGTGCTCTGCGGCCGCTCCTTCAATGGCCGGCCGGCCCATTACCTGGTGGATGCGCGGGACCGGCTGATCAGCCCCGGCTTCATCCTGGGCAAGACCTATGAGCACATGGCCACCGCCTGGCTCTGCCGCCATCTGGACGAGGATAGCCATTGCCTCGATCTGGGGGCCAATTTCGGCTATTTCTCGGTGCTGATGGCGCTGCTCGCCCCGCGCGGGCGGGTGATCGGCGTGGAGCCGGATGCCGCCGTGGCGGATTACGCCATGGACAATGTCGTCATGAACGGGCTGAAGGACCGCTGCGCCATCCTCCAGGCCGCCATCCATGAGCGGGAGGGGGAGGTGACGCTGTTCCGCCGCATGCAGCGCAGCGGCAACACCAGCATCGCCGCCTGTGGGGTGGACTTCACCAACAGCATGCGCGAGGCGCCGGAGCAGCCCTTCACCGTGCCCGCACTGCGGGTGGATGACCTGCTGCCCCGCCTCGGCGGGCGGCTGGACGTGATGAAGGTGGATGTGGAAGGGGCGGAGCCGCTGGTCTTCCGGGGTGCGCGGCAGGCCATCGCGGGCAATCCCCGGCTGCGGATCATCATGGAATGGTCCCCGGGGCAGATCCGCGCCGCCGGCTTCGCCCCGGATGCCTTCGTCGATGAGATCCTGGGCATGGGCCTGTCCATCGGCCGCCTGTGCCGGGGCGGGTGGGTGGCGGCCATCTCGCGCGATCAGCTTCTGGCGGCGCCGTATCTGGCGAATTTGCTGATCCAGAAGAAGAAGTAGGAAGGGGTTCTTTTTTGAAAAAAAGAACCAAAAAACTTTTTCAGTTCAGCGTCCCGCTGGGCCGGGAGACGGCGGCAGCCTGAAAAAAAGTCTTTTTGCTTCTTTTTCTTCAGAAAAAGAAGAATTTTTCTCTTTCATTTCAAATCCCTGGCAGGACCGCCGCGCGGCGCTCGCGGAAGGCGGCGGTCGCTTCCACCAGCCGGGCGCATTCGGCATCGCCGATCGGCAGGCTGAGGGCGATCATGCCGCGCCGGGCGAGGTAGAGCCCGGCCTCCATCATGTCGAGGAAGTAGAGTTCGCGCAGCTGCTCCTCCGCCGGGGTGGCGGCGTAGCCGGCGCGGATGGGGCCGGGGCGGAAATGTGGGCAGAGCATGCTGCCCACCCCGGTGAACTGCATGCCGCTGCCCGCCAGCACGCGGTTGAGCGCGGCGCGCAGGGCCTCGCCCCGGGTGAAGAGGGCCTCCGCCTCGGCGGGGCCGAAGACCTCGCCCAGGGCGACGACGCCGGCGGCCATGGAGAGCACGTTGTTGTTGAAGGTGCCGCCATGCGGCAGCGTGCCGGGGCGGTGGCCGTCGAACTGCGCCATGATCTCCGCCCGGCCGCCAAAGGCGCCGAAGCTCATGCCGCCGGCCATGTATTTGCCCAGCGTCACCATGTCCGGCACCACGCCCAGGCGCTGCTGCATGCCGCCGGGGGCGTGCCGGCTGCTCATCACCTCGTCCAGGATCAGCACGGCGCCCGTCTCGGCGGTGGCGGCGCGCAGGGCGTGCAGGAAGGCCGGCTCGGCCGGGAGGCAGCCGCCCGCGCCCTGGATCGGCTCGACGATCACGGCGCCGATCTCGTCCGCCTTCGCGCGGATCAGCGCGGCGGCGCCGGGGCCGTCATTGTAGTCGGCCAGGGTGAAGGGCAGGGGCAGCGTCACCGCCTCGCCGCCGCCGGAGAAGACCAGCACCCCGCCATGATAGGCGCCGCGGAAGGCCAGCACGCCGGGGCGGCGGCTGGCATTGCGCGCGGCGGTCAGGGCCATGATGTTGGCCTCCGTGCCGCTGTTGGTGAAGCGCAGGCGCTGCATCGCCGGGAAGCGCGCCTGGATCAGCGCCGCCAGCCGCCCCTCATTCTGCCCCACGGCGGTGAGGTTCAGCCCCTTCTCCAGCGCGGCGCGGATGGCGGCCAGGATGCGCGGCTCGGAATGGCCGAAGAGGCCGGCGGAATACTCGCCACAGAAGTCGATGTATTCGCGCCCGTCCGCATCCCACAGCCGGCAGTCGCGGCCATGCGTCATGGCGGTGGGGAAGGGGGTGTAGAACAGCACGCTGCGCGTATTGCCGCCGGCCAGGCTCTGCCGCGCGGTGTCGTGCAGGGTGGCGGAGGCGGGGCGGGCGGCGGCATAGGCGGCGCGCGCCTCCTCCAGCATCAGCGGGAGGGAGGCATTGGGCCGCGCCTCCAGCGCAGGGTTTACACGCGCCTCCAGCGCAGGCGTAACATGCGCCTCCAGCGCAGGGGTGGCATTCGCCGGCCCGGTATGCGCGGCGGCGGTTTTCGCAGGTGCGGCACTGGCGGACATGGCCATTCCCCTGGCAGAATGTCTGTGCCGAGGCTGCGCCTGCTCCCGCAGGGGGTCAAGCCCCCGGTTTCCCGGAAACGCGGTAGCGGGATGTGAGGTCTTTCAGGCCTCTCCGCCGGCGCGTAACAACGCTGTGTCAAGACTGGCGGGGGCGGGTGGCCCCCTGTTATGGGAGGCGTCATGCGCCGCAGAGACCTGTCCGCCCTGCTGATCGCCTCTGCCCTGGCCCTGCCGGGGCCAGCCCGGGCGGCGGGGCCAGCCCGCGGGCCGGCGGTGCAGCCGGGGTGGGAGGCGCTGCTGCGCCTCGCCGCGCGGCTGCGCGCGCTGGACCAGGACGGGCTGACCCCCCGCCATTACGACATCCCCGAGGATGCCCGCGCCACCACCGACCCGCAGGGCTATACCGCCGCGCTCTATGCCAGCGCGGTGGCGGCGCTGTCGGACCTGCTGCTGGGCCATGTGCCCGAATATGCCGGCCGGCCCGACCTGCGGCGCGATGCCGCGGCCCAGCCGCTGGCCCAATGGCAGGCCCGCCTCTATGGCAGCGCCGAGCCGGCCGAGGTCATCGAGCAGGCGGCGCTGCTGCACCCGGACATGCCGGCGCTGCGCCTCGCCCTGCATGCCGCCCGCGCGCGGGTGGAGGCCGGGGGCTGGCCCTCCATTCCCCCCGGCGGCACGCTGGATCCGGGGATGGAGGATGCCACCCGCATCCCCGCCCTGCGCGCCCGGCTGGCGGTGGAGGATGCCGCCCTGGCCGCCGCGCCGGATGGCGGCGCCCGCTATGACGCGGCGCTGGAAGCCGCCGTCCGCCGCTGGCAGGCAGCGAATGCGCTGGAGGCGGATGGCCGCGTCGGCGCCATGACGCAGCGCCTGCTCAACCGCCCGGCCGAGGCGCGGGTGGGGCAGATCCGCGTGGCGATGGACCAGCGCCGTGGCCAGCCCACCCCGCCGCCCGGCCGCCGCATCGAGGTGAATATCCCCGAATTCCGCCTGCGCGTGCTGGAGGGCACGAAGCTGGTGATGCAGATGCCCGTCATCGTCGGCAAGACGGCGCGGGCCACGCCGATGCTGGCGGTGCGGATGACGGCGGTGCAGTTCAACCCGCCCTGGGGCGTGCCGGAGCGCAATGCGCGCGAGGACCTGCTGCCCAAGTTCCGCCGCGACCCGCGCGCGATGATGGAGAAGGGCTTTCGCCTCTTCACCACCGTCGCCGGGGAGCGCGTGGAGGTGGACCCGATGACGGTGGACTGGGCCAGCGTGAACCCGCAGCGCTTCCCCTATTTCGTCCGCCAGGATGCCAGCGATGTCAGCGCCCTCGGCCGGCTGAAATTCGTCATGCCGAATGGCGATGACATCTATCTGCACGACACGCCGGACCGGCACCTGTTCAGCCGGGCGGACCGTGCCCTCTCCTCCGGCTGCATCCGCCTGAGCCAGCCGATGGAGCTGCTCGACCTGGTGCTGGAAGGCGCCCCCGGCTGGAACCGCGAGCGCGCCCAGCGCGCGCTGGACAGCCGGCAGACCAGCTTCGTCGGCCTCGCCCGCACCCTGCCGGTGCGGCTGCACTACGACACCGTGGTGGTGGAGGACGGGCAGGCGCGGCTGCTGGCCGATCTCTATGGGCTGGATGGCGCCTATCTGCGCCTGCTGGACCAGAAGCGCCCGGCGGTGACGCCGCCCGCCGCGGTGGTGGCGCGCGCCCCCGCTCCCCCCACCTCGCCCGCCAAGCCGGCCGAGGCGCGGGCCATGCCCTCGGCCACGCCGGTGCGCGCCTCGGGCGAGGCCGTGCGCGCCCAGACCGCCCCCCTCTCCACGATCGAGTGATGCCGTTGCGACGTTCCTCCTTCCCCACCTGCCCCTGCTGTGACCCCGCCCAGGCCGGGCGGCGCGAGGTGCTGGCGGCCGGGCTTGGCCTGCTCGGCGCCGCCGCCCTGCCGCGGCGGGCGGAGGCGGTGGCGCTGCCGCCGCTGCGCCGCCTCAAGGTGCAGCGGGCCTTCACGGAAGACAGCTTCGATGGCGTCTATTTCCGCGAGGGCCGCTATGACCGCGAGGCCCTGCACAAGCTGGACTGGGTGTTGCGCGACCTTTCGGCCTCCGAGGTGACGCCGATGGACCCGCGCCTGTTCGACGTGCTGCACGCCGTGGCCAGCCGGCTGGATGCGCTGGACGAGGCTTTCGTCATCTCCAGTGGCTACCGCACGCCGGAGCACAATGCCTCCAACGCCATGCGCTCGCGCCGGGTCTCGACGGTCAGCCTGCACATGTCGGGCATGGCGGCGGATTTCCGCCTCCAGGGCCGCGATTCCTTCGGCGTGGCCCGCACCGCCGCGCAGATGCAGGTGGGCGGCGTCGGCTTCTACCGGCGCGAGGGCTTCGTCCATCTGGATTGCGGGCCGCCGCGGCGCTGGTGATTTGTAAAATCATCTTCTTTTTCTAAAGAAAAAGAAGCAAAAAGACTTTCTTTCAGTTTGGCGTCCCGCTTCAGGCCTGAGGCGGGACGCTGACTGAGAAAAGTTTTTTGGTTCTTTTTTTCAAAAAAGAACCTCTTTTGTTTCTCTCCCTTACTTCGCCAGTTCCACCAGCGCCGCCGCCAGCACGCGCGTGCCCTTGGCCAGCTGCTCCGGCGTGGAATATTCGGACGGGTGGTGGCTGACGCCGCCGCGGCAGGGCACGAAGATCATCCCCGTCGGGCAGAGCGGCACGAGGAACTGCGCGTCGTGGAAGGCGCCGGAGGGCAGGCGCAGCGCCTTCAGCCCCTGGGCCAGGGCGGCGCGCTCCACCGCCTCCGGCACTTCCGGCTGGAAGGTGACGGGCAGGGCGTGGAAGCGTTCCGTCACCGTCGCGGTGCAGTCGCGCAGCGCCGCCTGGATCACGCCGGGGATGGCATCGCCGCGCTTCAGCAGCACCTCGGCCACCGGGTGGCGGAAGTCGATGGAGAAGCGCGCCAGGTCCGCCACGGTGTTGGAGGCATTGGGGAAGACCTCCACCTTGCCCACCGTGAAGCGCAGCACGTCCTGCGGGTCGTGCATCAGGGTGTTCAGGGCGGTGATGGCGCGGAGCATGTCCTGCACCGCGTCCTGGCGCTGCATCAGGGGCGTGGTGCCGGCGTGGTCGGTCTTGCCGTGGATCTCCACGGTGAACCAGCGGCTGCCCTGGATGCCGGTGACGACGCCGATATCCAGCCCCCCGGCCTCCAGGCGCGGCCCCTGCTCGATATGGGCTTCCACATAGGCATGCGGGCGGTAGGCGCCGAGCGGGCGGCGGGGCAGGTCCGCCTCCTCGCGCAGATGCTCGTCCAGCGCGGCGCGGAAGGTGATGCCCTCCGGGTCCGTCACCGCGTCCCAGGTGGTGGGGGGGCGGAAGCCGGTCCAGGCCATGCTGCCCATGCAGCCGGGGGCGAAGCGGCCACCCTCCTCATTGGTCCAGGCCACCACCTCGATCGGGCGGCGGGTGGAAAGCCCGGCCTCGCGGATGGCCTGCACCGCCTCCAGCCCGGCGAGGACGCCCCAGATGCCATCGAAGCGCCCGCCATTGGGCTGGCTGTCCATGTGGCTGCCGGTCAGCACCGGGGCGGCGCCCGGCTCCGTGCCCTCATGCCGCAGGAAGAGGTTGCCGATCTCGTCGGTGGCGATGCTGAGGCCGAGTTCCTCCGCCCAGGCGATCAGCCGGCGGCGCGCCACGCGGTCCAGCGGCGAGAGGCAGGGGCGGTTGACGCCCCTGTCCTCCGGCGTCGGGCCGGGGATGGCGCCGAGCTCGGCCATTTCCATCAGGCGGCGCCACTGGCGGGCCTCGTCCACCGCCGCGATCAGGTTGGGGGCCACGGACATCACTCGCTCTCCCGGGGATGATTTCCCGGCATTCCTGGCAGGGGAGGGCGGAAAGACAAGCCCGCCCGCCGCTTTTCCCGCGCGAATTCGGCCGCGCGCCCGGCAGGCCGCCAGGGCGGAGGGGTGCGCCCAGGGCGCGGCTGATGCGCGGTGAAGTCAGCGCATAGTCCTGATGTGCGGGTTGTTCGTCCATTGCCCGAAAGTTAAACATCAGCATTCGCTAAAATTGAGAAGACAGGCTGGTTCTGGGTGAATAGCGACAACGAGAATTCCGTTTCGATGGGCGTTTCTTCTCTGGATGTTCCGGTGAGCCGCCGGCAGGTGATGGGCGTGGCGCTGGCCGGCCTGGCCGCCTCGGCGCTGCCCGGCGCTTCCGCCTTGGGCGCGCCCGCCCTCGCCGCCGGGGCCGAGGCCCGCAAGGTGGATGTGCTGCTGATCGGCGGCGGCATCATGAGCGCCACGCTCGGCGTCTGGCTGCGCGCGCTGGAGCCTGGCCTGTCCATGGCCATGGTCGAGCGGCTGGAGGGTGTCGCCCTCGAAAGCTCGAATGGCTGGAACAATGCCGGCACCGGGCATTCCGCCCTGGCGGAGCTGAACTACACGCCGGAGAAGCCGGGCGGCGGCATCGACATTTCCAAGGCCATCGAGATCAACGAGGCCTTCCAGGTGTCGCGCCAGTTCTGGGCCGCGCAGATCCGCGCGGGCGTGCTGAGGAACCCGCGCAGCTTCATCAACCACACGCCGCATATGAGCTTCGTGTGGGGCGAGGAGAATACCGAATACCTGCGCCGGCGGCATGAGGCGCTGAAGGCCAGCCCGCTTTTCGCCGGCATGGAATACGCGACGGATGCGGAGCAGCTGCGCCGCTGGGTGCCGCTGATGATGGAGGGGCGCGACCCCGCCCAGAAGATCGCCGCGACCTGGACGCCGCTCGGCACCGATCTCGAATATGGCGAGATCACCCGCCAGTTCGTCGCCCACCTGCAGGGGCAGCCGGATTTCGGCCTGTATCTTTCCACCGAGGTGAAGGACATCCAACGTGCCGCCGATGGCCGCTGGCGCGTCACCTGCCGCTCTGTGAAGGAGGGGGTGGAGCAGGTCTTTGACACCCGCTTCCTCTTCATCGGCGCCGGTGGCGGTGCGCTGCACCTGCTGCAGAAGACGGGCATCCCCGAGGCGGAGGATTATGCCGGCTTCCCCGTCGGCGGGTCCTTCCTGGTGACGGAGAACCAGGAGGTGACGATGCGCCACCTCGCCAAGGCCTATGGCAAGGCCTCGGTCGGTTCCCCGCCCATGTCGGTGCCGCATCTGGACACGCGCGTCCTCGGCGGCAAGCGGGTGCTGCTCTTCGGGCCTTTCGCCACCTTCTCGACCAAGTTCCTGAAGGAAGGCTCCTATCTGGACCTGCTGACCTCCACCACGCTGAGCAATGCCTGGCCGATGCTGCGCGTCGGGCTGGATGAGTTCCCGCTGGTGGAATACCTCGCCGGGCAGCTCATGCTCTCCGATGAGGAGCGCTTCGCCGCCCTGCGCGAATATTTCCCGCAGGCGCGGCGGGAGGATTGGCGCCTCTGGCAGGCCGGGCAGCGCGTGCAGATCATCAAGCGCGATGCGAAGCGTGGCGGCGTGCTGAAGCTGGGGACGGAGATCGTCAGCGCCCGCGATGGCAGCGTGGCGGCCCTGCTGGGTGCCTCGCCCGGTGCCTCGACGGCGGCGCCGATCATGCTGAGCCTGCTGGAGAAGGTCTTCCCTGACAAGGTCGCCAGCCCGGCCTGGAAGGAGAAGATCCTCCAGATGGTGCCGAGCTATGGCCAGCGCCTGAACGAGAGCGCGGAGCAGGCCTACCAGGGCTGGCTGTCCACCAGTGAGGTGCTCCAGCTTCCGGCCCCGCCGCGGATCGACACCGCCGCCCTGGTGCGCCCGGCGCCGCAGCCCGCTCCGGTGGGTGAGCCGAGCGGCCCGGTGCATGATCTGGCGCCTTGATTATTTTATTTTAGGTTTTCTTCTTTTTCTGAAGAAAAAGAAGAAAAAAGACTTTCTTTCAGTTTGGCGTCCCGCCTCAGGCCTGAGGCGGGACGCTGGCTGAGAAAAGTTTTTTGGTTCTTTTTTTCAAAAAAGAACATTTTCTCTTAATGGCTTAATTTCAGCCCGACGATCCCGGCGATGATCAGCCCGATGCAGAAGAGCCGCAGCGCGGTGGCGGGTTCGCCGAAGAGCAGGATGCCGAGCAGCGCGGTGCCGACGGTGCCGATGCCGGTCCAGATGCCATAGGCGGTGCCCATCGGCAGGTCGCGCAGGGCCAGCCCGAGCAGGAAGACGCTCGCCGCCATGCTGGCCAGGGTGAGCAGGCTGGGCAGCGGGCGGGTGAAGCCCTCCGTGTATTTGAGCCCGACGGCCCAGCCGATTTCCAGCAGGCCGGCGAGCAGCAGGTAGATCCAGGACATGATGAGGGCGGGCCCCCCTGAGAAAGGTGGCGGGGCCGTCCCTGCCGTTGTCATGCGCGGGGAGGCCGTCCTCCCGCCGCCAGAGATAGGGGGTTTCGGGCCTTAGCGGGAGGGTTCGGCGCGCAGGATGTCGAAGTCGCAGCCCTCATCGGCCTGGAGCACCTGCTCCTTGTAGAGCCGGGCATAGCCGCGCTTCGGCGGGGGCGGGGCGGGGGGCTGGGCGGCGCGGCGGCGGGCCAGTTCGTCTTCGGCCACCAGCAGGTCGATGCGGCGCTCCCGCACGGAGAGGCGGATGCGGTCGCCATCGCGCACCAGCCCGAGCGGCCCGCCCGAGGCGGCATCCGGCGCCACATGCAGCACGATGGTGCCATAGGCGGTGCCGGACATGCGGGCGTCGGAGATGCGCACCATGTCCTTCACCCCCGCCCGCGCCAGCTTGGACGGGATGGGCAGGTAGCCCGCCTCCGGCATGCCCGAGGCGGAGAGCGGCCCGGCATTCTGCAGCACCAGGAAATCCTCCGCCGTCACGTCGAGATCCGGGTCATCGATGCGCGCGGCGAGGTCCTCCAGCGAGGTGAAGACGACGGCGCGGCCTTCCCTCTCGAAGAGCGTGGGGTCGGCGGCGGCGCGCTTGAGGATGGCGCCGCGCGGGGCGAGGGAGCCGAACAGCGCCACCAGCCCGCCCTGCGGCTGGAGCGGCTCGGCGCGGGTGCGGACCACGGCGCGGTCGACGAAGCCCGGCTCGGCGGCCAGGCGCTCGCCCAGGGTCTCGCCCGTCACCGTCAGGGCGTCGAGGTGCAGCAGGGGCGCCAGTTCGCGCAGCACGGCGCCGATGCCGCCCGCCACGTGCAGGTCCTCCATGTAGAAGGGCCCGGTGGGCTTGAGGTCCACCAGCACCGGCGTGGTGTCGGACAGCTCGTTCAGCCGGTGGAGGTCCACCGGGATGCCCGCCCGCCCGGCGATGGCCGTCAGATGGATGATGGCGTTGGTGGAGCCGCCGATGGCCAGCAGCACGCGCAGGGCATTTTCCACGGCTTTCGGCGTGACGATGCGCGCGGGCGTCAGGCCGAGCTGCGCCAGGCGCAGCGCCGCGGCGCCGGAGGCCTCGGCGGCGCGGATGCGGTCGGCATGGACGGCGGGGATGGCGGCGGTGCCCGGCAGCATCATGCCCAGCGCCTCGGCCAGGGAGGCCATGGTGGAGGCGGTGCCCATGACGGCGCAGGTGCCGGCGGTGGTGGCGAGGCTGCCCTCCACCTCCTCGATCGTCGCGGCGTCGATCTCGCCGGCGCGGAACTTCGCCCAGAAGCGGCGGCAGTCGGTGCAGGCGCCGAGGCGCTCACCGCGCCAGCGGCCGGTCATCATCGGCCCCGTCACCACCTGGATGGCGGGGATATCGGCGGAGACGGCGCCCATGAGCTGGGCCGGCACGGTCTTGTCGCAGCCGCCCACCAGCACCACGGCGTCCATCGGCTGGCCGCGGATCATCTCCTCCGTGTCCACCGACATCAGGTTGCGGAAGAACAGGCTGGTGGGGTTCAGGAAGACCTCGCCCAGCGAGATGGTGGGGAATTCCAGCGGCAGGCCGCCGGCGGCGAGCACGCCGCGCTTCACCGCCGCCACCAGCTCGGGCACCAGGCGGTGGCAGTTGTTGAACTCGGAATAGGTGGCGGCGATGCCGACCACCGGCTTCTTCAGCAGCCCGGTGGAGAGGCCCATGGAGCGCGCCATGGACAGGCGCAGGTAGCGGGCGAAATCCCTGTCCCCGTAATTGGTCAGGCCGCGGGCGAGGCCGTGGGCCAACTCGGGTTTGGGCTCGGGTTTGGGCGCGGCGGTCTCGGGGGCGTCGGTCATGGGCGTTCTCCTCGGGGATCGGGTTTTTGTGGGGGGTGGCGCGGGCCAGGAGGCCGGCTCAGGCCAGGAAAGCCGCCTGGGCGCGCAGATAGGCGCGGCGGGAGGGCACCAGATGCGCCTCGCAGAGCCGCAGCAGGGCCTCGCGGTCGCCGCTGGCGAGGGCGGCGAGCATGGCGTGGTGCTCGTCCCGCGCCTGGGCCAGGGCGGCGGGGTCGGTCACGGCGGCGAAGCGGATGGCATGGGCGCGCAGCGCCAGATGCTCGATCGTCTCGGCCAGGAAGAGATTGCCGCAGCGGTCGAAGAGCGCGCGGTGGAAGGCGAGGTTGGCGCGGAAGGCGGCGCGGGCGTCGTGGCGGCGCACGGCCTCGTCATGCCGCTCCTGGTGGGTGCGCAGCGTGGCGAGATCGGCCTCCGGCAGGGGCAGGGGCATCTGTCGCGCCGCCTCGCGCTCCAGCAGGGCGCGCAGGGCGTAGAGCTGTTCCACCTCGGCCAGGGTGTAGGCCTTCACCTGGGCGCCGCGGTTGGGGATGCGCTCCACCAGCCCCATGCGCTCCAGCTCGGCCAGGGCCTGGCGGATGGCGTGGCGCGTGGCGCCGAAGCGCGTGGCCAGTTCTTCCTCCAGCAGCCTTTCGCGCGGGTGGAGGCGGCCGAAGACGATGTCCTCCTCCAGGGCGGTGGCGATGGTGGCGGGGAGGGCGCCCGGCTGGGTGTCCGGCTGGGCGTCCGGCTGGGCGTGGGGCAGGGGAGTGGGCGGCGGGGTGTTGCGGGGGGCGTCGGGGGGCATGGCTCTGTCCTGCGGGCGCGCCGGGGCGTGCGGTGGCGCAGAGTAGGCGGCGGCAGGATTGTCGACAATATCGTTGACTCCATTGCCGACGCTGCCGAGAGTGGCCGCAATCACCAAAAATGGAGGAATGTCCATGCGCTTTTCCCCTGCGCGCGGGCCTCTCACACGCCGTGCCGTCTGCGGCCTTCTCCCCACCCCCGCTTTGGCTTTCTGCGCTCAGGCTCTGGCCCTGGCCGGCGGCGGGCTGGCGCTCTCCGCCCGCCCCGCCCTGGCGGCCTTTCCGGACCGCACCATCACCCTCATCGTCCCCTTTGCCCCGGCCGGGGCGACGGACCTCGCCGGGCGCGTGCTGGCGGACCGGATGGGGCCGCTCCTCGCCCCGGGCGGGCGGGTGGTGGTGGAGAACAAGCCGGGCGCCGGCTCCAGCCTGGGGGCCAATGCGGTGCGCCAGGCGCGGCCGGATGGCTACACGCTGCTGGTCGGCTCGGCCTCCACCCTGGCGGTGGCGCCGGCGGCGCAGCCGGGCGTGGCGCGCTATGACCCGGCCGAGGATTTCTCCCCCATCGCCGTGGTGGGGACGAGCGCGATGGGGCTGGTGGTGCCCACCGCCAGCGGCATCCGCAGCGTGCCGGAGCTGGTGGCGCGGCTGCGCGCGGGGGCGGGGCGGGCGGGCTATGCCAGTTCCGGCGTGGGCGGCGTGGCGCATCTGGCCGGGGCGCTGTTCTGCCAGATGGCCGGGGCGCCGGCCATGCATGTGCCCTACCGCGGCGGCAGTTCGGTGGCGGAGGCGCTGATCAAGCAGGAGGTGCTCTTCGCCATCGACCAGATCGCCTCGGTCGTCGGGCAGATCCGCGATGGCTCGCTGACCCTGCTGGCGGTGACGACGCGCGGGCGGGACCGCAACTTCCCCGCCGTGCCGACCCTGGCCGAGGCCGGGGTGGCGGGCTACGAGCTTTCCACCTGGACGGTGCTGGTCGGGCCGAGGGACATGCCGGCCGAGGTGGTGGGGGGGGGGGGCCCCCCCCCCCCCCCCCCCCCCCCCCCCCCCCCCGCGGGTGGGGGGATACGTGGTTTCCACGGGGAGGGTGGTGGTCGGGCGTAGTGACTTGCCGGCGGGGGGGGGGGGGCCCCCCCCCCCCCCCCCCAATGCCGCGCTGGCCGAGCCGGCGGTGCGGGAGCGCCTGTCCACCGCCGGCACCGACCCGCGCGATGATTCCACCCCGGAGTCGACGCGGGCCTTCCTGGTGGAGGAATTCGCCCGCTTCCGCGAGGTGGTGCGGCGCACGGGGCTGCAGATCGAATAGGCGGCTGCCCTTCGCCGCCGGGAGGGCTGCCCCGGCGGCGGGGTGGCTCAGTCGGTCACCAGCGGCACGTCCTGCAGGGCCTGGCGCATGGCCTGCTCGGCCTCGGCCCAGCCGCTGTCGATATCCTCGGCGGCGAGGGAGAGGCTCTCGGGCGAGAGCAGCAGGCGCAGATGCGGCTCGCGCCATTCGCGCGGCTGGTCGCGCTTGGAGAGGCCATAGGCGATGGCGCGGGCGATGCGCAGCACCATCGCCCGCTCCGCCACCGTCAGGGCGCAGCGGGTGACGGCCTCCGGCTCCTGATTCTCGGCCGCCAGGGCGCGCAGCCGCGCGGCCAGCGCCTCGACCGCCGGGTAGGTCAGGTTGATGTGGAGCTGGTGCGTCTCCGGGTAATAGGCGGCGGCGCGGTGGGTGAGGTGGCGGTCCGCCAGCTCGGCCGGGTCGCGCAGCAGCATGAGGGAGGGCACGACCTCCGGCGGCAGCAGGCTGGGGTCGGTGGCGGTGGGGTTCAGCTTGGGGTCCAGGCTGGGCTTCAGCCCGGGCCGGCGCCGGCGCACATCCAGGCGCTGGAGCAGCTCCTGCAGGGTTTCCGTCGCCTCCTGGGCATAGGGCGCCTCCGGCATGGCGGCGGCCATGTGGCCGCGCAGCCAGGCGGGGATGTTCTGCGCCACCAGCCCGGCGAAATCCGCCACCTTCGCCTGCGCCTGCATCTCGTTGCGGTAGCGCAGGAACTCGCGGTAGGCCTCAGGCTGCACCGGGTAGTCCTCCGGCAGCTCGATCAGCACGCTGATGTTGCGCGCCAGGAAGGAGATGCCGAAATTCGGCGCGTCGCGCCGCCAGGACGCGCCGGTCTGCAGGGCATAGAGCTCGTCCCGGTGCACGAGGGCGCAGAGGCTGCGCTTCTCCTCCGGCGTGCCGGGCAGGCTGGCGGAGGGGTCATAGGCATAGTGCAGCACGATGCCATCCGGCAGCCGCACCGCCTCATAGTCGCGCAGCGTGGCCAGGCGGTCGGCCATCGGGATGATGCGCCCGGCATCGCGGGCGAAATGGGTGGCGCCGTGGCGGATCACCACCTCCACCCCCTGCGGGAAGCGGAAGAAGCGCAGGGCGATGGTGCTGGGCAGCCAGCGCGGCGCGCTGCGCGGCTGGCCCTGGTAGGGGTCGGCCACCGTGTCCTGCTCCGGGGCATTGCCCAGCAGCACGACCTCGGTCCATTCCTGGTCGAGCGGCCGGCCCTCGGCCTCGGCCGCCTCGGTGACGCGCGACACCTCGACCGGCTTGCCATCCGCGCCAGGGCGCAGCAGGCGGCCATAGACGCCCTCGTACTTGCCGATCACCACCTCCTGCACCGAGCCCTTGCGGCAGGAGCGGTAGCGCATCCCGTTCTGGTTGGAGGGCAGCGAGGCCACCTTGGCGCCCATGCCGAAATTGCGGTCCATCCCCGTTTCCTTGCGGATCGAGGCGGCGATGTCGCACATCCGGTAGAGTTCCGGCCCCGTCAGCCCCGTGCCGCTGTTCCAGAGGGCGAGCTTGCGCGCGCCCGCCACCTCCAGCGCCGAGAACTCGACCCTGCGGCTGCCCTCCGGCGCGGTGCAGGCGGCTTCCACCGCGTTCTGCAGCAGTTCCCGGATCATCATGCTCTTGGGGCAACGCTCGATCATCGAGGCGACGAGGAAATCCTCATCCTTGACGCGGAGCTTGGTCACGCTGGCACTCACGGGCACCTCCATGCGGGGTCGGGCGGCCTGTCGAAATCGCGCCGAAGCATCGCCGTGCTTGCCGGCCGGGGCCAGCCGGCGGCATGCTTGATGCATAGCAGCATCGTGCCACGCCACGCCATGACCGGGAAGATCTCCATGCCCGCCCCTCTCGCCGAGCTTGCCCGCCAGGCCCGGCAGCAACTCGCCCTGCTCGACTATCCGGCGCATCCCTGGATGCCGCCCGCGGCCGAGGCGGTGCTGGATGTGGCCATCATTGGTGGCGGACAGACCGGCCTCGCAACGGCTTTCGGCCTGCGCCGCCAGAAGGTGGATAACATTGCCGTGTTCGACCGCGCCCCGCCGGGCGGCACCGGCGTCTGGACCACCTTCGCCCGCATGCGCACCCTGCGCACGCCCAAGCACGTCACCGGCCCCGACCTCGGCGTGCCGGCGCTGACGCCGCGCGCCTTCTTCACCGCCCGCGACGGCGCCGAAGCCTGGGAGAGCCTGCGCAAGATCGGCCGCGAGGACTGGCAGCGCTACCTCGACTGGTATGCCGAAACCCTCGAACTGCCGCTGCGCCACGGGCATGAACTGCTCGCGGTGGACAGCATCCAGGGCGGGCGCCTGCTCGCCCTGCGCTTCCGCACGCCGGCGGGGGAGCAGGTCCAGCTCGCCCGCCGCATGGTGCTGGCCACCGGCATGGACGGCTCCGGCGCCTGGCAGGTGCCGCACCCCTTCGGCGCATTGCCGCCCGGGCGCGTGCTGCACACCGCCCAGGCCATCGACTTCGCCGCCCTGGCCGGCAGGCGCCTGATCGTGGTGGGCGCCGGCGCCTCCGCCTTCGACAACCTGGCCACCGCGCTGGAGGCCGGCGCGGCCAGCGCCACCATGCTGGTCCGCCGCCCGCGCATGCCGCGCGTCAACCCCTTCCGCTGGATGGAACAGGCCGGCTATCTCGCCCAGTACCACGCCCTGCCGGACGTGCTGAAATGGCGCTTCACCCGGCATATCTTCGAGCTGAACCAGCCCCCGCCCCAGGAAAGCTGGGACCGCGTCGCCAGCGACCCGCGCTTCCGGCTGGTGATGGGCGCCCCCATCCAGGGCGCCAGCATGGAAGCCAGCCCGGAAAAAGGCACGGACAAGGGCGGGGAGGGGGAGCAGGTCGCCCTCGACACGCCCCGCGGCCGCTTCACCGCCGATGCCGTCATCCTCGGCACCGGCTTCACCTTCGACCTCGGGCTGCGGCCGGAACTGGCGGCCTTCGCGCCGGAAATCCTGCTGTGGAAGGACGCCTTCACCCCGCCGCCGGGCGAGGAAAGCCCGCTCTGCGGCGCCTCGCCCTACCTCGCCGACGATTTTTCCTTCCGGGAGAAGACGCCGGGCGCCGCGCCGCTGCTGCGCCGCATCCACTGCATGACCTATGCCGCCACCCTGTCCATGGGCCTCTCCGGCGCCAGCATCAGCGGCATGAAATACGGCGTGCCCCGGCTGGTGGACGGCCTCTGCCGCGCCCTCTGGCTGGAGGATGCGGAGGCGCATCTCGACAGCCTGCGCCGCTTCGATCTCGCCGAACTCACCTCCACCATCCCCGAGGAACTGCCCGAGGCCGCCGAGTGATGAGCAAGCCCTCCGCCCTCTCCACCCATGTGCTTGACACCGCCTCCGGCCGCCCGGCCGAGGGCGTGCGGGTCGAACTCTGGCGCGTGGCGCCGGACCGCCACTATATCGGCCACGGCACCACCAACGCCGATGGCCGCACCGAGGCCGCCCTGTTGCCGCCGGAGGCCTTCACCCCCGGCCGCTATGAGCTGCGCTTCCAGATCGGGGACTACTTCGCCGCCCGCGGCATGGCGCCCGAGCCGCGCTTCCTCGATGAGGTGGTGATCAGCGTCGGCCTGGCCGAGGGGCAGGGGCACTACCACGTGCCGCTGCTCTGCACGCCCTGGTCCTACTCCACCTATCGCGGCTCGTAGGGGGAGGGGTCGTCCAGCTCCGGCGGCGGGCTGGCTAAGGGATCGCGCGCGATCAGCCCGGCATCATTCTCGGCGAATTTGCCGACGCGCGCGGCCACCGGCCAGCAGGCCAGCTCCTCCGCCGGGCTGGGGCGCAGCAGAGCCAGGGCATCGCTCCATGCATCGCCCGCTTCCTCCCCCAGCCACAGCGCCCAGGCCTCGCGCGGCAGGATCACCGGCATGCGGTGGTGCACCAGCGCCTGCTTCGCATTGGCCTCGGTGGTGATGATGGTGAAGCTGCGCAGCCAGGAGCCATCCGGCTGCTGCCAGCCCTCCCACAGCCCGGCCAGCGCCATCGGCGCGCCGCTCCTCAGCGCCACGGCATAGGCCTGCTTGCCCTTGCCCTCCTGGCGCCATTCATAAAAGCCATCGGCCGGGACCAGGCAGCGCCGCTTCCGCGCCGCCTCGCGGAAGGAGGGCTTCTCCGCCAGCCCCTCGCTGCGCGCGTTCATCAGCTTCGCCGCGCCCGAGGCATCCTTCGCCCAGCGCGGCACCAGCCCCCAGCGCAGCACCCCGAGATGCCGCACCCCCTCCTGCGGGTGGCGCCGCACCACCCAGGAGTCCTGCGTCGGCGCCACGTTCCAGCTCGGCGGGTGATTCGGCAGATCGCCCTCGGTGCCGAAATAGTCGCGCAGACGGCCCGCCTCCCGCTGGACGAAATAACGGCCGCACATGCAAAGGACTCCCTGTTTTGCGAAGGAGAGGTTTTGAGAATGTTTGTCAGGCTGCCGCCGTCTCCCGGAGAAGCGGGCCGCTCCGCTGGGCCGGAGTGTCCCCGGTGCCGTGG
>NZ_JANFNY010000006.1:0-17659 GCF_024437745.1 Roseomonas sp. GC11 | reverse complement strand
TGGAGCGGCCGCCGTCGCGGCCCTGACCGGCAGCTGACAGAAAAGCGGGCCGCTCCGCTGGGCCGGAGTGTCCCCGGTGCCGTGGAGCGGCCGCCGTCGCGGCCCTGACCGGCAGCTGACAGAAAAGCGGGCCGCCCCCCTGGGCCGGAGTGTCCCCGGTGCCGTGGAGCGGCCGCCGTCGCGGCCATGACCGGCAGCTGAAAAAAATTATTTGGGGAGGAGTTGTTCGGCGAGGGTGGCGAAGAAGCTGGCGCCGACGGGGAGGATCTCGTCGTTGAAGTCGTATTTGGGGTGGTGCAGGCCGGGGTCGCTGGCGGTGCGGCCGCCGCCCAGCATCAGGTAGGAGCCGGTCTTCGCGTTCAGCATGAAGGCGAAATCCTCGCCGCCCATGGTCGGCTTGGGCAGTTCCTTGGTGTGGGCCGCGCCCACCACGGCGGCGGCGGCGCGGGCGGCCAGTTCCGTCGCGCCGGCATCGTTGATGGTGGAGGGATACATGCGGGTGAAGCGCACATCCGCCCGCGCGCCGAAGGCGGTGGCGATGCCGGTGGCGATCTCCACCACCTTCTTCTCCAGGATATCGCCCACCTCGGGGCGGAACCAGCGCGCGGTGCCGCGCAGATTCACCGTCTCGGGGATGACGTTGAAGGCATTGCCGCCCTCGATCCTGCCGATGGTGACGACGCCCGCCTCCACCGGCTCCACATTGCGCGCCACGATGGACTGCAGCGCGGTGACGATCTGCGCCGCGATCACCACCGGGTCATTGCCCATATGCGGCATGGCGCCATGCGCGCCCTGGCCGGTGATGGTCATCTCGATATCGGCCACCGCCGCCATCACCGGCCCGGCGCGGAAATGCACCTCGCCGGCCGGGATGCTGGGCCAGTTGTGGATGGCGTAGACCTGCTCCATCGGGAAGCGCTCGAACAGCCCCTCCTTCACCATCACCTCGGCGCCGCCGCCCATCTCCTCGGCCGGCTGGAAGATGACATAGACGGTGCCGGCGAAGTTGCGCGTCTCGGCGAGATACTTCGCGGCGCCGAGCAGCATGGTGGTGTGGCCGTCATGGCCGCAGGCATGCATCTTGCCGGGGATGGTGGAGGCATAGGGGACGCCCGATTCCTCCAGAATCGGCAGGGCATCCATATCGGCGCGCAGGCCGATCGCCCGGCCCGGCGCGCTGCCGCGGATGACGCCCACCACGCCCGTCCCGGCGAGGCCCGTCACCACCTCGTCCACGCCGAACTCCCGCAGCTTCTGGGCGACGATGCCGCTGGTGCGCACCTCCTCGAAGGCGAGTTCAGGGTGGAGATGGAAGTCGCGCCGCCAGGCGGTCATCTCCTCGTGGAAGGCGGCGATGCGGTTGAGCACGGGCATGGCGCTGTATCCGGCACGGAAGGGAAAAGGGGCCGCAGCTTCACCCCGGGGAGGGGTCTCGGCAAGGGGCGGGAGCAGGGGCGGGGCGGCAGGATCCGGCGCCGCCACCCCGCCGGCCGGAAGATCCTGCCGCCCCCGCTCCACCAGGGGATACAGGCGGGGCAATCAGGCGGGGCAATCAGGCGGGGCAATCGGGCGGGAAAATCGCGGCCTGCGGGATGCGGTATTATAATACCACAGATTTTTCCCTTGACCGTCCAGGGCTTTGAGTCGATAACCCGCGCCTCTTTCCAGGACTAAGCAGAAGCCGATCATGCTGACCACGCAGACCCGCTCGCTGAAGCCGGCGGAGGTCAAGAAGGGCTGGGTGCTGATCGATGCGGACGGGCTCGTGCTCGGCCGCCTCGCCGCACTCGTTGCCAATCGCCTCCGCGGCAAGCACAAGCCGCAGTTCACCCCGCATGTCGATTGCGGGGACCACGTTGTCATCATCAACGCCGACAAGGTGCGGGTGACCGGCAACAAGGCCGAGCAGTCGGTCTTCTACTGGCACACCGGCTATCCGGGCGGCATCAAGGGCCGCACGGTGCGTGAGCGCCTCGAGGGCCGCTTCCCCGAGCGCGTGATCGAGAAGGCCGTGGAGCGCATGATCACGCGCGGCCCGCTCGCCCGCAGGCAGATGAAGAATCTGCATGTCTATGCCGGCGCTGAGCACCCGCATGCCGGTGCGCAGCCGGTGGCGCTCGACGTCGCCGCGCTGAACCGCAAGAACAAGCTGGGCTGAGCATCATGAGCGAGCAGACCACCGCCACCTCGCTGGCCGAGCTGAAGAACCTGGTCGCCGGCACCCCCGCCGCCGGCGAGGCTTCCGCCCCGCGTGAGCCGAAGCGCGACCAGTTCGGCCGCGCCTATGCCACCGGCCGCCGCAAGGACGCCGTCGCCCGCGTGTGGGTGAAGCCGGGCAAGGGCACCATCGAGATCAACGGCAAGCCGGCGTCGAAGTATTTCGCCCGCCCGGTGCTGCGCATGCTGATCACGCAGCCCTTCCTGGTGGCCGACCGCTACCAGCAGTTCGATGTCTACTGCACCGTCACCGGCGGCGGCCTCTCCGGCCAGGCCGGCGCGGTCCGCCACGGCATCAGCCGCGCGCTCACCAATTTCGAGCCGGAGCTGCGGGGCATCCTGAAGAAGGCCGGCTTCCTGACCCGCGACCCGCGCGTCGTCGAGCGCAAGAAGTACGGCAAGGCGAAGGCCCGACGTTCCTTCCAGTTCAGCAAGCGCTGACGCTGGCGGGCCGGCGTTCGCGCCGGCCCTGTCGAGGGCTGTTCATCGGAGAGGGCGGGTCCGCGAGGGCCCGCCCTTTCTGTTTTCTGCTATCCTCCCCCGAACCTGAAGGAGAGCCACATGGCCAAGGGTTCACTGCCTGCGATCTTCATCGATGGCGAAGCCGGCACCACCGGCCTTGGGATCCGCCAGCGCCTGGAGGCGCTGCCGGGGATCGTGCTGCGGTCCATCGACCCGGAGCGCCGCAAGGACCCCGAGGCCAAGCGCGCCCTGATGGCCGAGGTGGACCTGGTGGTGCTCTGCCTGCCCGATGCCGCCTCCAAGGAAAGCGCAGCCATGGCCGCCAGCCTGGGCGCCGACGCGCCCAAGCTGCTGGATGCCTCCACCGCCCACCGCGTGCATCCCGACTGGGTCTATGGCGTGCCCGAGCTGGCGCCGGACCAGGCCGCGAAGATCGCCGCCGCCCCGCGCGTGGCCAATCCCGGCTGCTACCCCACGGGCGGCATCGCGCTGCTGCGGCCGCTGGTGGCGGCGGGGCTGATCCCGGCGGACCACCCCATCACCGTCAACGCCGTCTCGGGCTATTCCGGCGGCGGCAAGACGATGATCGAGGCCTATGAGGCCGGCACCGCCCCCGATTTCGAGCTGTACGGCCTGGGCCTGGAGCACAAGCACCTGCCCGAGCTGCAACTCTATTCGGGCCTGACGCGGCGCCCCATCTTCGTCCCGAGCGTCGGCAACTACCGGCAGGGCATGCTGGTCTCGATCCCGCTGCACCTCGACGTGCTGCCCGGCGCGCCCAGGCCCGCCGACCTCCACGCCGCGCTCGCCGCCTATTACCAGGGCTCCGAATGGGTGAAGGTCGCCCCCGCCACGGCGGATGGCAAGCTGGAGCCGGAGGCGCTGAACGACACCAACCTGCTGGAGCTGCGCGTCTACGGCAATGAGGCGCGCGGGCAGGCGGTGCTGGTGGCGCGGCTGGACAATCTGGGCAAGGGCGCGTCTGGCGCCGCCGTCCAGAATATCGGCCTGATGCTGGGCCTCACCGCGGCCGCGGCCAAGGCCGCCTGAAAAACCGATAGAAAAAAAGAAGGGGGTCCGGGGGAATTCCTTCCCCCGGTCTTTTCTCTCGTGGCCTTTTCCATCCAGCAGGAGGCAGAATGTCCCTCTACCCCTTCGAAGGCGTGCTTCCCAAAGTTGCCCCTGACGCCTTCATCGCCCCCACCGCCGCCGTCATCGGCGATGTCGAGATCGGGGAGCGCGCCAGCATCTGGTACCATTGTGTCCTGCGCGGCGACACCAACATGATCCGCGTGGGGCCGCGCAGCAACATCCAGGACGGCACGATCGTTCATGTGGCGGCGGGCACCCTGCCGGCGCTGATCGGGGCGGATGTGACCATTGGCCATGCCTGCATCATCCATGCCTGCACGCTGAAGGACTGGGCCTTTGTCGGCATGGGCGCCACGGTGCTGGACGGGGCGGTGATCGAGGAAGGCGGCATGCTGGGCGCGGGCGGGCTGCTGGCGCCGGGCAAGCGCATCGGCCCCAATGAATTGTGGGTGGGCTCGCCCGCCCGCCTGGTCCGCGTCATGGGCGCGGAGGAGAGGGCCCGATGGGACAGGAACGCCATCCACTATGCCGAGCTGGGGCAGCGCCACATCGCCTCCCTGGCCGGGTGATCCTGCGGGCGGGGTTCCTGGCTCTGGCCGGGCTGCTGGCCGGCTGCGGCCTCGCCACGCCGCCTGAGCCGCCGGTGAGCCTGCCCCCGGTGGCGGCGCGCGCCGCCCTCAACCCGGTGACGGCGGCGCTGCGCGGCGCCGCCACGGCCTTCGCCGAGACCGGCCGCCTGCAGGGCCGCCCCGCCCTGGCTGCCCTGGCCGTCGCGCAGCTGGAATATCTGGCGGTGGAAATGCCTTCCGGCCGGGTGGCCGGGGATATCGGCATGGTGCAGCCCCTGCTGCTGGCGGCGCGGCAGGAGGTGCGCGGGGTGCTGGGCATCCCCGCCACGGTGCCGCCGCAGCGGGTGATCGACGCCCTGGCCGCCGCCGCCACCGTGCCGGGGGGCGATGCCGCCGCGCCGGCCACGCTGCCGCCGGATGTCGCGCCGGGGGGTGGGGCCCTGCTGTGGCAAAGGCTCGGCGCCCTGCCGCGCCTGCCGCAGGCCAATGCCGCCACCCAGCGCGCCCTGCATTACTGGGAGTTCGGGCCAGATGAAGCCATCGAGATCAGCATGCTCGGGCGGCGGCCATGAGCGGGGAAGAATCTTCTTTTTCTGAAGAAAAAGAAGCAAAAAGACTTTTTTCAGTTTGCCGGGGGGCGGCTTTTGGCGTTGCGGCCGGGTTGGGGCAGAATGGGGCGCCTGATCTGCCGGAGTGTCCGTGATGCGCCGCCGAATCCTTTTCTCCGCCCTGGCGGTGCTGGTGCTGCCGGCCTGCGCCGAGCTGCGCACGCCCCGCCCGCGCATCGCCCTGCCGCTGGATCTCGTGCCCGGCAGCGAAGACCCGGTGCGCAGCGCCGCCCGGCTGGCCGCCGCCGCCTTCGCCAGTGAAGGCGCCGCTGTGCAGAACAACCCCGCCGGCATGGCCCGCGCCGCCGCCCGCCTGGAATATCTGGTGCAGATCCTGGCCAGCGATCCGCGCTTCCGCGTCCTGCCGCCGGGGCTGCTGCTCTCGCTGCGCGGCGCGGTCGGGGAGGTGCGGCTGGCCCTCGGCATCGCGCCCCTGGCCTTGCCGGAGCAGCTTGTTCCCGTCCTGGCGCAGCTGGCCCGCGTGATCGATGCCGGGGGCGACACGCGCCCCGCTTTCCCCGCGGCCTTCTTCCCGGCCGGGCCCGAGCGCAGCCTGCAACGCCTGACCCAGCCCGGCCCCTTGCCGGAGGCCGCCATGGCCACCGGCCGCCTGCTGGACCAGATCACGGACCTGGACCAGACCGAGGGCTGGAACGGCCCCCCCGACACGCGGCCCGACACGCGGATGGTGCGCTGATTTTTTTCAGCTTGGCGCCTCCTTGGCCGAGTACAGCGCAGCGCCAGACTGGAAGAGTCTTTTTGCTTCTTTTTCTTCAGAAAAAGAAGATTTTTCCCGCAAAATTTTCTCTTATTTCATCGCTGTGAAAATCTTTTGGAAAGAGAGGATCGGCCATCCTGGGTGAAGCCATCTTCATCGCGCGCCCGTGATGTGCAGAATCGCCGCCTTGTCTCGATTCGGGAGAACGTCATGCAGCGACGCAGCCTTCTGGCCGGCGCCGCCGGATTGGCCGCCGGCTGGCCACTGGCCCGCCCCGCCCTGGCCCAGGGGGCGTCCAACAGCACGCTGCGCTTCGTCCCGCATGCGGATCTGAACCTTCTCGACCCGCTGGCCAATACCGCCTACGCCACGCGCAACCACGGGCATCTCTGCTGGGACGGGCTGTATGGCCTGGATGCCGAGCTGCGCCCGCAGCCGCAGCTGGCCGAGGGCCATGTGGTGGAGGAGGAGGGCCGGCGCTGGACCTTCACCCTGCGCGATGGCCCCACCTTCCATGATGGGGAGAAGGTGCGCGCCGCCGATGCCGTGGCCTCCCTCCAGCGCTGGATGGCCAAGGACACGCATGGCCAGACCCTGGCCGAGCGGCTGGACGAGATCCGCGCCCTGGACGACCGGCGTTTTGAACTGCGGCTCTCCCGCCCCTTCAGCGCCATGCTGGCGGCGCTGGCCAAGCCCTCCGCCTATCCCTGCTTCATCTATCCGGAGCGGTTCGCGCGCCTGCCCGCCACCACGCCGCTGCGCGAGGTGGTGGGCAGCGGCCCTTACCGCTTCGTGGCGGAGGAGCGGGTTCCGGGGCAGATGGCCGTCTATCGCCGCTATGCCGGCTACCAGCCCGCCAGCGGCCCCGTCAGCCTGACCGCCGGCCCGAAGCTGGCCGGGTTCGAGCGCCTGGAATGGCGCCATATGCCGGACCCGCTGGAAGCCGCCGAGGCGCTGCAGAATGGTGAGGTCGATTGGTGGGAGCAGGTGGCCCCCGATTTCCGCCCCATCCTCAAGCACCGCGCCGGGGTGATGGTGGAGCGGCTGGAGGTGGGCGGCACGGTGGCGATGCTGCGGCCCAACCACCTCCACCCGCCCTTCGACAATCCGGCGGTGCGCCGTGCCCTGCTGCCCGCGCTGCGGCAGACGGATTTCATGGCCGCCATCATGGGCGATAATCGCGAGCTGTGGCGCGACGAGGTCGGCTGTTTCCCCGATGGCAGCCCGCTGGCCTCCGATGCCGGGCTTTCCGCCCTGACCGGCCCGCGGGATGTGGAGGCGGCCAGGCGCGCCCTGCGCGAGTCCGGCTACAAGGGCGAGGCGGTGGTGATGCTCCACCCCACCGATGTCGTGAACAACAGCAACCTGACCGCCGTGGCGACGGATCTGTTGCAGCGCATCGGCTTCCGGGTGGAAAGCGTGCCCTGTGACTGGCGCACGCTGCTCCAGCGCCGCACGGTGAAGCTGCCACCCCAGCAGGGCGGGTGGAGCGCCATGGTGGTGCTGTTCGGCGGGCTGGACCTGATGAACCCCGGCGGCCACCCGCTGCTGCGCGCCAATGGGGAAAAGGCCTGGTTCGGCTGGCCCCAGGCGCCCCGGCTGGAGGCGCTGCGGGAACAGTGGTTCGATACCCCCGGCCTGCCGGCGCAGCAGAAGCTGGCGCGTGACATCCAGCGCCAGTTCTTCCAGGACCTGCCCTTCCATCCGCTCGGGCAGTATCTGATGGACAGCGCCTGGCGCTCCAACCTCACCAGCCCGCGCCGGGGGATGGTGCTGCCGTTGAATGTGAAGCGGGTTTAGGAAAAGCGTTCTTTTTGAAAAAAGAACCAAAAACTTTTTTTCAGGGGGCGTCCCGCGGATGGCCTGAGGCGGGACGCCAAACTGAAAAAAGTCTTTTTGCTTCTTTTTCTTCAGAAAAAGAAGATTTTCTTAAATATCAACATTCTTCTGGCTGGAACACGCGCGACGGCGCCACGAATTCCTCCTGCGCCGCCACGGTGAGGATCTCGCGCGAGGCGGCCTCAGAGGTGCGGCGCAGCAGGCCGTAGATGGAGGAGCAGGCGGCGCCCAGCGCATCCGCCGCCCGGCCGGATTGCAGCCGGTGGAACAGGAACAGCGCGGCGATGGCATCCCCCGCGCCATTCACCGAGATGGGCAGCATCGGCGTGCGCACGCGGTGGAAGGTGCCGCCCTCGGCGGCCAGCATCTCGATCTGGTCGGCGGGCGTCTCCGCCACCTTCAGCGAGGTGACGAGCACGCAGCGCGGCCCGCCCGGCGCCATGCCGGCCTGGAGCCTGGCCACCGCCGCCCTGGCTTCCGCCAGGGTGGTGACGGGCTGGCCGGTGAGCCATTCCAGCTCGAACTGGTTGGGCGTGATGATATCCGCCGCCGGGATGGCGCGGTCGCGCATGAATTCCGGGATGCCGGGGCGGACGAAGACGCCGCGGCCGACATCGCCGATCACCGGGTCGCAGCAATAGAGCGCGGCGGGGTTGGCGGCCTTCACGCGGGCGGCGGCGTCCAGGATGGCCTCGCCAATGGCGGCATCGCCCATATAGCCGGAGAGCACGGCATCGCAGCGCGGCAGGGCGCCGCGATCCTCGATTCCCTGCACCAGGTCGCGCACCAGCTCCGCGCCGAAGACCTGCCCGCGCCAGCTGCCATAGCCGGTGTGGTTGGAGAACTGGACGGTGTTGACCGCCCAGACCTCGGCCCCCAGGCGCTGCAGCGGAAACACCGCCGAGGCATTGCCGACATGGCCATAGGCGACCCAGGACTGGATGGAGAGGATGTTCATGGCGCGGGGGGTTTCCCTGTGGCGCGGTGGAGGCGCGGCAAAGCTCTAGGATCGGCGGGGCAGGGGGTCAATCCGCGCCGCTTTCAGATTGCGCGGGCCGCGCCCGGCCTGTAGAAGCGGCGCTTCCGCGCGGCCGGTCGGCATCGGCTGCTCCAGCCAGAGAAAAGCACCATGAAGCCCAATATCCACCCGGACTACCACGAGATCACCGTCATCATGACGGATGGCACGACCTTCAAGACCAAGTCCTGCATGGGCAAGGAGGGCGAGGTGCTGCGTCTGGACATCGACCCGAAGTCGCACCCGGCCTGGACCGGCCAGCAGCGCATCATCGACACCGGGGGCCAGATCGCCAAGTTCAACAAGAAGTTCGCCGGCATCGGCGTGCGCAAGAAGGCCTGATTCCGGGCCTCTCCGCCGAGAGCAAGCTTCGGGCGCCGCCCCCTTGAAGAGGGGGGCGGCGCTTTCTATTTCCAGCGTGTCAGCGGCGCCCGGCTTCGGGGCCGCCGGCGCGGACCGGAGGCCCGGGCTGCCCGATCGGGGGCTCATCCATGCCGAAGGACCGCTTCATCAACGGACCCTTGCTCAGCGAAGAAGGCTCCTGACCATGAACGCTTTCGACACCGCCCCCCTGTTCCGCACCGCCATCGGTTTCGACCGCCTGACGCGGCTGCTGGACACTGCCCGCGCCGCCGCGGATGCCCCCTCCTACCCGCCCTACAACATCGAGAAGACGGGCGAGGACTCCTACGTCCTGACCATGGCCGTGGCCGGTTTCGCGCCGGAGGATCTGGAGATCACCGCGCAGGACAATGTCCTCCTCGTCTCCGGCAAGGCCGCGCAGGCGGAGGAGGCGCAGCGCCGCTACCTGCATCGTGGCATCGCGGGCCGCGCCTTTGAGCGCCGCTTCGTCCTGGCCGACCACATCCAGGTGGAGGGTGCGGACCTCGCCAATGGCCTGCTGCATGTTTCCCTGAAGCGCGAGGTGCCGGAGGCGCTGAAGCCCCGCCGCATCCCGATCGCCGCGCAGCCGCGCCCCGTCCTCCAGGCCCCGCTCGCCGCCTGATTTTTTTCGGGCTGCCGCTCCCGGGTTGAGAAGCGGGACGCGGCCTGAGGGGGCTTCCCGCAGCCTGAGAGGTGGCGGAAGCTCAGGAGATGTCCGCATCCCCTGAGCGCCGCCGCCGTGTGGCCACCATCTCCGCCATCGGCGTAGCCCAGACCATGGCCTGGGCCTCCTCCTACTACCTCCCCGCCATCCTGGCGCGGCCGATGGCGGCGGAGCTCGGCCTGTCCTCCTCCGCCGTCTATGCCTTCTTCTCGGTCGCCCTGCTGCTGACGGCCTTTCTCGGCCCCCTGGCCGGGCGGGCGATCGACCGGCGTGGCGGCCGGGGGGTGCTGGTGGCCTCGAATCTGGTGTTCATCGCCGCGCTGGTGGCCATGGCCCTGGCCCAGGGCCCCGTCTCCCTGGGCCTGGCCTGGGCGCTGATGGGGGCCGGCATGGCCATGGGCCTCTATGACGCCGCCTTCGCCACCCTGGCCGGGCTCTATGGCGCCCAGGCCAAGGGGGCGATCACCGGGGTGACGCTGATCGCCGGCTTCGCCTCCACCGTGGGCTGGCCGCTCTCCACCTGGATGGAGGCGGAATGGGGCTGGCGCGGGGCCTGCCTGGGCTGGGCGGCGCTGCATCTGCTGCTGGCCCTGCCGCTCAACCGGCTGCTGGTGCCCAAGGCCCCGCCCCCCGCGCCGAAGTCCGCCGCCCGGGGGCCGGAGACCCCGGCGCCGCGCCATGCCATGCCGGTGCTGGCCTTTTTCTTCGCCGCCACCACGGTGGTCAGCGGTGCCGTGGGCGCGCACCAGCCGGCGCTGATGCAGGCCGCCGGCGCCACGCCGGAGATGGCCCTGCTCGCTGCCTCGCTCACCGGGCCGGCCCAGGTGGCGGCGCGGCTGCTTCAGTTCAGCCTGCCTTCCTCGCTGCATGCGCTCTGGGTCGGGCGCTTCGCCTGTGGGGTGCAGGCGCTGGGCAGCGCGGTGCTGCTGCTGGTGGGGGGCGTGGCGGTGCTGCCCTTCACCCTGCTCTACGGCATGGGCAACGGGCTGCACACCATCGCCAAGGGGACGCTGCCGCTCGCCATCTTCGGGCCGGTGGGATACGGGCAGCGGCAGGGGATCATCGCGGCGCCGGGGCGGCTGCTCCAGGCGGCGGCGCCGGTCGGCTTTGGCCTGATGATGGAAGCCTGGGGGGCGGGGGCGCTGTGGGCCGCTATTGTGCTCTGCCTCGCGGCCATGCTGGCGCTGTTCGGGCTGAAGGCTTCAGGGGGCTCCGCCCCCTGACCCCCGCCGGGGTGGCAGGGCCACCCCGGACCCCACCATCAGTTCAGGCCAGTTCCTGCTCCGCCAGCTGCGCCAGATAGGCGGCGCCAAGCGGGAGCAGGGCATCGTTGAACTCATAATGCGAGTTGTGCGGGGAGATGGCGAAGCGGCCCTCCTGCGCCTGGCCGAACAGCACATAGGCGCCCGGGCAGCGCTCCAGCAGGAAGGCGAAATCCTCGCCCGCGGTGATCGGCGGGTCGTTGCGGCGCAGCGCGCCCTCGCCCAGCAGGGCACCCGCCGCCAGCGCCGCGCGCTCCGCCTCCGCCGGCGTGTTGATGGTGGGCGGATAGGCGCGGCGATAGGTGATCTCCACCCGTGCGCCCATCGCCATCGCCGTGCCCTCGGCGGCGCGGCGGAAGGCAGCCTCCACCTGGTCCCGCACCTCCGGCACCAGCGTCCGCACCGAGCCACTGAAAGAAACCCGCTCCGGGATGATGATGTCCGAGGTGCCGCCCTGGATGCGCCCCACCGAGATCACCGCCGTCTGCAGCGGGTCCACCTGCCGCGCCACCACCTGTTGCAGCGCGCCGATGATGGCGGCGGTGACGGAGACGGAATCGACCCCCTTGTGCGGCTGCGCCCCGTGCGAGGCGCGGCCCACCACCGTCACCGCGAAATAATCCACCGCCGCCAGCACCGTGCCGGCGCGCACCGCCACCTGGCCCAGCGGCAGCCCCGGCTCATTGTGCAGGCCATAGACGGCATCGCAGGGGAAGCGCTCGAACAGCCCGTCATCCAGCATGGCCTTGGCGCCCGCCAGCCCTTCCTCGGCCGGCTGGAAGATCAGGTGCACGGTGCCGGAGAAATTGCGCGTCGCGGCGAGGTATTTCGCGGCGCCGAGCAGCATGGTGGTATGGCCGTCATGCCCGCAGGCATGCATCACCCCCGGCGCGGTGGAGGCATAGGGCAGGCCGGTTTCCTCCTGCATCGGCAGGGCGTCCATATCGGCGCGCAGGCCGATGGCGCGGTTGCCCGGGCGGCCGCGCAGCACGCCCACCACCCCCGTCTGCCCCAGGCCGCGATGCACCTCGATGCCCCAGCCCTCCAGCAGCGCCGCCACCCGGTCGCTGGTGCGCCGCTCCTCGAAGCCCATTTCCGGGTGGGCGTGCAGGTCGTGGCGCCAGGCCGTCATCTCGGGGTGCAGGGCGTCGATCGCGGCGCGCAGGCTCATGCGGGGTCTCCTGATGGGAGGGGCAAGCCTGCGCCGGGCGCGGGGGCGGGGCAAGCCTTCGCCCTTGCATCACGGCGCGGCGGCGCGCATATGAGCGGCGCCGGCTGCGCCGGCGTGCCCTGGTTGCGTGAGCGGCCGCCGCTCCCTTGGCGGTGGCCTTGGCCAGGGCCCCGGGCTTTACGCCCCCGGCTTCGTTCCCTCGGTACGACCCATCCACGCGGGGCGTCCTGACCCGCCAACCGGCGTGGCCGCAGGGCTGCGCCGCATCCTGGATGTGTGCCCGATGACCGATTTCGCCTCTCTCGGCCTTGCCGAACCGCTGCTGCGCGCCCTGGCCGATGAGGGCTATACCACGCCCACCCCGATCCAGGCCCAGGCCATCCCCACCGTGCTGGCCGGGCGCGACCTGCTGGGCATCGCCCAGACGGGGACGGGCAAGACCGCCGCCTTCTCCCTGCCCATGCTGCACCACCTGGCCGCCCGCCGCGCCCAGGCCCCGCGTGGCGGCTGCCGTGCCCTGATCCTCTCGCCAACGCGCGAGCTGGCCTCGCAGATCCATGACAATATCCGCGCCTATGGCCGCTATCTGGGGCTGACCTCCACCGTCATCTTCGGCGGCGTCGGCATCCGGCCGCAGGTGCAGGCCCTGGCGCGCGGCGTGGACATCCTGGTGGCGACGCCGGGCCGCCTGCTCGACCATGTGCAGACCGGCGCGGCCAAGCTGCAGACGGTGGAAGTGCTGGTGCTGGACGAGGCCGACCAGATGCTGGACCGCGGCTTCTGGCCCGCCATCCGCAAGCTGACGGGAATGATGTCGAAGAACCGGCAGACCCTGTTCTTCAGCGCCACCATGCCCACCGAGATCGCCAAGATCGCCGACGAGCTGCTGAAGGACCCGGCCAAGGTCTCCGTCACCCCCGTCGCCTCCACCGCCGAGCGCGTCGAGCAGCGGCTGATCCATATCGACGCCAGCCAGAAGCGCGTCCTGCTGGCCGAGATGCTGCGCGACCCGCAGATCGGCCGCGCCCTGGTCTTCGCCCGCACCAAGCATGGCGCGGACCGCGTGGCCAAGCACCTGAACGCCGAGGGTATCAACGCCCACGCCATCCATGGCGACCGCAGCCAGGGCCAGCGCGAGCGGGCGCTGGCCGAGTTCCGCAATGGCCGCGCCCCCATCCTGGTGGCCACCGACATCGCCAGCCGCGGCATCGATGTCGATGGCGTGACGCATGTCTTCCAGTTCGACCTGCCGGACACGCCGGAAGCCTATGTCCACCGCATCGGCCGCACCGCCCGCGCCGGTGCCAGCGGCGAGGCCATCGCCTTCTGCGCCCCCGATGAGGTGGCGAAGCTGAAGGCGGTGGAAAAGCTGATCGCCATGCGCATCCCCGCCGAGGATCGCCGCAGCGAGGCCGGCAAGGCCGAGGCCGCCGCCGCCCTGCCGAAGCCCCAGCCGCAGCGCGGCCGGGGTGGCCGCCCCCAGGGGCATGGGCAGGGCGCGCCGCGCCCGCAGGGCCAGCGCCAGGGGCAGGCGCCCCAGGGGCGTGGTGAGGGGCGTGGTGAGGGGCGTGGTGAGGGGCGTGGTCCGGGTGGTGGCGCGCCGCGTGGCCGTGGCCCGGGCCGTGGCGGCCACCCCGCCGCCGCCGCCGGGCGCAAGGATCGCGGCTGGCGTGAGGGCGATTTCCGCGACAGCTCGCGCTGAAAGCGTTGGGTTGAGGGGGCTTTGCCCCCTCAAACTCCCCCCTTCTTTCCCTTGGGCAGGGGACAGGGTCCCCTGCACCCGCCTTCAGTTTGAAAATTTAAACAAGTGGGTTTCCAAAGGCCTCAGGCCTTTGGTCGGGAGAGTTTGAGAGGGGCGAAGCCCCTCTCAAGAGGCGGGCCGGGGCATGACCTCCGGCCCGTTGCCATTTCCGGCACCTGTCAGCAAAAAGTAATAGTCACCGCCGCCCTGTTGCCCTGCGGGCCAGACGGGCCGAGGCTAGGCGCCCTTCACTTCCAGGGATGCCGCCCCATGCCGCAGGAAACCGACCCCCGCATTGCCGCCATCGCCGCCGAGGCGACGGAGTGGCGCCGCCACTTCCACGCCAACCCGGAACTCGCCTTCGAGGAAGTCCAGACCAGCGACTTCGTGGCGGAGAAGCTGGCGAGTTGGGGCATCACGGTGACGCGCGGCATCGCCGGCACGGGGCTGGTCGGCACGCTGAAGGGCGGCCGGGTGGGGGCCAATGCCGGCCGCGCCATCGGCCTGCGCGCCGATATGGACGCGCTGCCCATCCTGGAGGAAACCGGCGTCCCCTATGCCTCCACGATTCCGGGCAAGATGCATGCCTGTGGCCATGACGGCCACACCGCCATGCTGCTCGGCGCCGCCAGGTATCTGGCCGAGACGCGGGACTTTGAAGGCACCGTCCACTTCATCTTCCAGCCGGCCGAGGAGAAGGGCGGTGGCGGCCGGGTGATGGTGGAGGAGGGGCTCTTCACCCGTTTCCCCTGCGATGCCGTCTATGGCATCCACAATGGCTCGAACGTGCCGAAGGGCACCTTCGTCATCACCCAGGGCATCACCAACGCGGCGGCGGATACGGTGACGCTGAAGGTGCGCGGCAAGGGCGGCCATGCCGCGCGCCCGCACACCGCGCTGGACCCGGTGCTGGCGGCGGCCCACATCATCGTCGCCCTGCAGAGCGTGGTGGCGCGCCGGGTGGACCCGCTGGATTCCGCCGTGCTCTCGCTGTGCAGCATCCATGGCGGCAGCGCCTGCAACGTCATCCCCGAGGAGGTGGTGATCGAGGGCACGGTCCGCACCCTGCGGCCCGAGACGCGCGATGCCATGCAGCGCCTGCTGACCGAGGTGGCCACGGCCACCGCCACGGCCCAGGGCGTGCAGCTGGAGATCCTCTATGAGCGCGGCTACCCGCCGGTGGTGAACAGCGACGGGCCGGTGGCGCGGGCGCAGCTGGCGGCGGCGAGGCTGGCGGGCGAGGCGCGTGTGGTGACCCAGGCGCCGCCGACCATGGGGGGCGAGGATTTCTCCTACATGGCCAATACCGTGCCGGGCTGCTTCATCCGGCTGGGCCAGGTGGAGGAGGGCAAGCCGAGCTTCGGTGCCCATCATCCGCGCTACAATTTCAATGATGCCATCCTGCCCACGGGCATCGCCTTCTGGTCGGCGCTGGTGGAGCAGGAACTGGCTGCGGACTGAAAAGAGCAGGGGGGAAGAAAGAATTCTTCCCCCCTGACCCCCCATCATCTTTTTCTGACTGATAGAAAAAAGAAGGGGGTCTGGGGGAATTCATTCCCCCAGGCTTTTTCTTCAATCCGTCGCCATGACTTTCACGTAGCTGCCGGGAGCGTCCTCGATGGCGGGAAGGCCGCCCTCGCCCGGGATGCGGGCCGGCACCTGGGCCTTGTCCAGGGCGGAGACCCAGCGGTGCCAGTCCGGCCACCAGGAGCCGGCGAGTTCGGTGGCGGCGTTGAACCAGTCTTCCGGCTCGGGCGGCAGGCTCTCGGCCACCCAATGGCTGTACTTGCCGGATTCCGGCGGGTTGGCGACGCCGGCGATATGGCCCGAGGCGGCCAGCACGAAGCGCACCGGCCCCTTGTAGATCTGCGTCGCGCGGTAGGTGCTCTTCCACGGCGCGATGTGGTCTTCCCGCGTCGAGAGGATGTAGGTGGGCAGCTTGACCTTGCCGAGATCGAGCGCGGTGCCGCCGAGGGTGATGGCGCCGGGCTTCACCAGGTCGTTCTGCTGGTACATGCGGCGCAGGTAGAAGCTGTGCATGGCCGCCGGCATGCGCGTGCTGTCGTCGTTCCAGTAGAGCAGGTCGAAGGGGAAGGGCTCCTGCCCCAGCAGGTAGTTCTGCACGACGAAGGACCAGATCAGGTCATTGGCGCGCAGCATGTTGAAGGTGGTCGCCATCTCGCGCCCCTCCAGGTAGCCGCGCTTCTGCATCCGCTCTTCCAGCGATTGCAGCTGCTCCTCGTCGATGAAGACGGAGAGTTCGCCGGCCTCGGAGAAATCCACCATGGTGGTGAAGAAGGTGGCGGATTTGATGCGCGTGTCCTTCTTCGCCGCCATATGCGCCAGCGTCGAGGCCAGCAGCGTGCCGCCGAGGCAGTAGCCGATGGCGTTCACCGCCTTCTCGCCCGTCGCCTGCTGGATGGCGTCCAGCGCGGCATAGGGGCCTTCGAGCATGTAATCCTCGAAGCTCTTCTGCGCGAGCGCCTCATCCGGGTTGACCCAGGAGATGACGAAGACGGTATGCCCCTGGGCCACCGCCCAGCGTACGAAGCTGTTCTTCGGCCGCAGGTCGAGGATGTAGAACTTGTTGATCCAGGGCGGCACGATCAGCAGCGGCCGCTTCAGCACCGTCTCCGTCGCCGGGCTGTACTGGATGAGCTGCATCAGCGCGTTCTGGAAAACGACCTTGCCCGGCGAGACGGCGATGTTCTCGCCGATGCGGAACTTGCTCTCATCCGTCATGCGGATGCGCAGCGTGCCCTTGCCGCGCTCCAGGTCGGAGAGCAGGTTCTGGAGCCCGCGCAGCAGGTTCTCGCCGCCCGTCTCGGCGGTGCGGCGCAGCACCTCCGGGTTGGTCAGCAGGAAGTTGGAGGGGCTCATCGCGTCGACGAACTGGCGCGTGTAGAAATCGACCTTCTGCGCCGTCTTGGGGTCCAGCTCGTCGGCCGCCTGCACCACGTTGGTGAAGTAGCGGGCGGAGAGCAGGTAGGTCTGCTTGATGAAGTCGAAGACCTCGTTCTCCCGCCAGTCCTCATGCTTGAAGCGGCGGTCCTTCGGGTCCTCGGCGATGACGGGGCTGACCTCGCCGCCCCAGATGCGGCGGGCGGTGTTCTGCCACAGCGTCAGATAGTCCTGCCAGAAGCCGAGCTGCGCCTGCATCAGCCGCGCCGGGTTGGCGATCAGCCGCGCCGTCATTTCCATGAAGGCATTGCCGATATGGGTGGTATCGGCGCCGGGTGGCCCGTCCCGCCTGTCCTCGTGCTGGCGTTTCAGGAAGTCGGCCACGATGCGCTGCCCGCGCTCGGCGACATCGGCCATGGTGCGGGAGACCAGGGCCGGGTCCGGCATGCGAAACGCGCCCGGATCGGGGGGGGTGTTATCCTGAGCCATGCGTCCCTCCGTGCGCGTCTGCGCATTTTGCCAACGATTCTCGTATCCGAATCGTCTCAAGATACCGATATCGCAACTTTTGTTGAGTCGCGCCACCCGTCCGGGGCGGGCGGGGATGTCCGGTCCTTCACCCTGCCGGGCTTTCGGGGTAATCCCTGGGCATGGGCGCGAAGGGGCGGAGCATGGGCGATCATGTCAGCGGGCAGGCCAGCGGGCATGTCAGAGGGCAGGTCAGCCAGCGGGGCAGCCAGGGCTGGGTGGGGCGGGGCCTGCTGCTGGCCCTGATGCCGCTGGGCCTGCCGTCGATCCTGCTTCTGGCCGGCTGCGTCGGCTCCCCGGCCGAGGGGCCGCGCGACTTCTGGAACAATGCCTTCGGCACGCCGCTGCAGGGCCGCCCGCTGCCGCCGGGGGCGGAGCAGGGCTACCCCAACCTCGCCGCCGTGCCGCCGCCGCCGCCGCGCGGCGCCGCCTCGGAGCGCGAGGCGCTGAGCGCCGCCCTGGCCGAGGCGCGCAGCCAGTCC
>NZ_JANFNY010000069.1 GCF_024437745.1 Roseomonas sp. GC11 | reverse complement strand
TGCGCGCCCAGGCCGGGCCGGGGGGGGCGCTGCTGCTGCTCTGCGCCGCCGCGCCAGCCCCGGGGGAAGTGGGGGCCGGCCTGCCCGTGCTGCTCAAGCCCAGCCTGCCCCCGCGCCTCGCCGAGGCGGCGCAGGCCGTGCTGGCGCCGCCGGCGGGGGGAGAGGCCGCCGGGCAGGAGAAGGCCCAGGAGAAAATTGAGGAGAAAATTGGGGAGAAAATCGGGGAGAAGGCCGAGGTGAAGGGGGCGGCGCCCGCCCTCGCCGTGCTGATGGCCGAGGACAATGCCACCAACCAGGCCGTGATGCGCGCCATGCTGGAACGCCAGGGCTGCGCCGTCGCCCTCGCCCAGAACGGCGCCGAGGCGGTGGCGATGGCCGCCAGCGCCCCCTTCGACCTCATCCTGATGGATATGCAGATGCCGGTGATGGACGGGCTGGCCGCCACCCGCGCCATCCGCGCCGCCGCCGGGCCCAACCGGGGGGCGCGCATCATCGGCCTCACCGCCGCGGTCGGGCCGGAATACGAGGCCGAGTGCCGCGCCGCCGGAATGGACGACTACCTGCCCAAGCCCGTCCGGCGCGATGCGCTGCAACGCCTCCTGGCGGGGCAGGCGGTGTCGTCGGCGGGGTAGGGAAGCGGTTCTTTTTTGGGAAAAAAGAACCAAAAAACTTTTTTCAGGGGAGGGGGGGGGAAAGCAGGGCAGCCAGTTCCCGCAGCGCCTCGGAGGCCGCCACATCCAGGCGCGGCAGCAGGTCCGCCGGGCACAGGCTGGGCAGGGGGCGCATCGCCTCCCGGCACAGCGCCTCCAGCTCCCGCGCGCCGATCGCCCCGGCCGCCCCCGCCAGGCCATGCGCGCCCCGGCGATAGCCCTCCAGGTCGCCACCCTCCGCAGCGGCCCGGATCTGCCGCGCCAGCCGCGCCAGATCCGCCTCGAAGGTGCGCAACACCGTCACGAAGACCTCCGGCGGAAGGTCCTCGGCGAGTTGCTGGGTGATCTGGGGGTCAAGGGCGCTCACGGGGTGACCCTGGCAAACCCGGATGGGGCGGTCAACGCGGGACGGTTGAGAATGTGATGAAAATCGTAAACAGGTCTCGGGAAACGAGAGTCATGGCCGCTGTTGCTGCGCGTGGCGTGCGCCGCGCAGCGCCAGTTGCGCGCCGAGCGCGCAACCCGCCATGGTGGCGGCGGTGCCGAGGCCATTGCCCAGCTCCACCAGGCTCGCCAGCTGGGTCACCACCGCGCCGAAGCCCATCTGCAGGGCGCCCACCAGACCGGAGGCCGTGCCCGCCAGCTGCGGCTTCACACTGACGGCGGCGGCCACCGCATTGGGCTGGGAGACGCCATTGCCCACCGCGATGAGGCTCATCGGCACGAAGAAGACCGCGGCGGAGAGCGGCAGCAGCGCCTGCGCCGCCACCCCGGCCAGGGTGGCCAGGGTGCAGACCACCAGCCCCGCCCCCAGCATCCGCATCAGCCCGAGCTTCACCGAATAGCGCCCGGCCAGGAAGGAACCGGCGCCATAGGCCACCGAGATCAGCATGAAGGCGGTGGCATAGCCGCGCGGCGTATAGCCCAGCCCGTCCATCATCACCCGTGGCGCGCCGGCCATGAAGGCGAAGAAGACGCCGGTGGTGCAGGTGGTGATGGCGGTGTAGCAGCGGAAACTGCGCAGCATCAGCAGCTGGAGATAGGCCCGCCCCATGCCGGCGAGGCCGGGCAGGGGCTGCGCCTCGCCCAGGGTCTCGGGCAGGCGGCGGGCCAGCAGCAGCATCGCCACGCCGAAGCCGAGGCAGGCCACCATGATGCTGCGCCAGCCGAAGAGCGCGGCGAGTTCCGCCCCCAGCAGCGGCGCCAGCATGGGCGCCACCGTCATGCCCATCATGACGAAGCCGATCTTGCTGGCCGCCTGATCGCGCGGGAAGACATCGCGGATGATGGCGCGCGTCAGCACCATGCCGGCACAGCCCCCCGCCGCCTGCGCCGCCCGCGCCAGGGTCAGCCACCCCACCGTGGGCGCCAGCAGCGCCGCCGCCGAGCCCAGCACATAAATCACCAGCCCGGCCATCAGCACCGGCCGCCGCCCGAAGCGGTCCGACATCGGCCCATAGATGAGCTGCCCCAGCGCGATGCCGACCAGATAGACCGTCAGCGTCAGCTGCACCTGGGCGTAAGGCACGGCGAACAGCGTGGCCAGCAGCGGCAGCGAGGGAATGAGGATCTGCATGCTGAAAGGGCCAAGGCCCATCAGCAGCGTCAGCAGCCATGTCTCGGGCACGCGCCGCGCGGTGGCCTGGGGCGGAATGGTCTCACGGGGCAGGTCGCGCGGGCTCATGGCGGGCAGAGTATGGGCAGAGGCGGGCGGGGGGAAGGCGGGCGGGCCAGGTCAGCCGTGCGCCCCACGCCGTGCGTGGTCTTGAGAGGGGCTTTGCCCCTCTCAAACTCTCCCGACCAAAGGCCTGAGGCCTTTGGAAACCCAGTTGTGCGTCCCCTTGATGGGGGGAGGGGGCGAAGCCCCCTCAGGCGCCGCGCTTACCAGCGCAGGCTGCGCAGCGCCGCCAGCGGCTTGACCCCTTCCTGTCGGGCCTCGGCCGCCAGGGCTTCCGGCGCCGGATTGGGGCCGAAATGGTTCCCTGCCAGCCCGGTCAGCGCCCAGACGGCGGCGATCCCGACGCCCTCCGCCCCGGCCAGATCGGTGTGCGGCGTGTCGCCGATCGCCACGATCCTGTCCTTCGGCAGGGCCAGGGTGGCCAGCACCGTCTCATAGACCATGGCGTCCGGCTTGCCGATCTCCAGCACATCGCCGCCCAGGGCCAGGTAGACATCGGCCAGGGCGCCGGCGCAGATCAGCTTCTGGCCGGAGACCATGACGGCGCGGTCCGGGTTGGTGCAGAGCATGGGCAGCCCCGCCGCCGCGCAGGCGGTGAGTTCGGCGCGGTAGGGCTCGACGCTCTGTGGCCCGCGCTCCGGCTCGGGGCCGGTGTTGAGCAGGAAATCCGCCTCGGCCGGGTGCTTCGCCAGGGTGATGCCCAGGCCCTCGATCACCGAGAGGTCACGCTCCGGCCCGATATGGAAGGCGCGCTGGCCGAGCCGGGAGAACCAGGGATGCGTCTTGTCGCGCAGCAGGGTCCAGGCGACCTCGCCGCTGGTCACGATGCCGTCGAAGAATTCCCCGCCCAGCCCCATGCCTTCGAGCTGCTTCGCCACGAACCAGGAGCGGCGCGGCGCGTTGGAGAGCAGCACGATGCGCTTGCCGCGGGCGCGCAGTTCGCGCAGCGCCTCGGGCACGCCCGGATAGGGCTGCGCCCCGTCATGCAGCACGCCCCAGATATCGAGGACGAAGCCGTCATGGCTCTCGGCCAGCGGGGCCACGCTTTCCAGGATCTTCATCGGGCATCGGCTCCTACGGCCTCGTGGAGATGGGCGAAGCCGTCGCGCTTCAGCAGCGCGGCCAGCTCCTGCTTGACGCGGCCGACTAGGGCCGGGCCGGCATAGGCGAAGGCGGCATAGAACTGCACCAGCGCGGCGCCGGCGCGGATCTTGGCATAGGCCTGCGCGCCATTGGACACGCCGCCGCAGCCGATCAGCGTCAGCCGCCCGCCGGCCAGGCCATGGACCCGCCGCAGCAGGGCGGTGGAAGGCTCGAAGAGTGGCTGGCCGGAGAGGCCGCCGGTCTCGCCCTTGTGGGCGCTGCGCAGGCTGGCCGGGCGGCCGATGGTGGTGTTGCTGACGATCAGCCCCGCCACGCCATGCGCCACGCAGGTCTCGACCAGGGCGGGCACCGCGTCATCGGCGAGGTCGGGGGCGATCTTCACCAGCACGGGGGGCTGGTGCGGCTGCTCCGCCCGGGTGGCGGCGACGGCGGCGAGGATGGCGGCCAGCTTCGCCTCGCCCTGGAGGTCGCGCAGCCCCGGCGTGTTGGGGGAGGAGACGTTGATGGTGACGTAATCCGCCTGCGGCGCCACGGCGCGGTAGAGGGCGGGGTAGTCGCGTTCCGGATCGGCGCCTTCCTTGTTGATGCCGATATTGGCGCCGAGCACGGCGGGCAGCGGCCGGCGCAGCGCGGCGAGGCGGCGGGCGAAGGCCTCCACCCCCTCATTGTTCATGCCCATGCGGTTGATCACCGCCGCATCCTCCACCAGCCGGAAGAGGCGCGGCTGGGGGTTGCCCGCCTGCGGGCGCGGCGTGGTGGTGCCCGGCTCGACGAAGCCGAAGCCCAGGCGCATCAGCGGCGCGACGGCCACCGCGTTCTTGTCGAACCCCGCCGCCAGCCCGATCGGGTTGCGGAAGGCGAGGCCGAGGGCGGTGGTGGCCAGCACCGGGTCGTCCGGCGTGGCATCGGCGCCGGCGAGGCCGAGGGCAAGGGCCTTCAGCGCCAGGTTGTGCGCCTGTTCGGGGTCGAGGCCGCGCATCAGCGGCATCAGGGCGGAGGCGAGGGCGGGGGTCATGGCGTCCCGCTTGTGCCCCGCCGCGCCGCGCAGGGGAAGGCCGGGAATCGCAACCCCGCCGCCGCCGCGCGGCAATTGACGTGGCGCCCGCGCCGCCCGAGAAGCCAGGACTTCCGGGCCGGGGGAATCAGGATCGTGCAGGGACCATTGCTGCTGCTGGGCGCGCTGGGGCTTTTCGCCGCGCTGGATGCCAACAGCAAGCTGCTGGCCGGCTCCTATTCCGTGGCGCAGGTGGTGCTGATCCGCCAGGTGGTGATGCTGCTGCTGCTCTTCGCCGCGCGGCTGCTGCGGCCCGGGGTGGGCGGCCCGCTTGGCACCGCCCACCCCCTGCTGCACCTGCTGCGGGCGGGTGGCATGCTTGGCTCGGCGGTCGGCTTCTTCCTGGCGCTGCGCGAGATCCCGCTGGCCGAGGGCTACCTCGTCTACTTCACCGCGCCTTTCATGACGCTGGCGCTGGCGGCGCTGGTGCTGGGGGAGGCGCTGCCGCGCGCCGTCTGGCTGTGGAGCGGGGTGGGCTTCCTGGGCGTGCTGGTGGCGATGGCCCCTGGCCTCTCCGCCGGGGGCAGCCTGCTGGCCTATTTCTACGCCCTGCTCGGCACGATGAGCTATGCGACGGTGCTGACCATCAACCGCCGCCTGCGCGATGAGCCGGGCATTGCGCGGCTGATCCTGTGGTCCGCCCTGCCGGGCGGGCTGGTGCTGCTGCCCTTCACCCTGTGGGGCTGGGTGGCGCCGGGGGGGTGGGACCTGTTCTGGCTTTCCCTCAACGGCCTTCTGGCCGGTGGCGCGACGATCTGCCTCGCCGCCGCCTTCCGCCGGGCGAGCGTGGCGCAGCTGGCCCCCCTGGAATTCTCCGCGCTGCTCTGGGCGGTGCTGGCCGATTTCGCCCTGTGGGGTGTGCTGCCGCAGCCGGCGACACTGGCGGGTGCGGCGATCGTGGTGGTGGCCTGCCTGATGAGCCAGCGCGCCCAACGCCCCTAATTTTTCTGTCAGGCTGCCGCCGTCTCCCGTCCAGGCGGGACTCTTTTTCGGGCTGCCGCCGTCTCCCGTCCATGCGGGACTCTTTTTCGGGCTGCCGCCGTCTCCCGTCCAGGCGGGACTCTTTTTCAGGCTGCCGCTGTCTCCCGTCTAGGCGGGACTCTTTTTCAGGCTGCCGCTGTCTCCCGTCCAGGCGGGACTCTTTTTCAGGTTGCCGCTGTCTCCCGGCATGGCGGGACGCTGCACTGGAAAAAGTTTTTTGGTTCTTTTTTCCAAAAAAGAACTTTTTCTTTCTGTCTGACCGCTGGCTGCCTTACCGCCGGACCGGCCCCGCCTCATTGAGGGCGAGGTTCTGCATGGCGAGATCGGCGGCCATGCTGTCAGGGGCGAGCTGGACGGCGAGGGTCCAATCCGCCCTGGCGCCGGCCGAGTCGCCCTTGAGCTGGCGGAGGATGCCGCGTTCCAGGAAGGCCTCGGCATTGCGGCCATCGAGCTTCAGGGCGGTTTCGATGTCGCGCAGGGCTTCGTCGGTGCGGTCGAGGTGGCGCAGCGCGGCGGCGCGGAAGACCCAGGCCTCGGTGCGGCTGCTGTCGGTGGCCAGGGCGTGGTCGAGGTCGAGCAGGGCATCGGCGTAGCGGTTGATTCCCGCGGCGGCGATGGCGCGGTCCACCAGCAGGGCGGTGTCGTCCGGCGTCAGGCTGAGGGCGAGGGTGGTGGCGCCGTAGGCATGGATGCTGTCACCGGCCATCATCCAGGCCTGGGCGGCCTGGGCGTAGATGGCGGCGCGGGCCGGGGTGCCGGCGGTGGAGGTGGCGGCCAGGCGCTCCAGCCGCGGCGCGGCGCGCTCCGGCTCGCCGAGGGCGATGAGGCTGAGGGCGAGGCAGTGCCGGGCCGGGTCGCCGCCGCCCTGTCCTTCCCATTCCGTGGCGCGGGTGAGGGCGCCTTCCGGGTCGGCGCGGAGCAGGTCGAGGCAGGCCTCGTATTCGGGCGCGTCGGAGATGCGGGGCGGCTCCGGCGGCAGGGGGAGGTTGTCGGCCGAGGGCGCGGTGCCGGTTTCGGCCGCCTCGGGCATCGAGGGGGCGTGCAGCAGGAAGGCGCCGCCGGCAAGCGCGGTCAGCATGGCGGCGGCGAACACGCCCAGCAGCGCGTTGCGGAGGGGGGCTCGCATGGCGGCACTCTAGCCCTCCGCGCGGCGCCGCGCCACATGGTGTCCATGACAGGGTGGAGAGGCAGGATGCTGCTGGTGTTGGGGCTCGGCTATTCGGGCATGGCGGTGGCGCGCGCGGCGGTGGCGGCCGGCCTGCCGGTGGCGGGCACGATGCGCGTGCCGCGCCCCGGCGCCCCGGAGGGGGTGCGGGTGCTGCCCTTCGCCGAGGCGGGGCCGGCGATTCGCGCCGCCACGCATCTGCTGGTCACCGCCGGGCCGGAGGAGGCGGGGGCGGACCCGGTGCTGTCCACCCATGCCGCGGCGGTGGCGGCGGCGCCGGGGCTGCGCTGGGTCGGCTATATGTCCACCACCGGGGTCTATGGCGACCGCGCCGGCGGCTGGGTGGAGGAGGACACGGCCCCCGCCCCCGGCCAGGAGCGTTCCCGCCGCCGGCTGGAGGCGGAGGCGGCCTGGCGCGCCGCGCTGGCGCCGCGCGGCGTGGCGCTGGACCTGCTGCGCACCGCCGGCATCTATGGCCCCGGCCGCAACGCGCTGGAGGATCTGCGCGCCGGGCGCGCCCGGCGGGTGGACAGGCCGGGGCAGATGTTCTCCCGCATCCATGTCGGGGATATCGCCCGCGCCGTGCTGGCCGCTGCCGCACAGTCGGGGGGGCGGCCGGAGGGGGCGCGCGTGCTGCATCTGGCCGACGACCTGCCGGCCGCGAATGCCGATGTGGTGGCCGAGGCCGCCCGGCTGCTGGGGGTGGAGGCGCCGCCGCTGCTGCCTTTCGAGGCCGCCTTCGCCGCCATGTCGCCGATGGCGCGCAGCTTCTGGGCGGAGAACCGGCGCATCAGCAGCGCGCGCACCCAGGCGCGGCTCGGGCTGGTCTGGCGCTACCCCAGCTATCGCGAGGGGCTGCGCGCGCTGCTGGGCTGAACATTCGGCGGGCTGAAAGGTCTTGAGAGGGGCTTCGCCCCTCTCAAACTCTCCCGACCAAAGGCCTGAGGCCTTTGGAAACCCCCTTTGGGTTTCCGCGCCCTGGGCTGCCGGGCCGGCATGAAAACCTGCCCCTGAAAACCTCTCCATGAAAACCTGCACGGAAAGGAAGGTTGTTCTATTTATCGGCGCATGGACACACGGCAGACCCTGCGCGCCCATTGCGCGCGGCATCTCGACACGCTCCGCGCCGAAGGCCGCTACCGCGACTTCGCACGGCTGGAAAAACTGGCCGACCGCTTTCCGGTCTATCGCTGGCATCAGCCGGGCGCAGGGCCGGGTGAGGGGCGCGAGATCGTCGTGTGGTCGTCCAACGACTATCTCGGCATGGGCAGCCACCCGGCGGTGCGCGAGGCCGCCGCCGGGGCCGCCGCCTTGCATGGCGCCGGGGCGGGGGGGACGCGCAATATCTCCGGCACCTCGCCCCTGCATACCGGGCTGGAGGCCGAACTGGCCGACTGGCACGGCAAGCCCGCCGCCCTGCTCTTCGGCAGCGGCTACATGGCGAACCAGGCCGCGCTCTCCACCCTGCTGACGGCGCTGCCGGGGATGGAGGTGTTTTCCGACGCCATGAACCATGCCTCGATGATCGACGGCATGCGGCGCAGCGGGGCGAAGCGCCATATCTGGCGGCATAACGACCTCGCCCATCTGGAAGAGCTGCTGCGCGCGGCGGATCCGGCCAGCCCGAAGGTCATCGCCTTCGAGAGCGTCTATTCCATGGAAGGGGATATCGCGCCCCTGCATGACCTCTGCGACCTCGCGCAGAAATACGGCGCCATCACCTATCTGGATGAGGTGCACGCCGTCGGCCTCTACGGCCCGCAGGGCGCGGGCATCGCCGAGCGCGACGGCGCCAGCCACCGCATCGACATGATCGAGGGCACGCTGTCCAAGGGCATCGGCGTCTATGGCGGCTATATCGCCGGGGAGACGGATTGGGTGGATTATATCCGCTCCGTCGCCGGCGGGCTGATCTTCACCACGGCGCTGCCGCCCACGGTGCTGGCGGCGACGCTGGCGAGCATCCGGCAGATCCGCCAGGACGCGCCGCTGCGCGCCCGCATGGCCGGCCGCGCCGCCGCGCTGAAGGCCGCGCTGGACGCCGCCGGCCTGCCCCGCCTGCCGAGCGAGAGCCATATCGTGCCCATCCCCGTCCCCGGGGCCGACCGCTGCCGCGCCGTGGCCCGGCGGCTGCTGGAGGAGCATGGGCTGTATGTCACGCCCATCAACTACCCCACCGTGCCGCGCGGGACGGAGCGGCTGCGCCTCTGCGCCACGCCCTTCCACACGGATGCGATGATCGCCGATCTGGTGGCGGCGCTGCGCGCGGTGCTGTCGGTGGCGGAGGCGGCTTAGAAAAGAGCGTTCTTTTTTGAAAAAAAGAACCAAAAAACGTCTTTCAGGGGGCGTCCCGCCTTTGGCCTGAGGTGGGACGCCAAACTGAGAAAAGTCTTTTTGCTTCTTTTTCTTCAGAAAAAGAAGAATCTGAAATTCCTGAAAACACCACAGTCCTGTTACGCCGCTTTGCAAGTTGGACCAATGGGTAACGCCGCCTGGACGCGGCCGGGCGGCGGACTATTTCCCCTGCATCGCCGGGAACAACGAACACCGCGATGGGGAAAGACATGCACACTTCCTTCACCCGCCTGGGCCTGCGCATGGCCCTGCGTGCCCTGGGCCTGGCCGGCATGGCCGCCGCGCTGCCGGCGCTGGCCCAGGCCGCCGATGCGAACAAGACCGCGATCGAGGGCAGCCCGCTCGCCCAGGCCATGGCGGTCAGCCGGATGCATCAGGGGGATAGCGTGATCCCCGGCCCGGTGGGCCGCAACGCCGCGCCGGAGGAAAGCCCGCTGGCGGTGCCGATGCCGGTCAGCCGCAACCATGATGCGAGCGACCCGGACGACGCCACCAGCCTGGCCACCCGCCTCCGCGCCACGGCCCCGCAGGGCTGACGCGCCGCAGGGCCGGGGCGCCCGCGCCCCGGCCCGCCGCCATCAGCCGGCATAGCCCGCGATCCGCGGCAGCCAGAGCGCGATGCCGGGGAAAACGATCAGGATCGCCGTGCCCAGCGCCAGCATCAGCATGTAGGGGATGATGGCGCGGTTGACCTCCTCCAGCGGGGCGCCGGTGATGGCCTTGATGACCACGAGGTTCATCGCCACCGGCGGCGAGATCAGCGCCATTTCCAGCGAGAGCGTCAGCAGCACGCCGTACCACACCTTGTCGATGCCGAACTGCGCCATCACCGGCAGGATCGCCGGCATGGTGAGCAGGATGATCGAGAAGCTCTCCAGCACCAGCCCGAGCAGGAAGAGCAGCACCATCATGGCGACGAGGAAGCCGGTGCGGGAGAGGCCCCAGTCCAGCACCAGCGCCGTCAGTTCCTGCGGCACGCGCAGCTTCGTCAGCATGTAGCCATAGATGGCGGCGGCGGCGATGATCATCAGCAGCATGGCGCTGGTGCGCGTGGCCTCGCCCACGCCGTCCAGGAAATCCTTCCAGGTCAGGGTGCGGTAGATCAGGGCGGCGATCAGCAGGGCGTAGAGCGTGCCGGTGCCCGCCGCCTCGGTGGCGGTGAAGACGCCCATATAGATGCCGCCGAGGACGAAGACCGGCAGGGAAAGGCTCCACCCGGCGCGGCGCAGCGCGCGCAGCGGGGGGACAGCCCCGGGTGCTCCAGCCTCGGGCGCCCCAGCCTCGGGCGCCGGGGCGGCCTCGTCCGCCGGGGCGATGGCGCGGCCCTCGGTGAGGTAGCAGTAGAGGGCGAACATCGCCGCCATCATCAGCCCCGGGATCAGTCCGGCGAGGAAGAGGGCGCCCACGCTGGTCTCGGTGACATAGGCATAGAGCACCATCGGCGCCGAGGGCGGGATGAGGATGCCGAGCGTGCCGCCGCCCGCCACGACGCCGAAGGCGCCCTTGCGGCTCATGCCGTAGCGCAGCATCTGCGGGATGGCGATCTTGCCCACCGTCAGCGCGGTGGCGACGGAGGAGCCGGAGATGGCGGCGAAGATGGTGCAGGCGGCGACGGTGGCGATGCCGACCCCGCCGCGCACGCCGCGCAGCAGGGCGAAGGCGGCGCCATAGAGGTCATCCACCACCCGGCCGCGCACCATGATATGCGCCATCAGCATGAAGAGCGGGATGGCCACCAGCAGGTAGCCATCGAGCTGGCCGATCACCAGCTCCCCCAGCGCGGGCAGGCCGCCCTCCACCCAGAGCAGCACGCCGAGCGGCAGCAGGAAGAGCGCCGCGAACATCGGCAGCCCGAGATAGAGCACGACAAAGAGCGCCGCGAGCAGGGCCAGGAAGGTCATGGTCGGTCCTTGGAAGCCGCGGGGAAAGAGGCGGGGGAGGGGGTGGGGCTACTCGCCGCGCGCGAGGCTGTCGCGCGGCAGTTCCTCCGCCCCGTCGGGCAGGAATTCCGGGTTCTGGCCCAGCGCCAGGATCAGCGACTGTGACAGTGCCACCAGCAGCAGCAGCGCCGCGCCGAGCGGCAGCAGCGCCTGGATCCACCAGACGGGGATGCCCTCGATCTCGGTCATCAGGCCGATCATGCGGCTGAAGGCCACCGTCTCCAGCCCGGCATCGAGCAGGATGGCGGCGACGAGGGCGACCGAGAGCGTGCCGAGCAGCCGCGCCCCGCGCGCGGCCACGCCGGAGAGGCGGTTGGTCAGCACATCGACGCCGATATGCTCGAAGCGGCGCTGCGCCTCGGGCGCGGCCAGCAGGACGAGGGCGACGACGAGCCAGCCCGCCGCCTTGTCGATCCAGGGCTGCGGCTGCCCGGCGAGGTAGCGCGCGGCGACGGACCAGCAGATCAGCGCGAGGCAGGCGAGGGTGGCGAGGCCCCCCGCCATGGCGGCGGCCAGCGCCACCCAGCGGGCGAGGCCGGCCAGAAGCTGCGCCAGCGTGCCCCCCGCCGGCATGCCCCCCATGGGCGTGCTCACCGCCGGCGGCCCGTCAGGCTCCGCGCCTCACAGCGCACGCAGGGCCTCGATGGCGCGCGCGCCATTCTCGGGTGCGAGGCGCAGGAAGGCATCCAGCACCGGCTTCTGCATGGCGGCGCTCCATGCGGCGCGCTCCTCCTCGGACTGCACATGCACCGCCATGCCCTTGGCCTGCAGCTCGACGGCGGCCTGGGTGGCGACCTGCTCGGTCAGCGGCACCTGGTCGTGCTCGGCCTGGGCGGCCTCGGCCTGGATGATGGCGCGGTGCTCGGGCTTCAGCCCGTCGAACCAGCGCGGGTTCACATAGACATGGGTGAAGACGCAGAACCACGGCGCCACGGTGCCGTATTTCTGGAACTCGTAGAAGCGGCGGGAGACGGCGGCGGAGATATCGGTCAGCCCGGCATCGAGCACGCCGGATTGCAGCGCCTGCGGCACCTCCGGCCCTGGCATGGAGGAGGGCGCGGCGCCGACGGCGGAGAGCGCGTGGTCGGTCAGCGCGTTCAGGCCGCGGATCTTCAGGCCCTTGAAGTCCTCGGTGGTGAGGAGCGGCTTGCGGTTGCTGGTGAAGATGGCCTGCCGCGTGGTGTAGAGCCACATCAGGTTGCGCACCGCGCGCTTCTGCAGCAGCCCTTCCAGCAGCTGCGCCGCCGGGGAGCCGGGGAATTTGCGGATCCGCTCCAGCTCGGTGAAGAGATAGGGCAGGGTCAGCACGTTCATTTCCGGCAGCGTGTTGCCCCACTGGAAATTCACCGCCGCCGCCGCCTCGAAGGCGCCGCGCGCCACGGCCGGGAAGTTCTCCCCGGCGCGGGCCAGCTGTTCCGCCGGGAAGACCTGCACATCGATGGCGCCCTGGCTCTTCGCCTTCACCCGCTCGGCGAAGGCGGCGAGGATGCCGGCATGCTGGTGGCTGGGCGGGAACTGGTGGGAGAGGCGCATGGTCACCGCCGCCTGCGCCCGCGCGGCGGAGGGCGCCAGGGCAGGGATGGCCAGGGCTCCGGCCGAGGCCAGAAGCAGATGGCGGCGGTGCATGATCGTTTCTCCCCTTGGCGCGGCGCTGCGTCCGCTGTCCCGTTTGCGTCGCCGCGCCGTGGGGGTCAAGAGTGCTCTTTCTTATTTTTGGTAAGATTTTTGCGCTTCGCGAGACTGTTTATTGCTTAAAACATTGATGCGGTGCAGCGAAACCCTGGCATCCGCTCCCTCCGCTCAGCCCCGGCGCCGCACGGCGAGGCCGATCGAGGTGACGACATGCCCCGCCGCCTGCAGCTTCACATGCGGGGTCGAGAAGGGCGGGGTGTCGATATAGACATCGCCCAGGGCATGGCCGGGGTGGAAGTTCAGCGGCCAGACCTCATGCCCCTCGGCGACCAGCCGGCTGGCCAGGGCCTCGATGTCCCGCTTGCGGTAGAGGCTGAGGCCGCGGGACTCCAGGGTCTGCTCGTTGCTGCCCAGGTTGAACTCGGTGGTGTGCAGCGCCAGGCCGCCGGGGCGCAGCGTCTCCAGGCTGTTGCGCACGAAGTCCAGCCCGTGCTGCAGCGAGCCCAGATGCTCCAGCGCGCAGGCGGACCAGCAGTAATCGAAGCCGCGCAGCTCGTCCGGGATGGCGTTCATGTCCACCGGGCGGAAGGTGACGCGCTCGGCGAAGCTGGCGGCGTCGATCAGTTCCGGCTTGAAGAGCTGCTCCAGGGAGTCGCTGTACTGCTTGGTGGTGGCCCAGCCCTGCACGGCGGCGAGTTCCGGCGGGGCGTCGCTGGCGACGATGCGGTGGCCGAGATTGGCCAGGGCGCTCGGCAGCCGCTCCCGCCCCACGCCGAAGCCGAGGCCGGAGAGGCCGGGGCGCAGCATCTCCGCCCGGTTCAGCGCCGCGAGGATCCAGGAGAATTCCCACTGCTTGCGGTGCGGGCGCGGCGGGCTGCGGGTGAAGCGGCTCCATTGCTGGTGCGCCGGCTCCTGCATCTGGGCGGCGGTGCAGAGCTGGCTGACCGGCTCGGCCAGGCTGGGGTCCTGGAAGCACCAGGGCACCTTGGGGTCTTCCGGCGGCGCCAGCATGAAGAGCGGCATGGCGTAGCCCGCGCTCTGCTTGGTGGCGGCGCGGTAGAGGCGGGTGAATTCCGGGCCGCGCAGCAGGGTGTTGCGCAGGGCGGCGGTGTCCGGATGGTGGCGCAGCTCGGCCAGCTCCTCGGCGCTGCGCGGGCCACGGCCGAGCAGCATGCGCAGCATCGTGCTGACCGCCTCGGCCGTCAGCAGGGCGGGCGGCGGGGCGGGCGCGGGCTGGGCCACGGGCGGCGCGGCGGCCGGCGCTGGAGGGACGGGCGCGGGAGGGGCAGGTGTGGGCGGGGCAGGCGTGGCAGCGGCAGGCTTGGCCACGTCCGCGGCGGCCGGCCGTGCGGGTTCGGCGGCAGGCGGCGTGGGCAGGAGGGACGGGATGGTTTCCATACCCGTTTCTTATGCCGGAAACGCGGCGCCTGTCATGCGGCGGGCATGGCGCGGCCTGGGCCTGTTGCCTCGATGATGCCAGCTTGTCAGGGAGGAAAACCGGTGGTGGGCGCGACAGGGATTGAACCTGTGACCTTCCCCGTGTCAGGGGGACGCTCTCCCGCTGAGCTACGCGCCCCGCCGGTGTGGCCGGGGCATTAGCCCGGATGCGCCGGGTGGGGCAAGGGGGTGTGCGCAAGGGAATGAAAAAAAACCGGCCCCTGGCCGAGTCGTGACAGCGGCGGCGCGCTGTGGCTTGATGGGAGAAGACCATGGATCTTCCAATGCCGCTTCTCGCCGGGCAGGCCGCGCCCGGCCCCTTCGTGATGTCGCGCCCGGCCAGGCAGCGCGCGCCGCTGGTGCTCGCCTCGCCGCATTCAGGGCGGCACTACCCCGCGGAATTCCTGGCGGAATCCCGGCTGGACGCGCTGGCCGTGCGCCGCTCCGAGGATAGCTTCGTCGAGGAACTCTTCGCCGCCGCGCCGGATCTCGGGCTGCCCCTGCTGGCCGCCACCTTCCCCCGCGTCTATTGCGACGCCAACCGTGAGCCCTGGGAACTGGACCCCACCATGTTCGACGGGCCGCTGCCGGCCTGGGTGAACAGCGCCAGCCCGCGCGTCGGGGCCGGGCTCGGCACCATCGCCCGCGTCGTCTCCAATGGCGAGCCGGTCTATCGCCGCCGCCTGCCCTTCAGCGAGGCGGAAAGCCGCATCCAGCGCTGCTGGCAGCCCTACCACGCCGCCCTGGCCGCGCTGATCGCCGAAACGCGCGAGGCCTTCGGCTGCTGCCTGCTGATCGACTGCCACTCCATGCCCGCCCATCCGGCGCATGGGGCGAACGCGCCGGACATGGTGCTGGGCGATGCCCACGGCACCGCCTGCGCCAGCCGCGCCGTGCGCCGGGTGGAGGAACTGCTCTGGCAGATGGGCTACCGGGTGCGGCGCAACGATCCCTATGCCGGCGGCTATGTCACCCGCCATTACGGCCGCCCGCGCGAATCCGTGCATGTGCTGCAGATCGAGATCGCCCGCGGCCTCTACATGGATGAGGCCGCCATCGAGCGCCTGCCGGAGATGGAGCGCCTGCGCGGCGACCTGACGGCGATGATGGCCGCCCTGGCGGAAGCCGACTGGGCCTTCCTGCGGGGCTGAGAATTTCAGGAAGAAGCGTTCTTTTTTGAAAAAAAGAACCAAAAAACTTTTTCCGGTTGGCGCGCTGTCCTGTGTGAGACGGCGGCAGGCTGGTGCAGCAGGAGCCGGAAAAAAAAGAGGCGGTGCCAGATGGCACCGCCGAGTTTAGGGAGGAAACGTCCAAGAAAGACAGCGACACAGCGTACTGTGCTGCTGCGAGATGGAAGATAGGATGGTGATCGTTCGTATGCAAGCAGTTTTTCGCGGTGCAGCAGAAAAATTGCCTGCATTTTCGGCGGGACCCCATGCGATGAACGCATGTCGCGAACGGGTTATGCCCGTCGGGGGTAAAAATGCTGCGAAAAGCGGCAGAAAGAGGCGGTCCGGGCTCTGAGAGCCGCGCCCAGGGGAAGGATATTCCCCCGCCCCGGTTAAGACGGGGCTGATGACCCCCGCCCGGAGAGGCGGGGGGAGGAGCGGGGGAGGCGAAGGGCTCTCCCCCGGGTACTGAGAAAGGGGCCGGAAATCAGGCGGCCAGGGCTTCCTCGGCATCCACCACGCCGGCCACGGCATGGACGACGGCGGCGATGCGGACGGCGGCCTGCACCTGCTCGCTGCTCAGCCCGCCATGGCGGACCACCTTCTCGTGGCTCTCCATGCACATGCCGCAGCCATTGATGGCGGAGACGGCGAGCGACCACAGCTCGAAATCCACCTTCTCGACACCCGGCTTGGCCATGACGTTCATGCGCAGCTTGGCCGGCAGGCCCGGATAGTCGCCGCCCACCAGGTGGGTGAAGCGGTAATAGACGTTGTTCATGCCCATGATGGCGGCGGCGGCCTTGGCGGCCACCAGCGCCTCGGCCGAAAGCTGCGGGCCGAACTCGGCGAGGATGGCCTTGGTCACCGCGGCGTTGCGGCTGGCGATGGCGCTGGCCACGAAACTGCCGGCGCGCTGCTGCTCGGTCAGCACCGGCTCGGTGGCCAGGCTGCCCAGGTTCAGCTTCAGGTCGCGGGCATAGTCGGGCAGGCTGGCGCGCAGGGCTTCGAGCGACATGCGAAGGACTCCTCCGGTCTGAAAAACGGCAAGGATGTGGGAAAGGGATGGCCCGGGCAGGCCCGGGCGCCGCGCGCCGGCACATCCCGGGGGGCACCGGAGCAGGCTCCGGCCGGGATGCGGGCGCGGGGGAGGGCAGGGGGCGGCGCCTGGCCACCCCCGCCCCGTCAGCCAGGCAGGATCAGGCGGCCTTGAACAGCTGGTCCGGGTTCAGCGTGTCGCCGCCCTTGTTCCAGTTGCAGGGGCACAGCTCGTCCGTCTGCAGCGCGTCGAGCACGCGCACGACTTCCTGCGGGTTGCGGCCGACATTCAGGCCGTTCACCGAGGCCCACTGGATGGTGCCCTCGGGGTCGACGATGAAGGTGGCGCGCAGCGGCACGCCCGCATTCTTGTCGAGGATGCCGAGCGCCGTGGACAACTCGCGCTTCACATCGGCCAGCATCGGGAAGGGCAGGTCGTGGATGTCCTTGTTGTAGACGCGCCAGTTCAGGTGGACGAACTCGCTGTCCGTGGACACGCCATAGACGACCGCGTCACGGTCGCTGAACTCGCCGTTCAGCTTGCCGAAGGCCGCGATCTCGGTCGGGCAGACGAAGGTGAAGTCCTTCGGCCAGAAGAAGACGATCTTCCACTTGCCGGCGTCGCTCTCGCTGGTGATCTCGACGAAGGACTTGCCCGGGCCTTCCAGGCCCTCGGCGCCACCCTTCACGGCGGTCAGGTTGAAGGCGGGAAACTTGTCACCAACCGTCAGCATCTCTGGATACCCCCTGTCATCTGATCTGCAACATGCGATCTGCGGCACGGGCCGGGTGTTGCCCTCCCCGTGACGTGCCTCCTTATGTATGTTGCAGCGCAACCATGCCAATGAATAGTTTTCGACGAAATCATCGGTCCATTCGATGAACCTTCTCCCCAGCCCGCAGCAGCTCCGCTACCTCGTGGCCCTGGCCGACCAGGGCCATTTCGGCCGGGCGGCGCAGGCCTGCGCGGTCACGCAATCCACCCTCTCCGCCGGGCTCATCGCGCTGGAGCGGCAGCTCGATGCCGCCATCCTGGAGCGTGGCCCCGCCAAGCGCCCGGTCTTCACCCCGCTGGGCCTGCAGCTGGTGGAGCGGGCGCGCCATGCCCTCTCCGCCCTGGCGGCGGTGGCGGAGACGGCGGCGGCGGCGCGCGACCCGCTCTCCGGGCCGCTGCGACTCGGGGTCATCCCCACCATCGGGCCGTTCCTGCTGCCGCGGCTGATGCCGGTGCTGCGCCGCGCCTTTCCCCGCCTGCAACTCTGGCTGCGCGAGGATCTGACGGACCGGCTGGCCGATGACCTCGCCGCCGGGCGGCTGGATCTGCTCCTGCTCGCGCTCCCCGCCGCCCTGCCGGAGGCGGAGACGCTGCGCGTGGCGGAAGATCCCTTCCTGGCCGCGCTGCCGGAGGGCCATCGCCTCGCCGGGGAGCCGAGCCTGCCGGTGGCCGCCCTGGGCAGCGAGCGGCTGCTGCTGCTGGAGGATGGCCATTGCCTGCGCGACCACACCCTGGCCGCCTGCGGGCTGCACGCCGCCGTCAGCCAGGACAGTTTCGCCGCCACCAGCCTGCACACGCTGGTGCAGATGGTGGCCGGCGGGCTGGGGGTGACGCTGCTGCCGCGACTCGCGGTGGAAGGTGGCGTGCTGGCCGGGGCCGCGGTGCTGCTCAAGCCGCTGGACACGCCGCAGACGCGCGGCCTGGGCCTCGCCTGGCGCGCCCGCTCCCCGCGCGCGGCGGAGTTCCGCAGCCTGGCGCCGGCGGTGGCGGAGGCTGTGAATTCTTGAAGAGAAGATGTTCTTTTTTGAAAAAAAAGAACCAAAAAACTTTTTTCAGTCAGCGTCCCGCTTGGTCGGGAGACGGCGGCAGCCTGAAAGAAAGTCTTTTTTCTTCTTTTTCTTCAGAAAAAGAATTTTCTTCCTGAAAAATCAATTTCTCCTCGCAAGATGCGAGTCGGGGACAGCGAAGGATGCACGCGCTTGTTGACACCGGCGGCCCCACAGCCTAAACGCGCCCGCTCGAAGAGGGTGCCCAGATGAAGATCCGTAACAGCCTGAAGAGCGCGAAGACGCGCGACAAGAACTGCGTTGTGGTCCGCCGCCGCGGCCGCATGTACGTTCTCAACAAGAAGAACCCCCGCCTGAAGGCCCGCCAGGGCTGATTGCGGGGCGGCCTCCCTCCGGGGCGGCCGCAGCGGTTCTTCCGCTCTAAAACGACGCCATGGCCCTGCCACGGCGTCGTTTTCGCATGTGCTTGCCGCGGCGCGCGGCGGAGGGGCATTCTCCTGGCCAAAGGGGGAATGCCGACCATGATCGAACTGCCCAGGCCCGACCCGGCCGTGCTGGCCCGCCGCGCCCCGATTCTCGCCGCGCTGGCCGCCATCGTGCCCGACTCGCCGCGCGGGGCGGGGGTCATCGGCGATCCCGTGCGGCTGCGCGCCTATGAGACGGACGGGCTTTCCGCCTATCGCCAGCCGCCGCTGGCCGTGGTGCTGCCGGAGACGACCGCGCAGGTCGCCGCCCTGCTGCGCTACTGCCACCGGGAGGGCATCCGCATCATCCCGCGTGGGGCGGGCACCAGCCTCTCGGGCGGGGCGCTGCCGCTGGAAGATGGCATCGTCATCGGCCTGATGCGGATGAACCGCATCCTGGAAGTGGATTACGCCGACCGCCTAGCCGTGGTGCAGGCGGGCGTCACCAACCTCGCCATCACCCAGGCGGTGGCGGGGGAGGGCTTTTTCTATGCCCCGGACCCCTCCAGCCAGCTCGCCTGCATGATCGGCGGCAATGTCATGATGAATTCCGGCGGGGCGCATTGCCTGAAATACGGTGTCACCGCCAACAACCTGCTGGGCGTCACCTTCGTCACCATCGAGGGGGAGGTGCTGCAACTCGGCGGCGGGCACCTGGATGCGGCGGGCTATGACTGGCTCGGGCTGGTCACCGGCAGCGAGGGGCAGCTGGGCATCGTCACCGAGGTCACGGTGCGCATCCTGCGCGCGGCGGAGGGGGCGCGGGCCATGCTCGCCGCCTATCCGAGCAACGAGGTGGCGGGGCAGGTGGTGGATGCCATCATCGCCAGCGGCATCATTCCGGTCGCGCTGGAATTCATGGACCGCCCGGCCATCCATGCCTGCGAGGCCTTCGCCCAGGCCGGCTACCCGCTGGATGCCGAGGCGCTGCTGATCATCGAGGTCGAGGGCAATGCGGAGGAACAGGACATCCTCCTGGACAAGCTGAAAGACATCTGCGGGCGGTTCGCGCCCATCTCGCTGCGGGTGGCGGAGACGGCGGAGCAGTCCCTGGCCATCTGGAAGGGGCGGAAGGGGGCCTTTGGCGCGGTCGGCCGCATCAGCCCCGACTATCTGTGCATGGACGGCACCATCCCCACCGGCGAATTGCCGCGCGTGCTGCGGCGGATGCAGGAGATGTCCGACGCCTATGGCCTGAAGGTGGCCAATATCTTCCATGCCGGCGATGGCAACCTGCACCCGCTCATCATGTTCGACGCCAATGACCCGGAGAGCTTCCGCAAGGCCGAGGCTTTCGGCGCCGATATCCTGAAGCTCTGCGTCGAGGTGGGCGGCTGCCTGACCGGGGAGCACGGGGTGGGGGTGGAGAAGCGCGACCTGATGCCGGTGCAGTTCACGGCGGAGGAACTGGCGCGGCAGCGCGCCATCAAATCGGCCTTCGACCCGCAATGGCTGCTGAACCCGGCGAAGGTCTTTCCGCTGGCCGGCAACCCGGTGCTGGAGCGCGTGGCATGAGCGCCGCCCTGAACGCGCCCCTGAACGCCCCCGGGGCCGAGGCCCCCGCCAGCGAGGCCGAACTGGCCGGCGCGGTGCGCGATGCCTTCGCGGCGCGGGAGAGCCTGGCGGTGCAGGGGCTGGGCGGGCGCGCGGCCAGCCTGCGCCCGGTGCGGGCGGCGCGCCCGCTGTCCACCCGCGCGCTGACCGGCATCACCCTGTATCGCCCGCAGGAGCTGGTGCTCTCCGCCCGCGCCGGGACGACGCTGCCGGAGATCGAGGCCGCCCTGGCCGGGCACCGCCAGATGATCGCCGCCGAGCCGCCGGACCTTGCCGCGCTGTTCGGCGTGGCGACGCCGCCGACGCTGGGCGGGCTGGTGGCGGCGGGGCTGTCCGGGCCGCGCCGCATCGGCGTGGGTGGTGCGCTGCGCGACCAGGTGCTGGGCGTGCGCGCCGTGACGGGGGATGGCGAGGTCATCCGCTCCGGCGGGCGGGTGCACAAGAACGTCACGGGGCTGGACCTGTGCAAGCTGCTCTCCGGCAGCCACGGCACGCTGGCGGTGCTGAGCGAGATCACCCTGAAGCTCGTCCCGCGCCCCGAGGCCAGCCTGACCCTGGCCCTGCCGGTGGCGGATGTGGCGGCGGGGGTGGCGGCCCTCTCGGCCGGGCTCGGCAGCCCCTATGGCGTCAGCGGCGCCGCGCTGCTGCCGGCGGGCGGGGAGGGCTTCAGCGGCCCCACCGCCCTGCTGCGCCTTGAGGATTTCTTTCAGTTTCTCGGGCGGCGGGGGGATGCGCTGCGCGGCGTGCTGGCGCCCTGGGGGGAGGCGGCGCGGCTGGAGGGCGCCGATTCCCTGTGGTGCGCCGTGGCCGAGGCCCGGCCGCTGGCCGCCGCGCCGGAGGAGGCGGTGTGGCGCCTCTCGCTGCGCCCCGGCCGGGCGGCGGCGGCGGTGGCGGCGCTGCGCGCGGCCTTCCCGGCGAAGCTGCTGCTGGACTGGGGCGGCGGGCTGGTCTGGGTGGCGGGGCCGGCCAGCATCGCGGTGCATGGCGCGGTGATGGCGGCGGCGCGTGCGGCGGGCGGCACCTTCACCCTGTTCCGCGCCCCCGATTCGCTGCGCATGGCGGTGCCGGTGCTGCCGCCGGAGCCGGCGCCCCTGGCCGCCATCGGCGCCCGGGTGAAGGCGGCGCTGGACCCGGCCGGCCTGCTGAACCCCGGCCGGATGGGGTGAGGAGGGGGACTCACAGATGGGTTTCCAAAGGCCTCAGGCCTTTGGTGGGGAGAGTTTGAGAGGGGCGAAGCCCCTCTCAAGAGCAGGTCCCTGGTGCGCGCATCCTCTCTGACCCGGGCCGAGGCTGACCTTCAGGCCTTGTCCTCGCTGCGGGGCGTGGCGCCGGCGGGGCGCGACATCTGCATCAGCCGGGCGAGGCGGGCGGTTTCCGCCGGCCCCGCCTGATTTGGGGCGGGGCTGGGCTCCAGCCTGCGCGGCTCGGCGGGGCCGCCGGGCGAGGCGCTGGGGGGGAAAATGCGGTCCATGATCTGCGCGGCGCGCTCCAGCGGCGAAAGAAAGGGCCGCGCCCTATGACAGATCCGTAAAGGAAGATGAACCCTTCTTGACACGCTTGCCCCGGCCCGCCCTTCCCCGCCACCCTGGGGGCAAGAGGGACGGACCAACATGCAAACCCATTTCACCGCCGCGCAACTGGCGGATGCTGATATCAGCGCCTCCAACACCATCCTGCGCAGCTGCGTCCATTGCGGCTTCTGCACGGCCACCTGCCCCACCTTCGTGCTGCTGGGGGATGAGCTGGACAGCCCGCGCGGCCGCATCTACCTGATCAAGGACATGCTGGAGAGCGGCCAGCCCGCCACCGAATCGGTGGTGAAGCATGTGGACCGCTGCCTCTCCTGCCTCTCCTGCATGACCACCTGCCCCTCGGGCGTGCACTACATGCACCTGGTGGACCATGCCCGCCGCTATATCGAGGAGACCTATACCCGCCCCTGGCCGGAGCGCGCCCTGCGCGGGCTGCTGGGGGCGATGCTGCCGCACCCGCGCCGCTTCCGCGCGGCGCTGGCCCTGGCGCGGCTGGCCCGGCCGCTGCGCGGGCTGGTGCCGGGGCAGGGGCAGATGGCGCGCCGCCTGCGCGCCATGCTGGAACTGGCGCCGGAACGCCTGCCCGCCGCCGCCCCGCTGCCGCCGCGCCTCCACCCCGCCGAGGGGCCGCGCCGCGGCCGCGTGGCGCTGATGACGGGCTGCGCGCAGCAGGTCCTGGCCCCCTCCATCAACGCCGCCACGATTCGCCTGCTGACGCGCATGGGGCTGGATGTGGTGGTGGCCGAGGGTCAGGGCTGCTGCGGCGCGCTCAACCACCATATGGGCCAGCACGACCCGGCCATGGCCCTGGCCCGCGCCAATATCGCCGCCTGGACGCGCGAGATCGATGGCGCGGGGCTGGACGCCATCGTGGTGAATGCCTCGGGCTGCGGCACCACGGTGAAGGATTACGGCTTCATGTTCCGCAGCGAGCCGGAGCCCTGGGCCGCCCGCGCCCAGGCGGTGGCGGCGCGGGCGAAGGATATTTCCGAGGTGCTGCTGCAATTCGGCTATGCCCCCAGCCGCCCGGCGCCGGGGCTGGTGGTGGCCTATCACGCCGCCTGTAGCCTCCAGCATGGGCAGAAGGTGACGGCGGCGCCGAAGCAACTGCTCCAGAAGGCCGGATTCACAGTGAAGGAGCCGGTGGAGGGGCATCTCTGCTGCGGCTCGGCCGGCACCTATAACCTGATGCAGCCGGAGATCGCCGGGCAGCTCAAGGCGCGCAAGCTGGAGAACTTGTCCCGCACCGGGGGCGCGGTGATCGCCAGCGGCAATATCGGCTGCCTGACGCAGTTGGGGGGCGGTGCCATGCCGGCCATCCATACCGTCGAACTGCTCGACTGGATGGCCGGGGGGCCGGAGCCGGAGGGGCTTCCCGCCCCAGTGCGGGAGGAGCGGGAGAAAGTTCTTTTTTGAAAAAAAGAACCAAAAAACTTTTTTCAGTTCAGCGTCCCGCCGTGACGGGAGACGGCGGCAGCCTGGAAAAAGGTTAGGCCGCCATCTTCCGGGCAGCGGCGTCGCGCGCCAGGACGGACATGGCTTCGGCGATCAGGCTGGCGGCATCCTCAGAGCCGGCCTCGACGCAGCAGCGCTCGGCATGGCCCAGCAGCCGGAGCACGGCGGCGAGGTCGCGCTGCGCCTGGTGGGTCCAGAGGACCGCGGCAATCGGAGTATCCATGGGATCAAAGCCTGCCGTTACGGGGGGAGTGCGGCCGCCGCTTACACGTCTTGGCGCGCGACGGCCAGCGTAAAGCGCAACGAGCGCGGCTGCACCGGCAGCAGGGCAGCCCCCCGGCCCACGGGGGGACAGGCCAGGGGGCTGGGAAAAAGGCGGCGGCCGGGAGAGGGGGCCCGGCCGCCGCGAGGCCACCGGGGGCGGACCCGGCGGCAGCCCGGCCTCAGCTATTGTGCGGCCGGGGGTAATTGCCCCGAGCGGTGGGCATCCCGCCCGGCAGAGCCGCCGCCGCCGCAGCCGCGTGCTGCGCCGCCTCCGCCGCGCCCATGCGGCGGCATTCGGCCTCCACATAGGAAAGCATCAGCAGCAGCGCACTCTGGTCCACCTGAGCGGGCGGACGGCGTTCTCCCGTGACGGAGAAGGGCAGGATGGACGCCATCGGAGGACACCTTCTTCGTTTCGTATTCGTTTAGAAACTTATGGAGCCGCCGGCGGCTGCCGGCCTGCTCACGTTTTCGTGATTAACACGGTCTCCTTTACGATTCAAGAACGATATCGCAGTCGTGATGCCTTGGCGGCACCGGTGCCGCGCCATAGGCTTGTTGCGAATCCGATAGAGCGAATCGCGCATGCGTCCCTGGCTTGGCTGGCTGTCCTGTCTTCCGGTTTCCGCGCTGCCCCTGGCCGTCCCGGCCGGGCCCGCGACGGGGGGAAGGGGATGGGCCGCCACCCGGGGCCTACGCCGATTCGCCGCCGCTGGCCGGGCCCAGGCCCTGCCGGCGCGCTGACCCCCTTCACGGACCGGCCACGCGTGTTGCCCTGCGAGATAGCCGCATGGTGCCCGGCACCGGTCTGTGATCCGATGGCCCGGGCGGCCGGGGGGCCGCCCACACTTCAGAAGGAGGACACTGTCAATGGCACGACTCGCCCTGGTCACCGGCGGGCAGCGCGGTATCGGCGCCGCCATCAGCGAGCAGCTGCAGAAGGCAGGGCGCAAGGTGGTGGCCTCCTACGCCGGCAATGACGCGGCCGCGGCCGCCTTCACCGAGCGCACCGGCATCCCGACCATCAAGTTCGACGTTTCCGACTACGAGGCCTGCAAGGCCGCGGTGGCGAAGATCGAGGCCGAGCACGGTTCCATCGAGATCCTCGTGAACAATGCCGGCATCACCCGCGACGGCACCATGAAGCGCATGGACCGCACGATGTGGGATGACGTGATCGACACCAACCTCGGCTCCTGCTTCAACCTCGCGAAGCTGGTCTGGGAGGGGATGAGCGCCCGCAAGTTCGGCCGCATCGTCAATATCGGCTCGATCAACGGCCAGGCGGGCCAGTACGGCCAGGTGAACTACGCCGCCGCCAAGTCCGGCATCCACGGCTTCACCAAGGCCCTGGCCCAGGAAGGCGCGCGCTCCGGCATCACCGTCAACGCCATCGCCCCGGGCTATGTGGACACCGAGATGGTCCGCGCCGTGCCGGAGGATGTGCTGCACAAGATCATTGCCCGCATCCCCGTCGGCCGTCTCGGCCGCGCCGAGGATATCGCCCGCGGCGTGTGCTTCCTCACCTCCGATGATGCCGACTTCATCACGGGGTCCACGCTGTCCATCAATGGCGGGCAGCATATGTACTGAGATATCTGGGGAGGCTCTGCCTCCCCAGACGAAAAGAAGATTCTCTGGGGAGGCTCCGCCTCCCCAGGCCCCTCCGCCGGGGTAGCGGGGCTACCCCGGACCCCGCCATCCGTGTGAAGGCGGGGGGTGAAGGCGGGGGGCATCAGCGCGCCGGCGCCTCCTGGCCGCCAATGGCGCGGCTGGCGATCCACGAGACGAGAGCCACCACCAGCGCGCCGAGCAGCGCGGCGCCGAAGCTCGCCACCCGCATCCCCGGCATCAGCAGCGCCGTCAGCCCGAACACCGCCGCATTGACGACCAGGGTGAACAGCCCGAGCGTGATGATATTGAGCGGCAGTGACAGCAGTATCAGCACCGGGCGGATCAGCGCGTTGACAACACCAAAGACGATGGCGGCCACCACCAGCGTGAAGGGGCCGCTGAAGCTGACGCCGCCCACCAGCATGGCAGCGCACCAGAAGGCGAAGGCGGTGATGGCGGTGCGGGCCAGGAATCCCATGATCGACCTCTCGCGGTTTGCCCCGGCGGAACGCGCGGCGCGGCGGGGAGTTGCGGCATGAACGCCGCCACCTGGGCCGGCATCGGCGCCATGCTGCTCTGGGCCTTCCTCGGCGTGCTGGCCAAGCTGGGGGCGGGCATCCCGCCGCTGCAGATGACGGCCATCGGCATGGCCATCGGCGGCGGGGTGGGGCTGGCGCTGGTGGCGGCGCGCGGGCGGCTGCGCGCGCTCGGCCCCGCCGGCGGCACCGGCTGGCTGGCCTGGGCGCATGGGGTGGGCGGGCTGTTCGGCTACCACGCGCTGTATTTCGCCGCCCTCGCCCTGGCCCCGGCGGTGGAGGCCAATCTGCTGAACTATCTCTGGCCGCTGCTGGTGGTGCTGCTCTCGGCGCCGGTGCTGGGGCTGCCGCTCGGCGGGCGGCGGCTGGCGGGGGTGGCGCTGGGCTTCGCCGGCTGCGCGCTGCTGGTCGGCGGCGGCGCGCGATTCGCGCCCGAGGCCCTGGCGGGCTTCCTCTGCGCCGCGGCGGGGGCGCTGGTCTGGGCTGGCTATTCCGTCACCGCCCGCCGCCTCGCCGCCGTGCCGACCGAGGCGGTGGCGGGCTTCTGCCTAGCCAGCGCCGCCCTGGCCGGGGTGCTGCATCTGGGCTTCGAGGCGACGGTCTGGCCCGATTCGCGGCAGGCGCTGGCGCTGCTGCTGCTGGGCCTTGGCCCGGTGGGGGCGGCGTTCTTCCTGTGGGACCTCGGCATGAAGCGCGGGGACCCGCGCCTGCTCGGCACGCTGGCCTATGGCATTCCGGTGGCCTCCACGCTGCTCCTGCTGCTGGCGGGATTCGGCGCGGCGGGCTGGCCGGTGGCGGTGGCGGCGCTGCTCGTCAGTGGGGGCGGTTTCCTGGCGGCGCGCGCCGCCCGTTGAGGGGGCTTTGCCCCCTCAAACTCCCCCCTTCTTTCCCTTGGGCAGGGGACGGGGTCCCCTGCACCCGCCTTCAGAAAGGGTTTCCAAAGGCCTCAGGCCTTTGGTGGGGAGAGTATGAGAGGGGCAAAGCCCCTCTCATGAATGCGCGCCGCCCTTCCGCCAGAGGCCGCGCAGCACCTCGGCCTCGCCCTGGTGCTTCGGCCCCTCATCGAGTCGCACGGTGCCTTCCAGGCATTCCAGCCTTTCCAGCCCGCCGAAGCTTTCCTCCGCCGCCGCGCGCGTCCAGAGCAGGCTCGGCTCGCGCGGGCCGCCGCTGCGGCGGCCTTCCTGGGCGGGGGTGAAGCCCTCCAGCACCAGCAGCCCGCCCGGCGCCAGGGCGCGGCAGGCTCCGGCGGCCGTCACCGCGCGGTCCGCGGGCGGCAGGTGCACGAAGATCCAGGCGACCAGGTCGAACTGCCCCTCCGGCCAGTCCCAGCGCGTCAGGTCGGCGGTGAGGGCGGTGAGCGGCAGGCTCCCGGCGCGGGCCTCTTCCGCCGCGCGGGCCATGCCGGTGGCGGACCAGTCCACCGCCGTCACCACCAGCCCCTGCCGGGCCAGCCAGAGGCCGTTGCGCCCCTCGCCATCGCCCAGTGCCAGGGCGCGCATCCCGGGGCGCAGGCGCGGCGCCATGCTCTCCAGGTAGCGGTTCGGCGCCTGCCCGAACAGGCCGGGCTGGGCGGCATAGCGGGCATCCCAGGCGGCGGAGTCGCTCATGGCACCGGGCTCCAGCCCGGCGGCGCCAGGGTGAAGCCGGCGAAGTCGAAGGCGGGGGAGACGGTGCAGCCCACCAGCGTCCAGCCGCCCAGGCTGCGCGCCGCCTGCCATTCACCGGGGGGCACCAGGGCGAAGGGTTCTTCTCGGTTGCCGAGATCAGGGCCGAGGCGGTGTTCCCGCAGCGGCCCGCCTTCCGCCGCCACGGAGAGCAGCAGCGGCGCGCCGGCATACCAGTGCCAGGCCTCGGCGGCGTCCACCCGGTGCCAGTGGCTGGCCTCCCCGGCGGCGAGCAGGAAATAGATGGCCGTGCCGGCGCCGCGCGCCCCGCCCGCCGGCCGGTCGCGCCAGATCTCGCGGTAATGGCCGCCCTCCGGGTGGGGGGCGAGGCCGAGCGCCGCGATGACGGCGGCGGCCGGCAGGGTGGGGTCGCGCAGGTCCATCAGGCGGCCGGCGGGGCGGTGCGGGTGATGGCCGGGCTCTCCGCCACGCTGGCCAGCCAGGCGGCCAGCTTCGGGTGGGCCTCGCGCCACGGCTCCTGCGCGAAGCGGAAATCCAGGTAGCCGAGGGCGCAGGCCACGGCGACGGCGCCGATATCGGCGAGGCCCTGCGGCGGCGCCTGCTCCAGCACGGCGAGGCCGCGTTCCACGGCCGCCTTCTGCCGGGCGGAGAAGGCGATGCGGCCCTCATCCTGCGGCAGCTGGTCGCTCATGCGGCGTGCCACGGCGGCGTCCATCAGGCCATCGGCCAGGGCCTGCGTCACCAGGGCCGGGATGCGCGCGGGGCCGGCGGGGAAGAGCGGCGCGGCGCTGCCGATTCCGTCCAGATACTCGCAGATCACCGGGCTGTCATAGATCGCCGCGCCGTCCTCGGTGAGCAGGGCGGGAACCTTGCTCAGCGGGTTGGCGGCCAGCAGCGCCCCGGGGCTGGCATGGGCGTTGGTGGAGACCAGTTCCACCTGCCCCTCCAGCCCGCGCAGGATCAGGCAGGCCATGACCTTCCGCACGAAGGGGGAGGAGGGCGAATAAAACAGTTTCATCGGCGCGTTTCCTTGTGTGTTTGCCGGGGGGGGGGGGCGAACAGAAGGCGGGGTCCGGGGGGACCCTGTCCCCCCGGCGGAGGGGCTTGGGGAGGCGGAGCCTCCCCAAAGGTTCAGC
>NZ_JANFNY010000068.1 GCF_024437745.1 Roseomonas sp. GC11 | reverse complement strand
GGCGTCCAGGGCTCCGGCCCGAATGGCCGCATCGTGAAGGCGGATGTCGAGGCCGCCGCCGGCAGGCCCAAGGCCGCGCCCGCCGCGGCTCCGGCCCCGGCCCCTGTCACGGCGGCGCCCGCCGCGGCCCCGGCCCCCGCGCCGAAGCCCGCCGCCGCGCCCATCACCGCCCCGCACACGGCGGTGCCCAACTCCTCCATGCGCAAGGTCATCGCCAGGCGCCTGTCGGAGAGCAAGGCGACGGTGCCGCATTTCTACGTCTCGATGGATATCGAGCTGGATGCGCTGCTGAAGCTGCGAGCCGACCTCAATGCGCGCGCGCCGAAGGACGGGCCGGGTGCCTTCAAGCTCTCGGTCAACGACCTCATCATCAAGGCCGCCGCGCGGGTGCTGCGCCAGTACCCCACGGTCAACGCCTCCTGGACCGATGACGCGATCATCCAGTACCACGACGTGGACATCTCGGTGGCCGTGTCGATCCCGGACGGGCTGATCACGCCGATCGTGAAGAAGGCCGACCAGAAGGGCCTCGCCGCCATCAGCAACGAGATGAAGGACCTGGCCGCCCGCGCCAAGTCCGGCAAGCTCAAGCTGGAGGAGTTCCAGGGCGGCAGCTTCAGCATCTCCAACATGGGGATGTTCGGGGTGAAGGACTTCGCCGCCATCATCAACCCGCCGCAGGCCGGTATCCTGGCCATCGGCGCGGGCGAGCAGCGTGCGGTGGTGAAGGATGGCGCCCTGGCCATCGCCACGGTGATGACCTGCACCCTCTCGGTCGACCACCGCGTCGTCGATGGCGCGCTGGCCGCCGAGTGGATCGCCGCCTTCAAGAAGGTGGTCGAGGATCCGCTGAGCCTGATGCTGTGAGCGGGGACGCCGCCTTCTCCCTGCGCGAGGCGCGGCCGCGCGATGCCGAGAGCATCCAGCGGCTGGTGCGCGGCCTGGCCGCGTATGAGAACCTCGCCGGGGAGATGGTGGCGACCGCCCAGGATTATTACGGCGCCCTCGCCACGAAGCGCCTGCACGGCCTGCTCGCCGAGATCGGGGGCGAGGCCGTGGGCCTCTGCCTCTGGTACGAAACCTTCAGCACCTTCGCCGGCAAGGCCGGAATCTGGGTCGAGGATGTCTTCGTCCTGCCGGAGCACCGGCGGCACGGCATCGGCCTCGCCCTGTTCCGCGCCGTGGCGAAGCGCGCGGTGGAGGGCGGGCATGCCTGGATGGAATGGAACGTGCTCGACTGGAACACGCCCGCCATCGCCTTCTACCGGCGGCTGGGCGCGGCCGGGCGCGAGGAATGGACCGATCAACGCCTCTCCGGTGACGCGCTGAAGGCGCTCGCCGGCTGAGTCTCCCCGGAAGGAACCGGACGACATGGCCGAGCAGTTCGACCTGGTGGTGGTGGGCGGTGGCCCGGGCGGCTATGTCGCCGCCATCCGCGCCGCGCAGCTGAAGATGAAGGTCGCGCTGGTGGAGCGCGAGCACCTGGGCGGCATCTGCCTCAACTGGGGCTGCATCCCGACCAAGGCGCTGCTGCGCGCCTCCGAGATCAACCACCTGCTGCACAGCCTCGACCAGTATGGCTTCGCGGCGGACAATGTCCGCTACGACTTCGCCAAGGTGGTCAAGCGCTCGCGGCAGGTCTCGGCCCAGCTCTCGGCCGGCGTGAAGGGGCTGCTGAAGAAGAACAAGGTCACCGTCTTCGACGGCAGCGGCAAGCTCGCCGGGCCGGGCAAGCTCGCCGTCACCGGCAAGGATGGCAAGCCGGTGGCCGAGCTGGCCGCGAAGCACATCATCCTGGCGACCGGCGCGCGCGCCCGCGTCATCCCCGGCATCGAGCCGGATGGCAAGCTGATCTGGTCCTACCGGGAAGCCCTGCAGCCGGACATCATGCCGAAGAAGCTGGTGGTCATCGGCTCCGGCGCCATCGGCAGCGAATTCGCCTCCTTCTACCTCAACATGGGCGCCGAGGTGACCCTGGTCGAGGTGATGGACCGCATCCTGCCCGTCGAAGATGCCGAGGTCTCGGCCTTCGTGAAGAAGTCCTTCGAGAAGCAGGGGATGAAGGTGCTGACCGGCGCCCGCATCCAGGGCGTGCGCAAGACGGCGGATGGCGTCGTCGCCGTCATCGAGGCCGGCAACAAGGTGCAGGAGATCGTGGCGGACCGCCTGATCTCCGCCGTCGGCATCGTCGGCAATGTGGAGAATCTTGGCCTGGAAGGCACCAAGGTGCAGGTCGAGAAGACCCATATCGTCACCGACGCCTTCGGCCGCACCGGGGAGCCGGGCGTCTATGCCATCGGCGACCTGACCGGCGCCCCCTGGCTGGCGCACAAGGCCAGCCATGAGGGCATCATCACCGTCGAGGCCATCGCCGGGCTGCACCCGCACGCGATGGACACCAGCAATATCCCGGGCTGCACCTATTGCCGCCCGCAGGTGGCCTCCGTCGGCCTCACCGAGGCCAGGGCGAAGGAAGCCGGGCACGAGGTGCGCGTCGGCCGCTTCCCCTTCATCGGCAATGGCAAGGCCATCGCCCTCGGGGAGCCGGAAGGCTTCATCAAGACGGTGTTCGACGCCAAGACCGGCGCCCTGCTCGGCGCCCACATGGTCGGCCCCGAGGTGACGGAGATGATCCAGGGCTACACCATCGCCCGCACCCTGGAGACCACCGAGGCGGAACTGATGCACACCGTCTTCCCGCACCCCACCGTGTCGGAAGCGATGCATGAATCCGTCCTCGACGCCTATGGCCGCGTCATCCACATCTGAGGCGGCGCACTCTTGAGAGGGGCTTCGCCCCTCTCAAACTCTCCCCACCAAAGGCCTGAGGCCTTTGGAAACCCATCCGTGAGGGCCCCTGATGGCGGGTGCAGGGGACCCCGTCCCCTGCTGGGGGAGTTTGAGGGGGCAAGGCCCCCTCAAGGCCAGCTGCGGCACCGCCCCTCTCGCCAGACTCCCCCCCTTCACCATATAGAGACGGACGGTCCGGCCGTTTTTGCCGAAGGAGCAGCCATGTCCACGCGTATTCTGATCGACCATCGGGCCGGCGGAGCGGTTTCGAATGGCGATGGCGCGCCCAGGGCCCTGCGCCACCCGGAAAAGGCGCACCGCCCGGACAACCCGATCAAGCGCAAGCCGGACTGGATCCGCGTCAAGGCCCCCACCCACCCGATCTACCACGAGACGCGCGGCCTGATGCGCGACAACAAGCTGGTGACGGTGTGCGAGGAAGCGGCCTGCCCCAATATCGGTGAATGCTGGTCGCAGCGCCACGCCACCATGATGATCATGGGCGAGATCTGCACCCGCGCCTGCTCCTTCTGCAACATCACCACCGGCCTGCCCAAGGCGCTGGACGCCGATGAGCCGCGCCGCGTGGCCGATGCCGTGGCCAAGCTCGGCCTCAAGCACGTCGTCATCACCAGCGTGGACCGCGACGACCTGGCCGATGGCGGCGCCGCGCATTTCGCCGCCGTCATCGCCGCCATCCGCGCCGCCGCGCCGGAGACGACGATCGAGATCCTCACCCCCGACTTCCTGCGCAAGGATGGCGCGCTGGAGGTGGTGGTGGCCGCCCGGCCGGACGTCTTCAACCACAATCTGGAGACGGTGCCGAAGCTCTACCCCACCATCCGCCCCGGCGCGCGCTACTACCACTCGCTGCGCCTGCTGGACCGGGTGAAGCAGCTCGACCCCGCCATCTTCACCAAGTCCGGCCTGATGGTCGGCCTCGGCGAGACGCGGCTGGAAGTGCTGCAGGTGATGGACGACATGCGCAGCGCCGAGATCGACTTCCTCACCATCGGCCAATACCTCCAGCCCACCATCAAGCACGCCGCGGTGGACCGCTTCGTCGAGCCGGCGGAGTTCGAGGACTATGCCAAGATGGCGCGCGGCAAGGGCTTCCTCCTCGTCTCCGCCACGCCGCTGACGCGCTCCTCCTACCACGCGGACCGGGACTTCGCGGCCCTGCGCGAGGCGCGCAACGCCAAGCTCCGCGCCGCTTTCTGATGCCCACCCATGCTGAGAAGCGCCTCCTGCGCTACACGCCGGAGCAGCTCTTCGCCCTCGTCGCCGATGTCCGCCGCTACCCGGAATTCCTGCCCTGGTGCGTCGGTGCCCGCGTCATCACCCAGAGTGAGACAGAGCTGGTGGCGGACCTGACCATCGGCTTCAAGATGTTCCGCGAGACCTTCCGCTCCCGCGTCGAGCTGGAGCGGCCCGGCGCGGTGCGCGTGCGCTACGAGAACGGCCCCTTCCGCTACCTCAACAACAACTGGAGCTTCACCGCGGTGGAAGGCGGGACGGAGGTCGATTTCTTCGTGGATTTCGAGTTCCGCAGCGCCCTTCTGCAAACCGTCATCGGCGTGGTCTTCAACGAGGCGGTGCGGCTGATGGTCCGCGCCTTCGAGCGGCGGGCGATGATGCTCTATGGCCGCGATGGCCGCCCCGGCATGGCCGCCGCCCGCCCCTCCCCCCTGCCGCGCGGTTAAGGGGGGCTGACGCACCGCCTGGCACCTGCCAATGTTGCGGTGTGTCATGCTCGTCCGAATCCTGATCCTGCTGCTTCTCGGCACCGCCCTGCTCTGGCAGCAGGATGGCCCCGCCTGGCTGGCGGAGATCCCGGCCTGGCAGCTCTGGGCCGCGCTGGTGGCCTTCGCGCTGTGGACGGCCTGGCGGCTCTACCGCCAGCTTCGCGCCGCCCTCCGTGACATGAACGACTGAGCCCCGCCCGCCAGAAAGGCCCGCCCATGGTCCATGCCCCTGCCCGCCCGCCGGCTGGCGCGCCCCCGGTCCGCATCAACCTCTATTCCGACACGCAGACCCGCCCCGGCGCGGCGATGCGGCAGGCCATGATGGCCGCCGAGGTTGGCGATGAGCAGTATGGCGACGACCCCACGGTGCATGCCCTGTGCGACCGCATGGCGGCGCTGCTGGGCAAGGAGGCGGCGATGTTCCTGCCCTCCGGCACCATGTGCAACGTCGTCGCCATCCTCACCCATTGCCGCCCGGGCGACGAGGTGCTGGCGCATGAGACGGCGCATATCCTGACCAGCGAGGGCGGCACCCATGCCGCGCTGGCCGGGGTGCAGATCAACCCGCTGCGCGGCGCGCGCGGCATGTTCGATGCCGGGGCGCTGCGGGCCGCCATCCGCAATGGCAGCCGCTATGCCCCGCCGCAGCGCCTGCTGGAAATCGAGCAGACGGCCAATCTCGGCGGCGGCGCCGTCTGGCCCCAGGCGCAGATCGATGCCGTGGTGGCCGTGGCGCGGGAACAGGGCTGGTCCACCCACATGGACGGCGCCCGGCTGATGAATGCCGTGGTCGCCAGCGGCATCCCCGCCGCCGAGATGGTGGCCGGCTTCGACAGCGTGTGGCTGGACTTCACCAAGGGCCTGGGCGCGCCGCTCGGCGCCGTGCTGGCCGGCTCGGCGGAATTCATCGGCCAGGCCTGGCGCTGGAAGCAGCGGCTCGGCGGCTCCATGCGGCAGGCCGGCATCTGCGCCGCCGCCTGCCTCTACGCGCTGGACCACAACATCAACCGGCTGGCCGAGGACCACGCCAATGCCCGCACCCTGGCGCGCGGCCTGCGCCAGATCGAGGGCATGGCGGTGGAAGAGCCGGATACCAACCTCGTCTTCTTCAACCCCTCCGGCGCGGGGCTGGCGGCGGAAGCCCTGGTGGCGGCGCTGCGGGCGCAGGGCATCCACCTCTCCTTGCTGGGCGGGCGGGTGCGCGCCTGCACCCATCTCGACGTGACGGCGCCGATGATCGAGGAAACCCTGGGGGCCATCCGCGCGGTTCTGAAGGCCGCTTAAAAACAGACGTTCTTTTTTGAAAAAAAGAACCAAAAAACTTCTTTCTGTTGGCGTCCCGCCTCAGGCCTGAAGCGGGACGCCAAACTGAAAAAGTCTTTTTGTTTCTTTTTCTTCAGAAAAAGAAGATTCTTATTTTTTACTCAATTCTCCCAAGAGACGCGCATGGCTGCGCGTCCCGGCGTGGAGACAGGCCAGTTCGAACTTCTCGTTCGGGCTATGCACCTGGTCATCATCCAGGCCGAAGCCCATCAGCAGGCTGTCCAGCCCCAGAATGCCCTTCAGGCTCGACACCACGGGGATGGAGCCGCCGCCACCCGCCAGCACCGCCGGGCGGCCGAACTCCGCCTCCAGCACGCGCCGCGCCGCCAGCACCGCCGGCGAATCGGTGGGAATGGAGACGCCCGGCGCCAGCCCGAAGACCTGGAGCGTGAATTGGGCATCCGCCGGCAGGCGGGACTGCACGAAGGCGCGGATGCCCTCGACGATCTTCTCCGGGTCCTGCCCCGGCACGAGGCGGCAGGAGAGCTTCGCATGCCCCTCGCAGGCGATGACGGTCTTGGACCCCTCGCCCATATAGCCACCCCAGATGCCGTTGATATCAGCGGTCGGCCGGGCCCAGAGGCGTTCCGGCGCGCTGCGCCCCGCCTCGCCGCCGGGGACGGAGAGGCCCTGCGCGCCGAGGAAGGCAGCCTCGTCGAAGCCCAGCGCATCCCAGGCGGCGCGCTGTTCCGCCGTCGGCTCGGCCACGCCGTCATAGAAGCCGGGGATGCGGATGCGGCCTTCCTCGTCCTTCAACTCACCGAGGATGCGCGTCAGCAGGTTCAGCACATTCACCGCCGAGCCGCCGAACAGGCCGGAATGCAGGTCACGCTCGCCCAGGCGCAGGTCGATCTGCACATAGGCGAGGCCGCGCAGGCTGACGGTCAGCGCCGGCACGCCGGGCGCCCACATGTTGGTGTCGCTGATCAGCGCGAAATCGGCGGTGAGCGTGGCCTTCTCCGCCGCCAGCACGGCATCGAGATGCGTGCTGCCGATTTCCTCCTCGCCCTCCACCAGCACGGTGACGCGCACCGGCGGGCCACCGGCGACACTGTTCCAGGCGCGCAGGGCGGCGAGCCAGGTCATCACCTGGCCCTTGTCGTCCACCGCGCCGCGCGCCACCAGCCGCGGGCCGCGCGGCCCCTCGGTGACCACCGGGTCGAAGGGCGGGCTGGCCCAGAGTTCCAGCGGCTCGGGCGGCTGGACGTCATAATGGCCGTAGATCAGCACATGCGGCGCATCCGGGCCGGGGCCGGGATGCTCGGCGATCACCACCGGGTGGCCCGGCGTCTCGCGCAGGCGGGCGGTGAAGCCCAGCGCGGCGAGTTTCTTCACCAGCCATTCGGCGGCGCGGCGGCAATCCGGGGCATGGGCGGGCTGCGCGCTGATGCTCGGGATGCGCAGCCATTCGATCAGGCTGGCTTCCGTCTCGGCGCGGGCGGAATCGAGCGCGGCGAGAACCCGCGCGGTGAGATCTTGGGTCATGGCGCGGGGGAGTGTCGCGCCGGTTCGGGAGGGTGAAAAGGGCGGGGGAAGGAATTCCCCCGCACCCCCCCTCTTTTTTCTGTCAGCCGGCGGCGGCGGCGATGGCCAGGAAATCCTCGGCCTTCAGGCTGGCACCGCCGATCAGCCCGCCATCCACATGCGGCAGGGCCAGGATGGCCTCGGCATTCGAGGGCTTCAGCGAGCCGCCATAGAGAATGCGCAGCGTGGCGCCGGCAGGGCCGAAGGTGGCTTCCAGCTCGGCGCGGATGCGCGCATGCATGGCGGCGATATCCGCCTCCGTCGGCGTGCGGCCGGTGCCGATGGCCCAGACCGGCTCATAGGCCACCACGCCGCCCGCCGCGGCGAAGCCCTCGGGCAGGCTGCCGGCGAGTTGCCCGGCCACCACCGTCTCGGCCTCGCCGGACAGGCGCTGCGCCTCGCTCTCACCGACGCAGACCACCGGGACGAGGGCCGCGGCCAGCGCGGCCACGGCCTTGGCGCGCACCACGGCATCGCTCTCGCCATGATCGGCGCGGCGCTCGGAATGGCCCAGGATGACGTAGCGGGCACCGAGATCGGCCAGCATGGGCGCGGCGACATCGCCGGTATGCGCGCCCTTGGCGGCGGCGTGGCAATCCTGCGCGCCCAGCGCCACCGCGCTGCCGGCCAGGGCGGCGGCCACCGGCACCAGATGCGGGAAAGGCGGGCAGACCAGCAGTTCCACCGCCGGGGCGGAACCGGCGGCGACGCCGCGCGCCAGCGCCGTGGCCTCGGCCAGGGTGCCGTTCATCTTCCAGTTGCCGGCGATCAGCGGGCGCACACCAGGGGTCATGCTCGGGTCCTTCGCGGTGTCTTTGCGGCAAAACGCGCTACAGGCGGTGCGGGCGTTTGGCAACCGGGCGGCTTTTCCCTATGGTCCGGCGGCCTTCATTGTCGCGGAATACCATGCTCACTGCGTTGCGCCGGCTCGCCGGCACCTGGTTCGCCAAGGGCCTGTTCCTGCTGCTGATCCTCTCCTTCGCCATCTGGGGGATCGAGGATGTGGTCCGCAAGATCGGCACGGACAGCGCCGTCGCCCGCGTCGGCGACGACCCGATCGAATTGCCGGAAGCCCAGATGGCCGCCCGGCGTGAGATCAACCGCGTGCAGCGCCAGCTTGGCGCCAGCTTCGACATCACGCCGCAGATGGCCGGGGCGCTCAGCCGCCAGGCCGTCGAGGGGCTGGTGATGGAGCGCGTGCAGCGCCAGGAGGCACAGCGCCTCGGCCTCGCCGTGCCGGAGCAGGCGCTGCGGGACTATGTCTTTGGCATTCCGGCCTTCCAGGGTGCGGATGGCCGCTTCAGCCGCCTCGCCTTCGATGCCTTCCTGCGCAACAACGGGCTGACCGAGCCGGCCTTCCTCGGCCTGCTGCGCGGTGACCTGGAGCGGCAGCAGATGGCGGGCGCCGTGCGCGCCGGCGCCGCCGGCCCCGATGCGCTGACCCGCCCGCTGCTCGCCTGGGAGCGTGAGCAGCGCGTGGCCGATGTGGTCCGCCTGCCCTTCTCCGCCGCCGAGGAACCGGCCGAGCCGGAGGAGGCGCAGCTGCGCCGCTTCCAGGAGAACAATCCGGACCGCTTCTCCGCCCCGGAATACCGCAGGCTGCAACTGGCCGTGCTCTCGCCCGAGACGGTGGCGGCCGAGGTGCAGCCGACCGAGCAGGAACTGCGCGCCGCCTACGAGGCGCACCAGGACCAGTATGAGCGCCCCGAGCGCCGCAAGGTCGAACAGGTGCTGCTGCAGGACCGCGCCAAGGCCGAGGCCCTGGCCGCCTCCTGGCGCGGTGGCGCCGACTTCGCCGCGATCAGCACCGAGGCGCAGGCGGCGGGCGGGCAGGCCATCGACCTCGGCGAGATCGATCAGGCCGGGCTGCCGATGCCAGAACTGGCCGGCGCCGTCTTCTCCCTGCCGGAGGGCGGGGTGAGCGCCCCGGTGCAGAGCGCCTTCGGCTGGCATGTGCTGCGTGTGACGCAGATCCTCCCCGGCGAGACGCGCGGCTTCGAGGGCGCCCGCGCCGAGGTGGAAGCCCAGGTGAAGCGCGAGCGCGCCGCTGACCTCGCCTTCGAGCGCGCCAATCAGGTGGAGGATGCCCTGGCCGCCGGTGGCGCCCTGGCCGAGGTGGCGCAGCGCTTCGGGCTGGCCACCGCCGAGGCCACGCTGGACGCCCGCGGCGTGGCGCCGGATGGCACGCGCCCTGACCTGCCGCTCTCCGGCGCGGCGCTGGACATCGCCCTGCGCGCCGCCTTCACCGCCCAGCAGGGGCAGACGCCGCGCCTGGCCGAGGCGGGGCAGACCGCCCTCTTCGCCTTCGACCTGCGGGAGGTGATCCCGGCCGCCCTGCGCCCCTATGAGACGGTGCAGGCCCAGGTGCGTGCCGCCTGGGAGGCCGATGCCCGCCGCCGCGCCCAGGAGCAGCGCGCCGCCGCCCTGCTCGCCGCCGTCCAGGGAGGCAAGAGCCTCGCCGAGGCGGCGCAGGAGGCCGGGCTCTCCGCCCGCGGCACAGGCCCGCTCGGCCGCGACGCCCAGGCCCCGGGCCTGCCGGGCGAGGTGGTGCAGGCCATCTTCGCCACGCCCGAGAAGCAGGCGACCATGGCCGAGGCAGCGGATGCCTTCGTGGTGGCCCAGGTGACGCAGGTGGTGCCCTTCGACCCGGCGACCGACCCGCTGGCGCTTGGCCGCGTGCGCGGCACGGTGGAACAGGCCATGCTGGCCGACCTGGAGGCGCAGTATCTCGACGCCCTGCGCGCCGGCGCCCGCGTGACCTACAATGACTCGATGCTGCGCCAGCTGATGGCGCCCTGAGCTGGACTGCGCCTTCCCTTTCGGGGGGAGGCGCAGACTGACCCTTGGTTAAGGTAAGGGTTCTTTTTTGAAAAAAAGAACCAAAAAACTTTCTTCAATCTTGTCGTCACCTTTCATCAGTGCTCAAGCACCTGCTGAAAGAAAGTCTTTTTGCTTCTTTTTCTTCAGAAAAAGAAGATTCTCTTAAATTTCATGAGATTTCACTTTAAGAATCAGCCTCCAAAACGCTGTTTCTAAAGAAATTTCCTGACTCTCCCCACTCTCCTGTCGCGCGCTGGCCATCTTTCCAGCCCTATCGTAGGATGACCTGACCACCAATTTCATCATCCGTGAACCTGTGCCGCGCGCTTGACCATCTTCGCAGTGCGGGGGAAGGATCGCCCTGCATGATACACATCGCCACATCGCCCCTCCGCTGCCCGCCCGCCTTCCGCACAGGCCGGGCGTGGTGGTGGCGTGGCATGGCGCCGGGGCGGGGCGCGCCGCTCTCCACCTTTGTCCTTCCTGGCCTGAACGAGATGGCGCCGTGATGTCCCTGAAACCCGTGCTGGCGCGGCTGGCCGCCGGCGAAACCCTCGCGGAGAGCGAAGCGGAGCACGCCTTCGGCGTCATCATGAGCGGCGAGGCCACGCCGGCGCAGATCGCCGGCCTGCTCATGGCCATGCGCGTGCGCGGCGAGACGGTGGCCGAGATGACCGGCGCCGTCCGCGCCATGCGCGCGCGGATGAGCGCCATCGAGGCCCCGCCCGGCGCCATCGACATCGTCGGCACCGGCGGCGACGGCGCCGGCACGCTGAACATCTCCACCGCCACGGCCTTCGTCGTCGCCGGCTGCGGCATCCCGGTGGCCAAGCACGGCAACCGCGCGCTCTCCTCCAGATCCGGCGCCTCGGACGCGCTGACGGCGCTCGGCATCAATATCGACGTGCCGTTGCCGCGACTGGAGGCGGTGCTGCGCGAGGCCGGCATGGTCTTCCTGGCCGCGCCGCGCCACCATGCCGCGCTGCGCCATGCCGCCGGGCCGCGCGTCGAGCTGGGCACCCGAACCATCTTCAACCTGCTCGGCCCGCTGACCAGCCCGGCGCGGGTGAAGCGGCAGATGACCGGCGCCTTCGCCCCCCAGTGGCTGCGCCCGATGGCCGAGACGCTCGCCCGCACCGGCAGCGAACGCGCCTGGCTGGTGCATGGCCAGGGGCTGGACGAGCTGACGCTCTCCGGCCCCAGCCAGGTGGTGGAACTGCATGGCGGGACCATCCGCGAATTCACCATCACCCCCGCCGATGCCGGGCTGCCGGAGGCGCCGCTCGCCGCCCTGAAGGGTGGCGACCCGGCGGAGAACGCGGCCGCGCTGGAGGCCCTCCTGCATGGCGCGCATGGCCCCTATCGGGACTGCGTGGTGCTGAACGCGGCGGCGGCCCTTGTGGTCGCCGGCGAAACGAACGATCTGCGGGGCGCGGCCCATCGCGCGGCCCGCGCCATCGACGAGGGCGCGGCCCGCGCGGTGCTGCAAAAGCTGCGGCACGCCACCAGCACCACCTCGGAAACTCCACCGGGCTAAAACCGCCGCCCGGCGATCCTGCCTGTCCTGCTACCCTCTCCTGAGCCGCCGTCGCGCCCCGGGCGCCGAGAAGACCATGAACGCTGACATTCTGCCCGACACCCTGCTGCGCATCCTGGCCGACAAGGAGGTCGAAGTGCGCGAGCGCGCGGCCCTCACCCCGCTCTCCGAGATGGAGAAGCGCGCCAAGGAGGCCGCGAAGCCGCGCGACTTCACCGGCGCGCTCTGCGCCGCCGTGGGCGAGGGCCGCATCGGCCTGATCGCCGAGATCAAGAAGGCCTCGCCCTCGGGCGGGCTGATCCGCGAGCCCTTCGACCCCGCCGGCCTCGCCCGGGCCTATGAGGCCGCCGGGGCCGCCTGCCTCTCGGTGCTGACGGATGCGCCCTGGTTCCAGGGCAACCCGGCCGACCTCGTCGCCGCCCGCGCCGCCTGCGCCCTGCCCGTGCTGCGCAAGGACTTCATGATCGACCCCTACCAGGTGTTCGAGGCGCGGGCGATGGGGGCGGACTGCATCCTGCTGATCCTCGCCGCCCTGTCCGACGCCCAGGCGAAGGAGCTGGAGGAGGTGGCGCGCAGCCTCGACATGGCCGTGCTGGCCGAGGTGCATGACCGCCGCGAGCTGGACCGCGCGCTCGGCCTGCACACCCGGCTGATCGGGGTGAACAACCGCAATCTCCGTACCTTGAAGACCGATCTTGCCACGGCGGAGGAGCTGGTTCCGCTGATCCCGGCGGACCGCATCCCGGTGGCCGAGAGCGGGCTGCGCGACCCGGCGGATGTGCGGCGCATGGCCGATGTCGGCGCGCGCTGCATCCTGGTGGGCGAGCACCTGCTGCGCCAGCCGGACGTCACCGAGGCCGCCCGCGCCATGGTGCAGGCCGGATGAGCGGCGCGGCGCCAAAGGCGGTGTCAGAGGCGCCGGGGGGCTTCACCCATTTCGACGCCGAGGGCCGGGCGGTGATGGTGGATGTCTCCGCCAAGCCCGCCACGGCGCGGCTGGCCATCGCGCGCGGCGCGGTGGAGATGGAGCCGGCCACGCTGGAGGCCCTCCGCCAGGGCGGCATCGGCAAGGGCGATGTGCTGGGCGTGGCGCGGCTGGCCGGCATCATGGCCGCCAAGAAGACCGCCGACCTGATCCCGCTCTGCCACCCGCTGGCGCTGTCCTCCGTGCGGCTGGACCTCGTGCCGGTGCCGCCGGGGCGGGTGGAGATCGAGGCGCGGGTGAAGACCACCGGCCCCACCGGGGTGGAGATGGAGGCGCTGACCGCCGTCTCCGTCGCGGCGCTGACCGTCTATGACATGTGCAAGGCCATCGACCGGGGCATGCGCATCGAGGGCATCCGCCTCGCCCGCAAGGAAGGCGGCAAATCCGGCACCTGGGAGGCTACCCCTGAGGACGCCTCCCCCGGGGACGCCGCCTGATGCTGCCTGTGGCCGAGGCGCGGGCGCGCATCCTCGCCGCCCTGCAACCGACGGGGGGCGAGACGGTCGCCCTGCCGGAGGCCTGGAACCGCGTGCTGGCCGCCCCGGTAGTGGCGCGGCTGACGCAGCCGCCCGCCGCCGTCTCCGCCATGGATGGCTATGCGCTGCGCGCGGCGGATGGGGCGGAAGGCGCGGTGCTGCGCGTCATCGGCGCGGCGCCGGCGGGGCATCCCTTCGCCGGGACGCTGGGCGCGGGGGAGGCGGTGCGCATCTTCACCGGCGGCGTGGTGCCGGCGGGGGCGGATGCCATCCTGCTGCAGGAGGACGCCACCCCTGGCGAAGGCCCGGACAGCCCCACGGTCCTGGTGCGGGAGGCGGTGCGGCCCGGCCGCTGGATCCGCCCGCAGGGGCTGGATTTCCGCGCGGGCGACACGCTGCTCTCCGCCGGGCGGCGACTGACGGCGCGCGATATCGGCCTGGCCGCGGCGGCCAACCACCCCTGGCTGACGGTGCACCGCGCGCCGCGCGTCGCCATCCTGGCCACGGGGGATGAGATCGTCCTGCCGGGCGAGCCGCTGCCGGCGGGGGGCATCGTCTCCTCCAACGCGCATGCGCTGGCGGCGCTGGTGCTGGCGGCGGGGGGCGTGCCGCTGGTGCTGCCCATCGCGACCGACCGGGAGGAGAGCATCACCGCCGCCGCCGCCGCCGCGCGGGGCTGCGACATGCTGGTGACCACCGGCGGCGCCAGCGTGGGCGAGCATGACCTGATCCAGAAGGCGCTCGCCCCGCAGGGTCTGGCGGTGGATTTCTGGAAGATCGCCATGCGCCCCGGCAAGCCGCTGATCTGGGGCCGGCTGGGGGAGACGCCGCTGCTGGGCCTGCCGGGCAATCCGGTCTCCGCCCTGGCCTGTGCCGTGCTGTTCCTCTGGCCGGCGCTGGCGCGGCTGAGCGGGCTGCCCGCCGCGCCGCCGCCCTTCCGCCGCGCCGTCACGGGGGCGGACCTGCCGGCCAATGACGGGCGTGAGGACTATATGCGCGCCACCGTCAGCGCCGGGCCGGAGGGCCAGGTGGTCGTCACCGCCGCGCAGCGGCAGGACAGTTCCATGCTGCGCGTCCTGGCCGGGGCGGATGCCCTGCTGCGCCGCCTGCCGCATGCCCCCGCCCTGCCCGCCGGGTCGGAGGTCGAGGTTCTGGTCTTGACGGAAATCGGCCTCTGAGGCGGCCAAGTGCCGGAAAATACGGCAAGGACTTGTTGACCGCCCTCCAAGAACCTACGTAGAACATCAGCGATGGTTGCCGCTTTGTTCGCGGCCGCCCCATGCCGCCAGGGAGCGCCCCATGCTGACCCGCAAGCAACATGAGTTGCTGATGTTCATTGATCGTCACCTGCGGGACACGGGCTTCTCGCCCTCCTTCGAGGAAATGAAGGAGGCGCTGAAACTCCGCTCCAAATCGGGCATCCACCGGCTGATCACGGCGCTGGAGGAACGCGGCTTCCTGCGCCGCCGTGCCCACCGGGCGCGGGCGCTGGAGGTGATCCGCCTGCCCGACAATGTTGCGGCGCTGTCCGCCGCGCCGCCTCCCCTGGCGGTGCCCGAGCGTGTGCCGGAACCCGCCGCGCGGCATGCTTCGGCCGCCCCGGGCTTCGCCGCGCCCGGATTCACCGCGCCCGGCTTCACCGCGAATGTCATCCGCGGCAATTTCGCGCCCAACCTGCCCGGCGTGCCGCGCCCGGCGCTGGAGGCGGCGGCCGTGCATCTGCCGCTCTATGGCCGCATCGCCGCCGGGCTGCCGATCGAGGCGCTGCGCGACCAGGGCGCCAGTGTTGAGGTGCCGGCGGCGCTGATCGGGCATGGCGACCACTACGCGCTGGAGGTCGCGGGGGATTCCATGGTGGAGGCCGGCATTCTCGATGGCGACACCGTCATCATCCGCCGCGATGACATGGCGGAGAACGGCGCCATCGTCGTCGCCCTGGTGGATGACGCCGAGGTGACGCTGAAGCGCCTGCGCCGCAAGGGCAATTCCATCGCCCTGGAAGCCGCCAACCCGCGCTACGAGACGCGCATCTTCGGCCCGGACCGCGTCAAGGTTCAGGGGCGTCTGGTGGGTCTGCTGCGCCGCTACTGAGGGCCGCCGCCTCACCCGCCTGCACCTGCCCAGGGGCCTGCCCAGAGGTCTGCACAGAGGTCTGCTCTGGCGCCTGCCCTGGGGCCGCGCGCGGGGCCGGGCGGGGCGGCACCCAGGGCCGCGCGCCACGCCAGGCGCGGTCCGACACCACCACCACCCCGCCGGGCCGCAGCCAGGCGGCATGGGCGCCATCACGCCAGACGCTGAAGCGGTCGATCACCGCGCTGGCCTCGCAGCGGCCGCGGATGGGTTCGGCCGCGAGCAGCAGCGCCGCCCGGCCACAGGCGGCGGAGGCCCAGAGCGGCGCCGCCTGCCCGCCGCGCTGCGGCTTCACCGGGCGCAGCAGCAGGGCGGCGGGGCCCTCCGGCCAGGGCTGGAAGCGGCATTCCCGCGCGGTGCAGGACAGGCCGGGCAGCTTCGCCGCCTCCGGCGCCGGGGCGTCCTCCTCCCCCCAGCCACGCAGCCAGCTCTCCCGCAGGAAGGCGGAGACGCTGCCGCTGCGGTGCAGCGCCAGCCCCTCCTCCGTGCGGAAGCCGATCAGCCGCGCATCGGCCGAGACCAGGATATCCGGCGGCCGCACCCAGGCGGCGCTGCCCAGGCCCAGCGCCAGCAGCGGTACGCCCAGCCAGCGCAGCCCGCTGCGCCAGAGGCAGAGCCAGACCAGGCCGAAGGCCGTCACCCCCAGGCCCCAGGACGGGATGGGCAGGGTGGTCATCGCCGCGCCGGGCCAGGAGGCGACACCGCGCGCCACCCAGAGCACCCCCTCCACCGCCCAGCCCATGAGATGCAGGGGGGCCTGCTCCAGCCCCAGCGGCCAGAGCAGCATGGCCAGCATCCCCGCCGGCATCACCAGGAAGGAGGTCAGCGGCACCGCCACCAGATTGGCCGCCACGCCATAGAGCTGCAGCCGGCCAAAATGATGCAGGCCGAAGGGCAGCGTGGCCAGCCCCGCCAGCAGCGAACTGGCCAGCAGGCCGAACAGCAGCAGCAGCGGCCGCGCCCACCACGGGGCGAGGCGCCGCCCGCGCGACAGCAGCGGGGCCAGGGCCTCGCCGCCGGCGATCAGCACCATCACCGCGGCGAAGCTCATCTGGAAGGAGGGGCCGAGCAGCGCCTGGGGGGCCAGTAGCATCACCACCACGGCGGCCAGGGCCAGGGCGCGCAGCGAGAGCGCCCGCCGGCCGAGCAGGATGCCCAGCGTCACCAGCGCCGCCATGCCGAAGCTGCGCAGCATCGGCACCTGCCAGCCGGTGAGCAGCAGGTAGCCGAAGCCCAGCGCCAGGCTGGCCGGGGCCGCCAGCCGCTTGCCATCGACGCGCAGCGCCAGCGGCGGCACCAGCGCCACCAGCAGCCGCACCACGGTGAAGCCCAGCCCCATGACGATGGCGATATGCAGCCCGGAGACGGAGAGCAGATGCGCCAGCCCCGAATCACGCATGGCCTGCATGGCCTCGGCCGGGATGGCGCCCTGGCCGCCGGTGAACATGGCCGCCGACACCGCCCCCGCCGCCCCCGGGATGCTGTCCAGCACATGCCGTTCCAGCCGCGCCCGCAGGGTGGCGAAGGGGTCCGCCACGGCATCCTGTTCCGCAGGGGGGGAAAGACGCTCGGCGGGGCCGATGGCGAAGCCAGAGCCGCCCAGGCCGCTGAAGAACGCCTCGCGCTGGAAGTCCCAGGCGCCGGGATAGGCCGGGGCGGGCGGCGGGCGCAGCAGGGCGCGCAGCCGCAGCGTCTCCCCCGGCATGGGGCGCAGCGGGTCCTGGGCGCGCAGCCGGACGCGGATCTGCCGCGCGGCGGGGGCCGCCCCCTCCTCCCACACCGCGCCGGCGAGGGTGACGCGCAGGCCACCCGGCAATTGCTCCACCGCCGCCACCTGCCCCGTCACCACCACGGCGCGGCTGGGCAGGCTGAGCGGCGGCGGCTGGCGCGCGGCGCTCCAGGCGCCCCAGCCGAAGCCCAGCGCCGCCATGCCGGCGAGGCCGAGCAGCCATCCCGCCCCCCCATGGCCACGCAGCCCGAGCCAGAGCGCCGGGGCCAGCAGCAGCGGCGCCAGCAGCAGCCAGAGCGGCGAGGGTTCTGCGGCCTGACAAAAATAGGCCACCAGCCCGCAGCCCAGTGCCACGGCCCACCAGAGCGGCATGCGCTCCGCCTCGGCGGCCAGGATGGCGGAGAGGGCGGCGGCGGCGCGGCGGCGCAGCCAGAGCCGGCCAGCCATGGCGGCGAGGCGCAGGGCGGGCGGGCGCGGCAGGGTGGCGTCAGTTGCATTCATGAATTATCAACTTATACGCGCATTCCCCGGCGGCATGTCAGGGTGTTAGAAGCACCGGCCTGAAGGAATTGGCCGAGCAATGACCGTACGCACCCGTTTCGCCCCCTCCCCGACCGGGTATCTGCACATCGGGGGGGCGCGCACCGCCCTCTTCAACTTCCTCTTCGCCCGCCATCATGGCGGGCAGTATCTGCTGCGCATCGAGGATACCGATCGCCAGCGCTCCACCCCCGAGGCGGTGCAGCAGATCCTGGAGAGCCTGGACTGGCTCGGCCTGGCGGCGGATGAGCCGCCGGTGATGCAGACCGCGCGCGAAGCCCGCCATGCCGAGGTGGCGCGCGAACTGCTGGCCCAGGGCAAGGCCTATTACTGCTACTGCACGCCCGAGGAACTGGCGGAGATGCGCGAGACGGCCATGAAGGAAGGCCGCCCGCCGCGCTATGACGGCCGCTGGCGCGACCGCGACCCTGCCGGGGCGCCGGAGGGGGTGAAGCCCGTCATCCGCATCAAGGCCCCGCGTGAGGGGGAGACGGTGATCCGCGACCTCGTCCAGGGCGAGGTCCGCGTGCAGAATTCCGAGCTGGACGACATGATCATCCTGCGCTCGGACGGCACGCCCACCTACCTGCATGCCGTGGTGGTGGATGACCACGACATGGCCATCACCCATGTCATCCGCGGCGACGACCACCTGACCAACACCTTCCGCCAGGTGATGGTCTATGACGCGATGGGCTGGACCCGCCCGCACTTCGCCCATATCCCGCTGATCCACGGGGCGGATGGCGCCAAGCTGTCGAAGCGCCACGGCGCCGTGGGCGCGCTGGAATTCCGCGACCAGGGTTTCCTGCCGGAAGCCGTGTGCAATTATCTCCTGCGCCTCGGCTGGGGGCATGGCGACGAGGAATTCGTCCCGCGCGACCGCGCCATCGCACTCTTCGACCTCAAGGATGTCGGCCGCGCCGCCAGCCGGATGGACTACGCCAAGCTCACCCACCTGAACGCGCAGTATCTGCGCCAGATGGACCCGGATGTGCTGGCCCGCCGCGTGCTGGAGATCATGGCGAAGCGCAGTTCCATCGGCTTCGGCACCGAGGGAGCGGAGCGGGTGCGGCTGCTGATGCCCGACATCATGCCGCGCGCCCGCACGCTGAACGAGGCCGCCGACATGGCCGGCTTCGCCGTCGCCACCCTGCCGCTGGCGCTGGAGCCCAAGGCCGCGGCGCAGCTGACGCCCGAGGCGAAGGAGCGGCTGAAGGACCTGGCCATCTTCCTGACCGACGCGCCATGGGAGCGCGCCGATCTCGACAAGTGGCTGCGCGACTATGCCGAGGTGAAGGGCGTGAAGCTCGGCTCCATCGCCCAGCCGCTGCGCGCGGCGCTGACCGGCTCCACCCAGTCCCCGCCGATCGACGCGGTGCTCTTCGCGCTGGGCCGGGCCGAGGCCGTCGCGCGCATGCTGGCCGCCGCCGAAGACGCGTGACGCGCTCTTGAGAGGGGCTTCGCCCCTCTCAAACTCTCCCCACCAAAGGCCTGAGGCCTTTGGAAACCCCTCTGTGAGTCCCCCCTGATGGCGGGTGCAGGGGACCCTGTCCCCTGCCCAAGGGAAAGAAAGGGGGGTGAGGGGGCAAAGCCCCCTCAAGACCACCCGCGGCACCGCCCCTTCCCTTTGCCCGGAGCCGGGGTCATGTTGCGGTGCGCAAGGCGCGGACGGGTGCCCTGCCCGCCGCGCGCCGGGCAACCGGGAGTATTCTGAGAGTGAACGAGTCCCTTCTGGCCCGCCTCCGGGCCCTTCAGCCGGAACTGGCGGCGATCCGCCAGGACATCCACGCCCATCCCGAGATCGGCATGGAGGAAAAGCGCACCGCCGCCCTGGTGGCGGAGAAGCTGCGCGCCTGGGGCATCAGCGTGACCGAGGGCGTGGGCCGCTACGGCGTGGTGGGCACGCTGAAGGGCCGCCTGCCGGGGCAGCGCGCCATCGGCCTGCGCGCCGACATGGACGCGCTGATGATCCCGGAGGCCACCGGCCTGCCCTATGCCTCGCGCCATGAGGGGCTGATGCATGCCTGCGGCCATGACGGCCACACCACCATGCTGCTGGGGGCGGCGAAGTATCTGGCCGAGAACCCGGATTTCGGCGGCACGGTGCAGTTCATCTTCCAGCCGGCCGAGGAAGGGCGCGGCGGCGCCAAGGCCATGCTGGCGGACGGCCTGTTCGAGCGCTTCCCGGTCGATGCCGTCTATGGCCTGCACAACATGCCGGACATGCCGCTCGGCAGCTTCGGCATCCGCCCCGGCCCCTTCATGGCGGCGCCGGACCGCTGGTTCGTCACCTTCCGCGGCACGGGCGGGCATGGCGGCGCCGCCGCCCATCTCTCCACCGACGTGACGGTGCTCCAGGCCCAGTACATCCTGGCGCTGCAGACCATCGTCAGCCGCAATGTGGCGGCGATCGACGCGGCGGTGATCAGCGTGGGCGCCATCGCCGGTGGCGCCTTCGGCTCCACCAATGTGATGCCGGCGGAAATCCGCCTGGGCGGCACGGCGCGCTCCTTCACCCCGGCGGTGCGTGACCTGATGGAGCGCCGCATGAAGGAACTGGCCGATGGGCTGGCCGCCACCTTCGGCTGCACGGCGGAGGTGGAGTATCGCCGCAACGGCACGCCGCTGGTGAACCATGCCGAGCAGACGGCCATCGCCGCCCGTGCCGCCCGCGCCCTGGCCGGGGCGGCGCAGGTGTCCGACAATGCCCCGCCTGTCACCGGCGGCGAGGATTTCGCCTATATGCTGGATGCCCGGCCGGGTGCCTTCATCTTCATGGGCCAGGGGGCGGGCGGTGCCTCCTCCGAGGGGCTGCATACCCCGACCTATGACTTCAACGACGATGCCATCCCGCATGGCGTGGGCTACTGGGTCAGCCTGGTGCAGGAAGAGCTGAACCTCCCCGCCTGACCCGCGCTCTGACCAGCACTGGCCCGCCGCCCCGCCAGGCGTGGCGGGCCACCCCTTTCCGCCATCCACGAGAAGGACAAAGGCCGATGCGGATCGCAGCCGCCATTCTGGGCGCGGGCCTGGCCCTGGGGCTGGGCGTGGCGCCCGCCCTTCTGTCGCCCGCCCTGGCGCAGGGTTCCCAGCCGCCCCATGCCTGGGCCTTCGGCAGCTGGACCGGTGGCTACTACCCGCCGGTGGACAACCAGGGCCCGCGCTGCGCCGGCCAGCCCAGCGTCATCATCACGCGCGATGTGGTGATGCGCAGCAGCCCGCTCGATGTCCCCTACCGCCAGCGCATGATCGAGACGGCGACGGCGCAGCCCAATGGCATCGTCATCCGCCTCACCCCGGTGGCGCCGCCGGGGGCGCGCAATGTGCCGCCCAGCGTCGGCTTCGGCTGCGATGGCGACCCCAACCTGCTGCGCATCGAGCGGCGCGGGCCGGATGAGATCGTCTTCCCCAACTGCTCCGAATTCCCGGCGCCGCTGAAGCGCTGCGTGCCCTGAGGCAGGCCTCAAGCGGGCGGTAAGCCCCGATGCCCTATGCGGGTCTCCACGAAGGAGACCCGCATGGCGGATGAAGACCCTCCCCGGCTGATCGCCTACCAGCTCGACCACCCCATGCCCCCGCTGCGGCCTGGCAGCGTGCGGCGGGCGTGGATGGATGCGACGCGGGAGGGCTTCGCCTATCGCTGCCTGCCGCTGACCATCGCCAATGGGCATGGCTGGGAAATCCAGGGCCAGACCGGCTTCGAGGCCTGGTGGACCGGCGGGTCAAGCCCTGGCGACGTGGTGATCCGCGTGCTGAAGCCTGGGGCGCTGGCCCCTTCCAGCCATTTCGGCGCCGGGGTGCTGACCTTCGCCATTCCCACCCTTCTGCGCACGCCGCCGGGCATCGGCCTCTGGGTGGGTGGCCCGCCCAATGCGCCGAAGGATGGCATCGCCCCGCTCACCGGCGTGGTGGAGACGGATTGGGCGCCGATGACCTTCACCATGAACTGGCGCTTCACCCGCCCGGACCATGTCGTGCGCTTCCGGCCGGGGGAGCCGATCGGTTTCTTCTTCCCCCTTCCGCTCGGGCTGGCCGAGGCGATGCGGCCGGAGATCCGCCCCCTCGCCGCGGATCCCCCCCTGGCGGAGGCGCACCGTGCCTGGTGCGCCGGCCGCCGCAGCTTCAATGCCGGGCTGAAGGAAGAAGGCTCCGCGGAGCGCCGCCAGGGCTGGCAGCGCCATTACCACCAGGGCGTGGCGCCGGGTGGCGAGGCGGCGCCGGACCACCGCACGCGCATCCGGGTGCGGCCTTTCCCGCCACCGCCCCGGTCGCCGTAATCCCGGATCTCCGCGAAACCGTGCCTGCCCCGGCGCGACGCCGCACAGAAAAAAGTTTTTTGGTTCTTTTTTCCAAAAAAGAACGCTTCCTTCTTCCCCCCCTCACACCGGCAGGGTGACGGCCGCGCGCAACCCGCCTTCCGCGCGGTTCTGCAACACCACATCACCGCCATGGGCGCGCAGGATATTGCGGGCGATGGGCAGGCCGAGGCCGGTGCCGCCGGTCTCCCGGTTGCGGCTGGTCTCCAGCCGGCGGAAGGGCTGGAAGACGGCCTCCAGCGATTCCGGCGGGATACCCGGCCCGTCATCCTCGACGAAGAGGCGCACCAGCGTATCGGTCCGGGCCTGGGGCGCCTCCAGGCGGATGCGCGCCGTCCCGGCATAGTTCAGCGCATTGCCGACGAGATTGGCCAGCGCCCGCTTCAGCGCGATGGGCCGGGCGCGGATGCGCAGGCGCTCGGGCCCCTGGTAGCCGATCGCCTCGGGCTCCAGCTCGGGGCGGGCATCGGCGGCCTCGTCCAGCACGGTGCGGCAGAGCGCGGCGAGGTCCAGCGGCACGGAGGGTTCGGTGGCCGCGTCATCGCGGGCGAAGGCCAGGGTGGCATTGACCATGGCCTCCATCTCATCGAGATCGGCCAGCATCTTGCGGCGCTGCTCGTCATCATCGAGGAATTCGGCGCGCAGGCGCAGCCGGGTGATGGGGGTGCGCAGGTCGTGCCCGATGGCGGCCAGCATCTGCGTGCGGTCGCCCACGAAGCGGCGGATGCGCTCGGCCATGGTGTTGAAGGCGCGGGCGGCGGTGGCCACCTCGCTCGGCCCGTTCTCCGGCAGGGGTGGGGCGTTGACGTCGCGCCCCAGCTGCTCGGCGGCGCGGGCCAGGGCGGAGACGGGGCGCGTCAGCCGCCGCGTGGCCCAGAGGATCAGCGCCAGGGCGGCGCCGGTCATCAGCGCGAAGGCGAAGAGGAAGGTCTCGGAATGCCAGGGGCGCGGCGGCGGGACGGAGAGCCACATGTTCAGCCATGGCCCATCCGGCAGCTGCATGGCCACCACCAGGATGCCGGGATGGGCGCCCCCGGCCACCAGCGCCTCCCGCGGGCGGAAGCGGGCGAGGCCGCCGCCGATCAGGTCCAGCCGGAACAGCCGCACCAGGGCGAGGGGCGCGCGCGGCATGCCCGGCCGCACCGCCGGCAGTTCGGCCAGATCGACCACGAGGCCGGGCGGCAGGTCGATGTCATAGAGCATCGCCTCCCGCCGGTCGGGCGGGGCCAGCAGCACGGTGCGCCAGACGCCGAAGGCGCGGGCGCTGATCTCGCGGGAGATGGCGAGGCGCTGGAGGTCCACGCGGTCGAGGGCATGGATTGTCAGCCCCGCCGCCTGCACCGCCATCAGCGCCAGGGTCAGGAAGACCGCGGTGCGGCCGGCGAGGCTGCGGGGCAGCAGGCGGCGGATCACCCGGCGGCCTGGTCCGTCACGGACACTTCAGCGGGCAGGGCACGGTCGTTCAGCTTCTCCACCGTGGCGGCCAGCACATAGCCGCCCCCGCGCACCGTCTTGATCAGGGTGGGGTTGCGCCCGTCATCCTCCAGCTTGCGGCGCAGGCGGGAGACGGCGACGTCGATGGCGCGGTCGAAGGGCCCGGCCTGACGGCCGCGCAGCAGGTCCATCAGCATGTCACGGGTGAGGACGCGGTTGGGCCGCTCCACCAGCACCATGAGCAGTTCATACTCGCCCCCCGTCAGCGGCACCTCGACCCCGTCCTGGTTGAGCAGGCGGCGGCGGGCGGGCTCCAGCGTCCAGCCGGCGAAGCGGATGGAGCGGGCCGGCGGCTCCTGGCTGGTGGCACCCTCGCCATTGGCGCGGCGCAGCACGGCGCGGATGCGGGCCAGCAGCTCGCGCGGGTTGAAGGGCTTGGCCACGTAGTCATCGGCCCCGAGCTCCAGCCCGACGATGCGGTCTGTCTCCTCGCTCATCGCCGTCAGCATGACGATGGGGACATCCGACTGGCCCCGCAGCCAGCGGGCGAAATCCAGCCCCGATTCGCCGGGCAGCATGAGATCCAGCACGACGAGGTGGTAGCGGCCCAGGGGCCAGAGGCGGCGGGCCTCTCGGGCGTCGCGGGCGGCGGTGACCCGGCAGGACTGGCGCTCCAGGAACTTGGAGAGCAGGTCGCGGATCTCCCGGTCGTCATCCACGACCAGAATATGCGGAGGGGGTTCCATGGGCTCGACCATAGGCGGAATATGGCGTTGATGCCTAAGCGGCATGTTACAGGCTTTTTCCGCAGCGCGCGCCGTTGCGCTTCGTTTCATTGCAAAAAGCAAGCGGCAGGGGGCAAAAAGCAGGCGGGAGGGAGCAAACAGCAGGCGGGGCGCAGAAGCGCCCGCCTGTGGCGCAGGGCCCGCCGCGGCGCGCGGCAAATGTGGCATGCGGCTTCCGTGGCGCGGCGGTGGGGCGTAACATGGCTTGCGTGTCGCATACCCATCCCCTGAGCCTGGAGCCCCTGCCCCTGCGGATGCCGTTGCAACGGGACCAGCGGCCCCGGCTGGTGGATTGGCTGAAGCTGGCGCTGGCGGCGCTGGCGACGCTGGCCATGGTTCTCCTGGTGGCCGTCCTGGCGGAACGGGAGACGGAGCCGCCGGTGGTGGTGGCGCATCGCCGCTTCCTGCTGAGCCTGACCAGCGAGGAAGCCGGCCCCGGCCCGCTGGCCGAGCCCGCGCGCTTCGGCCTCGTGCTGGAGCGGAGCGAGGCGGTGGCGGGCGGCCTTTACGGCGGCTACCACGCGGGCGGGTCGGGCTGCCGGCTGGGCTTCTGGCGTGGCCCGCGCAAGGCGGCGCCGCGCCGCGCGCCCCCGGGCTGGCAGGTCGCGCTGGTGCCGCGCGGCGGGGAGATGCTGTGGCTGGTGGCGGGGGCCGATCTCAGCCCGCGCCAACTGGCCCTGCTGGCCACCGCGCTGGAGCATGACACCCCCCTGGCCGAACCGCTGTGCCACCCCTGACCGAAGCCTGCCCTCCCGCCTGGGCGGAGGCGGGAAAGGCGGCCCTGGCCGTGCTGGACCCGGCGCTGGGCGGGATCGAGGCGCTGGCCGGCCCGCTGCCCTGGCGGCGGCGCCCGCGCGGCTTCGGCGGCCTGGCGCGCACGGTGCTGGGCCAGCAGATCAGCAACCAGGCCGCGGGCGCCATCTGGCGCCGCTATGCCACCCTGCCGGGCGCGCTGGAGCCGGAGGGGCTGCTGCGCCTGGAGGACGAGGCCCTGCGCGGCGCCGGGCTGTCCCGCCCCAAGGTGGCGCATCTGCGCGGGCTGGCCACGGCCTGCCTGGAGGGGCGGCTGCGGCTCGATGCCCTCTCCGCCATGCCGGACGCGGAGGCCATTGCCCATCTGTCGGCCCAGCGCGGGCTGGGCCCCTGGACGGCGCAGGTTCACCTGATGTTCTCAGAGGACCGGCCGGATATCTTCCCCCACGGGGATGTGGCGCTGGCGGCCTCGGTGGCGCATCTGCGCGGCCTGCCCGCCCGCCCGGCGCCGCGCGCGCTGGAGGCCCTGGCGCGGGGCTGGGCGCCGTGGCGCTCCCTGGCGGCGCGGCTGCTCTGGCACCACTGGCGCCATGCCACCGGCCGCCCCGCCGGCGAGGAGCCCTAGGGTAGGCGTGGCGCGGCGGACGTGACACTCTCCGCCCCCATGCCAAGCCTTCGCCTTTCCCCCCGTGTCCTCGCCACCGCCGCGCCGCCGATCCCGGCGGCCCGCGCCTGGGCCGCCCGCTATGACGGTGCCGCCGGGCCGATGCTCGACCTCACCCAGGCGGTGCCGGGCTATCCGCCCCATCCGCTGCTGCTGGAGAAGCTGGCCGAGGCCGCCGGCAGCCGCGCCAGCGCCGCCTATGGCGCCATCGAGGGCGATGCGTCGCTGCGCGAGGCGCTCGCCGCCGAGGTTTCCTCTGTCTATGGCGCCCCCATCGGGGCGGATCAGCTGGCCATCACCGCCGGGTGCAACCTGGCCTTCACCATGGCGATGAGCGTGCTGGCCGGCAGCGGCGATGCCGTTCTGCTGCCCACGCCCTGGTATTTCAACCACCGCATGGCGCTGGAACTGCTCGGCATCGAGGCCGTGCCCTTCGCCACCCGCGCGGAGGATGGCTTCATCCCCGATCCGGAGCGGCTGGAGGCGGCGCTGGCGCCGCATATCCGCGCCGTGGTGCTGGTCACCCCGAACAACCCGACCGGCGCCATCTACCCGGCTGAGACGCTGCACCGCATCGCCGCCCTCTGCCGCCGCCGCGGCATCTGGCTGGTGCTGGACGAGACCTATCGCGACTTCCTGCCCGAGCCGCAGACGCCGCCGCACCGCCTGCTGGAGGACCCGGACTGGGCGGAGGGGCTGGTGCAGCTTTATTCCTTCGCCAAGTCCTACTGCATCCCGGGCCACCGGGTGGGCGCCATCCTGGGCGGTGGCGCCTTCCGGCGGGACTTGCTGAAGGTGCTGGACAGCTTCCAGATCTGCCCCGCCCGCCCGGCGCAGCAGGCGCTGGCCTGGGCCATTCCCGCCCTGGCCGAATGGCGCGCCGGCAACCGCGCCGTGATGGCCGGCCGCGCCGGGGCCTTCCGCGCTGCCATGGCCGGCGCGCCGGGCTGGCGGATCGATGCGCTGGGCACCTATTTCGCCTATCTCCGCCTGCCGGAGGGGCTGCCCGATGCCACCGCCACCGCCGAGGCGCTGGCTGCCCGGCATGGGCTGCTCACCCTGCCCGGCCCCTTCTTCGGCCCCGGGCAGGAGCGGCATCTTCGCCTCGCCTTCGCGAATGCCGAGGCTGAGGCGCTGAAGGCCCTGCCGGAGCGGCTTGGGTAAGGAGTGGCCGCATGTACCACTGGCAGAAAAAAGATGGGGGTCTGGGGGAATTCCTTCCCCCAGCCTTTCCTCCGCTTTCTTTCTGTCCGATGGTCCGCCGGACTGGTGACCAGGCTGGCGAAAGGATCTTCCGATGCGCGGTGATACGGTTTTTGGCCGTCGTGGCCTGATGGCGGGTGTGGCGGCGGGTGTCGTGGCGCGCCCCGCGGTGCTGCGGGCGCAATCCGGCGCGATCCGCATCGGCGAGATCAATTCCTACACCGCGCAGCCGGCCTTCCTCGGCCCCTACCGCAATGGCTGGCTGCTGGCGCAGGAGCAGATCAACGCCGCCGGCGGCATCAACGGCCGCCCGCTGGAAACCATCTTCCGCGATGACGCCGGCAAGCCCGAGGATGCCGTCCGCCTCGCCGGGGAGCTGGTGAATGCCGAGGGCGTGGCGCTGCTGGCCGGCGGCTATCTCTCCAATGTCGGGCTGGCGCTGGCCGATTTCGCCCGGCAGAGCAAACGCCTCTACGCCGCCAGCGAGCCGCTGACCGATGCGCTCGTCTGGTCGAAGGGCAACCGCTACACCTTCCGCCTGCGCCCCAGCACCTACATGCAGGCCGCCATGCTGGTGGAGGAGGCGGCGAAGCTGCCCGCGAAGCGCTGGGCCACCATCGCCCCCAACTACGAATACGGCCAGTCCGCCGTGAAGTGGTTCCGCGACCTGCTGAAGGCGAAGCGGCCGGATGTCGAATTCGTGGGCGAGCAGTTCCCGGCGCTCGGCCGCATCGATGCCGGCGCCACGGTGCAGGCGCTGGAGCGGCTGAAGCCGGAGGGCCTCTTCAACGTCACCTTCGGCACGGACCTGCTGAACTTCGTCCGCCAGGGCAACCAGCGCGACCTGTTCGAGGGCCGCGCCGTCGCCTCCATGCTGAGCGGCGAGCCGGAATATCTGGAGCCGCTGGGCGAGGAATGCCCGGAGGGCTGGATCGTCACCGGCTATCCGCGCGACGCGCTGGACAACCCTACCCACAACGCCCTGGTCGCCGCCTACCGCGCCCGCTTCAACGACCTGCCGCGCTGCGGCTCGATCGTCGGGCATGACACGGTGCAGGCCATCGCCGCCATGCTGCGCCGCGCCGCCAGCACCGAGACGGAAGCGATGGTCGAGGCCTTCCGCGGCATCCGCTTCCCCACCGGCTACGGCACCGGGGAGGTGACCTTCCGCGCGGTGGACCACCAGTCCACCCTTGGCGCCTTCGTCGGCCGGACGAAGCTGGAGGGCAAGCGCGGCCGGATGGTGGACTGGCGCTATGCCGATGGCGCCCATTACCTGCCGGATGACGCGCAGGTGCGCGCCTGGCGCCCGCAGGAGTAACCCCCACTTGGAAGCCCTGGCTGTCCAGGCGCTGAGCGGCCTGGCCAGCGCCTCCTCCCTTTTCCTGGTGGCCTCGGGGTTGACGGTGATCTTCGGCGTCAGCCGCATCGTCAACTTCGCCCATGGCAGCCTCTATATGCTCGGCGCCTATCTGGGCTGGAGCTTCGTCAGCCACGGGCCGCTGGCCGCACTCGGCGGCGCGTGGGGCTTCTGGGCTGCCATCCTGGCCGCAGCCCTGGCCACCGGGGCGCTCGGCGCGCTGGCGGAAATGGCGGTGCTGCGCCGCATCTACCGCGCGCCGGAGCTGTTCCAGCTGCTCGCCACCTTCGCCCTGGTGCTGGTGGTGCAGGATCTCGTGCTGCTGCTCTGGGGGCCGGAGGACAAGTTCGGCCCGCGCGCCCCGGTGCCGCTGCGCGGGGCGATGGATATCCTCGGCCTGCGCTTCCCGCGCTACGAGCTGTTCCTCATCGCGGTGGGGCCGGTGGTGCTGGGGCTGCTCTGGCTGCTGCTGCACCGCACCCGCTTCGGCATCCTGCTGCGCGCCGCGACGCAGGACCGCGAGATGGTCGCCGCCCTCGGCGTGGACCAGCGCTGGCTGTTCACCGGGGTCTTCTTCCTGGGCGCGGCGCTGGCCGGACTGGGCGGCGCCCTGCAACTGCCGCGCGAGGCGGTGACGCCCCACATGGACATGGCCATCATCGTCGAGGCCTTCGTGGTGGTGGTCACCGGCGGGCTGGGCAGCCTGCCCGGCGCGGCGCTCGCGGCGCTGCTGATCGGCGAGCTGCACGCCTTCGGCATCCTGGCCTTTCCGCGCATCACCCTGGTTCTGGTCTTCCTGGTGATGGCGGTGGTGCTGGTGCTGCGGCCGCACGGGCTGCTCGGCCGCCCGCCCGGCGCGCCGCCCGCCAGCGAGGCCGCGCCCCCCCTGCCCGCCCCGCCGCCGCGC
>NZ_JANFNY010000067.1:14304-29444 GCF_024437745.1 Roseomonas sp. GC11 | reverse complement strand
TGCCGGCGGGGGGGGCTGCGGGGCTGCGATGGCGGGCGCCGGCGCGGTGGCCAGGGTCTGAAGGGGGGCCGGGGCGGGGGCGGCGGGCAGGCTGAAGCCGGCGGCCGGCGGGGGTGCTTCCGCCAGGGCAGGGGCGGAGGCCAGGAAGGGGGGCGGGGCGGGCGGGAATTCGGGCGCCATGTCGAGCAGCAGGCTCGGCGCCTCGCCTTCCGGGCTGGCGGGCGGTGGCGGGGCGGGCTCGTCGCCCCAGCCGGCGGCGGCGGCGGCCTCGCGCTGCGCATCCGGGTTGCCGGGGGCCAGCGCCAGGGCGCGGGCATAATGGCCCGCCGCCTCCTTGCGCATCGCCAGCAGCTTGTAGGCATGGCCGAGCTGGAGCTGGATATCGGCATCCTCCGGCGCCAGGCGCTCCGCGTCGTGGTAGCGCTCCAGCGCGGCGGTCAGGAAGCCCGCCTCCTTCAGGCAATGCCCCTGCTGTACCATCAGCGGCCAGGCTTCGGGCCGCAGCTCCACCACCTTGCCATAGAGGGCGGCGGCCTCGTTCCAGGCCGCGGCATCCCGCTGCTGGTCTGCCGCGGCCAGGAGGGCCTCCACATCGGCGTCTTCCGGGCGGGGGTCGAGATCGGCGCTCATGTGGCTCCCTCGTAAAGCAGGGCCAGGAGTGGCGCAATTGGTGGCGCAATCGGCGGCGCCATCATGGCCAGGGCAGGGGGCGCGGCGCCTCCAGCAGGGCGGCGGCCTCCGCCGTCCAGCCCGCCCCGTCATGCAGGGCGAGGCCGGGGGAGAGCCGGTCCGGCCCCCGCCCGCCGCGCCGGCCCTGCACCAGAACCCGCTTCGCCGCCTGCCCCGCGCGCGGCCAGAGCGGGCAGAGCGCCACCGCCCCGCAGCGCGCCGCGCGCAGCGCCGCGCCCGCCTCGCTGAAGCGCCCGGCCGGCAGCACCAGCGTCAGGCTGCCGCGATGATGCAGCGGATGCGCCAGGGCGCGCGCCCATGCCTCCAGCCCCGGGCCTTCCCCCGCATGGGTGGCGCCGGCGCGCAGCGCCACCGGCGGCGCGCTGCCCTCCGGCCAATAGGGCGGGTTGGCGAAGGCATGGTCCAGCCGGGGCAGGGTCTTTTTCAGGGCCGGGTCGGCAATGTCGGCGGCCAGCACCGTCACCCGCTCCGCCACGCCGTTCAGCGCGGCATTCTCCCGCGCCAGGGCGGCCAGGGCGGGGTCGCGCTCCACGGCGATGACGGTCAGCGCCGGCACCCGCGCCAGCAGGCAGAGAAAGACGGCGCCGCTGCCGCAGCCGCCCTCCAGCACCACCTCCCCCGGCCGGGCGGGGATGGCGGCGGCCAGCAGCACCGCATCCAGCCCCGCCCGCAGCCCGGCGCGCGGCTGGCGCAGGCGCACCCGCCCGCCCAGCAGCCCATCCTCGGTGAGGTCTTCCGGCGCGAAGGGGGCGGTGGGGTCCAGGCAATCGGCCATGTCCCGCATCAGTGGCGGCTCCGGGGCTGGTCCGGCGGGCGGACGCGGGGAAAAGGAGAGGGGGAGGCGGCGGGGGAGGGGCGCCTTGCTGCGCCTTCCCCCGCTGGCTATGGTGCGCGCCCCAACTCAGAGGTCAATGGCCGCGTGAGCTTTCCCGCCGCCCCGGTGCAAACTGCGCCCGAATCCACGTCGCTCCCCACCGCCCGCCCGGATGCCGAGGACGCCCTGGCCGCCCTGATCCGGCTGGTCCGGGACGACATGGAGGCCTGCAACCGCGAGATCCTGGCGCGGATGCAGAGCCCGGTGGAGCTGATCCCGCAACTCGCCGCCCATCTCATCGCCGCCGGCGGCAAGCGGCTGCGCCCGCTGCTGACGCTGGCCGCCGCGCGCCTCTGCGGCTATCGCGGGGAGCGGCATGTCCGCCTCGCCGCCTGTGTCGAGTTCATCCACACCGCCACGCTGCTGCATGACGATGTGGTGGATGAGAGCGAGCTGCGCCGGGGCCAGGCCAGCGCCAACGCCATCTTCGGCAACAAGGCCAGCGTGCTGGTGGGCGATTTCCTCTTCGCCCGCGCCTTCGAGCTGATGGTGGCCGATGGCTCGCTGGAGGTGCTGCGCATCCTGTGCAGCGCCTCTGCCACCATCGCCGAGGGCGAGGTGCTGCAGCTGGTCATCCAGAACGACACCAGCTCCACCGAGGCGCAGTATCTGGAAGTGATCGAGGGCAAGACCGCCGCCCTCTTCGCCGCCGCCACGCGTGTCGGCGCCGTGGTGGCCGACCGCCCGCAGGCCGAGGCCGAGGCGCTCGATTCCTACGGCCACAATCTCGGCATCGCCTTCCAGCTCGTCGATGACGCGCTGGACTATTCGGCGAAGCAGGAGCAACTCGGCAAGACGGTGGGCGACGACTTCCGCGAGGGCAAGATCACCCTGCCCGTGCTGCTGGCCTTCGCCCGTGGCGACGAGGCGGAAAAGGCCTTCTGGCGCCGCGTCATCGAGGAGCGCGAGCAGGGCGAGGGCGACCTCGCCGAGGCGCTGCGCCTGATGCAGAAGCACCGGGCGCTGGAGGACACCATCGCCCGCGCCCGCGACTATGGCGACCGCGCCCTGGCCGGCCTCGCCCCCTTCGCCGAGGGGCCGGAGAAGGCGGCGCTGGCCGGGATCGTGGAATTCTGCATCGCCCGCGCCCGTTGAGATTTTTTTCAGGCTGCCGCCGTCTCCCGGCAAAGCGGGACGCAAACTGAAAAAAGTTTTTTGGTTCTTTTTTCAAAAAAGAACATTCTTCCCCTTGGCAAAGCCCCGGCCCCCGCCGGGGCTTTTTGCCGTCTTGCGGTGTCACGGATCTGTCGCCTATGATCTGACATGTCAGAGACATGGTGAACGCTCGCCCATGACCCTTCTCACCCCGGTGGAAGCGCCGCCCTCCCTCACCGAGCAGGCCGTGACGGCCCTGCGGCGGGAGATCCTGACCACGCGCCTGATGCCCGGCGAGACGCTGAGCGAGGCCGTGGCGGCCCAGCTTCTGGGCCTGGGCAAGGCGCCGGTGCGCGCCGCCCTGGCCCGGCTTGCCGAGGAAGGGCTGGTGCAGGCCGTGCCGCGCCGGGGCTGGATCGTCTCCCTCGTCACCATCCGCGACATCCACGAGGTTTTCGACCTCCGCCTGATCCTGGAGCCGGAGGCCGCGCGCCGCGCCGCCGGGCGCGTCGATGCCGAGGCGCTGCGCCGCCTCGATTCCGTCTGCGCCTGCGGCTACCGGCCGGAGGACCAGGACAGCACCCACGCCTTCCTCGACGCCAACAAGGCCTTCCACGTCGCCGTGGCCGAATTGTCGGGCAATAACCGCATGGCCCGGCAGGTGGACCGGCTGCTGGACGAGAGCACGCGCATGCTCACCCTCGGCCTGCGCGCCCGCGACCGCACCGGCGAGATGGCGCATGAGCACCATGAGCTGATCGAGGCCCTGGCGCTTGGCCGCGCCGAGGATGCCGCGAGCATCATGCGCCAGCAGGTCACCGCCTCCCGCGCCATGGTGCTGGAAGCCCTCACCGCCCCCCATTCCCCGACCGTGATCTGAGGAAGCGCCCCATGTCCTTCATCGGTCCGCGTGACAGCCTCTCCGCCATGCTCTCCGCCATCGCCGAGGCGGCGCGCAGCGATCTCGACGGGCGCCCCGCCCGCGTCGCCGCCGCCATCGGCGCCTATCTGGACCGGCCGGACCTGCTGGCGGGCCAGGAATGCCCCTGTTCGGCGGAGCGCTATGTCCGCCACCTGCTGCATGCCGACCCGGCCGGGGCGTATGCCGTGGTGGCCCTGGCCTGGCGCCCTGGGCAGATGAGCCCGGTGCACGCGCACCGCACCTGGTGCGCCTTCGGCGTCTATTCCGGCCTGCTCACCGAGGGCTATTACGCCCCCGATGCCTGCGGCCAGCCGGTGCAGACGCAGAGCCTGCTGCGCCCCGCCGGCGCCACCTGCCACGGCCCCGCCGACCCGCGGCTGATCCACCGGCTGGCCAATCTCAGCAGCGGGCCGGCCCTGTCCATCCATGTCTATGGCGTGGGGTTCGACCGCTTCGGCCAGGACGTCAATCTGGTCTACGCCGACTGAGCAGCGCAGTCTGGGTGGGCCTTGCCCGCCTGGATGGAGTCGCGCCGTGAGTGAACTTGCCCTTCCCCCCACCCTCTGGGCCGAGACCGCCCCGGCGCCGCCGCCCACCGGCCCGCTGGCCGGCCCGGCGCGGGCGGATGTGGTGGTCATCGGCGGCGGCTTCACCGGCCTGTCCACCGCCCTGCACCTCGCGGAGGGCGGGGCGGATACCCTGCTGCTGGAGGCCGGGCCGATCGGCTTCGGCGCCTCCGGCCGCAACAACGGGCTGGTCATTCCCACCCTCTCGCGCCTCGACCCGGATGATATCGCCGCCAGCGTCCCCGCCGCCCTGGGCGGGCGGGAGAAGGGGGAGGAACTGGTCGGGCTGATCCGTGACAGCGCCGGCTTCGTCTTCGACCTCATCCGCCGCCACGGCATCGAGGCGGAGGCGGTGCAGAAGGGCTGGTTCCAGCCGGCGCACCGGCCCTCGCGCATGGCGCTGGCGCGGCGGCGGGTGGAGCAATGGGCCCGGCGCGGCGCCCCGGTGCGGCTGCTCGACAGGGCGGAGGCGGCGGCGCGCGCGGGCAGCGAATTCTGGCATGGCGGGTGGGAGAACAGCACGGGCGGCCATGTGAACCCGCTGGCCCTGGCGCGCGGCCTCGCCGCCGCGGCGGTGGGGGCGGGGGCACGGCTGCACACGCAGAGCCCGGCCCTGTCCATCGGCCGCGACCTGTCCATTGGCAGCGACGGGCCGCGCTGGCGCGTCACCACGCCGGGGGGGGAGGTGGTGGCGGAGCGCGTCATCCTCGCCACCCATGCCTATACGCCGCCGGGCCTCTGGCCTGGCTTCGAGCGCAGCATCGTGCCGGTGCGCTCCTACCAGATGGCCACCACGCCGCTCTCGGACAATCTGCGCAGGAGCATCCTGCCGGAGAACCACGCGCTCTCCGACACGCAGGGGGACCTGTATTTCTTTCATTTCGACGCGGCCGGGCGGCTGGTCACCGGCGGGTCGCTGATCATTCCCTTCGGCTGGGAGGGGCGCCTGCGCCGCCGCATCGCCGCGCGGGTGCGCAAGGTCTATCCGCAGATCGGCGAATTCGGCTTCACCCATGTCTGGTGGGGCTATATCGCCGCCACGGACGACAAGGCGCCGCATCTCTATGATCTGGCGCCGGGCGTGCTGGGGTGGAGCGGCTGCAATGGCCGGGGTGTCGCCCTGTCCATCGCCCTGGGGCGGGAGATGGCGCGGGCCAGCCTCGGTGCGTCGCTGCGTGAGGTCGCGGCGCCGGTGGAGCAACTGCGGCGGATCGCGGGGCACAGCTTCGCGCCGCTCGGCGTGGCCTGGAACCAGGCGCTGTTCCGCTGGAAGGATGGGCGGGACTGAGGGGGGCGCATCTGGGAGGGCGCCGCCCTCCCAGACCCTCCCGCCACAGAAAGCAGGTGGGGGAACAGGGTTCCCCCGGACCCCGCCGCCAGGATTACTCCTGGTCGGGGGCGGCGTCGCTGTTCAGCGTGATGTACTTCGGCAGGCCGATCTGGCGGATCAGCTCGAACTGCGTGTCGACGAAGTCGGCATGCTTCTCCTCGTCGATCAGGATGCGCACGAAGAGATCACGCGAGACGAAGTCGCGCACGCTCTCGCTATAGGCGATCGCCTCGCGCAGGTCGTTGATCGCCTTCTCCTCCAGCTTCTGGTCGCAGCGGAGGACTTCCTCCACATTCTCGCCGATCAGGATCTGGTTGAGGCGCTGCACGTTGGGCAGGCCACCGAGGAACAGGATGCGCTCGATCAGCTCATCCGCGTGCTTCATCTCCTCGATCGACTCTTCGTACTCGTGCTTGCCGAGCTTGGTCACACCCCAGTTCTTCAGGATGCGGGCGTGCAGGAAGTACTGGTTGATCGCCGTCAGCTCATTGGTGAGCTGGGTGTTCAGGTGTTCAATGACCTTGGGGTCGCGCAGCATGATCGGTCTCCCGTCCCGGATTCAACGGGGCGGGAGAGTGCCGATCCTGAATCTTCAGGTCAAGCTTTTGTTTTTATTAGATAATGCGAGTGAGAGACGGTCTCAGTTGCCGCTCGCCGCCTGGGTGGACTGGGCCGGCTGGTCGCGCAGGATCGTCAGCATCGTGCCGGTGCAGCAGCCGCATTGGGCGTTGCAGCCGCAGGCCGCGTAGACCTCCTTCGGGCGGCTGGCACCGGAGGCGATGGCGCCACGGATCTGGCTGTCGGTCAGGCCATTGCACAGGCAGACATACATGCGAGGAAACCGCTCGTTGAGGACGATGCGGTTGATAGACGTTCGCAACTCCATTTGCAAGTCATTCGCACTCTCGCAGGATCCTCAGCACCGCCTCGCCATAGCGCTCCAGCTTGGTGGCGCCGACACCGGGCACCTGGCTGAGCGCGTCCAGGTCGCGCGGCAGGGTGGCGGCGATCTCGGCCAGGGTGCGGTCCTGGAAGATGACGTAGGAGGGCACGCCCTGCGCCGCCGCCATCCGCCGCCGCCAGTCGCGCAGCGCGGCGAAGACCGGGTCCGCCTGCACCGCCCCATCCACCGGCACCGCCGCGCGGCCGCGCCGCGCCGCCGCCACCGGGGCCACCAGCTCCTCGCGCAGCATCACGCTCTGCTCGCCGCGCAGGATGGGGCGGGCGGCCTCGGTGGGCACGAGTTCGCCGTGGTTTTCCACCGCCACGTCCAGCGCGCCCTGCGCCACCAACTGCCGGGCCACGCTCTTCCAGGCGCTCTCCGGCAGGTCGCGGCCGACGCCGAAGGTCGGCAGCTGGTCATGGCCGAACTGCGCGACCTTGTCCGTCGCCTTGCCCAGCAGCACATCGACCACATGGCCGACGCCGAAGCGCCGCCCCGTGCGCAGCACCGCCGAGAGCAGCTTCTGCGCCGCCACCGTGCCATCGAACAGCTTCGGCGGGCTCTGGCAGAGGTCGCAATGGCCGCAGGGAAGCGGTGCCTCCTCCCCGAAGCAGCGGAGAAGAATCTGGCGGCGGCAGGTGGAGGCCTCGGCGATCGCCACCATGGCGTCCAGCCGCTGGCGCTCCACGCGCTTCTGCTCGTCGCTCGCCGTGCTTTCCTGGATGCGGTGCCGGGCCAGGGCGATATCCCCGGCGCCATAGAGCAGCAGCGCCTCGGCCGGCAGCCCGTCGCGCCCGGCGCGGCCGATCTCCTGGTACCAGCTCTCCGGGCTGCGCGGCAGGTCGGTATGGGCGACGAAGCGCACATCCGGCCGGTCGATCCCCATGCCGAAGGCGATGGTGGCGGCCATCACCACCGCGTCGCCGCGGGCGAAGCGGCGATGCGCCTCGCGCTTCTCCGCCGGCTCCAGCCCGGCATGGAAGACCAGCGCGTCCTGCCCGTCGGCCCGCAGCCATTCGGCGGTCTGCTCCGCCTTGCGGCGGCTGCCGCAATAGATCAGCCCGGCGCCATTGCCATCGCCCGCGCGCTTGATGAAGCCGCGCAGCTGCGCGCGCTCCTGCTCGCGCGGCTGGGCGCTGATGCGGATATTCGGCCGGTCGAAGCTGGCGCGGAAGAGCGGGCTTTCCTCCAGCCGCAGCTGCCGCTGGATGTCCTGCACCGTGCGCGGATCCGCCGTGGCGGTCAGCGCCAGGCGCGGCACCTGCGGGAAGCGCTCCGCCAGCACCGGCAGGGCACGGTATTCGGGGCGGAAGTGATGCCCCCACTGGCTGACGCAATGCGCCTCGTCGATGGCGAAGAGGGCGATGCGCATCTCGTCCAGCCGCGCCAGCGTAGCCTCGCCGGTCAGCCGCTCGGGCGAGACATAGAGCAGCTTGAGCCGCCCGGCATCGAGGTCGCGCCAGATGGCGCGCGCCTCCTCCGGCGGCAGTTCGGAATGCAGGGCGGCGGCGGCGATGTCCTGCTGGCGCAGGGCCGCCACCTGGTCCTCCATCAGCGCGATGAGGGGGGAGACGACCACGCCCAGCCCCGGCCGGCACAGTGCCGGCACCTGGAAGCACAGGCTCTTGCCGCCGCCGGTGGGCATCAGCACCAGGCCGGAGCCGCCCGCCACCGCGTGGCGGACCACTTCTTCCTGCAGGCCGCGGAAGCCGGCATGGCCAAAGACGCGGTGCAGGACCTCGAGCGGGTCCTGCATCATGGTCCCGGAGTCGAAAGCGATTATGGCGTCACCTGTCCCTGGCCGATCTGGATCTCCACCCGGCGGCTTTCCAGCGGCATCATCTCGAAGGGCACCGGCCCGCGCGGCAGGACGCGGATGCGCGCCGGCGCCACGCCCTCGCTGCGCAGCGTCTCGGCCACATTCTCCGCCCGGGCGGCGGAGAGGGCGCGGTTATAGGCCCGCCCGCCATCCGGGTCGGCGAAGCCCAGCACCGCCACCGGGGTGCCGGGCAGGGCCCGGGCCCGCTGCGCCGCCGCGGCCACCACGGCGCGGGCGGCCTCATCCAGGGCCGCGCTGTCCTCGGTGAAGAAGACGACCAGGCGCGGCTCGGGCGCCGCGTCGGAGGCGGTGCAGCCAGCCAGCCAGGGCAGCAGGAGGAAGCCAGTCAGGACGAGGCGGCGCATTGGCGCGGTCTCCGGTTCTGGGGGGAGCGCATGGATGCGCGGCGGGGGCGCCGGCGTCAACCACGCGCTGCGCCGGCCCTGCCATCCGCCCGGCGACCGGCTCGCGCCGGCCCCTCAGGCCTGTCTGACAAGGCCGGACCGGAAGGGGCCTTGCCCCTTCCCGGATGGGTTTCCAAAGGCCTCAGGCCTTTGGTGGGGAGAGTTTGAGAGGGGCGAAGCCCCTCTCAACGCCATCCGCCATCCGGGCCCCGCCGCCGGAAGCCTGGCCGTCGGCTCTGGCCCTGGGGCGCTGCCGGGCCTAGGGTGCGCCCTTTTTCGGCGCAGGAGAGGCGGATGGCCCCGGTCGCACTCGGCATCATAGGTTTCGGCATCATGGGGGAGCGCCTGCTGCGCACCGCCTTCCCGCATCCCGAGGTGCGGGTGGCCGGGGTGTGGGACCCCTCGCCGGAGGCCGCGGCGCGGCTGGCGGCGGTGGATCCGGCCGTGCCCATGCTGCCCGATGCGGCGGCGGTGATCGCGGCCTGCGATACTCTTTATATCGCCGCGCCCCCGGCGGCGCATATCCCGCTGGCCCGCGCCGCCCTGGCCGCCGGCCGCGCCGTCTTCCTGGAGAAGCCGCTGGCCACCGACCTCGCCGAGGCCGCGGCCTTCGTGGCGGAGGCCGAGGCGAGCGGCGCCCGCGCGGCGGTGAACTTCCCCATGGCCTCTTCCCCGGCGGTGGCGCAGCTCGCGGCGTGGCGGGCGGCGGGGCAGGTCGGCCAGCCGCGCGGGCTGGAGATCGCCACCGATTTCGGCCGCTGGCCGCGTGGCTGGCAGCATGGCGCTGTGGGCTGGCTCGCCCGCCGGGCGGAGGGCGGCTTCACCCGCGAGGTGGTGTCGCACTTCCTGTTCCTGACGCTGCGCCAGCTCGGCGCGCTGGAGCTGCGCTCCGCCCGCGTCACCTGGCCGGAGGGCGATCTCTCGGAGACGGCGATCGAGGCGGAGCTGCTGGCTGGTGGCGTGCCGGTGCGGCTGACCGGCAGCGTCGGCCGCATCGCCGAGGACGAGGCGAACCGCTGGGTGCTGGCTGGCGAGGCGGGGTCCGTGCGCTTGCGCAACTGGTCCATCGCCGAGCGGTTGGAGTCGGATGGCGTCTGGCGCCCGGCCCCCGATGCCCTGCCCAACGAGGCGATGCGGCCGATGGTGCTGCGCGGGCAGATGGACAAGCTGGCGGCGCTGACGCGTGGGGCACCGGAAACCGGCCTCGCGACGTTACGCGAGGCGCTAACCGTGCAACAAATTGTTGAAGAACTGCTGCGAAGCTAAGGCTCCGCTGACACGTTACCGGGGCGTGGCCATCCCGGCCCGCTCCCCCTTGCTGGATATGGGTTTCGCATGCTGCCGGTCGATATCGCCCCGCTGGAAGGGTCCCTGCCGCTGCTGGCCCTTCCGGCGGCGGGGCTGCCGGCCTTCCTGGCCGCCCGGGATGGCGGCGGCTTCCTGCGCGCCAGCGGCTTCGCCGCCCGCGCCGGGGAACTGCGCCTGATCCCGGGCGAGGGGGGCGGGCTGGCCGGCGCGGTGCTGGGGCTCGGCAGCGGCGGCGCGGAGACAGGGCTTTTGCCCCTGGCCTGTTCCCCCTGGTCTTATGGCAGCCTGCCGCTCACCCTGCCCGAGGGCAGCGCCTGGCATCTGGACGGCGCCACGCCGGAGCAGGAGGCGGCGGCGGCGCTGGGCTGGAGCCTGGGCGCCTACCGCTTCACCCGCTACCGCGCGGCGGGGCGGGCGCCGGCCCGGCTGCGCCTGCGCGCCGAGCCGCGCCGTGCCCTGGCCGAGGCCGCCGCCATCTGGCGCGCGCGCGACCTGATCAACACCCCCGCCGCCGATCTCGGCCCCGCCGAGCTGGCCGAGGCCGTCGCCACCCTCGGCCGCGACCATGGGGCGGAGGTGGAGATCCTCCACGGCGCCGCGCTGGAGGAAGGCTTCCCCGCCATCGCCGCGGTGGGGCAGGGCAGCCACCGCGCGCCCCGCGTCGCCCTGCTGCGCTGGGGGCGGCCCGAGCATCCGCTGCTCGCCCTGTGCGGCAAGGGCGTGGTCTTTGATACCGGCGGGCTCGACATCAAGAGCGCCGAGGGCATGCGGCGCATGAAGAAGGATATGGGCGGCGCCGCCGTGCTGATCGGCCTCGCCGCGCTGGTGATGACGCGCGCCCTGCCGGTGCGGCTGCTGCTGGCGGTGGGCTGTGTCGAGAACGCCATTTCCGACCGCGCCCTGCGCCCCTCCGACATCATCCGCACCCGCGCCGGGCTGCGGGTGGAAATCGGCAACACCGATGCCGAGGGGCGCCTCGTCCTGGCCGACCTGCTGGCCTATGCCGGGGCGCTGGAGCCCTGGCTGACCCTCGACTGCGCCACGCTGACCGGCGCGGCGCGGGTGGCGCTGGGGCCGGACCTGCCGGCGCTCTTCGCCTCGGACCGCGCCCTGGCGGCCACGCTCCAGGCGGCGGGGGAGGCGGTGCAGGATCCGCTATGGCCGCTGCCGTTGCACTCCGGTTACGCTTCGTGGCTCGACAGTCCTGTCGCGGACATGAACAACGTGGCCAGCCGTCCGATGGCAGGCGCCATTGTCGCGGCCTTGTTTCTACGAAGATTTGTTCCTGAACATCTTCGATGGGCACACCTGGACCTGTATGCATGGAACGATTCGTCTCGCCCCGGGCGCCCCGAAGGGGGCGAAGCGCAAGCGTTGCGGGCGCTGCATGCCGGCCTAGAGAAACTCATCTCTGGTGGTGATGAGGACATGGTCATATCGAAACCATGATCACGTCATCCCAAATAAGACACACCCCCGGCGACCGGTGAGACCACCGGGCACCGTTCTTCCACTTTCCCGCGGCGCTTTCCGCCGCTGGAGCCGCTTTTGCTAAGGGAATTTGCCCCAGATGCCCGTTCATAACGCTCCCGATCAACTGATTGGTATCCTGCGCGATACCGTGGTCGCTTTGGTGCGGCGCGATGGGCATGACCTGTCCGCCCGCCAGCTGGGCGTCTTCCTGACGGTTTACATGAGCGAGGGGCCGCACACGGTGCGGGGCCTGGCGGCGGCGCTGAACGTCTCCAAGCCGGCCATCACCCGCGCCCTGGACCGCCTGGGAGAGCTGGATCTGGCCCGCCGCAAGACCGATCCGCAGGACCGCCGCAGCGTGCTGGTGCAGCGCACCGTCAAGGGCGCCACCTTCCTGCGCGAGATCCGCACCATCATGGTCGAGGCCGACAACGCCGTTCGCACCGTCGCGCCCTCCCAGCCCGCCAATACCGAAAGCGCCTCCCGCCGGGCCAGCTGAGCCTCCCGAACGGCGTTTCGCGGTGATCTACAACCTGGAGTTGTTCAAGACTTCTGGGGTGCAACTCGAATCGGCCTCACCCCTCAGGGTGGGGCCGTTTTTTGTTCTTGTAAAGAAATGATTTGCGTTTTCCGGCCCGGAATGATCGGGCGGGGCCATCTCGTCTGGCATCATCCCCTCCGCTCTTATCCAGGCCGGCAGGGGCGGGGAGGGGGTCGCCTCCGGTGGCAGAAGCCTCTAGGCTGGCCGCCTCATCCGCGCCCCTATCATCCGCGCCCCACGGAGAGCCTGCCATGCCGGATTCCCTGCCCTTCGATCCGTCCCGCCTGAAATTCGGCATCGGCCAGCCGGTCCCCCGCAACGAGGACCCCATCCTGCTGCGCGGCGAGGGCCGCTATACGGATGACCTCCAGCTTCCCGGCCAGCTCTGGGGCGTGGTGGTGCGCAGCCCCTATGCCCATGGCGTGCTGAAGGGCATCGACACCAGCGCGGCGCTGGAGGTGCCCGGCGTCGTCGCCGTCTATACCGGGGCCGATCTCGCCGCCGCCGGCTATGGCACCCTGCGCTGCACCATTCCGCTACAGGGGCTGGTCAATATCGAGCGCCCGGCGCTGGCGACGGACAAGGTGCGCTTCGTGGGCGACCCGATCGCCTTCGTGGTGGCCGAGAGCAAGGCGGCGGCGAAGGATGGTGCCGAGGCCGTCTTCCCCGATATCGACCCGCTGCCGGCGGTGACCGAAGCCTCCGCCGCCGCCGCCCCGGACGCGCCGCGGATCTACGACCACATCCCCGGCAACCAGGTGCTGGATTTCCATTACGGCGACGCGGCGAAGGTGCAGGCCGCCTTCGAGGGCGCGGCGCATGTGGCGCGACTCGACATCCGCAACAACCGCGTCGTCGTCTGCGCCATGGAGCCGCGCAGCGCCATCGCCGAGTATGAGCCGGGCGAGGGGCGCTATACGCTGCATCTCGGCTGCCAGGGCGTCTTCGGCCTGCGCAACCAGATCGCCGGCGATCTGCTGAAGGTGCCGGTGGAGAAGCTGCGCATCCTCACCGGCCATGTCGGCGGCAGCTTCGGCATGAAGGCCTCGGCCTATCCGGAATATGTCTGCCTGCTGCACGCGGCGAAGGAACTTGGCCGCCCGGTGAAGTGGACGGATGAGCGCACCGGCAGCTTCCTCTCCGACATGCATGGCCGCGACCATGAGGTGACGGCGGAACTGGCGCTGGACGCCGAGGGCCGCTTCCTCGCCGTCCGCCTCACCAGCTACGCCAATATGGGCGGCTATCTGGCGACGGTCGGCCCGCTGATGGGCACGATGAACTTCGTGCGCAACATCCAGAGCAACTACGCCACGCCGCTGATCGAGGTCGCCACCCGCTGCCTGGTGACCAACACCACCCCGATCTCCGCCTATCGCGGCGCCGGGCGCCCCGAGGGCAACTACTTCATGGAGCGGCTGATCGAGAGCGCCGCCGCCGCCCTGAAGATCGACCCGGTGGAGCTGCGCCGCCGCAACTTCATCCGCCCCGAGCAGCTGCCCTATGCCGCCGCCTCCGGCTCCCGCTACGACAGCGGCGATTTCGCCGGGCTGCTGGAGCGCGCCATGCGCGAGGCGGATTGGGAGGGCTATGCCGCGCGCAAGGCGGCGAGCGCGGCGCGCGGCCTGCTGCGCGGCCGCGGCATCGGCAACTTCCTGGAATGCACCGCCCCGCCGGCCAAGGAGATGGGCGGTATCCGCTTCGAGGCGGATGGCGGCGTCACCATCATCACCGGCACGCTGGATTACGGGCAGGGCCATTGGACGCCCTTCGCCCAGGTGCTGCACCAGACGCTGGGCGTGCCTTTCGAGCGCATCCGCCTGCTCCAGGGCGATTCTGACCAGCTGATCGCCGGTGGCGGCACGGGCGGGTCGAAGTCGCTGATGGCCTCCGGCGCCGCCATCATCGAGGCTTCGGCCAAGGTGGTGGAGAAGGCGCGCCTCGCCGCCGCGCATCTGCTGGAGGCGGCGGAGGAGGATCTGGATTTCGAGCCGCATGCCGAGGGCGGCGCCCGCTTCGTCATCGCCGGCACGGATCGCGCCATCGGGCTGCTGGAACTGGCGGCGCGGCTGCGCGGCGCGAAGGACCTGCCCGAGGGCGTGCCGGACAGCCTGGATGTCCAGCACGTCTTCCAGGAGGCGCCGATGGCCTACCCCAATGGCTGCCACATCGTGGAGCTGGAGGTGGACCCGGAGACCGGCACCGTCAGTTTCGACCGCTATGTCACGGTCAACGACTTCGGCGTCATCGTGAACCCGCTGATGGTGCAGGGCCAGGCGCATGGCGGCATCGTCCAGGGCATCGGGCAGGCGCTGATGGAGCGCACCGCCTATAGCGAGGATGGCCAGCTTCTCTCCGGCTCCTATTCCGACTACGCCCTGCCGCGCGCCTCGGACCTGCCTTCCTTCCACTTCGCCAGCCATGCCACCCCGGCCAAGACCAACCCCCTGGGCGCCAAGGGCTGCGGCGAGGCGGGGTGCGCCGGCTCCCTGCCGGCGGTGATGAATGCGCTGGTGGATGCCTTGTCGGAACGCGGCGTGACGCATATCGACATGCCGGCGACGCCGGAAGTCATCTGGCGCGCCCTGAACCCGGCCTGATAACGCCGCCTGAGGAGACGCCCCATGCCCAACCCGCCCACCGGCTTCGCCCCCGGCCTGACGCTGGCCACCGCCCGGAAGATCGCCGAGGTGGCGCTGGCCAAGGGCCGCGAACTGGGCCTCGCCCCGCTGACCGTGGTGGTGCTGGACCAGGCCGCGCAGCCCAAGTTTCTGCTGCGCGAGGATGGTGCCAGCCTGCTGCGCCCCGAGATCGCGACCGGCAAGGCTTTCGGCGCCATGGCGCTGGGCTTTGGCGGGCGGGAACTGGCGCGCCGCGCCGCCAAGATGCCGGGCTTCATGAACGCCTTCTCCGACCTCTGCGGCGGCCGTGCCGTCCCTGTCCCGGGTGGCGTGCTGGTGCGTGACGCGCAGGGCACCATCCTGGGTGCCGTCGGCATCTCGGGCGATGCCTCGGACAAGGACGAGGTCTGCGCCGTGGCCGGCATCGAGGCGGCGGGCCTGATCGCCGACACGGGCGACCCGGAGTGAGGGGCCGCCGGCCGCCAGCGGCGGCCGGCCCTGCCAGAAGAAAGATTGGGGTCCCGGGGTATTTCTTACCCCGGACTTATTTTATT
>NZ_JANFNY010000067.1:0-14295 GCF_024437745.1 Roseomonas sp. GC11 | reverse complement strand
CGGATGGGGGGGGCCGCGGGCCCCCGGGGGCGGCGGGCCCTCCAAAAAAAATGAGGGGGGCCGGGGGAAAACCCCCCCCCCGCACTTTTTTTATTGTCTTATTTCGATTGCCCTACGCCGCCACAGCCACCGGCCGCGCATCCCGCACCGGCAGGTGCACCAGGGCGGCGAAGATGGCGGCGAGGATGCTGATGATCCACATCAGGTCATAGCTCCCCGTCCGGTCGAAGATCAGCCCGCCGAGCCAGGCCCCGGTGAAGCCGCCGACCTGATGCCCGAGGAAGACCAGCCCGAAGATGGTGGCCAGCCAGCGCGTGCCGAAATTGCGCGCGCAGAGCGCCACGGTGGGCGGCACGGTGGAGAGCCAGAGGATGCCCATCACCGCCGAGAAGGCGAGCACCGTGGCCGTCGTCTTCGGCGCCAGGAAGAAGACGCCCATCAGCACGGCGCGCCCGGCATAGATGCACACCAGCAATTCGCGCCGCCGCCATTTCTGCGTCAATTCGCCCGAGACCAGCGAGCCCAGCACGTTGAACAGCCCGATCAGGCTGATCGCCCCCGCGCCGACGAAGCCCGGCAGGTGGCAGCTGGACACGAAGCCCGGCAGGTGGACGCTGAGGAAGCTGACATGCAGCCCGCAGACATAGAAGCCGAAGAACAGGCACCAGAAGGAGCGGCTGCGGAAGGCGCGCTTCAGCGTCTGCATCGCGCCCTCCTCGGCCGCGGCCTGTGCGCCCGGCGCGGGCGCCGGGGCGGGCCGCTCCTGCAGCGGCAGGGAGAGCGGGATCATCAGCAGCGCCGCCGCCGCCATGGCGAAGAGCGCGCCCTGCCAGCCGAGGCCGCTGATGCCCAGCCCGGCCAGCGGCACCACCAGGAACTGCCCGAAGGACGAGCCGGCGGTGCCGAGCCCGGTGGCGCGGCCGCGCTGCTCGGCCGGCAGCAGCCGCGTCATGCTGGCCATGATGACGGGCATGCCGGCGGCGGAGACGGCGATGCCCATCACCAGCCCGGCGAAGAAGGTGAAGAGCGGCAGCCCATCGGCCAGCGCCATGCCGAGCGTGCCCAGCGCATAGAGCGCGGCGCCGCCCATCAGCACCACGCGCCCGCCCAGGCGGTCAGCGATCTGGCCGCAGATGGGCTGCGAGATGCCGTTGACCAGCACCTGGAGCGCGATGGCGAAGGCGAAGCCGCTGGCGCTCCAGCCCTGGGCATTGGTCATGGGCGCCAGGAACAGGCCGAAGGACTGGCGCAGGCCCATGGCCAGCGCCGCCGTCAGCACGGCGCAGACCACCAGCACCATCATGGGGGAGATGCGCCGGGCCGCGCGGGCATCGGCGGGGGAGGCAGGCATGGGGCGTTTCCTCTCGTGTCGCCGCCCAGGATGCGGTTCGCCCGCCATGGCGGCAAGTTCACCCGCCGCATGGCTGCGGGGATTGCTCCCCCGGCGGAAGCATGGGAAGGGGCGGCATGCTTCGCGCCCTCTATGACCGTGTCCTGCTGCTTGCCGCGCATCGCCATGCGGGGCGCTGGCTGGCCCTGATCTCCTTCGCGGAGAGCAGCATCTTCCCCATCCCGCCCGATGCCATGCTGCTGCCCATGTGCCTGGCGCGGCCAGAGCGCGCCTGGCGCTACGCGGCGCTCTGCACCCTGGCCTCGGTGCTCGGGGGAATCGCCGGCTACGCGCTGGGCTATTTCCTGTTCGAGGCGGTGGCGCAGCCGGTTCTCGCCGCCTATGGCCATGCCCAGGCGCTGGAGAGCTTCCGCCAGTGGTTCGAGCGCTGGGGCGCCGCCGTCATCCTTATCAAGGGGTTGACGCCGATCCCCTACAAGATCGTCACCATCGCCGCCGGGGCGGCGGCCTTCGATCCGTGGATCTTCCTGCTGGCCAGCATCGTCACGCGCGGGGCGCGCTTCTTCCTCATCGCCGCGCTGCTGCGCCGCTTCGGCGCGCCGGTGCGCGACTTCGTCGAGAAGCGCCTGACGCTGGTGACCTCCGTCGCCGCGCTCGGGATCATCGGGGGCTTCGCGATTCTGAAGCTGCTGTAAGGGAAGAAGGGAGGAAATAAAAAAAGTGCGGGGGAAAGGTATTCCCCCGCGCCCCCTTCCTTTCTGCCAGGGCCGGGCGCCGCTGGCGCCCGGCAGGCCCTCAGCCCAGCGCCTTCGCCGCCTCCATCACCGCCTTGGCATGGCCCGGCACCTTCACCTTGCGCCAGATGCGCGCCACCTTGCCCTCCGCGTCGATCAGGAAGGTCGAACGCTCCATGCCCATATAGGTCCGGCCATACATCGACTTCTCGACCCAGGTGCCATAGGCGCCAGCCACCACCTTCTCCGCATCCGAGGCGAGCGGGAAGGTCAGGCTGTATTTCTCGGCGAATTTCTCGATCGGCTTCATCGGGTCGGGCGAGACGCCGATCACCGCCAGTCCGCTCTGCGCCAGCGCCGGCAGCGCCTCCTGGAAATCGCAGGCCTCCTTGGTGCAGCCCGAGGTATCGGCCTTGGGGTAGAAGTAGAGGATGAAGGGCTTGCCCTTCATCGCCGCCAGCGACACCGTGCGCCCGCCGCTCGCCGGCAGGGTGAAATCCGGCGCCAGGGCGCCCTCCGCAACACTCATCCTGTCCCTCCAGTCAGAGAACCGAGGCGGCGCTCGAAAATCTCGCGCACGCGCCCGGCCTGCTCCCGCATCTGTTGGCGTAGCGCGGAGACGTCAACCGCCCCCTGGCCAAGAAGCGGCGCCGTGGCGCGCAGCATCGCCGCGGCGGTGGCGGCGGGCAGCTCCTCCTTCTTCCAGCGGCCGACGGTCAGGCGCAGCAGGCCCAGCATGGTGCGCCACAGCCTGTCCGCCGCGATCAGCGCCTCCGCCTCCTCAGGCGGCAGGAGGCGCGCCTTGGCCAGCTTCGCCAGCGCCAGCCGCGTGGTGGGCGCCAGGATGGCGGGGTGGCGCTTGGCATGCGCCAGCTGCAGCGCCTGGGCGATGAATTCCACCTCCACCATGCCGCCGGGCATGGCCTTGATGTCCCACGGCCCGTCGGCCGGCAGGTCGCGCAGCATGCGGGCGCGCATGGCCACCGCATCGGCCACCGCCTGCGGGCCGGAATGGCTCACGATGGCATGCTTCACCGCCGCGCCGATGCGCCGCCGCAGCCCCGGCGGGCCGGCGACGCAGCGCGCCCGCGTCAGCGCCATGCGCTCCCACGTCCAGGCGCTCTCGGCGTGGTAGCGCGTGAAGGAGGAGAGCGAGGTGGCCACTGGGCCTTTGTTGCCGGTGGGGCGCAGGCGCATATCCACCTCGTAGAGCTTGCCCTCCGCCCCCGGCGCGGTGATGGCCGCCACCATCTGCTGCGCCAGCCGGCCGAAATAGGTGCTGGCCGGCAGGCTGCGCGGGCCGCCGCTGCTCTCCGTCACCGCCTCCGGGTGGTCATACATCAGGATCATGTCGAGGTCGGAGCCGGGCAGCATCTCCTCCCCGCCGAGCTTGCCCAGCGCCACCACGGCCAGCGCGCCGCCCTTGACCTTGCCGAAGCGCGCGGCGAATTCGGCCGTGACATGCGGCAGCAGCGCGCCGATCGCGGCATCGGCCAGGGCGCTGCGCGCCTGCCCGGCGGCATCGGCCTCCAGCACCGCCTCCAGCGCCGCCGCGTCGATCTCGAACTTGCCCTCGGTGACGAGGCGGCGCGCGCCATCCAGCGCCTCCTCGAAATGGCGGGCGGACTTCACCAGGGCGGGCAGGCTGGCCGCCGGGTTGCCGGGCGGCATGCCGAGGCCCCCGCCGGCCAGCAACCCTTCCAGCGAGGCGGGGTTGAGCGCCAGATGGTTGGCCAGCGCCGGCGCGGCGCCCAGGATGCCCGCCATGCGTTGCAGCAGCGCCGGGTTGCGCTGGAAGAGGGAGAGCATGTGCACCCCCGCCGGCATTTTCGACAGCACCTCGTCGAACCGCGCCAGCGCCGCATCCGGCTCGCGCTGCCGGCCGAAGGCGGCGAGCAGGGCGGGCATCAGCAGGGTCAGCAGCTCGCGCGCCCGCTCGCTGCGGGTGGCGCGGGGGCGGCCGTGATGCCAGGCGCGCACCGTGGCCGCCACATTGGCCGGGTTGGCGAAGCCGAGCCGCGCCAGGGTCGCCAGCGTCTCCGGGTCGTCCTGCGTGCCGGTGAAGACGAGGCTGCCGCCATCGCCGCCCTCCGCCGCCGGCAGGCTCAGCGCCGGCTCGCGCTCGAACATCTGGGCATAATGCTGCTCGACGCGGTTGAGGTGGCCGGTGAGGGTGGCGGCGAAGGCCGCCGTGCCGGCGAAGCCCATGAAGCTGGCGATGCGCGCCAGCCCCTCCGCATCCTCCGGCAGGCGCTGGGTCTGCCGGTCGGCCACCATCTGCAGCCGGTGCTCGACATCGCGCAGGAAGACATAGGCATCGGCGAGATCCGCCGCCGCGCGCCGCTCGATCCGTCCGGCCCCGGCCAGGGCGGCGAGGGCGCCGAGCGTCGTCGGGTCGCGCAGGCCCGGGTCGCGCCCGGCCCAGATCAGCTGCAGCACCTGGGTGGTGAACTCGATCTCGCGGATGCCGCCGCGGCCGAGCTTCACGTCATGCCCGGCCACGCGCACCTCGGCATGGGCGCCGCGCCCGCCATGGGCGGCGTGGATCTGCCGCTTGATCGAATGGATATCGGCGATCATCGCGAAATCGAGGTGGCGGCGCCAGACGAAGGGGCGGATCTCGGCCAGGAAATGCTCGCCCAGGGCGCGGTCCCCGCCCACCGGGCGGGCCTTGATCATCGCCGCGCGCTCCCAGTTCTGCCCCATCGATTCGTAGTAGGAGATGGCGGTGGGAATGCTGACGGCCAGCGGCGTCGCCGCCGGGTCGGGCCGCAGGCGCAGATCGGTGCGGAAGACATAGCCGCCGGCCGTGCGCTCCTCCATGAGCTTGACCAGATCACGCGCGATCCGGACATAGATGGAGCCGGCGCGCTCCGCCTGGTAAGCCGCCGCCAGCGGGTCGTAGAGCACCATCAGGTCGATATCGGAGGAATAGTTGAGCTCGCGCCCCCCCAGCTTCCCCATGCCGAGGATGGCCAGCCCCGAGCCGCGCGCCACGCCGCGCGGGTCGCGCGTGCCGCCGCGCGGCAGGCGCAGCTCCCCCCGTGCCGCCGCCTCGCGCAGCAGATGCGCGCAGGCATAGTCGATCGCCGCCTCCGCCAGGGCGGAGAGCGCGCCGGTCACCCGGTCGAGCGGCCATTGCCCGGTGAGGTCGGCGAGCGCGATGATCAGCGCGGCCTGCCGCTTGGCCTGGCGCAGCAGCGCGGCGACGGCGGGGCGGGCGGCATCCGGGTCGGCGCGGCCCAGCGGGTCCATCGCCAGGGCGAAGGCATCCTCCGCCCCGCGCTCGGCGAAGCGCAGCAGGGTGGCGCTTTCCCGCTCCGCCAGTTCGGCGAGGTAGGCGCTGTGGCCGCCGAGGGCGGCCAGCAGCGTGGCGCCGGCCGGGCTCTCGGCATAGGCGCGCTCGGCGGCGCCGCGGCTGGCGAAGGCTTCGGCCAGCCGCGCGGCGGCGGCGGGGTCGAAGGGGGCGGGAAGGCGGTGGGGTTCGCTCGGCGACATGGGCAGGGAGCGAAGCCGTGGCGAGGCTAGGCGGTCAAGCCCTGCGTTCCTGTGGCTGGCTCTGTGGCTGGCTGGGCGGTGCGCTGGCGCGGCTGGCGCTGGCGCTGGCGCTGCTGGCCCTGCTGGCGGCGGGGGCGCTGGTCTGGCGGCTGGCCCAGGGCCCGCTGCCGCTGCCCATGGTGACCGAGCTGGTGCAGCGGGCCCTGCCCGACCAGGGGGTGACGGTGGGGGCGGTGACCCTCGCCTGGGGCGGCTTCCACGCCGGCGAGGGCTCGCCGCTGCACTTCCAGGTCTCCGGCGTGCAGCTGCGCGACGAGGCCGGGGCGGTGCGGCAGAGCCTGCCGGATGCCACCCTGACCCTCTCCTTCGTGCGGCTGCTGCGCGGGCAGGTGGTGCCGCTCGCCATCGCCCTGCGCCAGCCGGAGATCGTGCTGGAGCGGCAGGTGGATGGCAGCGTGGCCCTGGCCATGGGCCAGCATCCGGGCCTGCCCGGCCCCTCCGCGGGCCCCGCCGCGGGCGTCCTGCCCGATGCGCCGGGCGGCGACGTGCTGCGCGACCTGCTGCGCCAGGGCGATGCGGCGCATGATTCACCGCTGCAAAGCCTGCGGGGGGTGGAAATCCGCGACGGGCGGCTGGCCATCCTCGACCGCCAGCTGGGCCTGACCTGGCAGCTGGAGCGCGTGAACCTCGCCCTGCACCGCGCGGCGGATGGCCAGGGCATCGCCGGCGAGGGCAGCGCCGCGCTGCAGCTGCCCGGCCATGGCGACAGCCTGCCGGTGCTGCTCGAGGGCGGCGCGCATGGCAGCGGGCCGGTGCTGGAGGGGCGGCTGATCCTGCCGGCGCTGGAGCCCGCGCGCATCGCCCGGCTGCTGCCGGCCCTGGCGCCGCTGGCGCTGGTGGAGGGCAGCGCGCGGCTGGAACTCGCCGGGCGCTTCGACATCGGGCAGGCGGAGGCGGCGCCGGAATTGTCGCTCCGCCTCACCGCCGGGCCGGGGGCGGTGCAATTGCCGCAGCACCGCCTGGCCTTCGCCGGGCTGCGGCTGGAGGCCCAGGGCACGCCCACCCGTCTGCGCCTGCAACGGCTGCGCCTCGAACTGCCCGCCGTGGCGCAGGAGACCGGCAGCCCCCACCCGGCCCCGGTGATCGAGGCCACGGGCGAGGCGCGGCTGCTGGAGCGCCGCTGGCATGCCGGGCTGGAACTGCGGCTGGACCAGCTCCAGGCCAGCGATCTCGGCGCCTACTGGCCGCCCGGCGTGGCCAAGGGCGCGCGGCACTGGATCGTCGAGAACATCACCCAGGGCCTGCTGCGTGATGGCCAGTTCCGCCTGCAGGCCGAGGCGTCCGAGGACCTCTCGGGGCTGGAGGTGCGCCAGCTCGATGGCACGCTGCGGGCGGAGGGGGCGACGGTGCACTGGCTGCGCCCCGTGCCGCCGGTGGAGGGGGTGGCGGCCAGCATCCGCTTCACCCTGCCCGAGATCACCATCCAGGTGGAAGGCGCGCGGCAGGCCGGCACGGCGCTGACCAGCCCTGGCACCACCCTCCGCTTCTACGCCCTCGACACGCCGAACGAGCAGGCGGAGATCGAGGCGCGGCTGCGCGGCCCCATCCCCGATGTGGTGGCGCTGATCCGCCACCCCCGGCTGAAGCTGTTCGAGCGCCGTCCGCTCGACCTCAAGGAGCCGGGCGGGCAGATGGAGGGCACGCTGAAGCTGGCCTTCCCGCTGCTGGAGGATATCCCCTCCGAAGCGCTGCGGGTGAGCGTGCAGGCGAAGCTGACCCAGATGCGCCTCGCCGATGTGGTGATGGGCAAGCGGCTGGAGCGCGGCACGGCCGATCTCAGCGTGGACAACAGCCGGCTGCGCGCCAGCGGCACGGCGCAGCTCTCCGGCATCCCGGCGCAGCTGCTGGTGGAGATGGATTTCCGCCCCGGCCCGCCCGGCCAGGTGGTGGAGCGCATCCGCGCCGAGGGCCGCCCTGATGCCGCGCGCATCGCCGAGTTCGGGCTGGACCTGGATGGCTTCGTCGCCGGCCCCGTCGCCGTGCAGGCGGTGATGGAGAAGCGCCGCAGCGGGGAGATGACCGTCAGCCTCACCGGCGACCTGCGCGACAGCCGGATGACGCTCTCCCCCCTGGCCTGGGGCAAGCCGGCCGGCCAGCCGGCCAGCGCCCAGGCGGAGCTGCGCGTGGCCAATGACAGCCTGCGCGCGGTGGAGAGCTTCCAGGTCTCGGCCCCGGACCTGTCCGCGCGCGGGCAGGTGGCGATGGCCCAGGGTGGGCGGGTGGAGCGCATCACCATCCCGGAGGCGCGGGTCTTCCAGGGGCGGATGTCGGTCGAGGCGCGGCCACCCGGGCAGCCCGGCGCGCCCTGGCGGTTCCGCCTCTCCGGCCCCGTGCTGGACCTCGCGGCGGTGATGGCGGCGCCGGACCCGGCGCCTGGCAGCACCGCCGATGGCCCGCCGGTGGTGCTGGAAGGCAATTTCGACCGTGTCCTCCTCGGCCCCGGCCGGGCGGTGACGGCGGTGCAGGGCCGAGGTGCGGCCGATGCGCGCGGCTTCTGGCGGGAGGCGCGGCTCTCCGGCCAGGCCGGGCCGGGCGGGGGCTTCGACCTCACCATCGCCCCGGCCGGGCAGGGGCGCGAGCTGCGCCTGAACGCCGCCAATGCCGGGGCGCTGCTGCGCGCCTTCGACGTGATGCAGCAGGTGGAGGGGGGGCGGCTGCGCGTCAGCGGGCGCTGGCCGGTGGTGCAGCCGGGGGTTGCCCTGTCTGGCACGGCGGAGATGGACGACTTCACCGTCCAGGAGGCCGAGGGGATCGGCAAGCTGCTGCAGGCGCTGACGGTCTATGGCGTGTTCGACGCGGTGCGCGGCCCGGGCCTCAGCTTCTCCCGCCTCGTGGCGCCCTTCAGCATGACGGAGGAGACGCTCTCTTCCCAGGAGTTGCGCGCTTTCTCCCCCTCGCTCGGGGTGACGGCCAAGGGGGTGGTGCGGCGCCGGGCGGGGACGCTCGACCTGGAGGGCACGATCGTGCCGGCCTATGTGCTGAATTCGCTGCTGGGGCAGATCCCGCTGCTGGGCCGCCTGTTCAGCCCGGAGCAGGGGGGCGGGCTGTTCGCCGCCACCTGGCGGATGCAGGGCCAGACGCGGGACCCGGTGGTGATGGTCAACCCGCTGGCGGCGCTGACGCCCGGCTTCCTGCGCGGCCTGTTCGGGGGCGTGGCCGGGCAGCAGCCCGCCCCGCCCACCGAGCGCTGAACCGGGCGCTGACGCTCAGAAGGCGCTGCAGGTGGGGGTGGCGAGGCGCAGCACGCTCTCCTGCCGGAAGCGCTGCGTATAGGCCTCGGCGAGGGGGGCGATGCGCGCGGCGGCGGTGGCGGTGTCCTGCCCCGGCAGCACCAGGGTCAGCCGCCAGCCACGTTCGCGGATGACGCGGCCCGTCGTATCCCGCCATTGCCCGGCGGTGTCCTGCACCGCCAGCCCCTCCGGGAAGGCGGGCGTGACGGTCCCGGCCAGGAAGTCCCGCCATTCCGCCTCGCTGACCTCTCCCCCCTCGGGCGTGGCGCGCCCGAGGAAGAGCTCGGCCACGGTGGCGGGCCGGTATCCGGCGGGGCATGCGGCGCAGCCCGGCAGCAGCAGCAGCAGAAGCAGGGCGGCACGCATGGCAGTGGGCACCCGACAGAAGGAGGGGGCCCGGGGGAACTCAGTTCCCCCGGACTCTTTTTTCAGTTTTCAGCTGCCGCGCGGCCTGCCCTCAGGCCGGCCGCACCAGCACGTGGCGCTTCTTCCCCGCCGAGAGCTTGGCGGCGCCGTCGCGCAGGTCGCCCTCGGTGACGGCGAGGGCCTCATCGGTGATGGCCTCGTCATTCAGCCGCAGCCCGTTCTGGCGGATCAGGCGGCGGGCCTCGCCCTTGCTGGCGGCGAAGCCGGCCTGGACGGCGAGGTCGATCACCGCCGCCGGCAGGGCGGTGGCGATGGCGGGCAGGGTCTCTGCCGCCTGGCCTTCCTCGAAGGCGCGGCGGGCGGTCTCGGCGGCGAGCTCGGCGGCGGCGCGGCCATGCAGCAGGGCGGTGGCCTCGGTGGCGAGGATCTTCTTGGCCTCGTTCACCTCGGCGCCGCCGAGGGCGGCGAGGCGTCGCACCTCCGCCATCGGCAGTTCGGTGAAGAGGGCGAGGAAGCGGCCGACATCGGCATCCTCGGCATTGCGCCAGAACTGCCAGTAGTCATACGGGGCGAGGCGGTCCGGGTTCAGCCAGACAGCGCCGCTGGCGGTCTTGCCCATCTTGGCGCCGGAGGCGGTGGTGAGCAGCGGGGTGGTGAGGCCGAAGACCTCGGCGCCGTCGCAGCGGCGGTTCAGCTCCACGCCCATGATGATGTTGCCCCACTGGTCGGAGCCGCCCATCTGCAGCCCGACGCCGTGGCGCCGCCGCAGCTCCAGGAAGTCGTAGGACTGGAGCAGCATGTAGTTGAATTCGAGGAAGGAGAGCGGCTGCTCGCGGTCGAGGCGGAGCTTCACGCTGTCCATCGTCAGCATGCGGTTGACGCTGAAATGGCGGCCGATGTCGCGCAGGAAGGGGATGTAGAGGAGCTTGTCCAGCCACTCCGCATTGTCCAGCATCAGCGCGCCGGTCCCGGGCGTGAAGTCGAGGAAGGCGTCGAAGGTGCGGCGGATGCCGGCCTTGTTGATGCTGATCTGCTCATCCGTCAGCAGCGGGCGGGCCTCGTCGCGGAAGGAGGGGTCGCCGATGCGGGTGGTGCCGCCGCCGAGCAGGGCCACGGGGCGGTGCCCCGTCTTCTGCAGCAGGCGCAGCATCATGATGGAGAGCAGGTGGCCGACATGCAGGCTGTCCGCCGTGCAGTCGAAGCCGACATAGGCGGGAAGCGGCCCCTGCTTCATCCGGGCGGCCATGGCGGCCTCGTCCGTCACCTGGTGGATATAGCCGCGCTCACGCGCGACGTGCAGGAACTCGTCCATCGTTGCTTCTGTCCAGTTCTCGGCCGGGGGACTTCCACCGGCGCCCTGCCCCTAGCACAGTAGGGGAATGCTGCGAACCATCGGGCTGATGAGCGGCACCTCGCTGGATGGCGTGGATGCCGCGTGGGTGGAAACGGACGGGGAGAGGATCGGCCGCATCGGGCCGAGCCTGACGCTGCCCTATGAGCCGTCGCTCCGCCGTGACTTACGGAAACTTCTGGACCTTGCGGAGGCGATGACCGCGGAGGACCCCTTCCTCCAGGATTGCGAAAGGCGGGTGACGGAGCGCCATGCCGAGGCCGTGCTGAAGCTGGGGCTGGAGGCCGACCTGATCGGCTTCCACGGCCAGACCATCCTGCACCGCCCGGCGGCCGGGCGGCCGGGGGAGGGGCGGACCTGGCAGATCGGTGATGCCGCCCTGCTGGCGCGGCTGACGGGCACGCCGGTGGCGCATGATTTCCGCAGCGCCGATGTGGCGGCGGGCGGGCAGGGGGCGCCGCTGGTGCCGGTGGTGCATGCCGTGCTGGCGGCGGGGCTGCCGAAGCCGCTGGCCATCCTGAACCTGGGCGGGGTGGGCAATGTCACCTGGATCGGGCGGGACGGGCAGCTGGTGGCCTTCGACACCGGCCCGGCCAATGGCCCGCTGGATGACTGGGCGCGGCGCTCGACCGGTGCCGATTATGACAAGGATGGCCGCCTGGCCCTGGCCGGGCAGCCCTGTGGCGCGGTGCTGGGGCGGATGCTGGCGCATCCCTATCTCCAGCAGCCGCCGCCCAAGTCGCTGGACCGGCTGGATTTCGACCGGGCCCTGCGCGATGCCGGGGCGGGCGAGCTTTCCCCCGCCGATGGCGCGGCGACGCTGGTGGCCTTCTGTGCCTGCGCCGTGGCGGCGGCGGAGCGGCATTTCCCGGAGCCGCCGCTGCAATGGCTGGTGGCGGGCGGCGGGCGGCGCAACCCGGCGGTGATGCGCGCCCTGGCCGGCGCCCTGCCCGAGCCGGTGCGCCCGGTGGAGGTGGCGGGCTGGGATGGCGATGCGCTGGAGGCGCAGGCCTTTGGCGTGCTGGCCGCCCGCGTGGCGCGCGGGCTGCCGCTCACCTTCCCCGGCACCACGGGGGCGCCGGCGCCGCTGGCGGGCGGGCGGCTGGTGACGCTTCAGCGCGCCTGAGGAGCGGCGCTTTGAGGGGGCTTTGCCCCCTCAACCCCCAGCAGGGGGCAGGGCCCCCTGCACCCGCCTTCAGTTGGGTTTCCAAAGGCCTCAGGCCTTTGGTGGGGAGAGGCTGAGAGGGGCAAAGCCCCTCTCAGGAGCACGTGGACGATCCGCGGCGCCGCCAACGAAAAGGGCCGGGGAGCAAGCCCCCCGGCCCTTTGCGGAACGCTGTGCGGCGGGGCGGTTCAGTCGGCCGCCATGGCCATCCGGGCGCGGTTCATCATGGTGCGGACATGGTCCTCGGCGGCGGCGGCGACCTTCTCGGTCTGCGGCGCGGTGAAGACATGGCCGGCGCCTTCCTGCACGCGGTAGTCGATCTTGATGCCGCGCTGGGTGTTCAGCTTGTCCACCAGCTTGCGGACGGAGGCTTCGGGCACCAGCTCGTCATCCGCGCCATGCAGGATGAGGCCGGAGCAGGGGCAGGGGGCCAGGAAGCCGAAATCATAGTGGCTGGCCGGCGCCGCGATGCTGACGAAGCCGCCGATCTCCGGCCGGCGCATCAGCAGCTGCATGCCCACATAGGCGCCGAAGGAATAGCCGGCGACCCAGAGCATGGAGGCGTTGGGATTCACCGCCTGGAGGAAGTCCAGCGCCGCGGCGGCGTCGGAAATCTCGCCGATGCCGCCATCGTAGCGGCCCTGGCTGCGGCCAACCCCGCGGAAATTGAAGCGGAGCGTTGAAAAACCCATGTCCTGGAAGCGCGAGTACAGCGCGTGGACCACCCGGTTGTTCATCGTCCCGCCATGCAGCGGGTGAGGGTGCAGCACCAGCGCCACCGGCGCGTTGGTCTGCTGCGCGTGGTGGTAACGACCCTCCAGCCGGCCATCCGGTCCGGCGAACATCACTTCAGGCATCGTCCCCTTGCATCCAGTGCGGTGGGCGCGGCAGCGCCCGGTTGGGAAACCATCAGGACCGGCCTCCTCGCGGAGCAACCGGGCCGGCAGGGCATGCCCCCTTCTGGGGGCGAGCGAGGGTCTTCCGGGTTGAAGCCACCGAATGGTTGACTCCCGTAGTCGGGATACATAGCTTCATCCCAGGCGACAGCATGTCGCGGTGACCCCGGCTCTCCTCATGCCTGTGTCGTCCCGGGGCAGGCTTCCGCTCCCCGCGACGCGGCCAATATAGGCAAGCGATCGCCGCTTTCATAACGGATTCATAGGATGCCCACCATCTTGGCGCGGTCTCCGGCCCCTGCCGCGGCGCAGCCGCTCTATCCCGCGCCGGGCGGGGGAAACTGAGCCATGCGCCTGTCCACACGGGGGCGCTATGCGGTGATGGCCCTGGTCGAGCTGGCGGCGCGCGAGCGAGACCGGCAAAACGCAAATGACTGCCATGCGCAACCCGCGGCGGTGCGGGAGCGCCCGGTCAGCCTCGCGGAGATCGCCCAGGCGCAGCAATTGTCCGTGGCCTATCTGGAGCAACTTTTCGCAAGGCTGCGCCGGGCCGGTCTTGTCGATTCGGCGCGTGGCCCTGGTGGCGGCTACCGCCTGGCCCGCGCGGCGGAGGAGATCGCCATCGGCGCCATCATCGAGGCGGTGGATGAGCCGATCAGCGCCACGCGCTGCGAGGAGGGGGCGCCGGGCTGCCTGGCCGGCAACCGCTGCCTGACGCATGACCTCTGGCATGAGCTGGGCGAGCAGATCCGCCTCTTCCTGGAGAGCATGACCCTGGCCGATGTGGTGGAAGGGCGCGTCTGCGGCCGGGCGGTGATGCCGCTCCGCGGCGAGGCGGTGATGCCGCTCCGCGGCGAGGCGGTGATACCGCTCCGCGGCGAGGCGGGGTGATGCCGCCGCGCGCATGATGGCCGCCCTGGATCTCTATCTCGACGCCAATGCCACCGAGCCGCTGCGCCCCGCCGCCCGGCAGGCGGTGCTGGAGGCGCTGGACCTCACCGGCAATCCGTCCTCCATCCACGCCGCCGGGCGGGCGGCGCGGCAGGTGCTGGAGCAGGCGCGTGCCACCATCGCCACGCGCTTCGGCGGGCGGCCGCGCGACCTCGTCTTCACCGCCGGCGCCACGGAGGCCAATGCCCTGGCGCTGCATGGCCTGGGGGCCGGGCGGCGCATCCTGGCCGGGGCGACGGAGCACCCCGCCATCCTGAAGGCGCGGCCGGGCATCGAGATCCTGCCCGTGCATTCCGATGGCACCCTGGATCTCGCCGCGCTGGAGGCGGCGCTGGCGGTGGCGGGGCCGCCCGCCCTCGTCTGCCTGATGGCGGCCAATAATGAGACGGGGGTGTTGCACCCGCTGGCCGAGGCCGCCGCGCTCTGCCGCGCCCATGGCGCGCTGCTGCATGTGGACGCGGTGCAGATGGCCGGGCGCCTGCCCTGTGATGTCAAGGAACTGGGGGCGGATTCCCTGGCGCTCTCGGCGCATAAGCTGGGCGGGCCGAAGGGGGTGGGGGCCTTGCTGCTGCGCCCGGGGCTGGAGCCCGTGGCCCTGCTGCCCGGCGGCGGGCAGGAGCGCGGCCGGCGCGGCGGCACCGAGGCGCTGCCGGCCATCGCCGGCTTCGCCGCCGCCGTGGCGGCGCTGGAGGC
>NZ_JANFNY010000066.1 GCF_024437745.1 Roseomonas sp. GC11 | reverse complement strand
GGTTCGCTCGATGTGTATTGGGTGCGGCGGGTGCTGACGTTTTAGGGGGGGCCCCCCCCCCCCACCCCCGCCGGGGGGACAAGGTCCCCCCGGACCCCGCTGTCAGTTTTGGTTTTGTTGGGCGGCGATACGCTGTAAAGCCCGGGGCATCATGCTCCCCCGTATCGCCATCATCGGCCGCCCCAATGTGGGCAAGTCCACGCTGTTCAACCGTCTGGCCGGGCGCAGGCTCGCCATCGTGGACGACACCCCTGGCGTCACCCGCGACCGCAAGGAAACCGAGGCCCGCCTCGGCGGCCGCCACGTGCTGCTGCTCGACACGGCGGGGCTTGAGGAAGCGCCGCCCGAAACCGTCGCCGGCCGCATGCGCGCCAGCTCCGAGGCCGCCATCCGTGACGCCGACCTCGTGCTCTTCGTCGTCGATGCGCGCGCGGGCATCACCCCCTCGGACCGCGCCTTCGCCGCCTGGCTGCGGCGGCAGAGCGTGCCCGTGCTGCTCATCGCCAACAAGACCGAGGGGCGCGGCGGCGGCATGGCGGCCTATGAGGCCTATGAACTCGGCCTGGGCGACCCCATCGCCATTTCCGCCGAGCATGGCGAGGGCATCGCCGACCTCCACACCACCGCCGCCACCCTGCTGCCGGAGGAGGAGGACGAGGAAACCCGCGACCGCACCAGGCCGCTGCGCCTCGCCATCGTCGGGCGGCCCAATGCCGGCAAGTCCACCCTGCTGAACGCCCTGCTGGGCGAGGAGCGGATGATCACCGGCCCCGAGCCCGGCCTGACCCGCGACGCCGTGGCGGTGGAATGGATGGACGAGACCGGCGGCAAGGTGCGGCTGGTGGACACCGCCGGCATGCGCAAGAAGGCCCGCATCATCGAGGGGCTGGAGCAGATGTCGGTGGCCGCCACCATCGCCGCCCTGAAGGAGGCGGAGGCCGCCATCCTGGTGCTGGATGCCAAGCTCGGCATGGATGAGCAGGATCTGCGCATCGCCCGGCTGGCGGAGCGCGAGGGCCGGGCCGTGGTCATCGCCTTCAACAAGTGGGACGCGGTGGAAGACCGCGCCGCCGCCCGCCGCGCCCTGGATGACGTGCTGACCGCCTCACTCGCCCAGCTGAAGGGGGTGAGCGTCGTCACCCTCTCCGCCATGACGGGCAAGGGCGTGGACAGGCTGATGCCCGCCGTGCGGCAGACGGTGGAGCGCTGGAACCGCCGCATCCCCACCGGCGAGCTGAACCGCTGGTTCGAGGCCGCCGTGGCCCGCCATTCCCCGCCGCTGGTCGATGGCCGCCGCATCAAGCTGCGCTATGCCACCATGCCGAAGGCCCGCCCGCCGACGATCGCCGTCTTCGGCCCGCGCGCCGAGGACCTGCCCGAGGATTACCGCCGCTACCTGGTGAACAGCTTCCGCGACGCCTTCGACATGCCCGGCGTCCCGGTGCGCGTGAATGCCCGCGGCGGCAAGAACCCCTTCGCCGAAGACTCCAACTGACAGCGGGGTCCGGGGGGACCTTGTCCCCCCGGCAGGGGTGCGGGGGCAGCGCCCCCCCGCTTCTTTCTCGGCGCTTTCCCCAAACCGCAACACCCAAGCCCCCGGCTTATGGCATTCTGGCGCAACGCGTTGACCAGAAAGGCCGTTTCCCGTGGATATCCTGCTGGCCCTGCTGCTGATCCTGGTGCTCAGCGGCATTGGCGCCCTGATTTCGCTGTCTGAGATCGCCTTCGCCGCCGCGCGGGAGACGCGCCTGCGCCTGCTGGCCGAGGGCGGCGAGCCGCGCGCCGCGCGTTTCCTGCTGCTGCGCCAGAACCCCGCCCCGGTGGTGACGGCCCTGCAAATCGTGGTCAACGCGCTGGGCGTGGCGGGCGGCGTGCTGGGCGAGGGCGCGCTCACCCCCGTCCTGGCCCCTGCCCTGACCCCGGTGCTGGAGCGCCTCGGCGCCGGGGAATGGGCCATGAGCGCGGCCTCGGCGCTGTCCTTCGTCACCGTCACCACGCTGTTCATCCTGCTCTCCGACCTTGTGCCGAAGCGGGTGGCGATGGCCTATCCGGAGCGCGTGGCGGTGCTCACCGGCTGGTTTCCGGCGCTGTCGGTGCGGCTCTTCCGGCCGCTGGTCTGGCTGTTCTCCGGGCTGGCGGACGGGCTGATGCGGCTTTTCGGCCTGCCCACCGGCGCGGTGCCGGAGACGGTGACGCCCGAGGAACTGCGCGCCACCCTGGCCGCCGGCGCCGAATCCGGCGCGCTGGACGCGGCCGAGCACCGGCTGATCGAGAATGTGCTGGCGCTGCGCGAGCGCAGCGTGACCTCGGCCATGACGCCGCGGGACGAGATCGTCTTCCTCGACCTGAAGGAGACGCCGGAAGCCTGGCGGGAGAAGGTGCGGCGCAAGCCCTATTCCCGCTACCCGGTCTGCGAGGGCGGGCTGGACCATGTGGTGGGCTATACCCGCGCCGAGGATGTGCTGGCCGAGGTGCTCCAGGCCGGCGTGGCCGCGCTGAAGCCGGAATCGCTGAAGCCCAATGCCCCCGCCCCCGGCCCGATGCGGCGGGACGTGCCCTCGGTGCCCGAGACGCTGGACCTGTGGGAGGTGCTGGCGCAGTTCGAGGCGCAGAAGGCCGGCTTCGCCCTGGTGGTGAGCGAATACGCGGTGGTGACCGGGCTGGTGACCTACAAGGACGTGCTGGCGGCGCTGGTGGGCGGCCTGGCCGACCCCTTCGAGGAGCGCGCCATCCTCCAGCGCGACGCGGATTCCTGGCTGGTGGACGGCATCGCCCCGCTGGCCGATGTGGCGGTGGCGCTGGGCACGGAAGACCTGCCGCTGGATGGCCCCTACCACACGGCCGGGGGCTTTGTTATGCATAAGTTACGGCGCGTGCCGCGCAAGGCCGACAAGGTGGAAGCCGCCGGCTTCGTCTTCGAGGTGATGGACGTGGAAGGGTTCCGGGTGAACCAGTTGTTGGTAATAAGGAAGAATCATGCATAGAGTTTCTAATATTGATGATTTAAATTCTATTTCTATTGAATTTTGGCCTATAGGCCAAGGAGGGTTTACATCTATTAATATCAAAATAAATAAAAAATCTTATAATATAGTTTACGATTGCGGGACAAATTCAAGTACTCGTTTTTTAAAAAAAAGCATAGAACGTTATGAAAATAAAAATAAAAATGAAAATGAAAATGAAAAAAAAATCGACATAATGGTCATATCTCATTTTCACGAAGATCATGTTAATGGATTTGTTTGTTTAGCAAAAAAATTTGACATAAAAATGCTAATCATTCCCGCATTCGATGACGTTGATTTTTTTATAAATAAAAAATCGCGTAGATTTCGAAATAAAATTCGTAACTTTGCTTCTAAATTTAATATAAATTTATTAGAAATTTCTCCGCTATCTATTGAGGAAATCATAGATTATGATGGGGATTTTATTAGAGATCTCCCAGACACCGATCTCAAATTAATCACCAAGGCCGATGATTTCGAAGAAAAAAATAAAAATCATCGCGAAACTTCTTCGGGATTTCGTATTTTAATCTCGGGAATAGTGATTAGATTTTTTAATATATGCCCTCTAGAAAAGAAAGAAATTTTATCAATAAAAACCAAATGCTTGAAACATTACGATATTTACAAAAAATCAAAAACCCACAAAGACCTGAAAGAGTTAAAGAAGGCTCATAGAAAAGCTTATGAAGAATTATGTAAAAACAAAAACATTAATTCTGATTATAATCAATTTTCGACTTTTTTTTATATGCAGCATGGTTTTTTTGGATTATTAAATTATCCAAACAAGTTACTTTATGATACTCCATCACCTCAAGATAGATGGGATTTTCATTGTGGATTTAGCGTTTTATTAACTGGAGACGCGTCAATAAAAACAATATCCGACATCGAAATGTTATCAAGAAAAATTTTTTGGGGAAAAATGCGCTTTAACGTATTTCAAGTCATGCATCATGGGTCGAGAAAATCCATCCCAGAAAAAATGGACATAAACATAGACCATTCTGTTTTTTGTGCTGGAAGAAATAATTCCTACGGACATCCTCACGCAGAGTCTATCGATTTTTTTAGAAAAAAATCAAAAAAAATTTTTACCGTGCTCGATGCAAATGAAGGGTTAATTTTTGATTTTTATTGGGATTATAGTTTGATTTTTGGAAAAATCCGTGATTTCGTCGAGAATTTTTTTCAGAATACAGAATTTAGCGAAATATTCTTTGATTTAAAAAGCAAAAAATTGTCGATAAACAAAGAAGATTATAACGCAATAGAGCCCACATTTGCGGCTAGCGTGCTCTAGTAACTCACCTTAACACCTCAAACACATCCCCCTCCGGCATAACCCCTTCCACATGCCGCCGATGCCAGAGGGCGTAGAACAGAAGATGCCACGCCGCGAAGCCCTCGCGCTTCCCGGCGGCGGCCTTGAAGAGGGCGATCACGCGGTCCGGCCGGGCGATTTCGGCCACCCCCGGCTGCGCCGCCACCAGCGGGCCGAGCGTCTCGCCCCTGGCGGCGATCCAGGCGCCCACCGGCACGGTGAAGCCCTGCTTCGGCCGGTGCGGCTCGGCGGCGGGGAGGTGGCGGGCCAGCCATTCGCGCAGCAGCCACTTGCCCGCGCCATGGCGCAGCTTCAGCGCATCCGGCAGGCGGAAGCAGGCCGCGGCCACGGCGCTGTCCAGGAAGGGGGTGCGCCCCTCCACCGCATGGGCCATCAGGCAGCGGTCCAGCTTCAGCAGCAGGTCATGGGGCAGCCAGTCCGCCACATCCAGCGCCTGGGCGGCCATCAGCCGGGTGCGGCCGGGCCGGGCGGCGGCGGCCTCGGCGGCGGCGATGCCGTCCCGCCAGCCGGTGAGGGGCGCGCGCAGCACGTCCAGCCGGTCAAAGGCGCCCCGGCTGCGCGGGGCCTTGCCGCCCAGCCACCAGGGCCGCATGGCGGCGCGGTAGCGGCCATAGCCGCCCAGCAGCTCATCCCCGCCCTCGCCGGAGAGCACCACCTTCACCTCCTGCCGCGCCCGGCGGGCGAGGAACCAGGTGGGGATGATGGCGTAGTCCGCCACCGGGTCGTCCATCGCGGCGACGATCTCGGGCAGATGGCGCCAGACCTCGGCCTCGGTGACGGTGATGCTCTCATGCCGCGCCCCCACGGCGCGGGCCAGGGCGGCGGCGCGCTCGCGCTCATCGGCCGCACCCCCTTTCTGGGAACTGGGCACGTCGAAGCCGGCGGTGAAGGCGCGCACCGGGCTGTCATTCAGCCGCGCCATCATGGCCAGCACCGCCGCGCTGTCCGTGCCGCCGGAGAGGAACAGGCCATAGGGCACGTCGCTGCGCTGGTGCAGCTCGACGCTGGACTGGAAGGCGGCGTCGAAGGCGGCCAGGGCCTCGGCCTCGGTGGTGGCGATGGGGCCGCCCTCGGGCAGGGCGGCACGGCGGCGGCGCTCCAGCACGCGGCCTTCCGAGACCGCCACCGTCTCCCCGGGCAGGAGGCGGGTGATGCCCTCGAAAATGGTCTCGGCGCCGGTGGTGAACTGGAGTTGCAGCAGTTCGGCCCGCGCCTCGGGGCGGATGCGCGGCGCCACCAGCCCGGCGGCGATCAGCGCCTGGGCCTCGGAGGCGAAGGCGATGCCGTCCCTCGTCTCGGCGAGGTAGAGCGGCTTGATGCCGAAGGGGTCGCGCGTCAGCACCACCTGCCGCGTGGCGCGGTCATGGATGGCAAGGGCATACATGCCGCGCAGCTGGTCGGCGAAGGCCAGCCCGTCGCGGCGGAAGAGGTGCAGCGGCGGCTCGCAGTCGCTGCCGGTGGCGCAGGCGAGCTGATTCTCCGCGCGCAATTCGCGGTAGTTATAGACCTCGCCATTGCCGACCAGCGTGGCCGGGCCGGAAAACAGCGGCTGGTCCCCGGTGGCGAGGTCGATGATCGCCAGCCGGTTATGGCCGAGGGCGACCTGGCCGGCGAGGTGCTGCCCCACCCCGTCCGGCCCGCGATGCGCCATGGCGGCGATCAGCCGTTGCACCAGGGCGGCGTCGGGCGTGGCGCCCTGCTTCAGGATGAGGCCGGCAATGCCGCACATGGAGGTTTCAGGCCCGTCCGCCGAGAGGTTGCGCCCCCGGCGCCGGGGCGGCGGCGGGGGCCTCCCCCACCTGTTGCAGGAAGGCGCGCCAGCGCGCAAGCACGGGGCCCTCGGCATAGCCGGCCAGATAGGCGGCGCGGCCGGCGGCGGCCAGGGCGGCGCGGCGCTCCGGCGCGGCGAGCAGCCCGGCAATGGCCTGGCCCAGCGCCTCGGGCGAGTCCTGCGGCACCAGCAGGCCGGTCTCGCCATCGCGGATCAGCTCGGCCGGGCCCTGGGCGGCCACGGCCACCACGGGGCGCGTGGCGCTCCACGCCTCCAGCACGATATTGCCCAGCGGCTCATGCCGGCTGGAGCAGACGAAGACGTCGCAGGCGGCGAGCAGCGCCCCGGCATCCTGCCGCCAGCCAAGGAAGCGCACCCGCTCCGCCACGCCCAGCTCGCGCGTCAGGGCTTCCAGCGCGGCGCGCTCCGGCCCCTCGCCGGCCAGGGCCAGCACGGCGCCGGGCACCTGCGGCAGGGCGCGCAGCAGCGTGTCGAAGCCCTTGTTGCGGTGGAGGCGCCCGAGCGCCAGCAGGCGCGGCGCGCCACGCGGCAGCTCCTCCAGCGCGGCGGGCAGCACGTCGCACATGTCGTCGGCGAAGTTGGGCAGGTAGTGGGTGCGCTCCGCCGGCCAGCCCTGTTCGGTGATCCAGCGCGCGAGGTCGCGGGTATTGCCCACCAGGTGGTCGCAGTGGCGGTAATACTTCAGGTCGTAATAGCCGCCGAGGCGGCCCACCAGCGTCCACGGCCCGCGCGGGGTGAAGCTGGCGGCGCGGTTCATCCAGGCCACGGCCACCTGCGGGCGGAAGCGGCGCAGCTCGGCGCGCAGCCGCCAGTGGGTGACGGGATCCAGCCAGCGGTTGCCGAAGCGCAGCTGCACGGGGGCGAGGCCGCGCACCGAGAGCCGCGCCGCCCGCGCCGCATCCCGCCGCAGCAGGGGCAGCACCTCCTCGCCGCTGGCATGCAGGGCGGTGGTGAGGCGCTCATAGAAGCCCTCCGCCCCGCCCATGCGGGCCCCGGCCATGATCTGGGCGATCCTCATGCCTGCTCTCCATCCCGGCGGGCCTGCGTTGAATGCCCGGCCCCGGCCAGCGTTGCCGACACGGGGCGGGGGTGGCTCATGCCCCGGCCCCAGCCCCAGCCCCAGCCCCGGCGCCTGTCGCGGCGCCTGTCGCGGCGGCCACCTCGTCCCAGGCCCCGGCCGGCGGCGTGTCGAGCAGGGCGATGGCGGCTTCCAGCGCGGCCTCGACGGAGAGCGCCGCCATCGGCGCCTTGCCAGGCAGGCCGCGCGCCAGCACGGCGCGGGCACGCGGGCCAACGGGGGCATATTCGCCGGCGGGCGTCGGGCCGAACAGGCCGAGCGTCGGCACCCCCGCCGCGGCGGAGAGGTGCATCAGCCCCGAATCATTGCCGATGAACAGGGCGCAGCGCGCGAGCAGGGCGGCGGCCTCCGGCAGTTCCAGCCGGCCCACCGCATCGATGGCGCCGGGCAGGGCCTGGAGGACGGGGGCGGCCAGGGCGGCCTCGGTGGCGCCGGGGCCGGCCAGCACCACGGGGCGGGCGCCTTCCAGCCGCCCGCCAGGGCCGGTGAGGGCCTGGAACAGCGCCACGAAACGCTCCGCCGGCCAGACCTTGCCCGCCCAGTTGGCGCTGGGGCCGAGGGCGATGAGCGGCCCCTCCCCCGGCGGCAGCAGGGCGGCGGCACGGGCGTCATCGGCCGGGCCGAACCAGGCGACGGGGCGCGGCGCCGGCTTCAGCCCCAGCACGGCGGCCAGTTGCAGCAGCTTGTGGCCGGGGCGGCGCCCGCCGCGCATCACCGCGCGCCGGCGCGTCCACACCAGCCAGGACAGGGCGGAGCCGCGCAGATCCACCACGAGGTCCCAGCGCCGCCCGGCGACACGGCTCCACAGCATCAGCCAGTGCAGCGAGAAGCGGCGCTTGGCCAGGACGATGGTGTCCTCCCGCTGCGGCATCCGGGCGAAGATGCCCTCGGCCACGGGTCCACAGGCCACGGTGACGCGGGCCCCGGGATGGGCGCGCAGCAGGTGGTCGAGCAATCCGGTGGAGAGCACCGCATCCCCGATGCGGGTGGCGGTCACGAAGAGGATGCGCATGGTTACGCGGCGCTTAGCATGGTTTCCGCCGCCTGTCCTGATCCAGCCCTGATCCAGTCCGGAAAGCAGCGCGCGCGGGCCATGGCGGCGGCGGGGCGCGCCCCTTCCGCATGGCTTGTCCCGGCCGGGAGGCATGCCACATGCTTGCACCATGCCCCTTTCTCTCCTCCCCCACCGCGCCGTGGTGGAACTGACCGGCGAGGACCGGACCAGCTTCCTCCAGGGCCTTGTCTCGAACGACGTGACGCAGGCCGCCCCCGGCCGCGCCATCTGGGCCGCGCTGCTGACCCCGCAGGGCAAGTGGCTGGCCGATTTCTTCATCTTCGCCGGGGCGGACAGCCTGCTGCTGGACGTGGCGGCGGACCAGGCGGCGATGCTGGTGCAGCGCCTCTCCCGCTTCCGGCTGCGCTCCCGCGTGGCGCTGGCGGTGCGGGAGGACCTCGCCCTCCTCGCCGGCTGGGGCGGGGCGGCGATGCCGCAGGGCGTGCCCGCCGCGCCGGATCCGCGCCGGCCGGAAGCGGGGTGGCGCGCCCTCCTCCCCGCCGCCGCCCCGCCCCCCCCGGGAGAGGCGGGGGATTATGCCCTGCACCGCCTCGCCCTCGGCCTGCCCGATGGCGCGCCGGACCTGGAGGCGGAAAAATCCACCCTGCTCGAAGCCGGCTTCGACGAGCTGTCCGGCGTCTCCTGGAGCAAGGGCTGCTACATGGGGCAGGAGCTGACGGCGCGCACCAAATATCGCGGCCTGCTGAAGCGCCGGCTGGTGCCGGTGGCGGTGGAAGGCCCCCTGCCCGCCCCCGGCACCCCCATCCTGCGCGATGGGGCGGAGGCGGGGGAGATGCGCTCCGGCCACCCCGCCGGGCTGGGCCTGGCACTGCTGCGCCTGCCCTTCACCGCCGGCGAGGCGCTCGCCTGCGGCGAGGCCCTGCTGCGGCCCCGCCCGCCGGAATGGATGCGCCTGCCGGAGACAGCGCCTCAGGCCACGACACAGGCGCCACAGGGAGGAACGGTTTCTTAGGGCTTGGCGGTCATCGTGCCGGCATGATGGAAGCCCTGCCGATTGCGGCGAAAAGCGCCGCGCCGTCCGTCCCAGGCCCACAGGCCGGGGCGGCGGCCCTGTCCGGAGGCCTGAAAAGCCCCTTCCAGAAGCTGATGGACAGCAAAAGCACGGAGTGGAAAAGCGCCGGCTCCAAGCGTGCCCTGGCCAGCCTGCCGCCCCCGCCCCCCGAAGCCAGCCTGCCCGCGCCCGAACTGCTCGCCCGCAAGGCCGCGGCCCGCGCCATGGCCGGCGACCCCCTCGCCCCCGCCAGAGCCTCCCCGCTGCGCAGCCTGCTGGCCGAGGCCGAGGGCACCGCGGATGAACCCTGCCAGGGCTATGCCATCCGCAATACCCGCTCCGGCGCCCTCGGGCGCTACCAGATCCTGCCCGTCGCGCTGCGCGATATCGGCTGGCAGGACGCGCAGGGCCGCTGGACCGAGCGCGCCGCCGCCGCCGGCGTCCGCAGCGAGGCCGATTTCCTCGCCCGCCCCACCGCGCAGGAACAGGCCATGGCCGACTACCTGCGCCGCACCGAGCAACAGCTTTCCGCCAATGGCGCCTTCGACAAGGCCGGGCGGCGCCTCACCGGGGTGGATGGCCAGCCCATCCTGCTGACCCGCACCGGGCTGGTCGCCGCCGCCCACCGCCAGGGCGCCGGCGCCGTCGCCCGCTGGCTGGAGAACCGGCTGGAAAAGCCACAGGCCCCGCTCAGCCCGGCCCAGCGCAACCTGTTCCAGAGCATCGAAACCCGGCTGCGCAACTTCACCAGCCTGCCCGGCGGCAGCGAGAAAATCGCCTGACGCCCGGCGTCCCGCCTGGAAACCAGACAGCGGCAGCCTGAAAGAAAGCCTGAAAAAAAGGCCGGGGGAATGAATTCCCCCGGACCCCCTTCTTTTTTCTGCAAGCTGCCGGTCAGGGCCGCGACGGGATCGCGGCACTCACAGCCGCCCCTCCGGCCCAGCGCCGCGTCCCGCCTCGCAACGGGACAGCGGCAGCCTGAAAAAAATCAGGCGGTGCGGTCGGAGGCGCCGGAGAGGGCGGCCTGCGCCGCCGCCAGACGCGCCACCGGCACGCGGTAGGGCGAGCACGAGACGTAATCCAGCCCGACACTCTCGCAGAACTGGATCGAGGACGGGTCGCCACCATGCTCGCCACAGATGCCGAGCTTGATGGCCGGCTTCACCGCGCGGCCCTTCTCCTTGGCGATCTGCACCAGCGCGCCCACGCCCTCCGGGTCGATGGAGACGAAGGGGTCCTTCGGCAGGATGCCCTTCTCGACGTAGTAAGGCAGGAACTTGCCGGCATCGTCGCGGGAAAGGCCGAAGGTCGTCTGCGTCAGGTCGTTGGTGCCGAAGCTGAAGAAATCGGCCACGCCGGCAATGGCATCGGCCGTCAGCGCGGCACGCGGCAGCTCGATCATGGTGCCCACCAGGTATTCGATCTCCTGGCCGGCCTCGGCGAAGACCTCCCGGGCGACCTTGTCCACCTGGGCGCGGGTGATCTCCAGCTCCTTCCGGGTGGCCACCAGCGGGATCATGATCTCCGGCACCGGCGCCTTGCCCGTCTCCTTGGCGATGGCCACGGCGGCCTCGAAAATGGCGCGCGCCTGCATCTCGTAGATCTCGGGGAAGGTCACGCCGAGGCGGCAGCCGCGATGGCCGAGCATCGGGTTGGCCTCGGAGAGATCAGCGGCGCGGCGCTGCATGGTGGCCATGTCGGTGCCCAGGCTCTCCGCCACCTCGGCCAGCTCCTCCTCCTTGTGGGGGAGGAATTCATGCAGCGGCGGGTCGAGCAGGCGGATCGTCACCGGGAAGCCCGCCATGATGCGGAACAGCTCAGAGAAATCGGCGCGCTGGAAGGGGAGCAGCTTGGCCAGCGCGTCGCGGCGGCCGCCCTCGCTCTCGGACATGATCATCTGGCGCACGGCGCCGATGCGCGCCGGGTCGAAGAACATGTGCTCCGTGCGGCAGAGGCCGATGCCCTCGGCGCCGAACTTCTTGGCGGTGTCGGCATCCAGCGGCGTCTCGGCATTGGCGCGCACCTTCAGGCGGCGCACCTTGTCGGCCCAGCCCATCAGCGTGGCGAAATCGCCGGAAAGCTGCGGCTCCACCATCGCCACGGCACCGAGGAAAATCTCGCCGGTGGCGCCATCGAGGGTGATGGTCTCGCCCGCCTGCACGGTCTGCCCACCGGCGCGCAACTGCTGGCTGATGTAATCCACCACCACGCCGCCGGCACCGGCCACGCAGGGCCGGCCCATGCCGCGCGCCACCACCGCCGCGTGGCTGGTCATGCCGCCGCGCGTGGTCAGGATACCCTTGGCGGCGTGCATGCCGTGGATGTCTTCCGGGCTGGTCTCGATGCGGACCAGGATGACGCTCTCGCCCTTGGCGGCGCGCGTCTCCGCCTCGTCGGCGGAGAAGACCACGGTGCCGCAGGCGGCGCCCGGCGAGGCCGGCAGGCCCTTGGAGAGCAGCTTGCGCGGCGCCTTCGGGTCCAGCGTCGGGTGCAGGAGCTGGTCCAGCGAGCCGGGGGCGACGCGCTTGACCGCCTCCGCCTCGTCAATCAGCCCCTCGCGCGCCATGTCCACGGCGATCTTCAGGCTGGCCGCGGCGGTGCGCTTCCCGTTGCGGGTCTGCAGCATGTACAGCTTGTTCTGCTGCACGGTGAACTCGATGTCCTGCATGTCCGTGTAGTGCTTTTCCAGCGTCTCACGGACCTTGACGAGTTCGGCATAGGCGGCGGGCATGGCCACCTCCATGCTGCGCTCGCCCGGCTTGGCGCGGGCCTCGGACATCGGCTGCGGCGTGCGGATGCCGGCGACCACGTCCTCCCCCTGCGCGTTGATCAGGTACTCACCGTAGAAAATATTCTCGCCGGTCGAGGGGTCGCGGGTGAAGCAGACGCCGGTGGCGCAGTCCTCACCCATATTGCCGAACACCATGGCCTGGACGTTCACCGCCGTGCCCCATTCGGCCGGGATGTCGTGCAGGCGGCGATAGGTGATGGCGCGCTGGTTCATCCAGGAGCCGAACACGGCGCCGATGGCGCCCCAGAGCTGCGCCTCGGGGTCCTGCGGGAAGGGGCTGCCCAGCACCTCCTCCACCATCGCCTTGTACTGGGTGACGACGTGCTTCCAGTCCGCGGCGGTGAGCGCGGTATCCTCGGTGACGCCGCGGTCCAGCTTGGTGTCCTCGATGATCTCCTCGAAGCGGTGGTGGTCCACGTCGAGCACCACCGAGCCATACATCTGGATGAAGCGGCGGTAGCTGTCCCAGGCGAAGCGCGGATCGCCGGAGGCGGTGGCGAGCCCCTCCACCGTGCGGTCGTTCAGGCCGAGATTCAGCACGGTGTCCATCATCCCCGGCATGGAGACGCGGGCGCCGGAACGGACGGAGACGAGCAGCGGCTTCGCCTCGTCACCGAAGGTCAGGCCCACGGCCTGCTCGATGCGCGCCAGCGCCTCGGCCACCTGCGCCTTCAGCTCCGCCGGGTACTGCTTCCCGTGCTGGTAGTAATAGGTGCAGACCTCGGTGGTGATGGTGAAGCCCGGCGGCACCGGCAGGCCGATCGACGCCATCTCCGCCAGGTTGGCGCCCTTGCCACCCAGCAGGTTGCGCATCTCGGCCTTGCCGTCATTGCGGCCGGCGCCGAAGCCATACACCCACTTCTGCATCTCGGGTTTCCTTCAGCCTTCGATCTTGGAGAAGTCCGCCACCGGGTCGATTGCCGACCGCAGCCGGGCCAGCAGGCCCAGCCGGTTGCGCCGGAGTTTCGCCTCCGGATCGTTTACCACCACCTTGTCGAAGAAGGCATCCACCGGCGCCCGCAAAGTCGCGAGCGCGGCCATGGCCGCCCTGTCATCCTCCGCCGCCAGGGCCGCGCGGGCCTTGGGCAGCGCCTCCTCCAGCGCGGCGGAGAGGGCCTTCTCCTCCTCCGCCACCAGCAGCGCGGCCTCCGTCTCGGGGCCGTGCGGGCCGTCCTTCCTGTCCTCGATGCGCAGGATATTCGCGGCGCGGCGATAGGCGGCGAGCAGGTTGGCCCCGTCCTCGCCCTCCAGGAAGGCGCGCAGCGCGCCCGCGCGGGCCAGCAGGCGCACCAGATCGCCCCCGCCGCCGGCGGCGGAGACGGCGGCCAGCACGTCATGCCGCTCGCCCTCGGCGCGCAGCTGCACGCGCAGCCGCTCGGCCAGGAAGGCCAGCAGCCCGGCGGCGAAGGCCGCCACCATGGGCGGGTGCGCGCCACGCGGGTCCGGGGTGAAGCCGGCCTTCATCGCCTCCTGCGCCACCGCCATGCCGAATTCCGGCTCGGCGGTCGTGCCGGTGGCCTGCGGGAAGCCGAAGAAGGCTTCCGCCAGCACATCCGGCAGGTCGAGCCGCAGCCCGTTCTCGCGCAGGATGCGGATGACGCCGAGCGCCGCGCGGCGCAGCGCATAGGGATCGCCCGAGCCGGTCGGCCGCTCATCGGCGGCGAAGAAGCCCACCAGCTGGTCCAGCTTGTCGGCCAGCGCGACGGCGATGGCCACCGGCTCCGCCGGCACCGAATCGCCCGGGCCCATCGGCCGGTAATGCGCGGCGATGGCCTCCGCCACGCGGGCATCCTCGCCATCCTTCAGCGCGTAGTAGCGGCCGATGATGCCCTGAAGCTCAGGGAACTCGCCCACCAGCCCGGAGGCGAGGTCCGCCTTGGCGAGCCGCGCCGCGCGCCCGGCCAGGGCCGGATCGGCGCCGACGCGCGGCGCCAGCCAGGCGGCCAGCCGCGCGAGCCGCGCCACGCGCTGCCCCTGCGTGCCGAGTTTCGCGTGAAACACCACCGCGTCCAGCTTCGGCAGGAAGCTCTCCAGCGACTGCCGGCGGTCGAGGTCCCAGAAGAAGCGGGCATCGGAGAGGCGGGCGCGCAGCACGCGCTCATTGCCGCCCGCCACCGCCCGGCCGCCATCGGTGGCGGCGATGTTGGAGACCACGGCGAAGCACGGCGCCGCCGTGCCATCCGGCCGGCGCAGGGCGAAATAGCGCTGGTTGACGCGCATGGTGGTGCGCATCAGCTCCGGCGGCAGGTCCATGAAGGCATCGTCGATGCGGCCCAGCAGCGGCACGGGCCATTCCACCAGACCGGCCACCTCGGCCACCAGCCCTTCATCCGGCACCACCGCGACCCCCTCCGCGGCGGCCAGCGCCGCCACACCGTCGCGCACCAGGCGGGCACGCTCGACGGGGTCCAGAACGACATGCCGGGCGGCGAGTTGCGCCGCGTAGCCGGCGAAATCCTGCACCGCGAAGGCGCCGGGGGAGAGGATGCGGTGCCCCTCCGTCTGATCGCCGCTGGCGAGGCCGTGGCCGTCATCCTCGCCCTGCGCCAGGGTGAAGGGCACCACCGCGCCATCGAACAGGCAGAGGATTCTTTTCAGCGGCCGCACCCAGACGAAGTTGCTGGTGCCGCCCCAGCGCATCGACTTCGGCCAGGGGAAGCGGCGCAGCAGGCCGGGGATGATCTCCGCCAGCAGCGCGCCGGTGGGCACCGCCGGGCGGGTGACGCGCGCCAGCAGCTTGGCGCCCTTCTTCTCGCGCCGGATCACCAGGGTGGTGGCGCCCTCGGCCAGGACCACCACCTCCTCCCCCGCCGTGGCGGCGGCGGCGCGGATGGCCGGGATCGCCGACTCGGTCAGCCCCGCCTTGCCCAGGAAGCCGGCCAGGGCGCGCTCCGGCGCCTCCGGCGCGGGGCCGGCCAGCTCATCCTCCACCGCGGCGGTGGCGGCGGGCAGTGCCGCCACCAGCGTCAGGCGGCGCGGGCCGTGGAACACCCGCAGCCCCTCCGCCGCCAGACCCGCGCCCTTCAGCGCCTCGCCCAGCAGGCGCGACAGGTCCTCGGCCGCGCGCGCCTGCATGCGGGCGGGGATTTCCTCGGAGAAGAGTTCGAGCAGAAGTTCGGGCATCGGGGGCCTTGCGGGGAAAGGGCCGGAAGGGAGGCTGGCGCGGGATTCGGGCGCCAGCATGGCAGTTCGGGTCAGCGAGGGTCAGCCGCCAGGAGCCAGCCCAGGAGCCAGCCACGTCTCGCAGCAGCGCCTGGCCAGGGCGCGGACGCGGCCGATATAGGCGGCGCGCTCCGTCACGCTGATGGCGCCGCGCGCATCCAGCAGGTTGAAGGCGTGGCTGGCCTTGATGCACTGGTCATAGGCCGGCAGGGCCAGGTTCTTCTCGACCAGCGCCGCACACTCGCCCTCGGCATCCTTGAAGTGTTGGAACAGCAGCGCGGTATCGGCGTGCTCGAAATTATAGGCGGAAAATTCCTTCTCCGCGCGCAGGAACACCTCGCCATAGGTCACGCCCTGGCCGTTGAAATCCAGGTCATAGACGTTCTCGACGCCCTGGATGTACATGGCCAGCCGCTCCAGCCCATAGGTCAGCTCGGCGCAGGGCTTTTCCACCGGAATGCCGCCGACCTGCTGGAAATAGGTGAACTGCGTCACCTCCATGCCGTCGCACCAGACTTCCCAGCCGAGGCCCCAGGCGCCGAGCGTCGGGCTCTCCCAGTCATCCTCGACGAAGCGGATATCGTGCAGGGCCGGGTCGATGCCGAGGGCCTTGTAGCTCTCGATCAGCAGCGCCTGCGGGTCCGCCGGGCTGGGCTTCAGGATGACCTGATACTGGTAATAATGCTGGAGGCGATTCGGGTTCTCGCCATAGCGGCCATCGGCCGGGCGGCGGGAGGGCTGCACATAGGCGGCCTTCCAGTCCTTCGGGCCCAGGGCGCGCAGTGTCGTCGCCGGGTGGAAGGTGCCGGCGCCCATTTCCATGTCGTAGGGCTGCAGGATGACGCAGCCCTGCGCGCTCCAGAACCGGTGCAGCGTCAGGATGATGTCCTGGAAGCTGAGGGGCTTCCCGGGCTTCTGGGGGGGGAGTCCGGTGGTCTGCAGCGTCTCGGTCATGATGTCTTGGGCTTGCGGCCGTGTTGCGCGGCGCACCATAAGACCCGACCCACCCCCCCGCAAGGAAGGGCCTTTCGCCGAATGTCCGCCACCGAGACCCTGATCCGTTCCTACTACGCCGCCTTCAACGCCGGCGATGTGGAGGGCATGCTGGCCCTGCTCTCCGACGACGTGGCGCATGACATCAACCAGGGCGGGCGCGAGGTGGGGATCGCGGCCTTCCGCGCCTTCATGGCCCGCATGAACGCCCATTACCGCGAGGCGCTGCGGGACATCGTGGTGATGGTGGGCGAGCAGGGCCGGCGCGCCGCTGCGGAATTCACCGTCCACGGCACCTACCTCGCCACCGATGAGGGCCTGCCCGCGGCGTGCGGCCAGACCTATATCCTGCCCGCCGGCGCCTTCTTCGAGGTCCGGGACGGGCGCATCGCGCGGGTCTCCAATTACTACAACCTGGCGGACTGGATCGCCCAGGTCAGCCGCTGAGAGACCGTTTGCGCCACCCGGCAGGGGAGGGGGTCCCCCGCCCCCGCCAGCGGTCGAGCGCCTCCCCCTTCACTCCGCCAGGGCGAAGTTGCCGGCGCGGAAATCCATCACGAAGGACTGCGCCGGGCGCCAGCGCAGGCCCCGCCGCAGGGCGGTGAAGTTGGCCGTCTGGTGCAGGATGTGCACCGCCGGGTCCTCGCGCTCCAGGATCTCCAGCATGCGCGCCCAGGCGCGGGCACGGCGGGCCATGTCGGTGGCGGTCTCCAGCACCGGCAGCAGGGTGTCGAACTCCGCATTGCGCCAGAAGCCGCCGCGCTGCTGCGTGCCCTGCGGGCCGTAGACATCGGCCACATAGCTCACCGGGTCGTTGAAGAAGGCGCTGACCGAATGCTCGTAGAGCCCGCGCCCCGGGCCGCGCGCCAGCACCTGGGACCAGTTCTCCATCATCTGGATCTCGACATTCAGCCCGGCGGCCCGCCACATCTCGGCCTGGATCTGCCCCGTCGCCGCCTGGGCGGTGTAGTAGCCGGGCAGCATGCGGTAGGGGATCGGCTCGCCCCTGTAGCCGGCCTCGCGCAGCAGGCGGCGGGCCTCGGCGGGGTCATAGGCCGGCACTGCCCAGCCCTGCCGCAGCATCGGGCCAAAGAAGGGAAATTGCAGCCCCGGCGGCACCACCGTCCGCCCGGCCCAGAGGCTGTCCACGATCGCCTGCCGGTCAACCGCGTGGGTCAGCGCCCGCCGCACCAGCGGGTTGGCCAGCACCGGGTGGCTGGCATCCAGATGCGTCACCCGGTGGTTCAGGATCGGCCCGCCCATCACGGTGAAGCGGGGGTTGCGCTCCACCAGCGGGATCTGGTCCGGCGGGATGTCGCAGGCGAAGTCATATTCCCCGGCGAAGAGCCCGTTCAGCCGCGAGGCCAGTTCCGGCACCTCGACGAAGCGCAGCCGCTTCACCGGTGGCCGGCCGCCCCAATATCCATCGAACGCCTCCAGCACCAGCTGCCGGTCCAGCTGCCACTCCACCACGCGGTAGGGCCCGGTGCCGGTGGGGCGGGCGAAGAAACCGCGCCAGCCGCCCGCCGCCTCCCAGGCGTGGCGGGGCAGGATGCAGCCGCCGCGATGCGCCAGCCGCCCTTCCAGCGTCAGGTCGCCCTGGCGGTGCACCCAGCGCAGGGTGCGGGCATTGACGATCTCGATGCGCTCCAGCCCGCCGAAGATGCCGCGCGCGCTGGCCACCACCTCGGGCGGCGGGGCGGCGGCGGCGGGGATGCCCTCGCCCCCCCACATCCGCTCCGCCCCGAAGGTGAAGGCCACGTCCTCCACCGTCATCGGCCGGCCATCCTGGAAGCGCACGCCCTCGCGCAGCTCCAGTTCCAGCCTGCGCTCATCGATGCGCCGCCAGGCGGTGGCGAGACCCGGGCGGGCGGAGAGATCACCAGTCCAGGCCGTCTCGATCAGCGGCTCCGAGAACAGATTATACCACCGCGTGCCGACATTGCTGGCCTCGCGGAGGATGTCGAGCGTGCCACTGGTGGAAAGCTTCTGCACCGCGATGGTCAGGCTCGGGCGCGTGTCGGCCTGGGCGATGGCAAAGCGCGGCAAGGCGGCGGCCCCGGCGGCAAGCAGGACAGAACGGCGGGTGAGCGACAAGGCGGTCTCTCCGGGTCACGGCATGCCGCGCTTACCCCCCGCCCGGTGACGCCCCGATGACACCCCCCTCACCATTCCATGTTTTTTTTCAGGCTGCCGCCGTCTCCCGGCACAGCGGGACTCTTTTTCAGGCTGCCGCCGTCTCCCGGCACAGCGGGGCTCTTTTTCAGGCTGCCGCCGTCTCCCGGCATAGCGGGGCTCTTTTTCAGGCTGCCGCCGTCTCCCGGCATAGCGGGGCTCTTTTTCAGGCTGCCGCCGTCTCCCAGCATAGCGGGGCTCTTTTTCAGGCTGCTGCCGCCTCCCGGCATAGCGGGGCTCTTTTTCAGGCTGCCGCTGTCTCCCGGCATAGCGGGGCTCTGTTGCGGGGTGCTGCCGTCTCCTGGCGTGGCGGGCCTCTGCACTGAAAAAAGTTTTTTGGTTCTTTTTTTCAAAAAAGAACCGCTTTTCCATCACTCCGCGGCCAGGGCCTGGGCTTCGGCATCGTAGCGCCGCTGTGCCGCCAGCACGGCGCCGATATGGGCTTCGGCCCAGTCGCGCAGGGTTGCCAGGGCCTGGGCCAGATCGGCGCCGAGCGGGGTGATGGCGTATTCCACCGTCACCGGCACGCTGGCGAAGACCTGGCGGCTGACGAAGCCATCCCGCTCCAGCCGCCGCAATGCCTGGGACAGCACCTTCTGCGAGATCCCGGTCGCCCGCCGCAGCCCGTTGAAGCGCAGCCTGCCCTCGCGGTGCAGCAGGACGAGCAGCATCACCGTCCATTTATCGGCGATGCGGTCCAGCACCAGGCGGGTCGGGCAAGCGGGGTCGAACAGATCCCCATTCTGCATGGCGTGTCTCCAGGGCGGTTACCTCGGGGGCACCAGATAGGCGGAAAGTGCCTTCTTCCGCACCTGCCCGCCTTCGCATATCTGGTTCCCAGAAGATACCACCATCCCAGAGGAACACAGCATGCGCATCGCCCTCATCGGCGCCTCCGGCGACGCCGGCAGCCGTATCCTGGCCGAGCTGTCCGCGCGCGGCCACACGGTCACCGCCATCGCCCGCAACCCGGAGAAGATCGCCAGCCTCCCCGGCGTCACCGCCCGCGCGGGCGACCTGTTCGACGTCCCGGCCCTGGCGGCGCTGCTCGGCGGGCATGACGCGGTGGTCAGCAGCGTGCACTTCCTGGCCAGCGACCCGGAGAAGCTGATCAGCGCCGTGAAGCAGGCGGGCGTGGCGCGCTACCTCGTGGTGGGCGGCGCCGGCAGCCTGGAGGTGGCGCCGGGCGTGCGGCTGTTCGACACGCCGGGCTTCCCCGCCCCCTACCTGAACGAGGCCCGCGCCGGCGGGGCCTTCCTCGACCGGCTGAAGCAGGAGACGGCGCTGGACTGGACCTTCTTCTCCCCCGCCGCCTGGTTCGTCCCCGGCGCGCGCACCGGCACCTTCCGCCTCGGCACCGACCAGCTCCTGGTCAACGAGGCCGGTGACAGCCGCATCTCCTTCGAGGACTATGCCATCGCCCTGGTGGACGAGATCGAGCAGCCGAAGCACAGCCGCCGCCGCTTCACCATCGGCTACTGAGGAATCCGGCCATGCCCGTGCTGCACTACATCCATGACCCGCTCTGTGGCTGGTGCTACGCCGCCGCGCCGCTGGTGGCGGCGGCCGAGGCCGCGGGGGTGACGGTGCGGCTGCATGGCGGCGGGCTGTGGGACAGCCCCACGGCCCTGCCGCCCGGCAAGCGGAGCATGATCGCCCAGGCGGATGCGCGCATCGCCGCCCTGACCGGCCAGCCCTTCGGCCCCGCCTATCTGGAGGGGCTGTTGCAGGACCCGGCGGCGCGCTTCCACTCCCGCCCCACCATCGCCGCGCTGCTGGCGGTGGGGGAGGAGAAGGCCCTGCCGATGCTGCGCGCCATCCAGCGCGCGCATTACGTGGAAGGGCAGCGGGTGGTGGAAACGCCCGTCCTGGCGCGCCTCGCCGCCGGGCTCGGCGTGGCGGAGGCGGTTTTTTCCACGGCCTTCGCCGCCGCGCCGGTGGATCGGCACATCGCCACCACGCGCGGGCTGATGGAGCATATCGGCGCCGGTGGCTTCCCCACCTTCCTGCTGGAGCGGGATGGGGTGGTGGGCCCTGTCCAGCACCAGGATTGCTACGGCCAGCCGGAGCGCTTCGCCGCCCGCCTGGCCTGAGAGACCGTTTGAGAAGACCATTTGAGAAGACCGGGTGGGTCGGTTCCGCGGGTCTTTTCCGCCCCTGCTTCGTTGGCGGGCTGGCAAGGCCGGAAAATCCCTCGCGGATCCTCCGCCGACGGCATTCTCAAACGGTCTCCAAGGCCCGCGCCCCCTCCCCCGCGCCATGCCGGGGCCCCGGCTCTGGCTCCGGCTCTGGCCTCGGCATGGCGCGGCCTTGCCCGGCGGCGCCCGCCGCGCCAGGGTGGTGCCGCCATGCGACACCCTGCCTATCTCGACCCCCGCTCCGGCCAGACCTGGCCACTCTCCGAGCCGCGCTGGTGCGGGCCGGAGGGGCAGCCGCTGCTGCTGACCGACCTGCCCGGCATCACCCGCGCCGATATCGCGGGCGGTGAGCGCAGCCTGTGGCGCTATGCCGCCGCCCTGCCCTTCCTGCCGGATTCGCGCATCAGCCTGGGCGAGGGCTGCACGCCGCTGCTGGAGTCCGAATGGGCCGGCGCACCGGTGCGCTTCAAATGCGAATGGTTCATGCCGAGCGGCAGCTTCAAGGACCGCGGCGCCTCGGTGATGCTCTCCCTCCTGCGCCACCAGGGGGTGGAGGCGGTGCTGGAGGATTCTTCAGGTAATGGCGGCGCGGCCATCGCCACCTATGCGGCGGCGGGGGGCATGCGGGCGAAGATCATGGTGCCCGCCTCGACCAGCCCGGCCAAGACGGTGCAGTCCCGCGCCCTGGGGGCCGAGATCACGCTGGTGCCCGGCACCCGCCAGGATTGCGCCGATGCCGCCGTGGCCGAGGCCGCCAGCCTCTTCTACGCCAGCCACAACTGGCACCCCTTCTTCCTGCACGGCACCAAGACCCTGGCCTATGAGCTGTGGGAGGATCTGGGCTTCCGCGCGCCGGACAATGTGATCATCCCCTGCGGCGCCGGCTCGAACGTGCTGGGCTGCGCCATCGGCTTCGGGGAGCTGCTGCGGGCGGGGCAGATCCGCCGGCTGCCGCGCCTCTTCGCCGCGCAGCCGGAGAATTGTGGCCCGATCGCCCGCGAATGGCTGGGCGAGGATGCGGCGGACCCCATGCCGACCATCGCCGAGGGCACGGCCATCGCCCAGCCGCTGCGCCGCTGGGAGGTGCTGCGCGCCCTGCGCGAGAGCGCGGGCGGTGCTGTGCTGCTGAGCGAGACGGAGATCGCCCGCGCCACGCGCGGCCTCGCCCAGCGCGGCCTTTATGTGGAGCCGACCTGTGCCCAGGCCGCCGCCGCCTTCGCCCGCCTGCTGGAAAGCGGCGCCGTGCGCGAGGGGGAGACGACGGTGATGGTGCTGACCGGCTCCGGCCTGAAGGCCACGCACCGCCATGCGGAGCTCGCGGGCGCGCCCCTGTAGCGCCCCCGCCTCCTCCAGGCCCCGCGGCAGCCTGCCAGAAAAAAGAAGGGGGTGCGGGGGAATTCCTTCCCCCGCCTTCTCTGCTTTTATGTGGGCCTCATGCGCATCCCCGACCTCGACCTCGATCTGTTGCGGTGCTTCGTGCAGGTGGCGGAGCGTGGCGGCTTCACCGCTGGCGCCGCCGCGCTGGGCCTGACGCAATCCGCCGTCAGCCTGAAGGTGAAGCGGCTGGAGGATGTGCTGCAGAAGCGCATCTTCCACCGCACCAGCCGCAGCGTGGCGCTGACGCGGGAGGGCGAGACGCTGCTGGCCTATGCCCGGCGGATGCTGGCGCTGAATGACGAGGCGGTGCGCCGCCTGGTGGCGCCGCCGGTCACGGGCCGCCTGCGCCTCGGCGTCGCCGACCATTTCGTGCCGCGCAACCTGGCGCCGATCCTGGCGCGCTTCGCCCGCAGCTTCCCCGAATTGCGGCTGGAGATCGAGGTGGGCCGCAGCCACGAGCTGCGCGCGGCGCAGGAGCGCGGGGCGCTGGACCTCGTGCTGGGCAAGCGGCGCGATGGCGAGACGGAGGGCCGCCCGATCTGGACGGAGCCCATCGTCTGGGTCGCCCCGCCCGGCTGGGAGGCGCCGGCCAGCCGCCCCCTGCCGGTGGCGATGCTGCCGCAGGGCTGCATGTTCCGCAACCGCGCTTTGGCCGCCCTGGCCCGCGCCGGGCTGGCCTTCGAGGTGGTCTATACCTCGGCCAGCCTGCTCGGCGTGGCGGCGGCGGCGCAGGCGGGGCTGGCGGTGACGGTGCTCGGTCGCTCCGGCCTGCCGGCGGGGCTGGTGGAGCATGGCGGGCTGCCGCCGCTCGGCGTCGCGGAAATGGCCCTGTTCGGCGATGCCACGGGGCAGACGCCGCTGGTTGAACCGCTGATCGAGATGATCCGGGACAGCGTGGCACCGCATTGGGAGGGCGCCAGTCCAGGCTGATGCTCTCTGGGGAGGCTCTGCCTCCCCAGACCCCTCCGCCGGGGTGGCACGGCCACCCCGGACCCCGCGATCCGTCAGGGGGGTTTGACAGGGTCGGGAGCGCGGGCGCAGCCTCGCCGGCCCTGGAGAGGACAAGGCCCATGCTGCCCGTCGGCACCGAAACCGCACCCCCGCCCAGCAAGGACTGGCGCATCATCGGACTGATCGGCACCGGGCATTTCCTGTCGCATTTCTACATGCTCTGCCTCGCGCCGCTCTTTCCGCTGTGGCGGGGGGAATTCGGGGTCACCTATGCCGAGCTCGGCCTCTCCGTGGCGCTGATGAGCGCGGTGACCGCCGTGCTCCAGACCCCCGTCGGCTTCCTGGTGGACCGGCACGGCGCCCGGCCCTACCTGCTGGGCGGCACGCTGCTGATGGCGCTCTCCATCTCCGCCATGGCCTTCGCGCCGAATTACTGGGTGGTGCTGGCGCTGGCCGTGCTCTCGGGCATCGGCAACAGCGTCATCCACCCGGCGGACTACGCCATCCTCGCCGGCAGCATCGACAAGGCGCGCATGGGACGCGCCTTCGCCATGCACACCTTCACCGGCAATCTGGGCTTCGCCCTGGCGCCGCCCATCATCGTCGCCCTGGCGCTACCGCTGGGCTGGCGGGCGGCGCTGCTGCTGGTCGGGCTGCTCGGCGTGCCGGTGGTCGGCGCCATCCTGCTGCAAAGCCGCGTCCTCTCCGACCAGCCCAAGCCCCGCGCCAAGGCGGGCGAAGGCGGCGTGCGCGCCCTGCTCAGCCGCCAGATGCTGCTGTTCTTCGCCTTCTTCCTGCTCTCCTCCATGGCCGGCTCGGGCATCCAGGCCTTCATCATCACGGTGCTGGAACAGCTCTGGGGCATTCCCGGCGCCGCCGGCTCCCTGGCGCTGACGGGCTACATGGCCGGGGCCACCAGCGGCGTGCTGGTGGGCGGCTGGTTCGCCGACCGCTCGAAGCGCCACGGCGCCTTCGTCGTCGGGCTGACGCTGGTGTCCATCGGGCTGATCCTGGCCCTGGGCTTCCTGCCGGTGCCGGCCCTGGGCGCGGCGGCGCTGACCTTCGGCGCAGGCCTCGCCCTCGGCGCCAGCCGCACCCCGCGCGACGTGATGGTGAAGGACGCCGCGCCGCCGGGGCAGATCGGCAAGGTCTTCGGCTTCATCTCCTCCGGCCTGCCGCTGGGCGGGGCGCTGACGCCGGTGCCCGTGGGCTTCCTGCTCGATGCCGGGCTGGTGCATTGGGTGCTGCCGCTGGTGGCGGGGCTGCTGGCGCTCTCGCTGCTCTGCATGGGCAGCGCGCGCGGCACCCCCCGCCCCGCCGCCGCGCCCCAGCCCGCGGAGTGATTTCCCTCCCCTGGCCCGCCCACATGCCTGCCCACATGCCAGCCCTGGCCGTGCTGCTGGAGGTGCTGAACTGGACCGGGGCCGCCACCTTCGCCGCGTCCGGCGCGCTGGTGGCCTCGCGCAAGCAGATGGACCCGGTGGGCTTCGTGCTGATCGCCGCCACCACGGCCTTTGGCGGTGGCACGGTGCGGGACCTGCTGCTGGGCCGCCCCGTCGCCTGGCTGGGCACGCCGGGGCTGGTGCTGCTGGCAGCTCTGGTGGCGCTGCTGGTCTTTTTCACGGCGCACCGGGTGGAGCGGCGCTTCGCCCTGCTGCTCTGGGCTGATGCGGTGGGCATGGCCCTCTTCGCCGTGCTGGGGGCGGAGGCCGCCCTGGCGGAAGGCGCCAGCCCCTGGGCGGCCATCCTGCTCGGCATGATGACGGCCACCTTCGGCGGCGCCCTGCGCGATGTCATCTGTGGCGAATTGCCGCTGATCCTGCGCAAGGAAATCTATGCCACCGCCGCGGCGGCCGGCGCCGCCCTCTTCGTGGCGCTGACCCAGGCGGGGCTGGAACGCGGCGCCGCCATCCTGGCCGGCATGGGCCTTGCCTTCGCCATCCGCGCCGCCGCGCTGCGCTGGGGCTGGTCCCTGCCGGCCTATAAGCCCCGGCCCGGACGCGATTACCCCAACCATCCCTAATTTTTTCCGGGCTGCCGCCGTCTCCCGACCAGGCGGGACTCTTGTGCAGGGAGGTGCTGCCTCCCGGTGCAGGCGAATGCTGAACTGAAAAAAGTTTTTTGGTTCTTTTTTTCAAAAAAGAACCGCTTCTCTCAGGCTGCCGCGCCGCGCTGGCGCGGCAGCCCGTTCTGGAACTCAGACGTCGTCTTCGAAGCCCGAATCATCCACATAGGCGTCATTGCCGCCGTAGTTGGAGGCATCCTCCACCGGGAAGGCGTCCTGCTGGGCGGCGCCGGGGTCGGTCCAGGGGCTGCTCATCGGGACGGCGTCCTGGGCGAAGCTGCCGGCGGCGCTGGCGGCTTCAGCGGCGGCGGCGGCGCCACCACCGCTGAAGGCGTTCATCAGCATGTTGCCCAGCACCATGCCGCCGGCCACGCCGGCCGCCGTGGTCAGCGCGGTGCCGAGGAAGCCCGGGCCGCTGCGCTGCTGCATCATGCCCGGCGGCACATACTGGGGCGGCTGGATGGGCTGCGGCGGCGGGGCCATCGGCACCGGGCGCGGGGCGCTGCCGCCGCCGAACATGCCACCCAGGAAGCCGCCACGGCTCGGCTGCTGCTGCGCCGCCTGAAGCTGGCGCTGGCTGTTCTCCAGTTGCCACTCCAGTTCCTGGATGCGGTTCTGCGCCTGGACCAGCGCGTGCTCCTGCACGAAGGCGGTCTGCGTCAGGCGGTAGCGCGCCTCCGGGTAGCGGGCGAAGAGCTCGCTGAGCAGGCGGTCCGCCTCCAGGTCCACCGGGGGCAGGGGCGGGCGTGACTGGGTGGCCGGCACGCTGCTGCCACCCCAGGGTGAAGCCGCCGGCTGCGGGGCGCTGACCCCGGCCACGCGCTCCACGAAGGCGGTAATGATGCGGCGTTCTTCTTCGGTCATGTCGGATCCCCGGGCGGGGCCTTCCCCAGACAGGTTGTCATTGCGCGCCCCACCCGCAGGGTGCGGCGGGGCACGTGCTGGGGCATCTGGCCCAGCCCAGGCCCGGTTTCAAGCTCAGATGAAATTTCGGACATGTTTTGTCACGAAATTCCCCCCCCCGGCCTGCCTCACGCCCCGCTGGAGAGCCCCAGCCGCGCCCATTCGATGATGGGGCAGCGGTCCATCACGGCGGTGAGGCCGGCGGCGCGGGCGCGGGCGGCGGCGGCTTCGTCGATCACGCCGAGCTGCATCCACACGGTGCGGGCGCCGAGGCGGATGGCCTCGTCCACCACGCTGCCGGCTTCCTCGCTGCGGCGGAAGATGTCCACCATGTCGAGAGGCCCGGCCGCCTCCAGGCTGGCGGCGACAGGCACCCCCTGAAGCTTCTGCCCGGCGAGGCCGGGGTTGACCGGCACCACGTCGAAGCCGCGCCCGAGCAGGAAGGCGGTGACGCCGTGGGAGGCGCGCGCCGGATTGGCCGAGGCGCCGACGACGGCGATGCGCCGCGTGCCGAGCAGCACCTGCCTGACCTGTTCATCCGAAAGCCCGTCGCTGCTCATGGCGCTGTCCCTAAACTGACAGAAAAAGATGAGGGGGCGCGGGGGAGAATTCCTTCTCCCCCGCTCTTTTCCCTTGCCTCAGTAAACGACAACGCCGCGGATGGATTCCCCGCGCGTCATCAGGTCGAAGCCTTCGTTGATCTTTTCGAGAGGCATGGTGTGGGTGATCAGGTCGTCGATATTGATCTTCCCGTCCATGTACCAGTCGACGATCTTCGGCACGTCGGTGCGGCCGCGGGCACCGCCGAAGGCGGAGCCGATCCAGCGCCGCCCCGTGACGAGCTGGAAGGGCCGGGTGGAAATTTCCTGCCCCGCCGCCGCGACGCCGATGATGGTGGAGACGCCCCAGCCCTTGTGGCAGCACTCCAGCGCCTGGCGCATCAGCGTGGTGTTGCCGACGCATTCGAAGGAGTAATCCGCGCCGCCCTTCGTCAGCTCGACGAGGTGGCCGACGAGGTCGCCCTTCACCTCCTTCGGGTTGACGAAGTGGGTCATGCCGAATTTGCGGGCCATGGCCTCGCGCTCCGGATTGATGTCCACGCCGACGATCATGTCGGCGCCGACCAGCTTCGCGCCCTGGATGACGTTCAGCCCGATGCCGCCGAGGCCGAAGACCACGACATTGGCCCCCGCCTCCACCTTGGCGGTGAAGAGCACGGCGCCGAGGCCGGTGGTGACGCCGCAGCCGATGTAGCAGACCTTATCGAAGGGCGCGTCCTCGCGGATTTTGGCCAGGGCGATCTCCGGCACCACCGTGTGGTTGGCGAAGGTCGAGGTGCCCATGTAGTGGTGGAGGGGCTTGCCGTCGCAGGAGAAGCGGCTGGTGCCGTCCGGCATCAGCCCGCGCCCCTGGGTGACGCGGATCTTCTGGCAGAGATTGGTCTTGCGGCTGAGGCAGTAGTCGCATTCCCGGCATTCCGGCGTGTAGAGCGGAATGACGTGGTCGCCCTTTTTCAGCGTCTTCACGCCCGGGCCGACATCGACGACGATGCCCGCGCCCTCATGGCCAAGGATGCTCGGGAAAATGCCTTCCGGATCGGCGCCGGAGAGGGTGTATTTGTCGGTGTGGCACAGCCCGGTGGCCTTGATCTCCACCAGGACCTCGCCCTCACGCGGGCCTTCGAGGTCGACCGTCTCGATCGAGAGGGGCTTGCCGGCCTCCCAGGCGACGGCGGCGCGGGTTTTCATGGGGCATTCTCCTCGGCTCGTCAGGATCATCCGCGATGCGCGGCGGCGGTTTTGCGCCGGGGTTCGTCGCATGTCTTGTTCCCGCGCGTAAGGTGGTCATGTTTTCAACCATGCGAATCCCCTTTCTCGACCGCCGGCCGCGCGTGGCGCTGGTGCGGCTTTCCGGCCTGATCGCGGCGCGCGGTGGCGGGGCCAGCCCCGGCGGGCTCAACATCGAGGGCATCGGCCCCGTGCTGGAGCGCGCCTTCGCCCTGAAGCGCCTGGCCGGGGTGGTGCTGGTGGTGAACTCGCCCGGCGGCTCGCCGGTGCAGTCCAGCCTCATCGCCGGGCGAATCCGGCAGCTGGCGGAGGAGAAGAAGGTTCCCGTCCTCGCCTGCGTCGAGGATGCGGCGGCCTCGGGCGGCTACTGGCTGGCCTGCGCGGCGGATGAGATCGTGGCGGACCCGTCGAGCATCGTCGGCTCGATCGGCGTCATCTCGGCCGGCTTCGGGCTGGAGGGGCTGGCGGAGAAGCTCGGCGTCGAGCGGCGGCTGGCCACGGCGGGCGGACAGAAATCCTTCCTCGACCCCTTCCGCCCGGTGGAGCCGTGGCAGCAGGCGCGGTTGCAGGACTTGCTCTCCGCCCTGCATGAGGAGTTCAAGGGCTGGGTGCGTGGCCGCCGCGGCGGCCTGCTGGCGGCCCCCGATGCCGAATTGTTCAATGGCCGCTTCTGGACGGGGCGGGAGGCCCTGCCGCTCGGCCTCGTGGACCGGCTGGGCGATGCGCAGTCCGAGATCCGCCGCCGCTTCGGGGAGAAGGCGCAGGTCATCCCCTTCGGCGCGCCGCGCCCGCCCTGGTTCCTGCGCCTGCTGCGCGGCGGCGCCGCGCTGGCCGAGGAGCGCAGCGCCTGGGGGCGGATTGGATTGTAATTTCAGAAAGAAATGTTCTTTTTTTGAAAAAAAGAACCAAAAAACTTTTTTCAGTTTCGCGTCCCGCTGTGCCGGGAGACGGCGGCAGCCTGAAAGAAAGTCTTTTTGCTTCTTTTTCTTCAGAAAAAGAAGGATTTAACTCAATATGGAAAAACCCATGTCGCTTGATCCGCGCCTCGACCGCCTGGCCGAGATTGCCGTCCATGTTGGCCTTGGCGGGCTGAAGCCCGGTCAGGAGCTGGTGATGACCGCGCCGGTGGAGGCGCTGCCCCTGGTGCGGCGCATCACGGAGCATGCCTACAAGGCCGGCGCCGCGCTGGTGACGACGCTGTTCTCCGATGATGAATGCACCCTGGCGCGCTACCGCTTCGCCGCCGATGGCAGCTTCGACGTGGCGCCGGGCTGGATGTTCGAGGGCATGGCCAGCGCCTTCCGCGGTGGCGCCGCGCGGCTGGCGGTGGTGGGGGAGGACCCCAGCCTGCTCGCCGGGCAGGATGTGGAGAAGGTGGGCCGCGCCAACCGCGCGCGCTCCCAGGCCTATCGGCCGGCGCTGGAGCTGATCACCGCTTCCGCCATCAACTGGACGCTGGTGCCCTTCGCCTCCGCTGCCTGGGCCCGCGCCGTCTTCCCCGAGGCCACGCCAGAGGAGGCGGTGGCGAAGCTGTGGGAGGCGCTCTACGCCAGCACCCGCGTCAATGAGGCGGACCCGAAGGCCGCCTGGGCCGCGCACAATGCCGCGCTGATGACGCGCCGGCGGATGCTGAACGAGAAGCGCTTCCGCGCCCTGCACTTCAGCGGCCCGGGCACCGACCTCACCGTGGGGCTGGCGGACAGCCATGCCTGGATGGGCGGTTCCTCCAAGGCGGCGAATGGCATCGTGGGCAACCCGAACATCCCGACGGAGGAGGTCTTCACCACCCCGCATGCGGGGATGACGGAGGGCGTGGTCTCGGCCACCAAGCCGCTGGCCTACCAAGGCACGCTGATCCGCGACATCCGCGTGCGCTTCGAGGGCGGCAGCATCGTCGCGGCGCAGGCCAGCGCCGGCGAGGCGGTGCTGCAGAAGATGATCGGCACCGATGAAGGCGCCCGCCGCCTGGGCGAGGTGGCGCTGGTGCCGCATTCCTCGCCGATCTCGCAGAGCGGGCTACTGTTCTTCAACACGCTGTTCGACGAGAACGCGGCCAGCCACATCGCCCTCGGCCAGGCCTACAAGAAGTGCTTCACCGATTCGGAGATCATGACGGACGAGGCCTTCGCCGCGCGCGGCGGCAATTCCAGCCTGATCCATGTGGACTGGATGATCGGCTCGGCCGCGGTGGATATCGATGGCATCCGCTTCGATGGCGGGCGGGAGCCGGTGATGCGCAAGGGCGAGTGGGCCTGACGCGGCGCCATTTCCACCCCGGCAACCTCGCCCTGCCAAACTGACAGCTTAACTGGCGGCGGGGTCCGGGGGGGGCCCGCCCCCCCCCGGGGGGGGGGGGGGGGGGGGGCCCGCCCGCGCCGCCGCCCGGCGGGGGGGG
>NZ_JANFNY010000065.1 GCF_024437745.1 Roseomonas sp. GC11 | reverse complement strand
GCCATGCCGGTCACGCCCCCGGCCTCCAGCCGCGCGGCCCCGCCCCAGGCGATGGTCGCGCAGGCCTCGCCCGCCACCAGCGCGGCGGCGATCCCGGGCCGCTCCGGCGCCAGGGCGCGCGCCAGCAGCATGGTCTCCAGCAGCGGGAAGGCCAGATCCCCGGCCCCCGCCGCCGCCAGCACCGGCACGGCGAAGGGCAGGCCCAGGCCGAGGCCACCCACCGCCTCCCCGGCCAGCACGCCGGGCAGCCCGTCCTCCGCCAGCCGCGCCGCGCGGGCGCGGTGCCCGAGCCCCGCGCAGGCCGCCACGGCCCGCGCCGCCGAGGCCGCGAATTCCGCCGGGTCCAGGCCGGCCTCGCTCATCTCCATGGCTCACTTCCCCCTGGGCAGTTGCAGCACGCGGTCGGCGATGATGCCGAGCTGGATCTCGGTGGTGCCGGCATAGATCGTCTCGGCGCGGGACTTCAGGTAGAGCCCCTGGAAGCGCCGCTGCGCCGCCTGCACGAAGGGCGCGGCACCAGGGCTGGCCTGCGAGAGAAGCTCCAGCGCCAGGCTGGCGAAACGCTGATGCGCCTCGCTCCAGTGCAGCTTCATCAGGCTGCCGCGCGCGCCGATCGCCTCCCCCGCCACGAGGCTCCGCACCACCGGCTCGACATGGCCCTTCACCATCTCGATCTCCATCACCGTGGTGGCGATGCGCTGGCGGTAGGAGGCATCCTCCAGCAGCGGCGCCAGCGCCGCATCCTGCCGGCAGGCGGCGACGAGGTGGCGCAGCTCGTTCTCGAAGCGCCAGGCACGGTACATGCGGTTGGTCGCGCGCTCGATGGAGAGGACGCGCAGCGCCGCGGTCCAGCCCTCATCCGGCGCCCCCAGCGCATCCTCCGGCGCGACGCGCACATCGTCAAAAAAGACCTCGGCGAAATGGTCCTGGCCGTCGATCTGCATGATGGGCACGACGCGGATGCCGGGGCTGTCCATCGGCACGGCGAAAAGGGCGAGGCCCTTGTGGCGATCCTCCACCGGGCCGGTGCGCGCCAGCAGCAGGCAGCGCTGCGACTTGGCGGCGCCGCTGGTCCAGATCTTCTGGCCGGTGACGCGCCAGCCCGCGCCATCGCGCCGGGCGCGGGTGCGCAGCCCGGCCAGATCGGAGCCCGCTTCCGGCTCGGAAAAGCCCTGGCACCAGATCTCACGCATCTCCAGGATCGGCGGCAGGAAACGGCGCTTCTGCTCCTCCGTGCCGATGGCGAGAATGATCGGCCCCGCCAGTTCCTTGGAAATCGAGCTGACGCTTTCCGGCAGGGCGAGGCGGCCGATCTCCTGGTTGGCGATCAGGTGCTCGCGCAGCGTGCGGCCATGGCCACCATAGGCCCGCGGCCAGGTGATGCCGGCCAGGCCCGCGCGGTGCATCGCCGCTTCCCAGGCGATGCATTGCGCGAGGCCCGGCGGCGCATGGCCCGGCTGGTCGGCCAGGAAGCCCGGCGGCACATGCGCGCGCAGCCAGTCCCGCGCCTGCTGGCGGAAGGCTTCGCCCGTGAGGTCCGGCGTCATGCCATCCATGGGATGCTCCTGTCAGGCCGCCGGCGGGGCGGGCACGATCAGCGCGTCCAGCGCCACGGCACCCTGCCCTTCCGGCAGCAGCAGCAAGGGGTTGATGTCGATCTCGGCCACCTGCCCGGCATGGGCGGCGGCGAAGCGGGAGAGCGCGGCGATGGCGCGGGCGGCGGCGGGCAGGTCCGCGCGGGGCCGGCCGCGCGCGCCGTCCAGCACGGGGAAAGCCTTGAGGGCGCGCAGCATCTCCAGCGCCTCGCGCTCATCGACGGGGGCGGGGCGGATGGCGGCATCCTGCAGGATCTCGGCGAAAATGCCGCCCAGCCCCACCAGCACGACCGGGCCGAAGACCGGGTCCCGCCGCGCGCCCAGGATCAGCTCCGTGCCGCCGCGCCGCATGGGCGAGACCAGCACGCCAGCGATGCGCGCGCCCGGCGCCTTCTGCCGCACCCGCGCCAGCATGGCATCATGCGCCGCGGCCACGGCCGCCGCATCGCCGAGGTCGAGCACCACGCCGCCGACCTCCGTCTTGTGCGGCAGATCCTCGGAGACGATCTTCAGCACCACGGGGAAGCCCAGCCGGGAAGCGGCCTCGGCCGCTTCCCGCGCGCCGGAGACGATGATCTCGGACAGCACCGGCACGCCGGCGGCGGCGAGGGCCTGCTTGGCGCCGTGCTCGTGGCGCAGCGCCTCGGCCGGCAGGGGCGCGGCGGGCGGCAGGGGCGGCGGCGGCGCGGGAAGCTGCCGCGCCTCCGCCAGGCCACACAGCCCGCGCAGCGCCAAAGCCGAGGCATCCACGCCATCCACGACGGGAAAGCCGAGCGCCGCCAGTTCCTCCACCGCATCCTGCGGGCCGTGGACAGAGAGCAGCACGACTTTATCGGGGTAGCGCGCGCGGATCTCCCGCAGCGTCCGCATGAACACAGTGCGCAGGCGCGGGATGTAAAGCGAGGAGGAGAGCAGGAGAAGCAGGGCGTCGCACTGCTCATCCTCCAGGATGGCGGAGAGGATGCCGGAGAGGATGTCGGGCCGGCTGCCCATCTGCGCCGTCGCATCCACGGGGTTGCGCGGCGCGGCATAGGGCACGATGTCCAGGATGCGGCGCTGCGTTGCCTCGGAGAGCGCGGGCAGTTCCAGCCCCGCGGCGCTGGCGGCATCGGCCAGAAGCACGCCAAACCCGCCTGAGGCCGTCAACAGCACGGTGCGGCGGCCGCGCGGCAGGCGCTCCGTCCCCAGCACGGCGGCGGCATGACCGAGATCGAGCAGCTGTTCCACACTGCGCACGCGCCAGACGCCGGCCCGGTGGAACACCGCGTCAAACACGGCATCAGACCCCGCCAGCGCCCCGGTATGGGAGGCGGCGGCGGCCTGCCCCGCCTCCGAAGCGCCGATCTTCAGCACCACCACGGGCTTGCCCGCGCGCCGGGCCTCCTCGAAAGCGGCGATCAGGCGCGGCGCGTCACGGCAGGTCTCCAGGCAGCAGAGGATGACGCGCGTGGCCGGATCGCGTGCCAGCCATGCGATGCCGTCAGCCACGTCCACATCGCACTCATTGCCGGTGGTGATGAAGCGGCTGATGCCGATGCCGCGCTCACGCGCCAGCAGGGCCGTGAAGCTGCCGAGATTGCCGCTCTGCGAGATGATGCCGAGCGGCCCGGCCGGGGGCAGGCTGCCTTCCAGGACAATCGAGAAGGTGGCGATGGACTTCTCGGCGATGGAGAGCGCGCCGAGGCAATTGGGGCCCAGCACGCGGATGCCGCTGCGCCGCGCCGTCTGGCGCAGGCGGTCCTGCAAAGCCTCGCCCTCCGCGCCAAGCTCGGAAAAGCCGGAGGAAAAGATCACAGCAGCACGCACGCCTTTCGCCGCGCAGGCTTCCAGGGCCTCCGGCGCGGCCTCGGCCGCCACGGCGATGATGGCGAGGTCCGGCACCAGCGGCAGGGCCTCGACCGAGGGATAGGCGGGCAGGCCCTGCACCTCGGCGGCGCGCGGATTGACCGGAAGGATGGCGCCCGGATAGCCGAAACGCTGCAGCAGATGCACCGGCCGCCCGCCGATCTTCGTCGGATCCTGCGAGGCGCCGATGATGGCGATGGCATTGGGCTGGAGGATGGCGTCCAGCCCGGCGCCGATGGGCCTGCGCGGCATCGCCGTCATGTCAGCGGCCCTTGAAGACGGGCTGGCGCTTCTCGATGAAGGCCATGCGCGCTTCCTTCGCATCCTCGGTGCGGGAGAGCGCGACGGTAAAATCCTGCTCGAAGCGATAGGCGTCGCGCTGCGGCATCAGCTCGACCATATTGGCCGAGTTCTTGGCATACCGGATGGCCAGCGGACTCTTGCCGGCGATGCGCGCGGCGAGGCGCATCGCCTCGGGCAGCAGATCCTCCGGCGCGGTGCAGGCCTCGATGATGCCGCGGCGATACAGTTCCGCCGCCGTCAGGCGCTCGCCCGTATACATCATCATCCGCATGGTGGAGCGGCCGAACAGGGTGTTGAGCATGGCGCCGCCCCCGGCCAGGCCGACATCGATCTCCGGCATGCCAAACACGGCGTTCTCCGAGGCCAGGAAGATATCGCAGGCCGCCATCAGCCCCAGCCCGGCGCCGAGCGCCGCGCCATTGATCGCGGCGATGACGGGCTTGGCGCATTCCCGGATGGCATTGCCCGTCTCGCGGGTGACGCGGTTATGGGCACTGAAGGCCCCGGTCCTGCCGGGGTCCGGCCGGTCCTTCAGATCGGCGCCGGCGCAGAAGGTCCTGCCAGCGCCGGTCAGCACGGCAACGCGGATATCGTCACGCTCCGCCACGGCATCGAAGGCCTCGATCACGGCATCGCGCATGGCGCGGTTCAGGGCATTGACCGGGGGGCGGTCAAGGGTGACCAGGGCAATATGCTCCTGCACCTCGACGCGCACGATGGCATCGGACATCTTCGTTTTCTCCCATCGGACCAACGGATTATGCCTTTTCCTGGCACTGTCCGACCGGTCAGTCCGCGAACGCTAACACCGCACCGGCACGGCTGGCAACATGGCTCTGCACGGCAACGCCCATCCATTGACCGATCGGTCAGCGGGAGACTAGGCTCGGTGCCAGAGCCGGGCGGAGAGATCCGGCGAAGGAGGAGACCCATGCCCCATCTGCCTCGGCGCGCGCTGCTGGCGGCGGCGGGCGCCGGCCTGTTCGCGCCGGCCATCGCCCGAGCCCAGGGCGCGCGCAGCATCCGCTTCGTCGTGCCCTTCGCCGCCGGCGGGCTGACCGACCTCGTCACCCGCATGGTCGCGCAGCACATGGCGCAAAGCCTGGGCCAGACCATCATTGTGGAGAACAGGCCCGGCGGGAATGCCATCATCGCGGCGGAAGCCGTGGCGCATGCGCCAAAGGACGGGATGACGGTGCTGGTGGGCGGTACCGCCGGCCTGCCGCTGAATGTGCTGATGCGCCCGAACCTGCCCTACAGGCTGGAGGATTTTTCCTCCGTCGCGCTGCTCTTCGATGGTCCGCTGACCCTGACCACCCATGCCGGCCTGCCACCCACCGATATCGCCAGCTTCGTCGACTATGCGCGGGCCCAGCCGCATCCGCTGCGCTATGCCACCAATGGCACGGGCAGCGTCGGCCATCTCTTCGGCATCCTGCTGGCGGAGGCGATGGGCATCCGGTTGACCGATGTCGCCTATCGCGGCAATGGCCCTTCCACGACGGATCTTCTCGCCGGCCTCATCGAGATCAGCGTCGAGGCGCCGACCACGACGCTGGAGCATGTCCGCGCGGGGCGGCTGCGCCTTCTCGGCCTCTCCGCAAGCGAACGCGCGCCGCTGCTGCCCGAGGTGCCGACCTTCCGGGAAGCCGGATATCCGCAGCTCGTCACCTCATTCTGGACGGGGCTTCTGGTGCCGGCAGGCACGCCGGCCGGCATGATCGCGCGCCTCAACGCGGCGGCCAGCGCGGCCATGCGGAGCGAGCCCATCCGCCAGCGGCTGACGAGCGAGGCCCTGCGCCCCCTCCACGGCGCGCCCCTGCTGCTCGACGAGCAGATGCAGCGCGACCGCGAGCAATGGGGCCGCATCATCACGGAGCGCCGGATCACCCTGGAATGACGCCCGCGCCGCCCTTCCCTGTCAGGCAGCGGGCGGCGGCGCCTTCAGGCCGTGGAAGATCATGTCGAAATAGCTCTCGGCGATCTGCACCGCCGACGAGCCCTTTTCCGGCTTGTACCAGCGGTGCATCCAGTTCAGCGATGAGAGGATGAGGCGCCCGGCCATCGGCACGTCCACCGCACGGATCTCGCCCGCCTCGACCGCCTCCGCCAGGACTTGCCGGAGCAACCCCTCATAGCGGTCGCGCCACATGATGCGCTCCTTCTGCCGCCGCGCCTTCGGGTCGTTCCAGAAGGAGGAGGTGGAGGCGATCCAGGCCCAGCGGTAGCGCTGGAAATACTCCGCCGTGGCGGTCATGAAGGCGCGGATGCGCAGGCTCGGCGCGGCATCCTGCGGGATGCGCGCCGTCACGAACTCGCACAGTTCACGCATCGAACCGAGCGCGATGCGGGCGAAGATCTCGTCCTTGTCAGCGAAGTGGTGGTAGAGCAGCGACTTCGAAATCCCGCAGGCATTGGCGATGTCGCGCATCGAGGTGCCGTCATAGCCCGCCGTCGCGAAAAGCCGCGCGGACTCGCTCAGGATCTGCAGGATTCGCTCGGTCGGCTCAGACACCGCCGACGCCGGCAAGCTGGGTGCGGCACGCGCCATGAGGGACCTCCTGGAAGAGCGGCCATATTGACCGCTCGGACAGGGCTCCGCAACACCGCAGCCGGAACCGGCCTCAGGCCAGGCCGGCGCAGCGGCGGATGGTCTCGGTGATGCGGCCGATCCCGTCCTCGCCGATGATCAGCGGCGGGGAGAGAACCAGCGCCTCGCCCACCGCGCGGATCAGCACGCCCGCCTCGAAGCAGGCCGCGGCGATGGCCCGCGCGCGGGCCGGGCCGCCGCCCGCCGCCGCGCCGAACTCGATGGCGCCAAGCAGGCCGATATTGCGGATATCCGTCACCCCCGGCACGTCGCGCAGCGCGTGCAGCGCCTCCTCCCAGGGCGCGGCCAGGGCGGCGGCGCGCTCGAACAGCCCTTCTTCCTGATAGACCTCCAGCGTGGCGATCGCCGCCGCCGCCGCCAGCGGATGGCCGGAATAGGTGTAGCCATGCATGAACTCGGTCACCCCCTCGGGCTGAGCCAGCAGGCCCTCCGCCACCCGCGCGCCGACCAGCACGCCACCCATCGGCACGGCGCCATTGGTCATGCCCTTGGCGCAGCAGATCAGGTCCGGCACCACGCCGAGCGCCTGGCTGCCGAAGGGCGCGCCCAGGCGGCCGAAGCCCGTGACCACCTCGTCGAAGATCAGCAGCAGGCCGTGGCGGTCGCAAATGTCGCGCAGCCGCTCCAGATAGCCGCGCGGCGGCACCAGAACGCCGGTGGAACCCGCCACGGGCTCAATGATCACGGCGGCAATGGTGGAGGGGTCCTGCGCCTGCAAAATACCCTCCAGCGCATCAGCGAATGCAACCCCGCCCTGTTCCGGCCGGCCACGGCTGAAGGCGTTGCGCAGCGGATCATGCGTGTGCGGCAGATGCGAGACGCCGGGCAGCAGCGGGCCGAAATGCTTGCGCTGCGGCCCGATGCCGGCCACCGAGAGGCCGCCGAAATTCACCCCATGATAGCTGCGCTGGCGGCCGACCAGCTTCACCCGCTGCCCCTCGCCGCGGACGGCATGGTAGGCCAGGGCCAGCTTCAGCGCGGTGTCCACCGCCTCTGAGCCGGAATTGGTGAAAAAGGCCTGGGAGAAGCCCGGCGGCGCCACGGCCACCAGCCGGTTGGCATAGTCGAAGGCCGCCGGATGGCCGAGGCCGAAGGAGGAGGCAAAGTCGAGCTGCCCCGCCTGGGCGCGGATCGCCGCGACAATGCGCGGGTGGGTATGGCCGGCATTGACGCACCACAGCCCGGCGATGGCATCGAGGATGCGCCGGCCATCCGGGGCGACATAGTGCAGCCCCTCGGCGCGGGTGACGAAACGCGGCGCCTGCTTCCAGGCGCGGTTGGGGGTGAAGGGCATCCAATAAGCGCCGAGATCGTTCGGCGGGGTGGCGAAGGCGAAGTCGTTCATGCTCGGGCCATCCGGTCGGCGGGGCGGGCCTGTGGCGCGCACCACATGGTTTTTTCAGCACTATGATGCATCCCAGAGACCACATGTGGCCGGGCCTTCCACCGCATCGTGCCCGCACGGGCATTGTGAAAATAGGCAATGACGGAAAGATGGGCCTTGAGGCTCTCGGGGAATCGCGGCAGCATGTTTGCACTTTGGATTATCGAAGTCCATATTAACCCCGCATCCCGGCTGGCCCCGCCCGCCGGCCCCGGACGAGAAGGGTCGCTGCATGAAGACCGGTGTTCTCCTCGCGGCCCTCGCCGCCACGGCCCTTGCCGCCCTGCCGGCGCGGGCGCAAAGCCCGGCCCCGCCGCTGCGGGCCTCGCTCAATTCGGACATCCGTGGCACCCAGCCCGGTGGAAACCGCGACTTCAACACCGACACCGTGCTGATGCATGTGGTGGAAGGCCTGGTGGCGCTGGATGAACGCGCCTCCCCTGTCCCGCTGCTGGCCGAAGCGGTGGAGATCGCCGAGGATGGCCTCTCCTACCGCTTCACGCTGCGCCAGGGCGTCACCTTCCACAATGGCGCGCCGCTCACCTCGGCCGAGGTGCTGTGGAGCCTGCGCCGCTACCTCGACCCGGCGACGCAATGGCGCTGCCTGCCCGACCTCAATGGCAGCACCGGCCTCGCCCGCATCACCGCGCTGGAAGCACCCGATGCGCGCACGGTGGTGATCCGGCTGGAGAAGCCCGCCGCGCTGCTGCTCGCCACCCTGGCGCGGCCTGATTGCGGTGGCACCGGCATTCTCCACCCGGATTCGGTCGCTGCTGATGGCAACTGGAAAAAACCCGTCGGCACCGGCCCCTATCTGCTCGGCGAGTGGCGGCGCGGCCAGTATATCGAGCTGGAGCGCTTCGCCGGCTATGCCGCGCTGCCCGGCCCGCGCAACGGCTTCGCCGGCGGCAAACAGGCCCTGATGCCGCGGCTGCGCTTCGTCGTCATCCCGGATTCCTCGGCGGCCAAGGCGGCACTGCTGGCGGGCAATATCGATGTCATGTCCGATGTCGCGGCGGCGGAATTGCAGGAACTGCGCGCACGCCCCGGGATCGCCGTGCTGGCAGCCCCCACCATGGGCATGAGCGGCCTGCTGATGCAGACGCGCGACCCGCTGCTGAAGGATGCGCGCATCCGCCGCGCCATCGCCCTTTCGCTCGACGTGCCGGAGATGGTCGCCGGCATCGTCGGCCAGGATGCGCCGGCCAATCCCTCGCCGCTGCCGGTCGCCAGCCCTTATCACGACGCGGCGCAGGCACGGTACCCGGCGCGTGACCTCGCCCAGGCGCGCCGCCTGCTGGCCGAGGCCGGTTATCGTGGCCAGCCCATCCGTCTCGTGACAACGCGGCGCTATCCGAATGTCTATGACGCCGCCCTCGCCGCCCAGGGCATGGCCGCCGAGGCCGGACTTCGCATCGAACTCGACGTGCTGGACTGGGCGACGACGCTCGACCGCTACAGCCGCGGCGACTACCAGATGATGTCCTTCATCTACTCACCGCGCCTCGATGCCGCGCTGTCCTACGAGATGATCACCGGCCCCAAGGACACGCAGCCGCGCAAGGTGTGGGAGGAGCCACAGGCCCTCGCCCTGCTCCAGCGCGCCATGTCCACCACGGAGGCGGGTGAGCGGCAGCGCATCTTCTCAGCGCTCTACAGCCTTTTCATGCAGCAGGTGCCGATGATCGTTCTGTTCAACCAGGTGGACTACGCCGCCGTGCGGCAGGATGTGCGCGGCGTGCAGCCCTGGGCCTCCGGCCAGCTACGGCTGTGGAACGTGGCGCGCGGCGGCTGAGGGAGGCATACAGATGACCCTTGCCTATGCGCTGCGGCGCCTTGGCATGGCGGTGCCGACGCTGCTGCTCGTCGCCATCGCCGTCTTCGCCCTGCTGCGCCTCGTGCCGGGGGATCCGGCGCAGATCATGCTCGGCGATGCCGCCGATCCCGCGCAACTGCAGGCGCTGCGCGAAAGCATGGGGCTCGACCTGCCTTGGCCGGTGCAGTTCCTGCGCTGGCTGGGCGCGGCGCTGCGCGGCGATCTCGGCCTCTCGCTCGCCAATGGCCAGGCGGTGCTGCCGCTGATCCTGGAGCGCTTCCAGGTCACCGCCGGCATCGTGCTGCTGGCCGTGGCGCTGGCGGCGCTGCTCGCCATCCCGCTCGGCACCCTGGCCGCCTGGAAGCAGAACAGTGCGCTCGACCTCGCCGTGGTGGGCGGCGCCACGCTGCTGCTCTCCATCCCCTCCTTCTGGCTCGGCCTGTTGATGCTGCTCTTCTTTGGGCTCAAACTCGGCTGGGTGCCGGTGGTCGGCTATGTCGGCTTCAGCGAGGATGCCGCCGCCGCCCTGCTCTACATCGCCCTGCCCGTTCTCACCCTGGCACTGATCGAAACCGGCGTCCTGACGCGCATGGCCCGCGCCGCGGCGATCGACGTGCTGCGCCTCGACTATATCGCGCATGCGCGCTCCAAGGGCCTGCGGGAATCCACCGTGCTGCGCCGGCACGTGCTGCCCAACGCCTTCGCGCCGACGCTGACGCTGCTTGGCATCGTGCTTGGCAATCTGCTTGGCGGCATCGCGGTGATCGAGACGGTCTTCACCCTCCCCGGCCTCGGCCGGCTGATGGTCGATGGCATCTATGCCCGCGACTATCCGGTGGTGCAGGGAACGATGCTGTTCACCGCGACGATCTACGTGCTGGTGAACCTGCTGACCGACCTGCTCTATCCCTTCTTCGACCCGCGCGTCACGGCGGAGTGACCCCCATGCGCCCGCGCCTCAATGCCCTGCTCGGCGGCACGCTGATGCTCCTGGTGCTCAGCACCGCCACCCTCTCCGCGCTGTGGACGCCGCACAATCCGCTGCGCATCGCCATGCGCAGCCGCCTCCAGCCGCCTTCCGCCCTGCACTGGCTCGGCACCGACGAAATGGGGCGCGATGTGCTGAGCCGCCTGATGGCCGGTGCCGGCACCTCCTGCCTCGTCGCTGCGCTGACGGTGCTGGGGGCGGTCGTGCTGGGCAGCGGCATCGGCCTGCTCGCCGGCTTCGCGCGCGGCATGGTGGACCGGCTGCTGATGCTGGTGAACGATGCGCTGCTGGCCTTCCCTGGCATTCTCCTCGCCCTCGGCCTGCTGGCGGTGATCGGGCCGGGGCAATGGGGCATCGTCGCCGCCCTCGGCCTCGCCTATACGCCCACCGTCGCGCGCATCGTGCGCGGCGCCGTGCTCTCCCTCCGCGAGCGTGAGTTCGTCGAAGCCTCTTTCTCCATCGGCAATTCCGCCGCCTATACGCTGTGGCGCCATGTCCTGCCGGGCACCGTCTCGCCTCTCACCGTGCTCGCCACCAGTCTCTTCGGCTGGGCGATCCTGGCGGAAAGCGCGCTGAGCTTCCTCGGCCTTGGCGTGCCGCCGCCGGCCCCAAGCTGGGGCAACATGCTCGCCGCGGCGCGGCCCTATCTGGAGAGCGCCACCTGGCTGAGCCTCGCCCCTGGCGCCTGCATCGCCCTCACCCTGCTCGGCGTGAACCTGCTCGGCGATGCGCTGCGCGATCATTTCGACCCGCGGAGCCGCCCGCAATGAGCCTTGCCCTGGATCACGCTGCCGCCCCGGTGGCCGCAAGCACCGCGCCCCTGCTGGCCGTGGAGGGCTTGCGCGTCGGCACCGGCAGCTTCCACGCCGTGGAGGATGTTTCTTTCTGTGTTGCAGCCGGTGAAATCCTCGCCCTGGTGGGCGAGTCCGGCAGCGGCAAGACGGCCACCGGCCGCGCCATCCTCGGCCTGCTGCCGCCGGGGCTGGAACGGCTCGCCGGCGCCATCCGCCTGCAGGGGGAGGACCTGGCGCACGTCACCCCGGCGCGGCTGCGCGCGCTGCGCGGCGGCAGCATTGGCATGGTGTTCCAGGAGCCGATGGTCTCGCTGAACCCGGCCATGACGATCGGCGCCCAGCTGGGCGAGGCGCTTGCCCTGCACAGCGATCTTGACGCCGCCACGCGCCGCGCCGCCTGCATCGCCATGCTGCGCCGGGTGCGCATCAGCGACCCCGAATCCTGTCTCGCCGCCTATCCGCACGAATTCTCGGGGGGCATGCGCCAGCGCATCATGCTGGCGGCGGTGATGCTCCCGAAGCCGCGCCTGCTGATCGCTGACGAGCCGACCACCGCCCTCGACAACCTCGCCCAGGCCGAGGTGCTGGACCTGATGGTGGAACTGGCGCGCGACAGCGGCACGGCGGTGCTGCTGGTCACGCACAATCTCGGCCTCGTCGCGCGGTATGCCGACCGCGCCCTCGTCATGCAGCGCGGCCGCGTGGTGGAGGAAGGCCCGGCGCGCCGCCTGCTCGCCGCGCCACGCGAAGCTTATACGCGCCAGCTCGTCGCAGCCATGCCCCGCCGCACCGCGCGGCCAGAGCGCCCCACCAGAGAGATCCTGCTGGAGGCGCGGGGACTGGTGGTGGATTATCCCGGCCGCGTCCGCCTGCTGCGCCGCCTGCCGGGCAAGCGCGCGGTGAAAGGCGTGGACATCGTCCTGAGGCGGGGCGAGACGGTCGCCCTGGTGGGCGGCAGCGGCTCGGGAAAGACCACGCTTGGCCGCGCCCTGCTGCGCCTCGTTGAACCCACAGGCGGACAGCTCCTCTTCCAGGGCCAGGATGTCACGGCCGGCCGGGGTGCAGCGGTACGGGATTTCCGCCTGGCCTGCCAGATCATCTTTCAGGACCCCTATTCCTCACTCGATCCGCGCCAGCGCATCGGCGAGATCGTCGCCGAGCCTCTGCGCCACGAGCCAGGACTGGACGCCGCCAGCCGGGCCGCACGCGTGGCCGAGACCTTCGCCGCCGTCGGCCTGCCCGGGCTCGACCGCCGCTTTCCCCACCAGCTTTCCGGCGGGCAGCGGCAGCGCGTCGCCATCGCCCGCGCCATCGTCCGCCGCCCGGCCCTCGTGGTCGCGGATGAACCGGTCAGCGCGCTGGACATGACGGTACAGGCACAGATCCTCGCCCTGATCCGCCAGCTGCAGGAGGAGCGCGGCTTCGCATGTCTCTTCATCTCGCACGATCTCGGCGCGGTGGTTGAGGTGGCCGATCGCGTCCTGGTGATGCAGGACGGCATGATTGTCGAGCAGGGCTCGCGGGATGCGGTGTTCGACACGCCACACCACCCCTATACACGTGCACTTCTGGACGCGACCCCAAGGCTCGACGCATGACGGATGACAACGCCACGCCCCTGCACCGCACCCTGGCGCGTGACATCCTCGACCTGTTGCGCGAGCGTGGCACAGCACTCGGAGAGCGGTTGAGCCGCGCCGCGCTGGCGGAAACACTCGGCGTCTCGCGCACACCGGTGAAAGGTGCGGTCGCATTGCTGGAGGAGATCGGCGCCGTGCGTACCGAGGGGCGTAGCGTCGTGCTCTGCCAGTTGGAGGGTATCGAAATCCCTCCACTTGGTCCTGAGGACAGCGAAAACGCTGTCGCGCGCCTGCTGGTTCGCATTGCGCGCGGTCGCGCCGATGGCAGCGTGCCGGATGAAGTCTCGGAACGGCAGTTGGCACAGCATCTCGGCGTCAGCCGCCACCTCGTGGTGCAGGCGCTGTCGCAGCTTGCGGAGTCTGGTGTCGCCACACGCAATCGAGGCCATGGCTGGCACTTCACCGCGGGCTTCCGTGATCTGGAGGAGCGGGCTGCCTCCTACCGCTTCCGCATGCTGATCGAACCGGCGGCATTGCTGGAACCTGGCTTCGCCCTTCCGCCCGGCTTCGCGGCGAGGATGCGCCGGGAGCACGAACGCTTCCGCGATCGCCCTTGGCGGGAAGACGATGCCGTGGCCTTCTACGAGGTCAATGCGCAATTCCATCTTGGCCTCGCCGAGGCCTCGGGCAACCGCTTCATCGCCGCGGCGGTTGCGCAGCAGAACCGTGTCCGCACCCTCTCCAACCTGTCCTTCACCGTCGGTGCAGCGCGCGTACCGGTGAATATCCGCGAGCATCTCGCCATCCTCGACGCTCTGGTCGTGGGGGACCGGGAACGCGCGGCGCTGCTGATGCGGCTGCACCTGACGGATGCCATGAATCTGAGGCCTACCCGGAATGCCTGATACCTTCCCCGCGACCACAGCCACGCGCCTGCCGCGTGCGGCCCCCTCGGCACGTGGCGTCGATGCCTCTGGTGTGCTTGCCTTCATCGATACCATCGCGCGCGAGAAGATCGAATTGCACAGCATGCTGGTCTATCGTGCTGGCGCGGTGGTGGCAGAAGGCTTCTGGCACCCCTATGCGCCGGAGCGCCCGCATATGCTGCACTCCGCGACCAAGAGCTGGACAGCGACAGCACTCGGCCTCGCCCTTGGGGAAGGAAGGGTAGCCTTGACGGATAAGGTCGTCGATTTCTTTCCACGCTACAAGCCAGCGGACGTCTCGCCATATCTGGCGGCGATGACGGTGGAAGATCTCCTCACCATGCGCACCGGCCATCGTGCCGGCATCTCGGGTGGTGAGTGGCGCAGCCTCACCACAAGCTGGGTCGAAGCCTTCCTGCGCGAGCCGGTCGAAGAACCGCCCGGGCGCGATTTCATCTATAGCAGCGCCAGCAGCTACATGATCTCGGCCATCGTCACCGCCGTTACCGGCCAGACTCTCGCCGAGTATCTGGAGCCACGCCTCTTCCGTCCACTCGGCATGAGCCCGGTGCAGTGGGACATCTCACCGGAGGGCATCAGCACGGGCGGCAATGGCCTTTCCTGCACCGCGGAGGATGCACTGAAGCTTGGCGTGCTGTACCTGCAGGGCGGGCTGTGGGAAGGCCGCCGCATTCTGCCCGCTTCCTGGGTCGCCGAGGCCACGCGCAACCATGTCGCCGAGGTCTGGATGGGCACGGTCGACGCAAAGCGCTTCCGCCCACGCGGCGAAGGCACGGCCGAACGGCGCGAAGGCTATGGCTATCAGTGGTGGATGACGCGCCACGGCGGCTATCTGGCCTCTGGCAATTACGGGCAACAATGCATCGTGCTGCCAGAAAAAAAGGCTGTGGTGGCCTTCACCGGCGGGCTGGCGATGCGGGAAAAGCGCCATATGGAAGCGCTGTGGGAGCATCTCTATCCCGCCCTTGATACAGGCCTGCACTACGAAGAATCCGATGCTCTCCTGGCGCAGCGGCTGGCAAGCCTGAGTCTGCCCTGGCCGGAAGGCAAGGCTGTTTCTCCATGGACGGCGCGTCTCGATGGCTTGCGCTTCCGCTGCGCCGCCAATGCGGATGGTGTGGAAGAAATTCGCTTCGGGCTACGCGATGGCGCTTGCGTTCTTACTCTGCGGGATCATCGCGGCGAGCATAGCATCACAGCCGGCTTCCACGCGGAAGTAGAAGGAGAAACCGGAATGACCGGGAACATCCTCCACCATGAGTACCAGCCCGAGCGAATGCGCGTTGTCGCTCGGGCAGCATGGTCAGCGGATGATCGCCTTGAAATGGTATGGCGCTTTACCGAGATGGCTTTCTCAGACACGGTGATCTGTGAATTCAATGGCGATCGGATGCAATTTTCGCGACGCGTGAACACCAATGCCGGGCCACTGGAGCGTCCGGCGATCGAAGGCGTCATGGCATGACCCCCCCCCTCGACGGCATCAGCGAAGCAACTCGCCGCGGCCGCCAGCTCTATGACCAGGGCCTGACCACGGTCTATGCAAGCCGGTACGATCCCCGCTTCTCCTGGTGCCTCTATGTGCCTCCAGGCCTGGATGAACCCGGGCCCGCGCCGGAACTGATCGTGTCCGTCCATGGCACGCTGCGCGACATGGCGCATTACAGGCAGATCTTCGTTGATTTCGCACGCTGGAACCGTTGCATCGTCCTGAGCCCCCTCTTCCCCGCCGGGGTGCTGGGCGACGGCAATCGCGACGGCTACAAATATATCGCCGAAGGCAGCATCCGCTACGATCATGTTCTTCTGGCAATGGTCGATGAGGTTTGTGAGCGCTACCGATTTTCGTTCGATCGCTTCTCGCTCTTCGGTTTCTCAGGGGGTGGACACTTTGCCCACCGCATGCTGCTGCTGCACCCACATCGCCTCTGGGCCGTATCCATCGGTGCTCCTGGTTCTGTTACCCTGCTTGATCCGCAGCGGGATTGGTGGGTAGGAACACGCGGCATGCAGGCCCGCTTCGGGCTGAGCCCCAATTTGGAGGCCATGCGACAGGTCGCGATTCATATGGTCGTTGGCGGCGCGGATCGCGAGGCATGGGAGATCACCCATCGCGAAAATGGTCGCCATTGGGTGCCAGGCGCCAATGATGCCGGCGCAACACGGCCGGAGCGGCTGGAAGCACTCCGCGTCTCTCTTGCTGCTCACGGTATTGGCGCAACCCTGGAGATCGTGCCGGGCGTCGCCCATAATGTCTCTGGCGTGGTAGAATATAGCAAAGCCTTCTTCGCTCGAACTCTCGCTGCACGCCGGGCGCAGCCCTCTGCTTAGCACGCCCCTCCATGCGATCCCCATTGCCGCCGTGGCAAGAGTGTGGTTCGAACAACACGCATCGCCTCAAGGTGGATCGCGCGGAGAAGGAACAGCGGAATGTCTGATTGGCCGCGACAACAGGGCCGGTACAGCCTGGGAACCATGCAGGTTCTGAAAGGCGGCTGGATCCAGGATGCACATCTGCACTGGCGCAGTCATGGCACGCTTTCCGCAGCACGGGACAATGCCATCCTCTACCCGACCAGCTATGGCGCGACATCCACAGAAGTGGATTGGCTGATCGGGCCACAGGGTATTCTGGACCCCACGCGGTGGTTCATTGTCCAGATTGACATGTTCGGCAACGGCGTATCGTCAAGCCCATATGATACGCCGGATTATCCTCCTCTGGTTACGGCTTATGACAATGTGCAGGGCCAGCGCCGCCTGCTCCACGATGTTTTCGGGATTGATCGCCTGAAGGCTGTCTATGGCTGGTCGATGGGCGCACAACAGGCATACCACTGGGCAGCCCTCTTTCCGCGTGAGGTTGAAGCCGCCATCATCAACTGTGGCAGCGCACGCACGGCAACCCATAATCAGGTTTTTCTGCGTGCGCAGATGGCTATTCTGGAGGCAGCACCCGAGTACCTCGGAAACGGGCAGTTTTCTGAGGAGCCACGCATGGCTCTCCGCGCCTTCGGGCGAAACTACGCAGCCTGGGCCATGAGCCAGGATTTTTATCGGGCAGGCCTTTATCGGACGGCCAAGACACCCGATTTATCGGCTTATCTGTCCACCTGGGAAAACCGATACAGCAGCAAGAAGGCGGCCAACCTTCTGGCTCAGATGCGCTGCTGGGATGCAGGCGATATCAGCGATAATCCTCTCTATGGCGGCAATCTTGAAGATGCTCTTCGTGCTATCACCGCCCGTGTTTTCCTTCTTCCTGGCGAAACAGACTTGTACTTCCGTGTGGCAGACAATGAATTTGAAAAACTCTATCTTCGCCACGCATCCCTGAAGCCCATTCCGAGCATCTGGGGGCATCGCGCTGGAAATCCCGCCGGTCAGGCAGAGGATACAGGCTTCCTGCGCCGCATGGTCACGGAATCGCTGGAATAAACCACGAGAGATTCGACGTTCTTTTTTGAAAAAAAGAACCAAAAAACTTTTTCAGACCACGCTTGGAACCCCTTACCCGGAAAGGGGTCCGCTCGCGATCGAACGCAACAGGGTTGTGCGCGCCGTACGAAGGTGCGCCTTGCACTTGGCATCGATCAGGCGAAGATCCCGCGTGCGGAGTGCGGCGATGTATTCAAGATGCTCGACGATGGCGATGTGATTCCTCTCCTTCTCATCGCTTTTGTCCCATTGGTAGTGATAGTGGAAAATGATCGAGATGACATCATAGAAGTCGCGGATGAAGCGGTTACAGGATGCATCGTGGATCAGGCGATGCAAGCGTTCGTCAAGCTGCGAAAAATCCTGGTACCGATGCTCAATGTCACGCAGCAAATCATGATGCTCGCCTTCGATCTCATCGAGCTTTTTCCAGGCCACGGCATCATCGCCAAGGCTGACAAAGCGCCTGGCGGACCGCAGTTCAAACATCTCACGGATTTCGTAGATTTCCACGGCAAACTCCGTGGTGACACCCTTGAAGATCCAGCCACTATTTTCGCGGCGCTCCAGCAAGCCCACCTGACTGAACCGTGTCAGATACTCCCGCACGGCCGTGGTCGAAGCGCCGAACTGGCGCGCGAGTTCTGAGGTGCTGACCATCTGGCCAGGCCTGTAATCGCCCTGCAGCACCATCTGCATGAACTTCCGCTCGACGACCTGACCCACACTCTCCGTCTGCGGGTCCGGGAAAAAATCCTGGGCCTGCGGGTGGCGCAGCACCAACCGCCGGGCCGCCCGGGCCTCCAGGATGCCCGCCTCCCCCAGCCCCGCCAGCACAGCCCGCACCGTCGTCCGGCTGACCTCCAGCTGTTCCGCCAGTTCCGCCTCCGAGCACGGCCATTCCCCCAGGGGGCGCGATGCCAGGAGCGCCAGGCAATGATTGTAGCTCCGCTTGTAGACCGTGTTGGCCTTCACCCCACCGCTCCTTAATTGTTGTTTTTTAATTTTTTTTACGAAAACCCAGAGCCACCTATCGGTTTTTTGAAGATGATGCACCGGGTTGACACCGCCAGCAGATCGGTCCTTTATGTTTAATCATACAAAACGACAAGGGATCGAGGGAACGTGCCGAGCAACGCTCATGCCTGCTCATGGCCTCGCTATAAAGTGGCCACACCATGAGTGGGCGGATCATCCAGTTTGGCACAAGCCGCTTTCTGCAGGCGCATGTCGCCCTTTTCCTGCATGAGGCGCGGCAGGCTGGCCAGGATGTCGGGCCCATCACCATCGTTCAGGCCTCCAATTCGCGCGCGAATAGCGGACGCCTCTCCGCTTTCGGGCAGCCGGACGGTTATCCGGTCATCTTGCGTGGCCTGGAAGATGGCAGGCCGGTTGAACGCCATATCGCTGTCACCAGCACCGACCGCGGCCTTTCCGCTGTCCAGGACTGGGCCGAACTGCATAGCCTGTTTCGCCACGAAGCCGCCTATGTTGTCTCCAACATGGGCGATACCGGCTATGATGTTCCTGAATCAGACCGGGATGGCAGGCTCCTCGGCGGGCACGTTCCATCTTCGTTCCCAGGAAAACTGACGGCCCTGCTGCACAGCCGCTGGCTGGCCGGCGGCATGCCCATCACCATCCTGCCCTGCGAATTGCTGAACCGGAATGGTCAGGTCCTGCGCGACACCATCCTGGATCTGGCGACTGGGGCGCATGCACCGGGGGCCTTCCTGGCCTGGCTGCGGGAAAGGGTGATCTGGGCAGACACCCTGGTTGATCGCATTGTCTCGGAAGCTCTCGAGCCTGCGGGGGCCATCGCAGAACCCTATGCGCTGTGGGTGATCGAGCAGCGCCCGGGCCTCGTCCTGCCCTGCCAGCATCCCGCGATTCAACTCGCGGAGGAGTTGGAGCCTTTTGAGCGGCTGAAGCTGCATATCCTCAATCTCGGCCACACGGTCCTCGCCGATATCTGGCAGCACGAGCATCGCCTGCAGGGCGAAACCGTGCGCGAGATTCTCGCCGATCCCGCAATTCGTGCGCGCCTGGAAGCCGTCTATCGTGAGGAAGTCCTGCCCGGCTTTACACGGCATGGCATGGCGTCTGAGGCCGGCACCTATGTGGCCACCACCTTCGACCGTTTCCTGAATCCCTTCCTCAACCATCGCATCGCCGACATCGCCCAGAATCACAGGACCAAGGTGGAACGGCGGATCGCCAGCTTCCTGGACTGGGTGGGCACCTCCCGCCACGCCACCCCGGTGCTCGACGGCGTCCTGGCCCGCAGCCAGGACAAGGCACAGGCATGACATACCAGTTCGAGTTTTCATCCCTCTTGCCCTATTGGCGCGAGTTTCTTGATGGCGTCTGGCTGACGCTGCAACTCTCCGCCATTTCCACCGTGCTCGGCTTCACGGGCGGTGCCCTCTGCGCCATCGCCCGCGCCGATGGTCCGCCCTGGCTGAAGCGCGTGGTGGGCGCCTATGTCGAGGTGATCCGCAACACGCCGCTGCTGGTGCAGGTCTTCCTGGTCTATTTCGGCATCGCCGTGCTTGGCATCCGCGTGGATGCCAATCTCGCGGCGGTCCTGGCCCTGGTCGTCAACGTTGTCGCCTATACCTGCGAGATCATGCGCGCGGGAATCGAGAGCGTGCACAAGGCGCAGGTCGAGGCCGCGGAATGCCTGGGCCTCAACCGGCGCCAGACCTATTGGCATGTGATCCTCCGCCCGGCCATCGAGCGTGTCTATCCCGCTCTGGTCAGCCAGTATGTGCTGCTGATGCTGGCCTCGTCGATCACCTCGCAGATTTCGGCGGAGGAGCTGACGGCGGTCGCCAACCGCATCCAGTCCGACACCTTCCGCTCCTTCGAGACCTATATCGTGGTCGGCCTGCTCTATCTCGCGCTGTCCTTCGTGGTGCGCTGGGCCTTCTGGGGCTTTGGCATGCTGGTCTTCACCCGCCGCCGCAAGCTCGGCACGGCGCTGTAGGAGGGAAGCGACCATGCCCAGCTTCGGCCTCGGCCATCTCTGGTTCCTGCTCATCGCGGCGGGGTGGACCATCGCCCTCTCGGCCATCGCCTTTCTCGGCGGCGGCGTGCTCGGCTTCTTCATTGCCCTGGCAAGGATCTCGGAAAGCCGTCTCCTGCGCGGTCTCTCCGGCGCCTATGTGCAGCTCGTCCAGGGCACGCCGCTGCTCATCCTGCTCTTCCTGATCTATTTCGGCCTGGCCATCATCGGGCTCGACCAGCTTCCCGCCCTGATCGCGGCGGGGGCGGGGCTGACCATCTATTCCTCCGGCTTCCTCGCCGAGATCTGGCGCGGCTGCCTGCAATCCGTGCCGAAGACCCAATGGGAAGCCGCCGAATGCCTGGCGATGACGCGCTGGCAACGCCTGACGCGCGTCATCCTGCCGCAGGCCATGCGCATCGCCACGGCCCCCACCGTCGGCTTCCTGGTGCAGATCGTCAAGAACACCTCGCTGGCCTCGGTGGTCGGCTTTGTCGAGCTGTCGCAGGCCGGCAAGCTGATCAACAACTCCACCTTCCAGCCCTTCGCCGTCTTCCTCACCGTCGCGGCGCTCTATTTCCTCATCTGCTATCCGCTCTCGGCCTGGAGCCGCGGGCTGGAAAGGAGGCTCAATGTCGGCCGTCGTTAAGCTCACGGATGTCCACAAGAGCTTTGGCCCCCTCAAGGTCCTGAACGGCGTCTCCTTCGAGGTCGGGCGCGGTGAGGTCGTGGCCATGATCGGCCAGTCGGGTTCGGGAAAATCCACGGCGCTGCGCTGCATCAACGCCCTGGAAAAAATCGAGCAGGGCAGCATCGAGGTCTGCGGCCACGCCATCCATGGCGAGAAGCTGGACAAGCGCGCGCTGCGCCTCGATGTCGGCATCGTCTTCCAGAGCTACAACCTGTTCCCGCATCTGACGGCGGAGCAGAACATCATGCTCGCTCCCACCTGCGTGAAGGGCATCGGCAGGCGCGAGGCGCGCGAGCTGGCGCGCGACTGCCTAAACCGCGTGGGCCTCGCCGACAAGGCCGGCCACTATCCGGAGCAGCTCTCCGGCGGCCAGCAGCAGCGCGTCGCCATCGCCCGCAGCCTCGCCATGCAGCCCAAGGTGATGCTGTTCGACGAAGTGACCTCCGCCCTCGACCCGCAGCTGACCGGCGAGGTGCTGCGCGTGATGGAGGATCTCGCGCGCGGCGGCATGACGATGATCCTGGTGACCCATGAAATGGGCTTCGCGCGCAAGGTCGCGACCCATGTCATCTACATGCGCCAGGGCAAGGTCTGGGAAGTTCTGCCCGGCCACCGGCTGAACGACCCGGATACCCCTGAGCTGCGCGAATTCATCGGCAGCGATCTCTGATTTTCATAACAACGAAGAGGAACACAGGAATGAACCGCAGGACCCTGCTCGGCGCCGGGCTTTCCCTCGCCGCCGCCACGAGCCTCGCCCGCACCGCCCGCGCCAATGCGCTCGACACGCTGCGCGCCCGCAAGAAGCTGCTGGTCGCCATCGACCTCGGCTCGCCCCCCTTCGGCCAGACGGATGAGCAGATGCAGCCCATCGGCTCCGATGTCGAGACGGCGCGCCTCCTCGCCGCCGACTGGGGCATGCCGATGGAGATCGTGCAGGTCACCGGCCCCAACCGCATTCCCTTCCTGCTGACCGGCAAGGCGGACATGGTCATCGCCTCCTTCAGCGTCACGGAGGAGCGGCAGAAGGTCATCGACTTCTCCAACCCCTATGGCGTGATCCAGGTGGTCGTCGCGGCGCGCAGGGACGCGGCGGTCAGGGACGATGCCTCGCTCGCCGGCAAGCGCGTCGGCACCACGCGCGGCAGCACCAACGACAAGGAATTCACCGCCCGCAACACCGGCGCGCAGATCATCCGCTATGATGACGACGCGACGCTCATCACCGCGCTGGTCTCCGGCCAGGTGGACATCATGGCGACCTCGCCCCAGGTGATGGCCGCGGCCAACAAGCGCCACGCCCAGGCCCCCTTCGAGGTCAAGATGGTGCTGAAGACCAACCCCTACGCCATCGGCATCCGCAAGGGCGAGACTGCCCTGCAGGCGGCGCTGAACGACTGGGTCGGCACCAATCTGCGCAATGGCAAGCTGAACGAGATCTACAAGAAGTACAATGGCGTCGGCCTGCCGGCCGAGATGCTCTCGTAACCTTCTCCCTGTGCCGCCCGGCCCCGGTGCCGGGCGGCCTTCCTGCATGCTCCCTCGAAAGACGTCCCCATGAAGGCGCTGATCTGCGAAGAACCCGGCCGGCTCTCGGTCATCGAGCGGCCCGAGCCCGTGCCCGCCGAGGGCGAGGTGCTGGTGCGCATCAAGCGCGTCGGCATCTGCGGCACGGATTTCCACATCTTCCAGGGCAAGCACCCCTTCCTGGAATATCCGCGCGTCATGGGGCATGAGCTGTCCGGCACGGTGGAGCGCGCGCCGGAAGGCAGCGGCCTGCGCGCCGGGCAGAATGTCTATATCGTGCCCTATCTCTCCTGCGGCCGCTGCGTGGCCTGCCGCAAGGGCATCACCAATGCCTGCCAGAATATCCGCGTCCTCGGCGTGCACTGCGATGGCGGCATGGCGGAGCTGCTCTGCGTCCCCGCCGGCAATGTCGTCCCCGTGGGGGACACGCCGCTCGAGGATGCGGCGATGATCGAATTCCTGGCGATCGGCGCGCATGGCGTGAAGCGCGGCGGCATCAGCGCGGCGGACCGCGTGCTGGTGGTGGGCTCCGGCCCCATCGGCATGTCCGCCATCATCTTCGCCAAGGCGCGCGGCGCCCATGTCACGGTGATGGACATGCGGGAGGACCGCCTGGCCTTCACCCAGGAGCAGCTCGGCGCCGATGCCCTGCTCCTCGCCAGCCCGGAGGCCGAGGCGCGCGCCGCCGCCGCGACGGATGGCGAGTTCTTCGATGCCGTCATCGACTGCACCGGCAACACCGCCGCCATGCAGCGCGGCTTCGGCTTCGTCGGCCATGGCGGGCGCTATGTGCTGGTCTCCGTGGTGCGCGACAGCATCACCTTCTCCGACCCTGAGTTCCACAAGCGCGAGACCACCCTCTTCGCCAGCCGCAACGCCCAGCCGGACGACTTCGCCGAGGTCGTGCGCCAGATGCAGGCCGGCAAGGTGCCGACCCGCGCGCTGAACACCCATCGCGGCGCGCTTTCGGCGGGGCCGGAGCTGTTCAGGGACTGGCTGCGGCCGGAGGCTGGGGTTATCAAGGCGATCCTGGAAGTCTGACCCAGATCGGGCCACCAGCGAGGAGAACGCCCGCCATGACCACCCCCTCCCCCGCCGAGGCCCTTCTGGCGCAGAGCCGGCTGGTGCCGGTGCTGACCATCGACCGCGTCGAGGATGCCGTGCCGCTGGCGCGCGCCCTCGTGGCCGGCGGCATCACCACGCTGGAGATCACGCTGCGCACCGCCGCCGCCCCCGCCGCCATCGAGGCCATCGCCGCCGCGGTGCCGGAGGCGGTGATCGGCCTCGGCACCGTGCTGACGCCGGCCGACCTGGAGCTGGGGCTGAAGCTCGGCGCGCGCTTCGCCCTCAGCCCCGGCGCCACGCCGGAGCTGCTGGACGCGGCGGCCTCGCTCGGCCTGCCCTTCATCCCCGGCATCGCCACGGCGTCGGAGCTGATGGCGGCCATGCAGCGCGGCTTCCGCGCGGTGAAGTTCTTCCCCGCCGTGCCGGCGGGCGGCATCCCGGCGCTGAAGGCGCTGGGCGCGCCCTTCCCGATGGTGCGCTTCTGCCCCACCGGCGGCATCGGCGAGGAACAGGCGGCGGAATGGCTGGCGCTGCCGAATGTGCTGGCCGTCGGCGGCTCCTGGCTGGCGCCGCCCGCGCTGATGCGCGCCGGCCAGTGGGACGCCATCACCGATATCGCCCGCCGCTCCCTGGCGCGCCTGCCGTGAGCGCGGCGCCGCGCATCGCCTGCCTCGGCGAATGCATGATCGAGCTGGCCCGCCGCCCGGATGGCCTCGCCGCCATGGGCTTCGGCGGTGACACGCTCAACACCGCCGTCTATCTCGCCCGCCTCGGCGCGCGGGTGGATTATGTGACGGCGCTGGGGGACGACCCGGAAAGCGCCGCCATGATCGCCGCCTGGCAGGCGGAGGGCGTGGGCTGCGCCCTGGTGGCGCGGCTGCCCGGCCGCCTGCCCGGCCTCTATCTGATCGACACCGACCCGCGCGGCGAGCGCCGCTTCCTCTACTGGCGGGACCGCGCCCCGGCGCGCGAACTGTTCCAGATGCCCGGCACCGCCGCCATGGAAACGGCGCTGGAAGCGTATGACCTGCTCTATCTCTCCGGCATCAGCCTCGCCATCTGGGGGGAGGAGGGCCGCGCCCGCCTCTACCCGATGCTCGACCGGCTGCGCGCGCGCGGTGGCCGGGTGGCCTTCGACACCAACTGGCGCCCGCGCCTCTGGCCGGATGCCGCCACGGCGCGGCGGGCCTATGCCACCCTGCTGGCGCGCACCGATATCGCCCTGGCCGGCGCGCCCGAGCTGGCGGAACTCGGCCTGGGTGCCACCCCGGCGGAGGCGCTGGACGGGCTGCGCGGCGCCGGCGTGCCGGAGATCGTGCTGAAGCTGGAGCCGCCCGGCTGCCTGCTCCACCACCCCGGCGGCTCGGCCGAAATCCCCGCCGAGCGCGTGGAAAAGGTGGTGGACACCACCGCCGCCGGCGACAGCTTCGCCGCCGGCTATCTGGCCGCCCGCCTGCGCGGCGAGGCACCGGAGCAGGCCGCCCGCGCCGCCCACCGCCTGGCCGCCATCGTGGTGCAGCACCGGGGCGCCATCATTCCGGCAGAAGCAATAAAAATTTTTTTCCAGGCTGCCGCGGCCTCCCGGCACAGCGGGGCGCCAAACTGAAAAGTTTTTTGGTTCTTTTTTTCAAAAAAGAACCTCTTTTTTCTAAACCCCTCCTCCGGCCGCCACCTCCGGCCGCGCCGAGGGCCGGAGCAGGGCCAGCACCTCCGCCACCTCCTCATGCCGCTCCGAGAGCAGGGAGGTGGCGATGCGCACATGCGGCGGGATCGGCACGGGGGCACATTTCGCCCCCGGCATCACCACCATGTTGCGTGAGGCGAAGGTGACCAGGGCGAAGGATTCATCGCGCACCGGCGCCCAGAGGCAAAGCCCATCCCCCTCCGCCACGCTGAGGCCGCGCGCGCGCATCGCGGCGGCCAGGGCCTGCCGCCGGCCGGCATAGACAGCGCGGGCACGGGCCAGCACCGCCTCGGTGGCAGGGTCCTCCAGCAGCAGCGCGGCGGCCTCCTGCAACAGGCGGCTGGTCCAGCCGCTGCCGAAGGCGCGCACCCCCTGCATCCGCGCCACGATCTCGGCCGGGGCAGACACCACGGCCAGCCGCAGATCCGGCCCCAGCGCCTTGGAGAAGGCGCGCAGATGCACCACCCGCTCCGGCAGCCAGCGCCCGAGGCTCTGCGGCGCGGCGGGGGAGAGGGCGCCGATGCCGTCATCCTCCAGCACCAGGACCTCGCTGCCGCGCAGCATATCGGCCAGGGCGCGCAGGCGCGGCAGCGTCACCGTGCGGCCGGTGACGGAATGGGTGCGCGGCTGGAACAGGAAGGCCACCGGGCGGTGCACCATGGCCTCGGCCAGGGAGCCGGGCAGCGGGCCCTCCGCATCCGCCAGCACCGGCAGGGCGACAGCGCCGGCCTCGTCCAGCAGGTCCAGCAGCCGCATGGCCGTCGGCACCTCCACGGCGACGCGCGCACCGGGCTGCACCAGCGCGCGCAGCGCCACCCGCACCGCCTCATAGCCGCCCTCCACCGCCAGGAAGGCCTGCGCGGCATAGGGCCAGTCGCGCTCCACGGCGGCGCGCAGCCGGGCGATGATGGGGGTGCGGGCATAGTGGTTCAGCCCCTCCACCCCCGCCGCGGCGGCGAGCGCCGGGCCGAGCGGCGGCAGCAGCGCCGGGTCCGGCACCGCCAGGGTGAGGTCCAGCACCCCGGGGAGGAAATGGCCGATGCCGGTGAAGCGCGCCGGATGCGGCGCGCCGCCATGGCCGCAGACATGCATGCCGTTGCGCCCGCGCCCGGCCACCAGGTTCAGCCGGCGCAGCTCCGCCCAGGCGGCTGAGATGGTGGCGGGGCTCACCCCCATCTCGCGCGCGAGGTCGCGCACCGAAGGCAGCCGCGCCCCCACCGGCAGCGCGCCGCTGCGGATCAGGTCGCAACTGGCGCGGGCGATGCCACGCATCGTGGTCTCGCCGAGCTGGCGCGCCAGCCAGGCGGGGTCGATCTCGGCCTGCGCGGCCTCCGGGGGCGTCTCCATGATTGTTCAATAACATAAAATGCATTGAACAGTAAATAATGGACATTTAACGTGCCGCCCCGGACCTCCTGCCGAGACTGGTGACGCCGCCTGATGCCTCCCCGTATCCGCCTCGCGCTCCGCGACTGGGACTTCCTGACGCCGATCCTGCTGGGGGATGTGCGCTCCCCCGATGTGGAGCTGGTGATCGACCGCGTCGCCGCCCTGCCGGAGGACCCGGCCGGCGATCCGCGCTATGACGGGGCGGAAGTCTCCTTCTCCCGCTATGCCCAGGCCCGCGCGCGCGGGGCGGAGGATCTGGTCGGGCTGCCGCATTTCATCATGCGCGGCTTCCGCCAGCGCTGCGTGATCACCGCGAAGGACAGCCCCCTCACCCGCTTCGCCGATCTGGCGGGCAGGACCATCGGCCTGACCGGCTGGCAGGACTCGGGCAATCTCTGGACCCGCGCCCTGCTGCGCCGCGAGGGGGTGGAGATCGGGGACGCCACCTGGTGGGTCGGCCGGCTGACGGCGGCGCATCCGGTGGTGGACCGGCTGGGCGGCTTCGGCCGCCCCGGCCGGATCGAGGCCGTGCCGGGCGAGCGCCCGCTGGTGGATCTCCTGCTCTCCGGCGAGATGGCGGCGGCCTTCACCCCCTTCATGCCGCCCGGCTTCTTCGCGCCCGACAGCCCGCTGCGCCCGCTGCTGCCCGATTGCCGCGCCGCCGAGGTCGCCTATTTCCACGCCGTCGGCTATGTCCCCGGCATCCATGCGCTGGCGCTGAAGCCGGCGGTGGTGGCGGCGCATCCCGGCCTGCCGCGGGCCATCTCTGAACTGCTCGACGAATCCGCGCGGCTCTGGCTGGCCAAGCGCGAGAAATACGCCGACACCACGCCCTGGATCATCGACGAACTGGCCCGCTGCGCGCGCGACCTGCCCGCCGGCTGGGATGCCAGCGGCCTCGCCGCCAATGAAGCGATGATCGACGCCTTCGCCGCCGAGCTGCACGCGCAGGGCATCACCGCCCGCCGCCTCGACGCGCGCGCCCTGTTTCCCCACGCCGCCGGCTGACCCCGCCGCCCTTCATGAGGATGACCACCATGCGCCTGAAGGTTCTTCCCGCCGCCCTCTGCCTCGCCGGGGCGCTCAGCCTCGCCCCGCTCGCCGCGCGCGCGCAGGAAGGCGCCATCCCGGCGCAGAGCGTCAACGAGGCCCTGCGCGCCCGCCTGCCGGCGGAGATCCGCCAGGCGGGCGAGCTGGTCGCCGTCAATAACGGCTCCTTCCCGCCCTATGAGATCGTCATCAACGCCACCACCATGCGCGGCGCCAGCGCCGACCTCGCGGAGGCGGTGGGGCAGGTGCTCGGCCTGCGCCTCCGGCACGAGACGGTGAGCGGCCTCTCCGCCATGCTGGCCGGCATCAAGGCCGGGCGCTACCAGATGGCCATCGGCCCGATCGGCGACTTCCCGGAGCGCCAGGCGGCCAATGACTTCGTCGATTTCGTGCGCGAATACGTCGTCTTCGCCGTCCATGCCGGCAATCCGGCCGGCATCCGCGATCTCGCCGACACCTGCGGCAAGAAGGTGGCGGTGATGGCGGCGGGCTCGGCGGAGCGGGTGATCAAGCAGCAATCGGCGCAGTGCGTCGCCGCCGGCAAGCCGGCGGTGGAGGTGCAGTCCTACACCGATCAGCCCACCTCCATCCTGGCGGTGCGCTCGGGCCGCGCGGAGGCCTTCTTCTCCTCCCAGGCGCCGCTCACCTATTTCGTGCAGCAGGCGAAGGGCGAGCTGGAGCTGGCCGCCACGGGCCGCAGCAACGGCTTCGGCGATCTCTACCAGGGCTCCGTCGTGCCGAAGGATGGCGTGCTGCGCGACGTTCTCCTGGCCACCTACCAGCAGCTTTTCGACAATGGCACCTATGCCGCCATCATGAAGAAGTGGGGCCTGGAGGGGAACATGATCCCCGCGCCGGGCGTCAACCTCGCCGGGAAGCCCGCGCAGTGACGCAGCCGGAGAGCAGCGCGCCGATCGACGTCACGGCGGCGCGCCGCCCCTTCCCCTGGGGCAATCTGGCGGCCTGGGTGGTGGTGCTGGTGCTGGCGGCGCAGGCCGCCGTCACCGTCGCCACCAACAGGAATTTCGAATGGCCCGTCGTCGGCGAGTGGTTCACCGAGGAATCGATCCTGCGCGGCCTTGGCGTCACGCTGGGGATGACGGTGGTGGCCATGGTGCTCGGCACCGCCATCGGCATCGTGCTGGCGGTGGCCCGCATGGCGCAGAGCCGACTGCTGAGCGGCCTCGCCGGACTCTATATCTGGTTCTTCCGCGGCACGCCGCTGCTGGTGCAGCTGATCTTCTGGTACAATCTCTCCACCCTCTTCCCGCGCCTGTCCATCGGCATTCCCTTCGGGCCGGAGCTGTGGAGCTGGAAGACCAATGACGTCATCACCCCCCTCACCGCCGCGATCGCCGGCCTCGCGCTGAACGAGGCGGCCTATATGGCGGAAGTGGTGCGTGGCGGGCTGCTCTCCGTTGATTCCGGGCAATGGCTGACGGCGCGCGCCTTCGGCATGAGCCGCGCCCGCGCGCTGCGGCGGATCATCCTACCGCAGGCGATGCGCGCCATCATCCCGCCCACCGGCAACCAGCTGATCAGCATGATCAAGGCGACCTCGCTGGTCAGCGTCATCGCCATGGCGGATCTGCTCTACTCGGCGCAGTCGGTCTACAACCGCACCTTCCAGGTGATCCCGCTGCTGCTGGTGGCGGTGCTGTGGTACCTGCTGATCACCTCCATCCTCAATGTCGTGCAGGGCGCCATCGAGCGGCACTATGCGCGCAGCGACGCGGAGGGCGGCAGCGCGCCGCGCCCCGCCCCCGCCACCACGGAGGGCTGAGCCGATGCCCGAGACCATGGCCGCCCCGGCCGGCGAATTCCTCGTGCGCGCGCGCGGCGTGCGCAAATCCTTCGGCCCCAACGAGGTGCTGAAGGGCATCGATATCGATGTCCGCGCGGGCGAGACGGTGGTGATCCTCGGGCCCTCGGGCTCGGGCAAATCCACCTTCCTGCGCTGCATCAACCATCTGGAGCGGATCGACGCCGGCAGCATCAGCGTCGCCGGCGAACAGATCGGCTATGCCCGGCGCGGCGGCCGTCTCTTCGAGCTGCCGGAGCGGCTGGTGGCACGGCAGCGCCGTGGCATCGGCATGGTGTTCCAGCAGTTCAACCTCTACCCGCACATGACGGTGCTGGAGAATATCATCGAGGCCCCGGTGGGCATCCATGGCGAGAGCCGTGCCAGCGCCGAGGCCCATGCGCGCGAACTGCTGCGGCGTGTCGGGCTGGCGGAGAAGGCGGATGCCTACCCACGCCGCCTCTCGGGCGGGCAGCAGCAGCGCGTGGCCATCGCCCGCGCCCTTGCCATCCGACCCAGCCTCATCCTCTTCGACGAGCCGACCAGCGCGCTCGACCCCGAACTGGTGGGCGAAGTGCTGGCGGTGATGAAAGACCTCGCCGCGCAGGGCATGACGATGATCGTCGTCACCCACGAGATCGGCTTCGCGCGCGAAGCGGCGGATCGCGTCGTCTTCATGGATGGCGGGGTCGTCGTCGAGGAAGGCCCGCCGGAGGAAGTGCTGGTGGCACCGCGCCAGGAACGGACACGGGCTTTTCTCAATCGGTTTTTGTGAGTCACTATTCTTTTTGAAAAATTTTTCTTTCAGTTGGCGTCCCGCTTCAGGCCTGAAGCGGGACGCCAAACTGAAAGAAAGTCTTTTTGCTTCTTTTTCTTCAGAAAAAGAAGATTCTT
>NZ_JANFNY010000064.1 GCF_024437745.1 Roseomonas sp. GC11 | reverse complement strand
GCGGGTACCGGCGCGGGGGGGGTTACCCGGGGGGGGGCGGCCCCCCCCCCCCACACCCCCGCGTATCCCCTGGGCCGGAGCGGAGGTTTGGAGTGCAGCACCCGCCGTCGCGTTCCCAGGCGGGACACGGAACGGAGGGCGTGTCCCGGCGGGGCGCTGGCGCCAGCGCCATCCCCCCGCGTATCCCCCTGGGCCGGGGCGGAGGTTTGGAGTGCAGCACCCGCCGTCCCGGCCCTGACCGGCAGCTTGCAGAAAAATGCGGGGCGGGGTTGGGGTTTGTGCGGTTGCGGCATGGCGGCAGGAAGCTTTATCTGACGCGCATGAAACGGCACCCTTCCCTCCTTCTGACGCTCGTGGCGGCGCTCGGCGTGATGTCGGGTCCCGCCCTGGCCCAGCAGCAGCAGCGCCCCCAGGCGCTGGGCACCTTCCAGGACTGGACAGCGGCGACGCATATGGAGGGCGGGCGCAAGGTCTGTTACGCCTTCACGCGGGCGACCAAGGCCGAGGGCGCCGGCAGCCGGCAGAATGTCATCCTGACGGTGACGCACCGCCCGCAGGGGCGTGACCAGGTGGCCCTGCGCGCCGGCTATACCTATGCGCGCAATGCCGATGTGACCGTGACGGTCGGCGGCAGCGAGCTGGATTTCTACACGGCGCAGGACAATGCCTTCGCCCGTGAGGGCGGCAAGGCCGTGGCGGCCTTCCGCAATGGCTCCCAGGCCGTGGCCAAGGGCCAGGGGCCACAGGGCCGCGGCACCGCCACCGATACTTTTTCCCTGTCTGGCTTCAGCGCGGCCTATGAGGCCATCAGCAAGGAGTGTCCGGCGGGCCGCCGGTAAATCCCATGACCGAAACCGCCCCCCCCGTTGCTGCCATGGCGGCTGCCCCCATGCAAGCTGCCCCGACAGCCGATCTGAACGAGGCGGAGCGCGCCCGCATCCTGGCCAAGGCCGCGCTCTTCGCCCCGCCCCCGGCGACACTGCCGGACGGGCGGCGCGACCTCGTCGGCCTCTCGCGCGAGGAGCTGGTGGCGGAGATGGTCGCGATCGGCGAGAAGCCCTTCCGCGCCAAGCAGCTCTGGCACTGGATCTACCACCAGGGCGTGACCGATTTCAGCCAGATGTCCACCATCGCCAAGGCGATGCAGGGCAAGCTGGCGGAGCGTTTCGTGGTCGGCCGCCCCGGCGCCACGGCGGAGCAGACCAGCACCGACGGCACGCGCAAATGGCTCTTCGGCTTCCGCGACGGGCAGCAGGTGGAGACGGTCTATATCCCGGACCCGGAGGAGGATCGCGGCGCCGTCTGCATCTCCACCCAGGTGGGGTGCACGCTGTCCTGCCGCTTCTGCCACACGGGGACGCAGAAGCTGGTGCGCAACCTGGGGGCGGCGGAAATCGTCGGCCAGTTCATGGCGGCGCGCGATTCCTATGGCGAATGGCCGAGCCCGACCGATGGCACGCCGCGCCTGCTCTCCACCATCGTCATCATGGGGATGGGCGAGCCGCTCTATAACTACGAGAACGTCGCCAAGGCGATGCGCATCATCATGGACGGGGAAGGCATCGCCCTCTCCCGCCGGCGCATCACCCTCTCGACCAGCGGCGTGGTGCCGATGATGGACCGCTGCGGCGCCGAGCTGGGCGTGGGCCTCGCCGTCTCGCTGCACGCGGTGCGCAACGACATCCGGGACGAGATCGTCCCCCTCAACCGCAAATACCCGATCGAGGAGCTGATGGCGGCCTGCCGCCGCTATCCCGGCGCCTCCAATGCCCGGCGCATCACCTTCGAATATGTCATGCTGAAGGGCGTGAATGATTCGGAGGCCGATGCGCGCGAGCTGGTGCGGCTGCTGCAGGGTATCCCGGCCAAGGTGAACCTGATTCCGTTCAACCCCTGGCCTGGCAGCCCCTACGAGACCTCCTCGAACAACGCCATCCACCGCTTCGCGCGGATCGTGCAGGAGGCCGGCTATGCCTCGCCCATCCGCACGCCGCGCGGGCGCGACATCCTGGCCGCCTGCGGCCAGCTGAAGACGGAGAGCGAGCGCGCCCGCCGCCCGCGCGCCGAGGGCGGCGCCCCGGCGACGCCGCCGGCCAGCGCGGCGTGAGCACGACAGAGGCGGCGGCGCCCCAACAGGCTCCCTCCCAGGCACACCCCCCTCAGGCACGCCCTCCCCTGGCGATGCTGCCGCTGCTGGCGGCGGCGGCCTTCGCCACCGGCTGCGGCATGCGCATGCTGGACCCCGTCCTGCCGCTGATCGCGGCGGAGATGCATGTGACGGTGGCGGAGGTGGCGGTGCTGATCACCGCCTTCGCCCTGCCCTACGGGCTGTGCCAGGTGGTGCTCGGCCCGCTGGGGGACCGCTTCGGCAAGCTGCGCGTGCTGACGCTGGGGCTGCTGCTCTATGGGCTGATGATGGCCTGCTGCGTCGCCGCCACCGCCATGGCGCCGCTGGTGGCGCTGCGCGCGGCCACCGGGGCGGCGGGGGGTGCCATCATTCCCCTCGCCATGGCCTGGATCGGCGACAATGTCCCCTATGCCGAGCGGCAGGCGACGCTCAGCCGCTTCATGACCGGCATGGTGATGGCGCAGCTGCTGACCGGGCCGATCTCCGGCGCGGTGGGGCAGGCGCTCGGCTGGCGCGCGGTCTTCCTGCTGGTGGGGGCGGTGGCGACGCTGGCGGCCCTGGCCATCACGCTGACGCTGGGGCGCGCCCTGTGGCGCAACACGGCGCCGGCCGGGGCGGGCTCGGGCTTCGCCAACTATGCCCTGCTGCTGCGGCGGCCGGCGGCGCGGCGGCTGCTGCTGGCGGCCTTCCTGGATGGGCTGCTGCTGTTCGGCGGGGCCTTTCCCTTCATCGGCTCCTACCTGATCCAGGTCTTCCACCTGGAGCCCTGGCATGCCGGGCTGGTGGTGGCCGGGTTTGGTCTCGGCTCCCTGGCCTATACGCGGCTGGCGCGGCAGATGCTGCGCTGGCTGGGCGAGGCGCGGCTGCTGCTGGTGGGCGGCATCTGCCTCGCCGTGGCGCTGGCGGTGCTGGCGCTGGCCCCCTCCTGGCCGGTGGTGGCGGTGGCGCAGGCGCTGTGCGGGCTGTTCTTCTTCATGTTCCACGGCGTGCTCCAGGCGCGCAGCACCGAGGCCCTGCCGGAAGCGCGCGCCACCGCCGTCTCCGCCTTCGCCATGGCGCTCTTCCTGGGGCAGGGCATCGGCTCGGTGGGCTTCGGCATCCTGCTCGGGCATGGCGGCTATGGGCTGGCCTTTGGCGTCGCGGCGGCGGGGCTGCTGCTGCTCAGCCTGTGGTGCCAGGCCAAGGTGACGCGCAGCGGCAACTAGAAAGAAGTTCTTTTTTGAAAAAAAGAACCAAAAAACTTTTTCAGTTCAGCGCCCCACTGCGCCGGGAGACGGCGGCAGCCTGAAAAAGTCTTTTTGCTTCTTTTTCTTCAGAAAAAGAAGTTCTCTCCCTCTTTATCTGACCTCCCGATTGCGCTTTCCTTCCCCAAAAGGGAAGGAAACCACCAGGATGAACACGCGCGAGGGCTCGGCGGCCTTCATGGCGCCGCTGCTGGTGCTGGCCTGTGGCCATATGCTGTCCAATCTGGTGCGCACCCTGCCGGCCATCGCGGCGGACCTGCTCTCGCGTGACCTGGGGGTGACGCCGGAGGGTCTGGCGAGCCTGACCGGGGCCTATCACTTCGCCTTCGCCGCCGGGCAGATCCCGCTCGGCGTGGCGCTGGACCGCTTCGGGGTGCGGCCGGTGGCGCTGGTGCTGCTGGGCACCATCGCGGCGGGGGCGGTGCTGGCGGCCCTGGTGGGCGGGCCGGCGGGGTTCCTGCTGGCGCAGATCGTCCTCGGCCTCGGCTGCTGCGGCATGCTGCTCTGCCCGATGACGCTGGCGGCCAAGCTGCTCAGCCCGGCGCGGTTCGGCCTGTGGTCCGGGCTGATCCAGGCGGTGGGCAATGTGGGGATGCTGCTCTCGGCCAGCCCGCTGGCCTGGCTGGTGGAGCATCATGGCTGGCGCGCCGGCTTCTGGGCGGCGGCGCTGATGGGGCTCGCGGTTGCCCTGCTGGTGGCGCGGCTGGTGCCCGCGCCGGTGGTGTCCCCCGGCCCCCACCCCTCGCTGCTGGCCGATGCGCGGGTGGTGGTGCGGATGGGGCTGGGCCGCCGGCTGCGCGGCATGATGCTGCTGGCCTTCGCCTCCTTCGCCGTGGTGATCGGCGTGCGCGGCCTCTGGGGCGGCCCCTGGCTGATGGCGGTGAAGGGGCTGCCGCGCATCGAGGCGGGGAATCTCCTGCTGCTCTTCACCCTGGCGCTGATCGCCGGGCCGGCCCTGGCGGGGGTGCTGGACCGCCGGCTGGGCCGGCGCCGCGCCCTGCTGGCGCTGGGCCATGCGGTGGCGGGCGGGCTGCTGCTGCTGGTCGCCGGGGGCGGGCCGGGCGGCTGGCTCTCCGCCGCGCTGGGGCTGGCCATGCTGCCGCCACTGGCCGATGCGGCGCTGCTCTTCGGCTTCGGGCTGGCCATTTCCATCCAGCCGCTGATCTTCGCCATGACGCGCGCGGCGGTGCCGCCGGAGGAGGCCGGCAAGGCGCTCTCCGCCGTCAACCTGTCCTTCTTCCTGGGGGCGGCGGTGCTTCAGGCGGCCTCGGGGCCGGTGGGGGCGGGCGGCGGGCCGGGGGCGGCCATCGCCTTCCTGGGCGCCTGCGTGCTGGGCGGCACGGCGCTGTTCCTGGCCACCACCCGGCCGGAGGGCAAGGCGGCCTGACGGCCCCCGCTCAGCCGCCGAGGGTGGCGACCAGCTCGGCGCGCAGCTCGTCCAGCAGGCGCAGCGTGCCGTCCCGCCGCTCCACATGCCAGAACAGCCAGCCATTGCAGGAGGGCGCCTCCTGCACCGCGGCGCCCACCTGGTGGATGGAGCCCTGCGCCTTGCCGCAGCGCAGCGAGCCATCCGCCCCGACATCGGCGACGAAGCGGCGGTGGCGGTCCACCAGCCGGGCGCCGGGCGGCACGAGGCCGCGCTCCACCAGCGCGCCGAAGGGAATGCGCGGCTGCTCGCGCCGTGTCGGCGTCACCAGCATGGCGCTTTCGGAGAGCGGCTCCACCGCCCGGATGCGCGTGCGCGCGGCGGCGGCATAGGAGGGGTCGCGCTCGATGCCGATGAAGCGGCGGCCGAGGCGCTTGGCCACCGCCGCCGTGGTGCCGGTGCCCAGGAAGGGGTCCAGCACCACATCCCCCGGCGCCGTGCAGGAGAGGATCACCCGGTGCAGCAGCGCCTCGGGCTTCTGCGTCGGGTGGACCTTCTGGCCCTTCTCGTCGCGCAGCCGCTCGCCGCCGGTGCAGAGGGGGATGAACCAGTCGCTGCGCATCTGCACATCGTCGTTCAGCGACTTCATGGCGGTGTAGTTGAACTTGTAGCGGCTCTCCTGCCCGCGCGCCGCCCAGATCAGCGTCTCATGCGCGTTGGTGAAGCGGCGGCCGCGGAAATTCGGCATCGGGTTGGCCTTGCGCCAGATGACGTCGTTCAGGATCCAGAAGTCGAGATCCTGCAACGCCGCGCCCAGGCGGAAGACGTTGTGGTAGCTGCCGATGACCCAGATGGTGCCATCCTTGCGCAGCACGCGGCGCGCCTCGGTCAGCCAGGCGCGGGTGAAGGCGTCATAGGCGGAGAGGTCGGAAAAGCGGTCCCAGGCATCGTCCACGCCATCGACCACGCTTTCATCCGGGCGGCGCAATTCGCCCTTCAGTTGCAGGTTGTAGGGCGGGTCCGCGAAGATGGCGTGCACCGAGGCGGGCGGCAGCGCCCGCAGCATTTCGATGCAATCCCCCTCCAGGATGCAGTCCAACGGCAGATCCAGCCCCGTCCCCACGCGTGCGAAACCCCTAGCGACTCGAAGCCGGACAATGCGCGGGGCAGAGTCGCGCCGTCAAGCCGACCGAGTCGCAGGAATTCAGCCTGTCAGAGCAGCGCCGCCTGGTCCACCGGCGCGAAGCCCCGGCGGTGATGGGGGGATGGCCCAAGCGAAGCCAGGGCCGCGCGGTGCGCGGGGGTGGGATACCCGGCATGCCGGGCAAAGCCATAGCCGGGCCAGCGGCTGTCCAGCCGCGTCATGGCGCGGTCCCGCGTCACCTTGGCCAGGATGGAGGCGGCGGCGATGGAGAGGCTGAGGGAGTCCCCCTTCACCACGCAGCGGGTGGAGCAGGGCAGGCGCGGCGCCGCATTGCCATCCACCAGCACCACATCGGGCAGCGCCGGCAGGCGGGAGACGGCCCGCCACATCGCCAGATGCGTGGCGCGCAGGATGTTCAGCCGGCCGATCTCGGCGGCGCTGGCGGCGGCGATGGCATAGTCCAGCACCCCCGCCCGCGCGGCGGCGCGCAGCACCGTCACCGCCGCCTCGCGCCGGGCGGCGGAGAGCTTCTTGCTGTCGTCCAGGAGCTGCGCCAGGGCAGGCGGGGGTTCCCCGTGAAACATCACGGCGGCGGCCATCACCGGCCCGGCCAGCGGGCCACGGCCCGCCTCGTCCACACCGGCCACACGGCCGCCAGCGGCGCGCTCCAGGCTGTAATCGGGCATTGGTCTCTGTCCTCACCGGGAGGCTGCCCGGCCGCACCCAAACTGATCCGAACACTCGCAAAAAAACCGGGAGGGCGCCGCCCTCCCGGACCCTCCGACCGGGGTGGCAGGGCCACCCCGGACCCCGCCTTCAGCTCCAGTCGCGGGTTTCCAGGCGGTCGCCCTCGGCCAGGAGGCCATGGGCACCATCGCGCAGGAAAGTGCCGGCGGCGGTGTCGCCCTGCCATAAGGCGCGCAGGAAGGCCACGGCAAGGCCCGCGATGCGGGGCTGGTAGGTGCCATCATTCCAGGGGTCGCCCAGGGCGGGCTGCGCGGCGAAACTGGCATGGGTGGCGCCCTCCAGCACCGCCAGCAGCGCCGGGCCGGGCAGGGCATCGAAGGGAATGCGCCGGCTCTCCGCCCGCACGCCGCCAATCCAGCTATGGTCCTGCGTGCCGGTGACGGAGAGCAGCGGGGCCCGCACGCGCGCAAAGGCGAGGCGCGGCGGCATGCCCTCCGGCGGGATGGGCGAAAGGGCGATGCCGGCCGAGAGCCGCGGCTCCGGCAGGGCCAGCCCCCGGTCGCCGCCCGGCAGGCGCTGGCCCAGCATGTGCTGCACCAGCCAGGCGCCATAGGAATGCCCGGCCATGCCCAGCCGCGCCATGTCCACCCGCCCGGCCAGGGCGGGCTGCCCCGGCAGGGTATCGAGCAGGAAGGCCGCGTCCCGCAGCCGCTCCAGCGCGCCCTGGGGATTGTTGGCGGCGGCGGCCAGGGCAAGGCGCGGATCGGCCGCGCCACGCCACAGGCTCTCATCCGTGCCGGGGTGCTGCACATGCAGGGCGATGAAGCCCGCCGCAGCCAGGGCCTGCCCCAGATAGGCCAGCCCCTCCCGCGTGCCGCCCAGCCCGTGCGAGACGATGACGAGAGGCGCCGCCCCCTCCCCCTCCGGCAGGCGCAGCAGCACGGGCAGGGTGCGGCCACGGGCGGGGTCATGCCATGCCTGGCGCAGCTCCTGGGCGGCGGCGGGGCGGGCGGCGAGCAGCGCGGGCAGCGCCAGGGCGGAGCGGCGTGTCAGCATGGCCGCAGAGATGGCCCCTCCCCCACCCTTTTCCCAGATGGCGGGGTCCGGGGAGGCCCCGCCTCCCCGGCGGGAGGGGCCTGGGGGGGGGGGGGCCCTCCCCAAACGGCGTCACAGCTTGATGTCGTAGGTCTTCCACGGCGTCAGCGCCGCCACGCGGTCATAGACGGCGCGCGCCCGGTAATTATCCTCGGCGGTGATCCAGCGGATGATGCTCCACCCCTTCTGCCGCCCGACCTCGGCGACGGCGCCGATCAGCGCATCCGCCAGCTTCAGCCCGCGCGCCTCGGCATCGACGAACAGATCATCGAGGAAGCCCCCGGTGCTGGCCGAGAGCGGCCGGGCGAAGGGCCGGTAATGCGCGATCCCCAGCCCCTTCCCCTCGGGCGAGAGGGCGATGAAGGCCTTCACCTCATGCGCCGGATCATGGATCCAGCCCCAGACCTTCTCCCGCATCTCCGGCGTCTGGGTGACGCGGTAGAAGGTGGCATAGCCCTGGTAGAGGCGCTCCCACTCCGCGCGGTGCTCGGGCGCGAGGGGGAGGATACGGAAACTCATGGTCATGTCTCTCCGGTGGACGGCCGGGCATGCTGCGCCAGGGGCGTGGCAGCGTCGAGGGGGTGTCCTCCCACGCGCGGCCGGCGCAGGATGGCGGCATGACGCTGACCGAAGACCTCGCCACCCGCTTCGCCCACATCGCCCTCGGCCATGTGGAGCGCGAATATCCCAACAAGATCGCCCATGCCTTCGCCGGGCCGGAGGATCTCGGCACGCCGCGCCAGCTCTACCCGGTCTTTTACGGCAGCTATGACTGGCATTCCTGCGTGCATGGCTACTGGCTGCTGGCGCATCTGCTGCACCGCTTCCCCGCCATGGAGCCGGCCGCCGACATCCGCGCCCTTTTCGCCCGCAACCTGACGGCGGAGAAAATCGCCGGCGAATGCGCCTATCTCGCCCGCCCCTCCTCGCGCGGCTTTGAGCGGCCTTATGGCTGGGCCTGGGCGCTGAAGCTCTGCGCCACGCTGCGCGGCACGGAATGGGAGGCCGCCACGGCGCCCCTCGGCGCGCTGGTGGAGGAGAAGTTCCGCGACTTCCTGCCCCGGGCGACCTATCCGGTGCGGGTGGGCACGCATTTCAACACGGCTTTCGCCCTGCGCCTCGCCGCCGACTATGCCGGGGATGCGTTCCTGGCCCTGCTGCGCGACACCGCCCGCCGCTGGTATGGCGCGGACCAGGATGCCCCGGCCTGGGGCGAGCCCTCGGGCGATGATTTCCTCTCCTCCACGCTGATCGAGGCGGAGGCGATGCGCCGCCTGCTGCCGCCGGAGGAATTCGCGCCCTGGTGCCGCGCCTTCCTGCCGCGCCTGGCGCAGCAGGAGCCGGCGACGCTCTTCACCCCCGCCACGGTCAGCGACCGCAGCGATGGCAAGATCGCGCATCTGGACGGGCTGAATCTGAGCCGCGCCTGGTGCTGGCGCAATCTCGGCCAGAAGAAGGTAGCGCAACTTCACCTGGAGGCCGGCCTGCCGCATGTGGCCGGGGACTATATGGGCGAACACTGGCTGGCCAGCTTCGCCGTGCTCGCCCTGGAAGGCTGAGCGCCAGACGGAAAAAGTCTTTTTGCTTCTTTTTCTTCAGAAAAAGAAGAAATCTAAAATATCGAATAAAAAGAATCTGGGGAAGCACAGCTTCCCCAGACCCCTTCAGTTTCTGTCAGGGCCGGCCGCCGCTGGCGGCCGGCGCGTCACTCCGCGGCCTGGGCGTAGTCTTCCAGGGGGGCGCAGGTGCAGATCAGGTTGCGGTCGCCATGGACATTGTCCACGCGCTTGACCGGCGGCCAGTACTTGTGCGCGGCCACGAAGGGCAGCGGGAAGGCGGCCTCCTCGCGGCTATAGGGATGCGTCCAGGACGAGGCCATCACCTCCACGGCGGTGTGCGGCGCGTTCTTCAGCACATTGTCGTTGCGGTCGGCACGGCCCTGCTCGATGGCGCGGATCTCGGCGCGGATGGCGATCATCGCGTCGCAGAAGCGGTCCAGCTCGGCCTTGGTCTCGCTCTCCGTCGGCTCGACCATCAGCGTCCCCGTCACCGGCCAGGACATGGTCGGGGCGTGGAAGCCATAATCCTGGAGGCGCTTGGCGATGTCCTCCACCACCACGCCGCCGCCCTGCTGGAAGCCCCGGCAGTCCAGGATGCACTCATGCGCCACCATGCCGCGCGCGCCCTTGTAGAGCACGGGGAAGTGCCCTTCGAGCCGCCTGGCGATGTAGTTGGCGTTGAGAATGGCCACCTGCGTCGCGCGCGTCAGCGCCGCCCCGCCCATCATGCGGATATAGGCATAGGAGATGGGCAGGATGGAGGCGCTGCCGAAAGGCGCGGCGGAGACCGGGCCATAGCCCGTGGCCGGACCGGCCTCGGCCAGCAGCGGATGGTTCGGCAAATGCGGCGCCAGATGCGCCGCCACGCCGATCGGGCCGACGCCCGGCCCGCCGCCGCCATGCGGAATGCAGAAGGTCTTGTGCAGGTTCAGGTGGCAGACATCGGCGCCGATCCGGCCGGGGGCGGTGAGGCCCACCTGCGCGTTCATATTGGCGCCGTCCATATAGACCTGCCCGCCCGCCGCATGCACCGCGCCGCAGATGCGGATGATCTCCTCCTCGAACACGCCATGCGTCGAGGGATAGGTGATCATCAGCGCCGACAGCTTGTCCGCGTGCTGCGCGATCTTGGCGTCGAGATCCGCCAGATCCACGTTGCCGTCACGGTCGCAGCCGACGACGACGACGCGCATCCCCGCCATCACCGCCGAGGCCGGGTTGGTCCCGTGCGCCGAGGAGGGGATGAGGCAGACATCGCGCTGCGCCTCGCCCCGCGCATGGTGATAGGCGCGGATGGCGAGCAGCCCGGCATATTCGCCCTGGCTACCGGCATTCGGCTGCAGCGAGACGGCGGCGAAGCCGGTGATGGTGGCCAGCCAAGTCTCCAGCCGGCGGATCAGCGTCAGATAGCCCCGCGCCTGCTCCGCCGGGGCGAAGGGGTGCAGCTCACCGAAGCCCGGGAAGGTGACGGGGATCATCTCCGCCGTCGCGTTCAGCTTCATCGTGCAGGAACCGAGCGGGATCATGCTGCGGTTCAGCGCGACGTCCTTGTCCTCCAGCGACTTCAGGTAGCGGAGCATGGCATGCTCCGCATGGTGGCTGTTGAAGACCTGGGCGGTGAGGAAGGCCGAGCGCCGCGCCAGCGCCGCCGGCAGCCCGCCGCGCGGGGCGAGATCGGCCAGCGCCACGGCCTGCCCGCCCACCTGGGCCAGCACGCCCGCCAGCGTCTCCAGCTCCGCCCGCGTCACCGTCTCGTCGAGCGCGATGCCGACGCCGGTGGCATCGATGCGGCGCAGGTTGAAGCCGGCCGCCAGCGCCGCCGCCATCAGCGCATCGGCGCGGGCGCCGGCCTCGATGGCCAGGGTGTCGAAGAAGGCGTCGTGGCGCAGGGCGAGGCCGGCGCGCGTGGCGGCATCGGCCAGCAGGCGCGCCTGGAGGGCGACGCGGCGGGCGATGCGGACCAGCCCTTCCGGCCCGTGCCACACGGCGAACATGCCGGCCATGACGGCCAGCAGCACCTGCGCCGTGCAGATGTTGGAGGTGGCCTTCTCGCGGCGGATATGCTGCTCGCGCGTCTGCAGGGCGAGGCGCATGGCCGGGCGCCCGGCGGCATCCACCGAGACGCCGACGAGGCGGCCCGGCATCAGGCGCTTATAGGCGTCCTTCACCGCCATGAAGGCGGCATGCGGCCCGCCATAGCCCATCGGCACGCCGAAGCGCTGGCTGGAGCCGATGACGACATCCGCGCCCATCTCGCCGGGCGGCGTCAGCAGCGTCAGCGCCAGCGGGTCGGCCGCCACGATGGCGAGGCCGCCACCGGCCTGCACCGCGGCGATCTCGGGCGCGATGTCGCGCACCTCGCCCGTCGTGCCCGGATATTGCAGCACCAGCGCGAACGGTTTTTTTTCCGTTGTGGCGGCGGGAATCTCGGAGACGGCCACGACCTCGACGGCGAGGCCCAGCGGCTCGGCGCGGGTCTGGATGACGGCGATGGTCTGCGGGTGGACATCGGCGGCCACCAGCAGGCTGCGCGACTTCGCCTTGCTGGCGGCCAGCGCCAGGGCCATCGCCTCCGCCGCCGCCGTGCCCTCATCGAGCAGCGAGGCATTGGCGACCGGCAGGCCGGTCAGGTCGCAGACCATGGTCTGGAAATTGACCAGCGCCTCCAGCCGCCCCTGCGCGATCTCGGCCTGATACGGCGTATAGGCCGTGTACCAGCCGGGATTCTCCAGCACGTTGCGCAGGATCACCGGCGGCACATGCGTGCCGTGATAGCCCATGCCGATCAGCGAGCGGTGCCGGATGTTTTCGTCAGACAGCGCCCGCAGTTCCGCGATCGCTTCCGCCTCCGACACCGGAGGCGGCAGCTGAGAAAAATCCTGGCCGCGGATGGCGGCGGGGACGGTGCGGTCGGCGAGGTCGTCGAGGCTGCTGGCGCCCACGGCCTTCAGCATCGCGGCGATCTCGGCGTCGGAGGGGCCGATATGCCGCGCGGCGAAGGCGCCGTGATCCTCCAGCGCCGCCAGTTCGTTCAGGATGTCGCTCACGGGACCTCCCTTCAGGACTGGCTGTCGACGAAGGCGAGATAGGCGGCCTCGTCCATCAGCGCGTCGATGGCGGAGAGGTCGGCCGGGGTCATCTTGAAGAACCAGCCCTCGCCGGTCGGCGCGCTGTTGACCAGGGCCGGGTCGGCGGAGAGCGCCTCGTTCGATTCCAGGATGGTGCCGGCGAGCGGGGCATAGACGTCGGAGGCGGCCTTCACGCTCTCCACCACGGCGCAGGCATCGCCCGGCTCCACCACGCGGCCGGCCTCGGGCAGGTCGACGAACACCACGTCACCCAGCGCCGTCTGCGCGTGGTCGGTGATGCCGACGGTGGCCACGCCACCCTCCAGGCGAACCCACTCGTGATCCTTGGTGAACTTCAGCTGGGACATCGGGGCGGTCCTTATCGGGCGTAGCGGTGGGGAACGAAGGGGGTGGCGGCGACGCGGGCCGGCAGGGCCTTGCCGCGCACCAGCAATTCAAGCGCCGTGCCATCGGCGGCGTGCTCGCGCGCCACATAGCCCATGGCGCAGGGGCCGTTCAGCGAGGGGCCGAAGGTGCCGCTGGTGATCTCGCCCATAGCGGCACCACCCAGGGCGGCACCACCCACGGCGTGCACCGGGGTATGGGCGCGGGCGGGCTGGCGGCCCTCCGGCAGGATGCCAACGCGCAGGCGGGCGGGGCCATGGTCCAGCTCGGCGCGGATGCGCTCCGCCCCCGGGAAGTCCCAGTCCATGCGGCGGCGCTTGCCGATGGTCCAGACCAGCGCGGCCTCGACCGGGCTGGTCGTCTCGTCGATGTCGTTGCCGTAGAGGCAGAGCCCGGCCTCCAGCCGCAGCGAGTCGCGGGCGCCGAGGCCCGCCGGCACCACGCCCGGCAGGGCCAGCAGCAGCTTCGCCAGCGCCGCGGCCTGCTCGGCGGGGACGCTGATCTCCACGCCATCCTCACCGGTATAGCCGCTGCGGCTGATGAGCACGGGGATGCCGGCGATCTGCGTCTCCGCCACGCCCATGAAGGGCAGCGTGGCCACGGCCGGGGCCAGCGGCGCCAGCAGCGCCACCGCCTGCGGCCCCTGGAAGGCCAGCAGCGCGCGCTCCGGCAGCGGCCTCAGCGTGACACCGGCGGGCAGGACGGATTCGATCAGCGGCAGGTCCACCGCCTTGCGGCTGGCATTGACCACCAGGAACAGCCGGCCGCCGCCCAGATTGGCCACCATGAAGTCATCGACGATGCCGCCCGCCGCATTGAGCAGCAGGCCGTATTTCTGCCGGCCCGGCTTCAGGATGCGGAGATCGGCGGGCGTCAGGCGCTCCAGCGCGGCGGCCGCGCCCTCGCCCAGCAGCTCCGCCTGGCCCATGTGGGAGACGTCGAACAGCGCGGCGCCGGCGCGGGTGGCCAGGTGCTCGGCCATGATGCCGGCCGGGTATTGCACCGGCATGGCATAGCCGGCGAAGGGCACCATCTTGCCGCCCAGGTCGCGGTGCAGCGACGCCAGCGGGGTTTCGAGCAGGGTTTCAGCAGTATCGGCCACGCAGCCTCCAGCGCCACGCTCTCGCGTGGCGGGTCAGGGTTCGTGGCCCCCCTCTGTCCCGAGACCTGAGAGATTCAGCGCGGGCGTTTGCGCGCCTTACTCCGTCGGTGCCAGCGCCTGTTGCCAGACTCCGGGCTTTCCAGAGACCCCTTCCCCACGCGGCCCTTCTGCCTGAGCGTTTCCGGGGGCCGGTTGCGCCTTCGGCGATGGCATAACACCATTCTCTCCCGCGTGGGATCTGCGGGTGGGGCTCATCTGCCCGAGCGGCGCGCCCGGCGCAAGCCTTTCGCGCGGGGCTCACGGGGAGAGCGTTGTTTTTCTTAAAAATTAAAACAGGAAGAAACTTCTTTTTCTGAAGAAAAAGAAGCAAAAAGACTTTCTCAGACAGCGTCCCACCTCAGGCCTGAAGCAGGACGCCAAACTGAAAAAAGTTTTTTGGTTCTTTTTTTTCAAAAAAGAACCTTTTCCCTTCAGCGCGGCCCGCGCGCCCGGTTCAGCGCCAGCTCCTCCGGCGAGAGCTGGAAGGAAATCCAGATCTGCCGGCGCGCCGCCTGGGCCGGGGTGCCGGGCAGGCGGATGGTCACCTCATCCTCGCCGGCGCTGCGCGAGACATTGGCGGGGAATTCCACCTTCAGCCCGAACAGGCTGGGCGGCGCCACCGGGTTCCCGTCCTGGGCCACCGCCACCATATAGGTCATCTCGGCGGCGCGGCCGGTGGCGGCGGGGCCGCGTTCGACCAGGAAGCTCGGCTTCAGGGTCACGTCCAGCCCGGCATTGCGCGGCGCGAAGTCGCAACTCGCCTTGTAGCCGGAGATCGAGGCATTGAACTCCATCGCCGTCAGGTCGCGCCCGCCGCCGGGGCGGAAGCGCGTCAGGTCCGCGCCATCGGCCAGGATGGAGATCGCCGGGCACGGCGCCTTGCCGTCCAGCAGGGGGTTGCCGCGGTCGCCGCTGCCGCAGCCGGCCAGCAACAGCGCCGCCCCCATCGCCGCCATCACGCCGCCCCCGAGGTTCCGTGCCTTGACCATGCTGCCACTCTTCCCCTTAGTGCCGGGGCGGAAGGGGCCGGCCATCCGGCCACCCGCCGCCACTGTCAGGATCGCTCGCAGGCGGACCCCATGAACCATCACGCTCCCATCGGACAGGCCCGCATGACCGTCAAGCCCGCCCTGCATGTCCTGCTCGCCGGCCCGCGCGGCTTCTGCGCCGGCGTGGACCGCGCCATCAAGATCGTCGAGGAGGCGCTGCGCCGCTTCGGCGCCCCGGTCTATGTGCGGCACGAGATCGTCCACAACAAATTCGTGGTGCAGAGCCTGGAGGCCCAGGGCGCCATCTTCGTCGAGGAGCTGGACGAGGTGCCGGCCGAGGCCCCGGTGGTGTTCAGCGCCCATGGCGTGCCGAAATCCGTCCCCGCCGAGGCGCAGCGGCGCAACATGGTCTATGTGGACGCCACCTGCCCCCTGGTCTCCAAGGTCCACCGCGAGGCGGAGCGCCATTCCGCCGCCGGGCGCCACATCCTGCTGATCGGCCATGCCGGCCACCCGGAGGTGGTCGGCACCATGGGCCAGCTGCCGGAGGGCAGCGTCACCCTGGTGGAAACCGTGGCCCAGGCCGAGGCCATCACCCCGCCCGGTGGGCCGCTCGCCTATACGACGCAGACCACCCTCTCCGTGGACGACACGGCGGAGATCGTGGCGGTGCTGAACCGCCGCTTCCCGCACCTGGTCGGCCCGGCGAAGGAAAGCATCTGCTACGCCACCACCAACCGCCAGGCGGCGGTGAAGGCCATCGCCGCGCGGGCGCAGGCCGTGGTGGTGGTGGGCGCGCCCAACTCCTCCAACAGCGTCCGCCTGCGCGAGGTGGCCGAGCGCGCCGGCTGCGCGCGCGCCGTCATGGTCCAGCGCGGGGCGGATCTCGACCTCGCCGCCCTGGCGGGGGTGGCGGTGCTCGGCCTCTCCGCCGGGGCCAGCGCGCCGGAGGTGCTGGTGGAGGAAGTGCTGGCCCGCCTGCGCGAAGCCTTCGATCTCACCCTTGAGGAAGTGGTGGTGGCGGAGGAAAACGTCACCTTCAAGCTGCCCGCCGTCCTGGCGCGGTAACCACACCACTGAGACGGAGCCGATGGCGGTCTATACCGAGGTCTCGGACGAGGCGCTGCGCGCCTTCCTGGCCGAATACGAGCTGGGCGAGCTGCTCGCCTTCCGCGGCATTGCCGAGGGCGTCGAGAACAGCAACTTCGCCCTGCGCACCACCACCGGCGATTTCATCCTGACGCTGTACGAAAAGCGCGTGGACCCGGCGGAACTGCCCTGGTTCCTCGGGCTGATGCGGCATCTGGCGGCGCATGGCCTGTCCTGCCCGCTGCCCGTCTCCGGGCGGGACGGGGTGGCGCTGCGGCAGCTGGCCGGGCGGCCGGCGGCCATCTGCACCTTCCTCCCCGGCGTCTGGCCGCGCCGGGTGCGGCCGGAGCATTGCGGCCCGCTGGGCGCGGCGCTCGCCGCGCTGCACGCCGCCGGCGAGGGCTTCCGCGCCGAGCGCGCCAATTCCCTCGGCCCGCGCGCCTGGGCGCCGCTGCTGGAGCACTGCCGCGAGGGCGGCGATGCCGTGCAGCCCGGGCTGGTGGCGGAGCTGGAGGGGCACCTCTCCGGCATCCTCGCCGCATGGCCGCTCGGCCTGCCGCGCGGGCATATCCATGCCGACCTCTTCCCCGACAATGTCTTCTTCCTGGAGGAGGAAGGCGGCGCGCCGCGCGTCTCGGGGCTGATCGACTTCTATTTCGCCTGCACCGACTTCCTGGCCTATGACCTGGCCATCTGCCTCAATGCCTGGTGCTTCGAGCCGGACCTGTCCTTCAACGTGACCAAGGCGCGGGCGATGATCGGCGCCTACCAGGCGCTGCGCCCGCTGACGCCGGCGGAGCTGGAGGCGCTGCCGGTGCTCTGCCGCGGCGCGGCGCTGCGCTTCCTGCTGACGCGGCTCTTCGACTGGACCCATACCCCGCCGGGCGCGATGGTGACGCGCAAGGACCCGCTGGAATACCTCAAGCGCCTGCGCTTCCACGCCGCCGCCCGGGACGCCGCCGCCTATGGCCTCTGACGCCCCCCCCGAGACCCCGCCCGAGACCACCCCCGCTGAGGCCATGGCGCCGCGCCTTGTGGAAATCTGGACGGATGGCGGCTGCAAGCCCAATCCCGGCCCCGGCGGCTGGGCCGCCATCCTGCGCTATGGCGAGGCGGAGAAGGAGCTTTCCGGCTACGACGCCGCCACCACCAACAACCGCATGGAGCTGACGGCCGCCATCATGGCGCTGGAGAGCCTGAAGCGGCCCTGCACCGTGGTGCTGCACACGGACAGCGAATATGTCCGCAACGGCATCAGCCGCTGGGTGCATGGCTGGGTGCGCAACAACTGGCGCAACGCGGCGAAGGACCCGGTGGCGAATTACGAGCTGTGGCAGCGCCTGCTGGCCGCCGCCAGGCCGCACCAGATCGACTGGCGCTGGGTGCGCGGCCATGCCGGGGACCCGATGAACGAGCGCGCCGACCAGCTCGCCACCGCCGCGCGCCTCGCGGGCGGGGCGGCGTGACCCGCCGGAGAGGGGCGCGCCCCCCGCGCCGGCCGGTGCCCCACCCGGGGCATGGCCCAGAACGCGCCCGGTGACCTGGGTTCCCCCTCTCCTGGCCGTGCTGCTTCTCCAGACCACGGCCACCATTCTCTCCCGCATCGCCGCCACCCTGGCGCCGCCCATGCTGGCGGCCCATGGCTGGTCCGCCGAGATGATCGGCTGGCTGGCCTCGCTCAACACCGCCGGCTCGGTCGCCTTCCTGCTGGCGGGCACGCCGCTGGTCTACCGCTTCGGCTCCATCCGCAGCCTGCAGGGCGGCATGGCCATCGGCGTCCTCGGCGCGCTGATGCTCACCCTGCCGCTGGACATCGCCGCCCTGGCCGGCAGCTTCCTCATGGGGCTGTGCTATGGCCCCTCCGTCTCCGCCGGGGGGGATATCCTCCAGCGCCTTGCCCCGCCGCAGCACCGCAACCTGATTTTCTCCATCAAGCAGGCGGGGGTGCCGCTGGGCGGGGTGCTGGCCGGGCTGGCGCTGCCCTTCGCCGCCGCGCATCTCGGCTGGCGCGGCGCCATCCTCGCCACCGCCCTGCTGCCGGTCGCCGCCCTGCTCGCCGTGCAGCCCCTGCGCGAGGCCCTCGATGCCGGGCGCGACCGCGCCCTGCGCCTCAGCGCCGCCAGCTTCCTCTCCCGCCGCAACCTCATCCGCCCCCTCGCGGTGCTGGGGCAGGCGCCGGGGCTGGTGGCGGTGGGCCTCACCGGCTGCTTCATGGCGGTGGGACAGGGGGCGTGGTTCGCCTTCCTCGTCACCTACGCGGCCATCGAACTGCATTTCCCCCTGCCCCTCGCCGGCGCGCTCTTCGCCACCATGCAAACCGTCTCCATCGGCGGGCGCATGCTGCTCGGCGTGGTGTCGGACCGGGTGCTGCCCGGCCTCGTGGTGCTGGGCCTGTGCTGCCTGGCCTCCGCCGCCACCACCGCCGTGCTGGCGATGAGCGGGCCGGACTGGCCCGCCTGGAGCCTCTTCCTCCTCGCCGCCATCGCCGGCATCGCCGTGTCCAGCTGGAACGGCGTGCAGAACGCGGAAATGGCCCGCCGCGCACCCCCCGGCATGATCGCCGAGACGATGGCCGGCGGCACCATCCTCATCTTCCTGGGCTATATCATCGGCCCGCCGGTCTTCGGCAGCGTGGCCCTGCTGGCCGGCGGCATGGCCACCGCCTTCAAGCTCAATGCCCTGGCCACCCTGCTGGCGCTGGTGCCGCTCGGCTGGATGGCCTTGCAAGCAAAGCGTTAGATTCTTCTTTTTCTGAAGAAAAAGAAGCAAAAAGACTTTCTTTCAGGCTGCCGCCATCTCCCGGAACAGCGGGGCGCCCAACTGAAAAAAGTTTTTTGGTTCTTTTTTTCAAAAAAGAACGCTTTCCCTAAACCACCTGATTCCGCAGCGTGTCCTCCCCGCGCTGCAGACGGGCGAGGTTGTCCATCAAGATATCCAGCACATTGTCCTCATAGCGCTGGGTCTCCCCCGCGCTGTGCGGCGTGATCAGGACATTCGGCATATCCCAGAGCGGCGAGGCGGCCGGCAGAGGCTCCTCCACCGTCACGTCGAGCGCGGCGCCGGCGATGCCGCCCGCGCGCAGCACCTCGACCAGCGCCGCCTCATCCACCACCCTGCCGCGCGCCACATTGACCAGCCGGGCGGTGGGCTTCATCGCCGCCAGCGCCGCGGCGCCGATCAGGCCGGTGGTCTCCGGCGTCAGCGGGCAGGTCAGCGCCACGATATCGGCGCGCGGCAGCACCGCGTGCAGCTGGGCGATGGCGTGGACCTCATCCGCGCCATCGGCCCCCGCCGCCGGGTCCCGGCGCAGCCCGACCACATGCATGCCGAACGCCTTGGCCAGCCGCGCCAGCCGCCCGCCGATGCGGCCCAGCCCGACCACCACCAGCGTCTTGCCGCCCAGCTCATCCTCGCGCTGCGCGATCTCGCCGATCATCGGGCGCCAGTGGCGGTTCTTCTGGTTGTCCCGCGCCTGCGGCAGCAGCCGCGCCATAGCCAGGATCAGCGCCAGCGCGTGCTCGGACACGGCATTGGCGTTCACGCCCTGCGCGCTGGCCAGCCGCACGCCGCGCGCGCGGAAGGCCGCCTGGTCATACTGGTCCACGCCGGCGCTGATGGACTGCACGAAGCGCAGCCTGGGCGCCTGCTCCAGCAGGGCGTTGCTCCACAGGCCGGAGACCACCACCACATCGGCCTCCCCCACCCGCGCCGCCAGCTCCTCCCGCGTCGTCACCTGGACAGCGCGCAGGCCGGTCGCCCGCGCGGCGAAACGGGCCTGCATCTGGTAGGCGGGATGGGCGAACAGGATGGCCGGCTCAGCGGGGATCAGGGACATCGGGTCTTCCTTCGGGACGTTGCTGCGCCCGCATAAGAAGCCCGCCGCGGGCGGATGGGGAGAGGAAGAACCTTCTTTTTCTGAAGAAAAAGAAGCAAAAAGACTCTGTCAGGCAGGCTCCTCGCTGCCAAAGGCCACCGGGGGCGTCCAGTTCTGGCCGGGGACAGCCGCCATCAGGGCACGGGTGTAGGGGTGCCGGGGGCGGGCGAAGACCTCGGCCGTCACGCCCGCCTCCACCACCTCGCCATGGCGCATGACCACGATGCTGTCGCAAAGCTGCGCCGCCACGCGCAGGTCATGGGTGATGAAGACCATGGACAGGCCCAGCTGCGCCCGCAGCCGCGCCAGCAGCTTCAGCACCTGCGCCTGGACGGAGACATCGAGGGCGGAGACGGGCTCATCGGCCACCAGCACATCCGGGCGCAGGGCCAGGGCGCGGGCCAGGCCGATGCGCTGGCGCTGCCCGCCGGAGAATTCATGCGGGAAGCGGTCCAGCGCCGCAGGGTCCAGCCCGACCAGGGCGAAAAGCTCCCGCGCGCGGGCGAAGGCCTCGGCGCGCGGCGTGCCGTGGATGATCGGGCCCTGGGCCACCAGCTCCCCCACCCGGCGGCGCGGGTTGAGGCTGGCGAAGGGGTCCTGGAACACCATCTGCACCCGCCGCGCCTCCCGCCGCAGTTCCGCGCGGGAGAGCGCCGCGCGGTCCTGCCCCTCCAGCCGGATCTCGCCCTGCTCGGGGTCGAGCAGGCGGACGATGCAGCGCGCCAGGGTGGATTTTCCAGAGCCGCTTTCCCCCACCACCCCCAGCGTGCTGCCACGCGGCAGGCTGAAGGAAACATCCTTCACGGCATGGGTGACGCGGCGGTGGCGCTTCAGCAGCGCGCCCTTGCGGTAGGTCTTGGAGAGATGCACGACCTCCAGCACGGGTGCCGCCGCCACCGGAGCCTCGAGGGGCGCGGCGGGCGGCGCCAGCGGCGGCACGGCGGCGACGAGCGCGCGGGTATAGGCGTGGCGCGGATGGTTCAGCACCTCCGCCGCCGGGCCATGCTCCACCATCACGCCGCGATGCATGACGGCCACACGGTCCGCGATATCGGCCACCACGCCGAAATCATGCGTGATGAACAGCACCGCCGTGCCGCTGCGCTGCTGCAATTCGCGGATCAGGGTGAGGATCTGCGCCTGGGTGGTGACGTCGAGCGCCGTGGTCGGCTCGTCGCAGATCAGCAGCTTCGGCTCCAGCGCCAGGGCCATGGCGATCATGGCGCGCTGGCGCTGGCCGCCCGAAAGCTCATGCGGGTAGGCGCGCAGGGCGGCGGCGGGGTCCGGGATGCGCACCTGCTCCAGCAGGGCCAGGGCGCGCGCCGCGATCTCCCGCCGCGACAGGCTCGTGTGGATGGCGAACATCTCGCCGATCTGGCTGCCGATGCTGCGCAGCGGGTTCAGCGCCGTCATCGGCTCCTGGAACACCATGCCGATGCGCGCGCCGCGCAGGCGGCGCATCTCGGCCGGCGGCAGGCCCAGCAGGTCCCGCCCCTCGAAGAGGATGGCGCCCTGCGTGGCGCGCACGCCCTCGGGCAGCAGCCCCATCACCGCCCCGGCGGTGAGCGACTTGCCCGAGCCGCTCTCGCCGACAACACAAAGAATCTCCCGTTCCGCGAGACGGAGGGAAAGATTCTCGATGGCGTGCGGACGGTCGGCGCCTTTCGGCAGGGCGACGGTCAGCCCTTCGATGGAGAGCAGGCTCATCGTCCCTTCAGCCTCGGGTTCAGCGCGTCGTTGAGCCCCTGCCCCACCAGCGAGACGCCGAGCACGGTGAGCAGGATGGCCACGCCCGGAATGGCGGAGACATACCACTGCACCCGCAGCACGCCGCGCCCGGCGCCGATCAGGTTGCCCCAGCTCGGCACATTCGGGTCGGAGAGGTTGAGGAAGGCCAGCGCGCTCTCCAGCAGGATGGCGATGGCCATGATGACGCTGGCATAGACGATGACCGGCGGCAGCGCGTTGGGCAGGATCTCGCGGAAGATGATCTGCGCGTCGCGCATCCCCAGCACGCGGCAGGCCTGGACGAATTCGCGGTTGCGGAGCGTCAGGAACTCCGCCCGCGTCAGCCGCGCCGAGGCCGGCCAGGAGACGAGGCCGATGGCGATGGTGACAAAGGTGATGTCCGAGCCGAACACCGCCACCAGCACCAGCAGCAGGATGAAGTTGGGCAGGGTCTGGAAGGCCTCGGTGACGCGCATCAGCCCGTCATCCACCCAGCCGCCATAGAAGCCCGAGAGCGCGCCGATGACGATGCCGATGCCGATCGCCACCACCGTGGCGACGAAGCCGATCAGCAGCGAAGTGCGCGCGCCGTGGAAGATCTGCGCCGCGATGTCGCGCCCGGTATTGTCGGTGCCGAGCCAGAAGCGCGGATTGTCCATCGGCCATTGCAGCGGCCGCCCGGCGAGCGAGAGCGGATCACGCGGGAAGACGAAGGGCGCGGAGAGCGCCATGCCGATGACGGCCAGCACGAGCACCAGCCCGACCACCGCGGCCGGGTTGCGCGCATAGCGCTTCAGGAACGCCATCATGCCTCAGCGCCCCGATGCGATGCGCGGATCGAGCTTCGCATAGAGCATGTCCACGATGAAGTTGATGGCGATGACCAGCAGCGCCGAGACGAAGACGATGCCGAGCAGCGTGTTCACATCGCGCTGCACGACGGATTCATAGGCCAGCCGCCCGAGGCCGGGCAGGGCGAAGACGCTCTCCACCACCACCGAGCCGCCGAGCATGGTGCCCGCCTGCAACCCCATCAGCGTGATGCCGGGCAGCAGGGCGTTGCGCAGCACATGCCGCAGCACCACCGCCGTCTCGCCCAGGCCCTTGGCCCGCGCGGTGCGGACGAAGTCCAGCGTCAGCACCTCCAGCATCGAGGCGCGCATGATGCGCAGATAGGTGGCGAGATAGGTGAGCGCCAGCGTCGCCACCGGCAGCACCAGGTGCCAGGCGATATCCGCCACGCGCGACAGGCCGGCTTTCCCGGCGCCGATCTCCTCGAAGCCGCCGGCCGGCAGCCAGGAGAGCCGCACGGCGAAGACCACGATGCCCATCATGCCGAACCAGAAGGAGGGCGTGGCATAGAAGACGAGGCCGAGCGTGGAGATCAGCGTATCCGGCCAGCGGTTCACCCGCCGCGCGGCGATGACGCCAAGCGCCATGCCGGCGGCGAAGGCGAAGCTCAGCGCCGTGGCCATCAGCAGCAGCGTCACCGGCAGGCGCTCCAGGATCACGCTCGCCACCGGCTTGCCGTAGATGGCGGAGAAGCCGAGATCGAGCGTGACGAGGCGCAGCAGATAGCGGCTGAGCTGCACCAGCACCGGCGCATCCAGCCCGTAGAAGCTGCGGAGTTGCTCGGCCATGGCCGGGTCTCCACCGCCCATCTGGGCCAGCAGCGCATCCACCGTGTCGCCCGGCGCCAGTTGCAGCAGCAGGAACAGGCCGACGAGGATCAGCAGCAGCGTCGGCAGGCTGGCGGCCAGCCGGCGCAGGGCGAGCAGGAGGATGCGCATGCCGGGCTTACGAAGGCAGCAGCCAGGTGTCGTGCCAGTCGCCGGAGTCCCAGCGCGGCACGGTGTGGTGGTTCTGCACCTTCTTGCTGGTGACGGCGTAGAAGGGCCGCTCCGTCAGCATCCACACCGGCAGCTCGTCATTCACCGCCTTCACGAACTCGGCGTAGAGCGCCTTGCGCTTCGCCGGGTCGAGCTCCGCCGCGGCGTCGTCGATCAGCTTGTCCACCGCGTCGGACTGCCAGCCCCACTGGTTGGTCCAGGGCGAGCCCTTCGGGCTGCCGGAGCGGTACCACACGGTGGTGGAGACCGCCGGGTCGCCGCGATACTGGTGCCAGCCGGTGGCGAGGTCGAAATTCCAGTCACGATAGACGGCCGAGAGCGCGCCGGCGATGTCGAGTTGCACGATCTCGACGCGGATGCCCACCTGTTGCAGCGATTGCTGGATGAAGGTGGCGAGCAGCGGCACATCCTCGCCATTCATGATCGGCACGATCTTCAGGCTGAAGCGGATGCCACCCGCGCCGCGCTTGTAGCCGGCCTCATCCAGCAGCCTCTCGGCGCGCGCCTTGTCATAGGCATAGGGCACCGGGTTGCCGGGGAAGAACTCCTTCGAGGAGGAGGGAATCGGCCCCGTCGCCCGCTTGCCCAGGCCGTAGAGGAAATTCTCCAGGAAGAAGTCCACATCGATGGCGTGGGCGATCGCCTGGCGCACGCGCTTGTCGGAGAGTTCCTTGCGGCGCGTGTTGAACTCCAGCGTGTTGTTGAAGACATTGCCTTCCACGCCGCGCGTCGAGACCTCGAAGCGGCTATCCTTGCGCAGCCGGTCGAGATCGGCCAGCGGCAGGCCGTTATAGGCGGAAAGCTGCGCCGCGCCCGTCTCGATCGCCGCCGTCGCCGCCGAGCGGTCGGTGATGAAGCGCCAGACGATGCGGTCCAGATAGGGGAAGCCCTGGCGCCAGTAATTCGGGTTGCGCTCGGCGATCACATACTGCCCGCGCTGATACTCGACGAACTTGAACGGCCCGGTGCCGACCGGCGCCGTGTTCGCCGGGTTCTCCAGCACATTCGTGCCCTCGAACACATGCTTCGGCACGATATAGCCCAGGTCGCACAGCGCGCGCAGCAGCAGGTTCAGCGGCATCGGCCGCGAATAGCGGAAGATGGCGGTCTGCGCGTCCGGCGTCTCCACCGCTTCCAGGTAAAGCTGCAGCGTGGTGCCGTAGTTGAGGTGCTTCTTCCACTGCTCCATCGCGCTGTACTGCACGTCGGCGCTGGTGAAAGGCTTGCCGTCATGCCACTGCACGCCCTCACGCAGCTTGAAGGTGACGGTCCTGCCATCCGGCGTCGCCTCCCAGGAGGTCGCCAGCACGGGCACGATCCTGCCGCCCTCGCCCAGATCCACCAGCGGCTCGATGATCTTGCTGGTGATGATGTAGACGCCGGTGGAAGCCCGCAGCGCCGGGTTCAGGATGCGCTGCTCGGAGCCCAGATGCACCGTCAGCACGCCGCCGCGGCGCGGCTCCTGCGCCAGCGCCGGCAGGCCGGCCTGCGCGGCGATCCCCAGCGCGGCACCGGACAATAACAGGTTTCGGCGTGTGATGGACATGACCCGGCTCTCCTTCGTGTGAAATGAACAATCTACAGAAGTGAGATTCTGTCAATCACTGGATACAGAGGCACTTTCTGCGCCCAGGACATGGCACCCCGCAGCGCAGCACAGGCCCCGGCACGCCGCAAGGGGGCGCCGAAACCGCAGAAATTTTTCTATTCTTCTTTTTCTGAAGAAAAAGAAGCAAAAAGACTTTCTTTCAGGCTGCCGCCGTCTCCCGGCACAGCGGGACGCCAGACTGAAAAAAGTTTTTTGGTTCTTTTTTACAAAAAAGAACCTCTCTGACTGACCTTTATAAAATCAGGCTTTCACCTTGGTCAGCACCGGCGCCGCCGGGGCGCTGGACCAGCCGGAGACATCCTCCATCGCATCGCGATCCAGGATATCGAGGCGCCCCTTCTGCAGGGCGGCCACGCCATCGCGGCGCAGCGTGGCCAGGGCGCGGTTGGCATGCTCGACCGAAAGGCCCAGGGCATCGGCCAGATGCGCCTGCTTCAGCGGCAGCGGCGCGCCACTGCGGTCCGCCCCGCCGCGATGCGACAGGCGCGTGTGCAGCTCCAGCAGCAGATGCGCGACACGGCCCACGGCATCGCGCCGGCCCAGGCTGGTCAGCCGCTCGCGCAGCCGCGCGCGGTCCCGCACCAGGCCATCGGCATAGGACAGGGCCAGGCCCGGATCACGGCCCATGAACTCACAGAGCCGGTCCTTGGCGAGGACGCAGAAGCTGGCATCGGTCAGGGCCGAGACCTCGGCGCCATCCTCGCTGCGCTCCACCAGATCACCGGGCAGGTGAAAATCCAGGATCTGGCGGCGGCCATCCGGCGTCGTCGTCCAGGAGAAGGCCCAGCCGGCATAAAGGGTGAAAACGGTGTCGCGGATCGCCTCGCCGGAACGCACAAGGCGCACGGCGGAGCGCACCCGGGCGATCTCCCCCACCCGCGCCTGCGGCACCACCCGGAAGAGGGCAAAGGGGCGGACCGCGCAAGCGGCGCAAGCCCCCGGCAAGGGCGTCAGGGAGGTTTTTGCAGCCATAACGCACAGGTTATAGAGCACTCCCGCCCGCACAACCAACCCCTTTGGCGCGACCGCGCAACGGCCGGAACAATTCCGCATGAGCAGAGGGCACAAAAAAAGCGGGGGAATGAATTCCCCCGCACCCCCTTCTTTTTTCTGCAAGCTGCCGGTCACAGCCGCGACGGCCTCGCCACACCGGGAAGCAAACCCTCCGGCCCAGTGTCCGGCCCAGTGTGGCGTCCCGCCTCTCCCCCAGACGGCGGCAGCCTGAAAAAAACTATTTCTGGAGGGATTGGACGATCTGCTGCGTCACCTTCTTCGCGTCGCCGAAGAGCATCATCGTGTTGTCCCGGAAGAAGAGTTCATTCTCCACGCCGGCATAGCCGCTGGCCATGCCGCGCTTGACGAAGAACACCGTCTTCGCGCGCTCCACATCCAGGATCGGCATGCCGTAGATGGCGCTGGACTTGTCCGTCTTCGCCGCCGGGTTCGTCACGTCGTTGGCGCCGATGACGTAGGCCACATCGGCCTCGGCGAATTCGGGGTTGATCTCCTCCAGCTCATGCACCTCGTCATAGGGGACATTCGCCTCGGCCAGCAGCACGTTCATATGGCCGGGCATGCGGCCCGCGACGGGGTGGATGGCGTAGGAAATCTCCGCGCCTTCCTTCTTCAGCAGGTCGGCCATCTCGCGCACCACCTGCTGCGCCTGCGCCACCGCCATGCCATAGCCGGGCACGATGATGATCTTGGCGGCGTTCTTCATGATGTAGGCGGCATCCTCCGGGCTGCCGGCCTTCACCGGGCGGGCCGGGCCACCGCCACCGGCAGCGGCGGCACCGCCCGACTCGCTGCCGAAGCCACCCAGCAGCACGTTGACGATGCTGCGGTTCATCCCCTTGCACATGATGTAGGAGAGGATGGCGCCCGAGGCACCGACCAGCGCGCCCGTCACGATCAGCAGCAGGTTGCCCAGCGTGAAGCCGATGCCCGCCGCCGCCCAGCCGGAATAGCTGTTCAGCATCGAGACGACGACCGGCATGTCCGCGCCGCCGATCGGGATGATCAGCAGGAAGCCCAGCGCCAGCGCCAGCAGCGCGATCAGCCAGAACAGCCCGCCCGAGCCGGTGACGACGAAGGCGATCACCAGCACCAGCAGCAGCAGCGCCAGGGCGAGGTTGAGCAGGTGCTGGCCCTTGAAGGTGATCGGCGCCGCGCCCATCAGCGCCTGGAGCTTGGCGAAGGCGATCAGCGAGCCGCTGAAGGTCACGGCGCCGATGGCGAGGCCGAGCGACATCTCCACCAGGCTGCCGGCATGGATATGGCCGGGCTCACCGATGCCGAAGCTCTCCGGGTTGTAGAAGGCCGCGGCGGCGACGAAGACGGCGGAGAGGCCGACCAGCGAGTGGAAGGCGGCCACCAGCTGCGGCAGCGCCGTCATCTGGATGCGCTGCGCCACCACGGCGCCAATGCCGCCGCCCAGCGCCAGCCCGGCCAGGATCAGCCCGATGCCGCCAATCCCCATCCCCGGCCGCGCCAGCGAGGCCAGGATGGCGATGCCCATGCCCACCATGCCGAAGAGATTGCCCTGCCGGCTCGTCTCCGGGTGGGAGAGGCCGCGCAGCGCCAGGATGAAGAGGACGGAGGCAACCAGATAGGCCAGCGTCGAAAGCGTGTGCGCCATCGGCTCAGCCCTTCTTCTTGAACATGGCGAGCATCCGGCGCGTCACCAGGAAGCCGCCGAAGATGTTCACCGAGGCGAGCGTGACGGCGAGGAAGCCGAAGGCCTTCGCCGCCCAGGAATCGCCCAGGCCCGTGGCCAGGATGGCGCCCACGACGATGACCGAGGAAATGGCGTTGGTGACGCCCATCAACGGCGAGTGCAGCGCCGGCGTGACGTTCCACACCACGTAGTAGCCGACGAAGCAGGCCAGCAGGAAGATCGTCAGCAGCAGCAGGAAGGGCTCGGCGGCCTGGGCCACCGGGGCCACCGCCTCGGCGGCCTGCCGGGCCTGGGCGGCCAGGGCCTGCGCGCGCTCGGCGAGGGCGCTGGCCTGGTTGGCGAGGTCTGTCGCGTTCATCGGGGTCCGGTCCTCACGCGGCGGCGGGGGCGAGAAGCGGGTGCACCACGGCGCCCGCGCGGGTCAGGGTGACGCCGCGGATGATCTCGTCATCCTCCGGCAGCTTCGGCGCCTTCGCCTCCTTGTCCCAGAAGGTGGAGAGGAAGGTCAGCAGGTTGCGGGCATAGAGGCTGGAGGCCGCCGCCGGGATGCGCCCGGGCCAGTTCTGCCAGCCCAGGATCTTCACGCCGTTCGGCGTGGTGATGGCCTCGCCCGGCACGGTCAGCGCGCAATTGCCGCCGGCATCGGCGGCGATGTCCACCACCACGCTGCCGGGCTTCATGCTCGCCACCATCTCGGCCGTCAGCAGCGTCGGCGCCTTGCGGCCCTGCACCAGCGCGGTGCAGACCACGACATCCTGCTTCACCACATGGGCGGCCACCACCTCGGCCTGTTTGGCGTAGAAATTGGCGGAAAGCTGCTTGGCATAGCCGCCCGCCGTCTGCGCCGCCTGGCTCTCCTCGTCCTCATAGCCGACGAAGCTGGCGCCGAGGGACTTGATCTCCTCCTTCGCCGCCGGCCGCACATCGGTGGCCGAGACGCGCCCGCCCAGGCGCCGCGCCGTGGCGATGGCCTGCAACCCCGCGACCCCCGCGCCCATGACGAAGACATTGGCCGCCGGGATGGTGCCCGCCGCCGTCATCAGCATCGGGAAGCCCTTGTCGAAGGCGCCCGCGCCCTCGACCACCGCGCGGTAGCCGGCGAGATTGGCCTGGGAGGAGAGCACGTCCATGCTCTGCGCGCGGGTGATGCGCGGCAGCAGTTCCATGCTGCACGCCTCGATGCCCAGCTCGGCATAGACGCGGGCACGGGCGGGGTTGGCCACCGCCTCCAGCCTGCCGATCAGCAGCGCCCCGCGCGGGATGAGGGAGAGCTCATCGACCGCCCCCTCCCCCGTGCCCAGCGGCGCGCGCACCTTCAGCACGATGCGCGCCCCGGCCAGCGCCGCGGCGGCATCGGCGGCGATCTCCGCCCCGGCCTCGCGATAGGCGGCATCCGTCAGGCCGGACTCGATCCCCGCCCCGCTTTCCACCGACACGCCGATGCCCAGGGCGATCAGTTTTTTCACCGTCTCCGGCGTGGCGGCGACACGGGTCTCACCCGCACGCCGTTCCTTGAGCACCGCAAGGCGCATCCGGACCCTCCTGCTCTCTCGGTTGTTGAGAAGGAGGATGCCGGGGGCGGCATCATGCCGCAAGCGGTCCGGTTACATGACAGGCCGCTCTTAGCAAGATTGTCGTGGCGCCATGAAGATATCAGAAGAAGTAAAAGATCTTCTTTTTCTGAAGAAAAAGAAGCAAAAAGACTTTCTTTCAGTTTAGCATCCCGCTTCAGGCGCAGGGCGGGACGCCAGCCGAAAAAAGTTTTTTGGTTCTTTTTTACAAAAAAGAACAAATCTTTCTAACGAATTCAAAATCTACCAAACCAACAACTTACATCCCGTAGCGCAGGACGAGCCGCCCGGTATCGCCCTGCACCACGCGCAGGGTAGCCCCGCCCGCGGCGCCGCCCTGCTGCGCCCCCAGCCAGGCGCCATAGAGCCCTTCCAGCACGGCGCCCATCCAGGCCCCGGAGTCGTCGCCGGCCACCGGCAGGACGGGCAGGGCGAGATGGGTCAGGCGCAGGCTGCGGTCCGCCTCATCGACGCTGAGGGAGACATAGCCCCAGGCCATGCCGGCCAGGGCCTCGTTCATGCGGGCTTCCAGCACGGGCAGGGTCTCGGCGGCGGCCAGCGGCAGGGCGGCGCCGAGGCGCGCGCCCACGGCGCGCAGCAGCCCGTCCCGCCCGGCACGGTCCAGGCTGCCATCCAGCGTCTCCACCAGCGCCCGCAGGAAACCGCGCCACTGCGCGCTGACGTCACGCCGGGCCAGATAGGTGAGCGCGGCGGGGTCGGGCTGCGTCATCGGGGTCTCTCGTCCTGGAGATGCGAGGCGCGGGCCTCAGGGATCGATTCGGTAGCGAGCGTAGAGCAGGCCGCGCGCGTCGCTCCAGTCGGCGGAGCGGTCGTAGCGCAGCGCGGCGCCGACGCGCAGCGCGGGGGTCAGCGCATATTCCGCATCCGCGCGCAGCCCGCCGGTGACCGCCGTGGCCGATTGCCCCGTGTAATAGGCGCTGTAGCCGGAGTTCGAGGCCGCCAGCGCAACCTGCTGGGCCTGGAGCGTCGCGTCGTTCGGGAAATACGGGCTGCGGTCCTCCTGGAAGGAGGCGAGGCCGATGCTGCCGCCGATGCGGTAGGAGAAATCCCCCCAGCGCGCGCGGTAGTCGAGTGGGATGGAGGCGGCCATGAAGGATTGCGGGCTGAAATACCCGCCCTGGCCGAGCGTGAAGTAGCGCAGGTTCTTGTCATAGGACTGGTAGATCAGGTCCAGCCCGGTGACGAGTTCCGAATCCGGCCGGCGGAACAGCGTGTGGCTGATGCCGCCATAGGCCTCGATGCGGGTGTTGTCGGCGACGCCATCGCCCTCCAGCGTCGAATAGCCGCCACCGAGATAGGCGTTGGTATCCGGCCCCAGCGCGTATTCGAGCTGGGCGCGCGCCGTGTTGCGCACCACGCCGCCCCAGGTGATGCCGGTGGAGGGGTCGCGCATGCCGCTCCAGGAGAGCAGCGTGTCGGTGACGGCGCGGCGCTCGGCGGTGACGCGCAGGCGCAGATTGCTGGTGAGCGAGGGCGCCACCTCCACCCCGCCCAGCACATTCTCCTTGCGGAAGCCGAGCGGCGTGCTGCCGATATCGGCCGAGAAGCTGTCCCGCGTATAGCCGAGGCCAAGCGAGACGCCGGTGGCCGAGCTCTGCGGCGTCAGCGTGCGCGCCTGGGCGCTGGTGATGGAGCCATTGCTCGCCACAGAGGCGGCATTGGAGCCGAAGCGGCTGATGGTGGCGGCATCCTGGCCCATATTGCCGGCATCGGCATTGACGGCCTGGGCGCGCAGCGTGAGGCGCCCGCCGAGGTCGGGCAGCGGGGCGGAGGCCTCGGCGCTGGCGCCCAGCGTCACCATGCGGTCCAGCCCGCCGGAGCCGGAGCGGCTGCGCACATCGGCGGAGGCGGCGAGGCGCGGCGCCGCCTCATCCTGCACCTGGGCCAGTTCGCGGTTGATCTGGCCCAGCAGCGGGTCTTCCACCGCCACCGGCTGGGCGGTGGTGAGCGGCACGGCATAGCCGCCGCCCACCAGGGCGGGCGGGGTGGTGAGGCTGCGCCCGGCCAGGGCGACGCGGCGCGCGCCCTCCCCTTCCGGCGCGGCGGCATAGGGGGTGCCGATCTGGCCACGGCGCTGCTCGGCGGCCAGGGCCAGGGCGGCGCGGGCGCGGGCGCCATCCCCGGTGGCGCGGGCCAGCCGGGCCTCCAGCAGGGAGAGGCGCGGCTCATTCGGCATCAGGGCGCGGCCCTCGGCCAGCAGGGCCTCGGCGCGGGCGATCTCGCCCAGGGCCAGGGCGGCCTCGACGGCGCTGGCGCGCGCCTCGATCTGGCGCGGGTCGCGGCGCAGCACGGCCTCCGCCCAGCGCTGGGCGCCGCGCGGGTCGGGCATCGTGGCTTCGCGGGGGGCGGCCTCGCCGGGCAGAACCCGATCGGGGCGCGGTGCGGGCGGGACCCGGCTCAGGCAGCGTACTCGCCGCGGCGGAAATGC